>UCAU01000003.1:127058-225576 GCA_900470445.1 Hyphomicrobiales bacterium | reverse complement strand
TGGCCGGCTCGTTGATCAGGATGAGATTGGCCAGCAGGGAGCCGCCGCCCAATAGTCCTAGCCAAATCCAGGGCACCGCCACCGCATAATGGCGGGCAAGCCCGACAACGCAGACGAGAAAAGCCGAGAGCGCTACAGCAAAGACGGTAATGCCGAGCAGGCGCGGGTCATCCTGCCCGGGCAGGATATATTCGAGGATGGAATTGAGGATGCCCAGGGCATAGGCCAGCGCCAGCCAGCGCGCGCCGACAGCGCTGCTATAGCGCCACGCCACAGCACCAAAAGCCGCGGCGAACAATCCCGCGACGAAGATATTGATGGCGAGGACGAAACCGGCGGCACCCATGTTCGCAACTCTGGTCTAGCCGGACACGGCCCCGGCGTCCCCAATCGGCAGATATGCCGAAATGGGCCAATGAACGCTCCCCGTCCATTGATCCCAATGATTATCGGCCAATTCTATCGTGGTGGGCAGAACGAGAGGTTAACGCGGCACCAGCCCAAAGGCCTCGGCGATCAGCTGATACGAGCGGCGGCGCAGCTCATAGCTGTGCACGGTCGTGGTGATGATCACCTCATCGGCCCCGGAGCTCTCGGCCTTTTCCGCGATCGTATCCCGCACCGTTTGGGGCGAGCCGACGATCCAGAGCGTCGATTGATGGTCGATCACGCTTTGCTGCTGGCTGGTCAGCACGCGGGCATGGGCATCTTCCGGGCTCATCAGGCGGCGCTGCTCGCCGGTGGTGAAGAGCGCCCATTGCACGGCCTGGGAATAGGAGAGGTATTGCGCCTCCTCGTCGGTGGGCGCGCAAACCACCGAAACGCCCAGAATGGCGCGAGGCTCGGGCATGGCTTCGCTCGGCTTGAAGCCATAGCGGTAGGCCTCGAAGGCCGGCGCCGCCGGGGTGTGGCTGAAATGGGCGGCAAAGGCATAGCCCATGCCCAATTGACCCGCCGCCTGGGCGCTGGCGCCGGACGAGCCCAGCAACCAGAGCGGGGGCAGGCGAATGCCGCCGGGCGCCACGGGCACGCGCGAAAAGGGATGATCGGAGGGGAAATTGTCTTCGTCAAACGCCATCATCTCGGCGAGATAGGCGGAAAATTCCTCGCCGCCGCCGCTGCGCAAGGCGCGCATGGCATAGCCATCGCCGCCCGGTGCACGCCCCAGGCCCAGATCGACACGGCCGGGATGCAGGGCTTCGAGCGTGCGGAAGGCCTCGGCAATGCGGAGCGGCGCATGGTTGAGCAGCATGACGCCGCCCGAGCCGACGCGGATATTTTTGGTATGGGCAGCAGCGCTCGAAATCAGGATTTCGGGGGAGGACGATGCGATGGACGCCATGCCGTGATGCTCGGCATACCAGAGCCTTGTGTAGCCAAGCGCGTCGCCCAGCTGCGCCAGCTTAATGGTTTCGGCCAGGGCGTCAGGCGTCGAGGTGCCTTCGGCAATGGGGGCGAGATCGAGGATCGAGAGGGCAAGGGGCTTGGACATGGGGTGGCAATCGGTCTTTCAAAGGCGCAATGGAGGGCTTCTATCGTCTGATTACGATGAAAGATAGGCTCTGCATGGCCCTGGTTCCACCCCGCCTTGGCTGATCGGCGAAACTTTTTGTGCCGGGCGGCCGTAGCTCTCCCCTGACCGACAAGCGTCAACAAGGGATTTCATCATGAACAGCAAACTGCTCAAGGCCGTTTTCGTGGCCGCCGCTCTGCTCAGCTCCACAGCCGCATTCGCGCAAAGCAATCCGCGCGTTGGTGGCGCGCCGATGTTCGCCACCAAGAACATCGTCGAGAATGCCGTCAATTCCAAGGATCACACGACGCTCGTCGCGGCCGTCAAGGCTGCGGGCCTGGTCGATGTGCTGTCCAGCGCCGGCCCGTTCACCGTGTTCGCTCCGGTCAACGCCGCCTTTGCCGCCCTGCCGGCTGGCACTGTCGATACCCTGCTCAAGCCTGAGAACAAGGCCATGCTGGTCAAGATCCTGACCGCCCATGTCATCGCCGGCAAATATTCGCTGGCGGACCTGCGGGCCAAGGCCGAAGCCAGCCCCGGCGGCTTCCTGCTCAAGACGGTTTCGGGCGACAATCTGCAATTCACCAAGCTTGGCGACGTGCTCTATGTGGTGGATGAAAACGGCGATGCCGCCAAGATTTCCATTGCCGACGTCAACCAGTCCAATGGCGTGATCCATGTGGTCAACAAGGTGCTGCTGCCCAAGTAAGCAGGCGCTTCGTAGCGTGATTTTTCGGGGGCCGCCACGCCGGGCGGCCCCCGTTTTTATGGGTATCAGGCGTTGCTGGCCGGTCACATGAGCGGCCAAATCGCTCCGAAGGCATTGACTCTATTGGGGCTTGCAAGCTCAATGCAGGCCGTTTTCCAAGTGAATGGTCGGTCATGTCGGTACTGCGTACGCTGCTTTTTTCTGCCCTGGGTCTCGTCGGCGCCGTGGCGCCCGTGGCCGCGCAGGATCTGATGGACCCTCATCCCTTGGCCGGCGTGGTCGACGAATTGCGCATCGGCGTGCATGCCCATTCGGTCGACAGCACCATGCTGCCCTTCAGCGTGCAGAACTGGGATCTCAGCCATATCGAGGATGTCAGCTTCGACGTGCTGTTCACCTCGCCGGACCTCGACGCCTTCCGCTGGGTCGGCGCGCCGCGTCCGGAAGTCGGCGCCACGCTCAATCTGGGCGATGGCGATTCGATCGCCCATCTGGGCCTGACCTGGCAATTGCCGGTGTTCGAAACCCCGTTCTATCTCGAAGGCACGTTCGGCGCCGCCGTCAATGATGGCTATCTGACCGGCGCACCCGAAGGCCGCAAGAATTTCGGCTGCCGCGTCAATTTCTACGAGCGGTTCGGCGTCGGCGCCAACCTCAGTGACAGCATGACCGCCACCCTGACCTATGAACACACCTCCAATAATGGCTGGTGCGATGCCAATGACGGACTATCCAACTTCGGCCTGCGCGTCGGCTGGAAGTTCTGAGATCATCTTGGGTCTGGTGTTTGCGGAAGCAGACCCCTCACCCGTCTCGGCCTAACGGCCGATCCACCCTCTCCCTCAAGGGGAGAGGGTTGGCACCGAGCTTAGCCGAGCACTGGGCCTCCTTCTCCCCTTGAGGGAGAAGGTGCCCGAAGGGCGGATGAGGGGTCTCTTTCTTTGCTGCTCCCACCCCACCAGCGTTAACGCCCAGTTAAAGACAATTTGAATCAAACATTGCGCAGCCCCGCGCTGCGCCATCCAATCGCCATAGGCGAATTGGAGAAGAGTGATGCGGATAGTCTGGCAGGCGATGATGGCTTGGGGCCTGGTGCTGCTCACCATGGGCGGGGCCCAAGCCCAGTTCGATATCCTGCCCGAAATCCGCGGCGGCATCTTTTCGCGCGGCGTAACCGATGCCGATAGCTCCGGCCTGTTCGATACCGAGCGCATCGAAGACGCCAATGTGGAATTGCTGTTTGTCGTGCCGGCACTGAGCCCCGCTCTGGTACCGGCGGAAATCCGCCCGCATCTGGGCGCCACCTTTAATCTCGATGGCAAGGAAAGCATGCTCTATGGCGGGCTGAGCCTGACCTTCCGGCTACCTGTGCTGCCGATTTTTGCCGAGGCGAGCCTGGGCGGGGCGCTGCAGAACGGCTCCATGCTGGAGACGGGAGCCCCGCAACGCTTTGGCTGCGCGGCCCTGCTGCGCGCCTCGGGCAGCGTGGGTGTCGATGTCCTGCCGGGCGCGTCCCTCATGCTGACGGCCGAGCATTATACCGATGGCGGGATGTGCGGGGACAGCGAGGCTCTGACCAATGTGGGCGTCCGGGCCGGGATACGGTTCTGAGGAGGCTGCCATGCAGCACATAAGCACCGTGCCGATCCTGCGCAGTTTCGACGAGGCCAAGGCGCGCGAATTCTATCTCGATTGGCTGGGCTTCAGCGTGGATTGGGAGCATCGCTTCGAGCCCAATCTGCCGCTTTACATGCAGGTGTCACGGAACGGCGTCGTGCTGCATCTTTCCGAGCATCATGGCGATGCGACGCCGGGCAGTCATGTGCGGATCGAGGTCAGCGGGCTGGACGCGTTTCATGCCGAGCTGACGGGCAAGCGGTACAAGAATAATCGCCCGGGGCTGGAGACGCCGCCCTGGGGTGGGCTGGAGATGACGGTGACCGATCCCTGCGGGAACAGGATCACGTTTGCGCAGGGGGAGAGCTAGGGCAGGGCTCTTCACCGAGAACTCCCCCCACCCAAAATGTCATTCCCGCGAAAGCGGGAACCTCCGTTTTCTTTGCTGGCATCGCCAAACAGAGGTTCCCGCTTTCGCGGGAATGACATTTTGGGTGGGGCGATATTGCGAGTGTAGTTTTGCCCTAAGCCGCTTGCCCCGCAGCCCAACCGGACGCCCACGCCCATTGGAAATTGTAGCCGCCGAGCCAGCCGGTGACGTCGACCGCTTCGCCGACGAAATAGAGGCCGGGCACCGCGCGGGCCGCCATGGTCTTGGCGTCGAGGTCGCGCGTGTCGACGCCGCCTAGCGTCACTTCAGCGGTGCGATAGCCTTCCGAACCAACGGGCTTGAGCGTCCAGTTCTTGAGCTTGGCTTCGATCACGGCCAGCTTCTTGTCCGAGAAATCGCCGAACATGCCAGGCATGTCGAGCTCGTCGCCCAGCAATTGCGCGAGCTTTTTGGGCAGGAGATTGCCGATAACCGTCTGCACCTGAACTTTTGGGGTTTCCTTGCGGGCGGCGCGCAGCACTTCGCCGGCATCGCGACCGGGCAGCAGGTCGACTTCAATGGCGTCGCCCTCGCGCCAATAGGAGGAAATCTGCAGGATAGCGGGACCGGACAGGCCCCGATGGGTAAAGAGCAGGGCTTCCTCGAACGCGGTCTTGCCGTGCTTAACGATAGCGTCGGTGGCAATACCCGACAGAGGCGTGAGCTTTTCCAGCGCCCCGGTTTCAAAGGTCAGCGGGACGAGGCCCGGGCGCGTCTCGGTGAGACGCAGGCCGAACTGGGTGGCCAGCTGATAGCCAAAGCCGGTGGCGCCCATTTTGGGGATGGATTTGCCGCCGGTGGCGACGATCAGGCTCTCGGCAGTCGCTGATGTATTGGTGAACAGCACTTCAAAGCCGGTTTCGGTCTTGGTCACCTGCTCGATACTGGTCTTGAGCCAGAGCGTCACCCCGGCCAGCCGCATTTCGCCCAGCAGCATCGTGTTGATCTGGGTGGCGGGGCCATCGCAGAACAATTGGCCCAGGGTCTTTTCGTGGAAGGTGATGCCGTAGCGCTGCACTAGGGCGATGAACATGTCGGGCGTGTAGCGCGACAGCGCCGAGAGCGCGAAGCGTGGATTATCGCTGAGGAAGCGGTCGCGGCCGCGCTCGATCGTGGCATTGATATTGGTGAAATTGCAGCGGCCGCCGCCCGAAATGCGGATCTTGTCGCCGGCATGGGCGGCGTGGTCGACCAGCAGCACCTTGCGGCCGCGCTTGCCCGCTTCGATGGCGGCCATCATACCAGCGGCCCCGGCGCCGAGGACGATCACGTCGTAATGCATTGTTTTGGCCCTTTGGGTTTGGCGGCAGTTACAGCCATGGGGTGCGTGGTGGCAAGCGTTGGGCGAGTGTTCGTGTGCTTTCTCGGTCGCTTGCCCCATCGTCATCACCCGGCTTGTCCGGGTGATCCACCTTTCAGCGTATGCGGCGACGTGGATTGCCCGGACGAGCCGGGCAATGACGGTTACTCAGAATGGCGATGCTCTGACCGGAACCAGCCTCTTAAGATTGACTCTTTCCTATTTGAGAGTATGACAAGTCCTGCTTGCAACCAAAGCAGTCACAAGATGCGCAGCGCTTTCGCTATGGCCGATTTGCCTACGACCCCGGTGTTCACCGGCGGCGTCGCTGCCCTCATGACCAAAACCACCAAAACCGCCTGAAGCTTTTCCCCGGGTCGTCTCCCGACGGGGAGAGGCTCACAGCACTGGCCGCGATGCAAGTCATCGCGCGGGGGCGGAAACTGGTAAGGGACTGGAGTTCCAAAAATGGGTTATCGCGTCGCTGTCGTCGGTGCCACTGGTAATGTGGGCCGGGAAGTTCTCAATATTCTGGCCGAACGCAAGTTCCCCGCCGACGAGGTTATCGCGCTGGCGTCCTCGCGCTCGATCGGGCGGGAAATTTCCTATGGCGACAAGATTTTGAAGGCCAAGAATCTCGAGGACTTCGATTTCACTGGCGTGGATTTCGCCATCATGTCGGCTGGCGGCACCATTTCCAAGGAATGGGCGCAACGCATCGCCGCCAAGGGCGCCATCGTGATCGATAATTCGAGCTATTGGCGCTATCATTCCGACGTGCCGCTGGTGGTGCCGGAAGTGAACGCCCATGTGCTGGACGCCTTCATGGCCAATCCCAACCGCACCAATATCATTGCCAATCCGAACTGCTCGACGGCCCAGCTCGTGGTGGCGCTCAAGCCCCTGCATGACTTCGCCAAGATCAAGCGCATCGTGGTCTCGACCTATCAGTCGGTCTCGGGCGCGGGCAAGGATGGCGTCGACGAGCTGTGGAACCAGACCAAGGGCATTTTCGTCAACGATAGCGCCACGCCCGGCAAGTTCCCCAAGCAGATCGCCTTCAACGTCATCCCGCACATCGATGTGTTCATGGAAGACGGCTACACCAAGGAAGAGTGGAAGGTGCTGGCCGAAACCAAGAAGATCCTCGATCCCAAGATCAAGGTGACCTGCACTGCCGTGCGCGTGCCGGTGTTTGTTGGGCATTCGGAAGCGGTCAATATCGAATTCGAAAACCCGATTTCGGCTGACGAAGCCCGCGATATCCTGCGCGACGCACCGGGCATTTCGGTGCTCGACAAGCGCGAGCCGGGCGGCTACGCGACCCCGGTGGAAGTGGTGGGCGAATACGACACCTATGTCTCCCGCATCCGCGAAGACAATACGATCGAGAATGGCCTCAATATCTGGGTCGTGAGCGACAATCTGCGCAAGGGCGCAGCGCTCAACACGATCCAGATCGCCGAAACGCTGATCGAACGTGGCCTCTTGGCCAAGAAGGCGGCTTAATTCTTTTGGCCTCGGGGCGGTTGCACCGGGGCCAACTCACATACAGGGTCATTCCGGCGCAGGCCGGAATCCATGCTGTGTCCTCTCCGCATATGAGATGTGTTGATGGCCTTCAGCATGGATCCCGGCCTGCGCCGGGATGACATTGTGGCTGGGGCGTGCTCTCTGGCCGACATAGGCCCAAGGTTTCAAAATGTCCCCGCGTGACCTCATCCTAGCCCTTGGCGTCGTCATTGTCTGGGGGCTCAATTTCGTCGCCATCAAATGGGGCGTGGACGAAGTCCCGCCCTTCATGCTGACGGCGCTGCGCTATCTCGGCTGCGCGCTCCCGGCCGTGTTTTTCATCCGGCGGCCCCAGGTGAGCTGGCGCATGCTGATCCTCTATGGCTTTACCGTAGGCGTGCTGCAATTCAGCTTCCTGTTCACCGCCATGCGGTTGGGCATGCCGGCAGGGCTGGCCAGCTTGGTCATGCAGATGCAGGTGTTTTTCACCATGGCTTTGGCCGTGCTGTTCCTGGGCGAGCGGCCGGGCCTGTTCCAGCTTGGCGGGGCGTTGATCGCCCTTCTGGGGCTCGCGACCATCGGGGCCGAGCATCTGGGCGGCGCGGTGCTGGTGCCGCTGGTGATGACGCTGGTGGCGGCGATGTTCTGGGCCATGTCCAATATCGTCACCAAGCGGGCCGGCAAGGTCGATATGCTGGGCTTCGTCGTCTGGGGCAGCCTGGTGCCGCCCATCCCCATGTTGGCACTATCGCTGATCTTCGAGGGGCCGGGTGCTTATGCATCGCTCCTCGCCATGACACCCCGCGGTATCGGTTCGGTCCTCTTCATCGCCTATGGCTCGACGCTGTTCGGCTATGGGCTATGGGCAGTGTTGCTGGGGCGTTATCCGGCCAGCGTGGTCGCGCCATTCTCGCTGCTGGTGCCGGTAGTGGGCTTTGCCGCCGCGATGCTCATTCTGGGTGAAGCGGTCACCGTGCCGGAGATCCTGGGCAGCCTTTTGATCTTTGTCGGGCTGGTGCTCAATGTGTTGGGGCCAAAAGCCCTGGCGCGGTGGCGGCCGGCGGGCGGCGTATAATGCCGATCCGCCATATCGGGCTGGCGCTGCTGGTCGTGGTCATCTGGGGCTTTAACTTCGTCGTCATCAAACTGAGCGTCGACGCCCTGCCGCCCTTATTGGCGGCGGCGTTGCGCTTCCTGTTTGCGGCTTTTCCGCTGGTGTTCTTCGTCAAGCCGCCCAAGGCGCCGTGGCCCATTGTGGTGGGGTTCGGACTCAGCTTCGGCTTTGCGCTATATGCCTTTTTGAACCTCTCCATCGCCTGGGGCATGTCGGCGGGGCTGAGTTCGCTGGTGCTGCAGGTGCAGGCGTTTTTCACCATGGGCCTCGCCTTCCTGCTATTGGGCGAGCGGCCGACCCGGTTCCAGATCATGGGGGGGGCGGTGGCCTTTGGCGGCATTGCGGTGATCGCCACCGAACGGCTTGGCGCCACTTCGCTCTTGCCGCTGGGCATGACGCTGCTGGCGGCTTTGGCCTGGGGCCTGGCCAATGTGCTGACCAAGAAGGCGGGCAAGATCAATGCCTTGTCCTTCACTGTCTGGGGTGCGCTGGCCGCGCCGCTGCCGCTCTTGGCGCTGTCATTGCTGGTCGAGGGGCCACAAACCGTGCTCACCGCCTTGCGCGGGTTCAGCTGGCAGGATGCGGGGCTGATCGCCTTTCTCGCCTATCCGGCGACGCTGTTGGGCGGGGCGATCTGGAGTTGGCTCTTGGGCCGGCACAAGGCGTCGGTGGTGGCGCCATTTACCCTCCTGGTGCCGATCACCGGCATGTTGTCGGGCTATCTGGTGCTGGGGGAGGTGATCACCCCGGTCGAGATTGCTGGGGCCGGGCTGGTCATTCTGGGCCTTGTCATCACGCTGCTGCGCGGCCGGCCGAGTGAGCCGGCCATGCGGCTGGACTAACAAAAAGGCCGCCCCGGAGGGCGGCCGATAGGCGATTTTACTGCACCAGGGAATCGGGCGTGTCCACCGGGTCGGCGGGCGCAGCAGGCGCTGCGGGTGCGGCCGGATCAGCGGGCACGGCGGCAGGCTGCAGCCCGGCCAGTTCGCTGGCGGAAATGCCGCCGCTGGCATCGATATCGGCGCCGGTGAATTCGGCTTCGGTCAGGTCGGGCCAGACCACCTGCAATTCGCTCAGCGACAGCTCGCCGCTACCATCGGTGTCGACATCGGTGAAATTGGTGGGGGTCTGCGCCAGGGCGGCGCCGGCCGATAGGCTCAGAATGGCAAAGCCAAGAACAATCTTGCGCATCAATTCTCTCCTAGATGGGTGCCCGTTCTGGCGGGCGGGGGCAAGAGCCAGGGGAAACCAGGCGATGGCCGTATGGTTCCCCCGGGCTAATTTACATTGCGGGCGCAGGAACCGGGGCCGGCGTCGTCGCCGCGGCGAATTCCTCGGCGCTCAGCTCGCCATTGCCATCAGTATCGGCGGCGGCAAATTGCTCGGCGGTGACGCCGGGCATGGCCACCTGCAGCTCGGTCAGCGAGATGCCGCCACTGGCGTCGGTATCCAGGGTCGCGAAATCGGGGGCTACTGCGTCTTGCGCGAAAGCGGCGCCGGACAGGCCCAGAACGACAGCGACGGACAGGATGAGCTTCTTCATGGGGGGTTTGAACTCCATGTTGGGGAGACAGCGGCAACGGGTTAGCCCGTGGCCGACGGATCGCACTCCGCGCGGTCCGTGCAACAAAGAGTGATGGGGTAATGTGTCCTGTGCTGGCCGTAAAACCGGCAGCGAGCGGGAGATAATCGGGCAAATTAGAGGCAGTGATTTTACAAAATAACTGCCAGGTATTGCGCCAGATATTGGGCCGATGCCGCGATGAATTGCAAGTTTACTTGTCGCGCTAGTCTTGCTCGGCGGGATGAATTTTCACCCACGCCGCATCAGCTTTGAATGCCGGCAAGTCTGCACGATCACATAAGCGTTACAGTGCCGGAACGGAAACTTGATCGCCCCGCTCCCACCAAGTCGAACGGCCCGAAAAAACTCAGAAATCGGGGCGGATGAAATCGCCGCTCGAGTTCATGATCCATAGCTCGCCCGTCGAAATATCGAACCAGGCGCCATGTACGGCGATTTTCCCCTCGGCCTCGAGCGAAGCCACATAGGGGAAGGTGCGCAGGTTGCGGATCGAATTGCGGATCGAAATCCGCTCCAGTGCGGTCTGCCGTTCGGCCGGGGTCATCAGCTCGTTCTGCACGATCTGGTCGGGCAGGCCGCCCAGCATGCTCATCCACTTGCCGATGAAGTCGCCGGAATCGAGCGGCTTGCTGTCGGGGTTGAGCGCCGCCTTGATGCCGCCGCAGCGGCCATGGCCCATCACGACGACATTGGCGATGTTGAGCGCCTTGACGGCAAATTCGATAGCCGCCGAAGTGCCGTGCTGGCCGCCATCGGGCTGATAGGTGGGCACCAGATTGGCCACGTTGCGCAGCACGAACAATTCGCCGGGCCCGGCATCGAAGATCATTTCGGGCGCTGCGCGGCTGTCGCAGCAGGCAATGATCATAGTTGTGGGGTTCTGCCCCTCGGCGGCCAGATCGCGGATCCGGTCCTTTTCGCGGGCATAGCGGCCGGCCATGAAATTGGCGTGGCCCTTGAGCAGGTGGTCTGGAAAGCTGTGCATGGCATATCGCTTAGCTCTGTGGCAGAAGAAGATCAACCTGGGGCGCATGGGGCGCCCGCATACCGGGGTTGCAATGCTGATCTACCGCTTTTTGTCCGGGGAAGACGATTCCTCGTTTTGCCACAAGGTCACCAAGGCCCTGAGCGAGGGCTGGGAACTGCATGGCTCGCCCACCTATGCCTATGACGCGGTCGCCAAAAAGATGAAGGCCGGCCAGGCCGTCACCCGCGTGGCCAGGGATCAACCCTATGATCCGGACAAGAAGCTTGTCGATTATTGAGGGCTGGATTTAGCGCGGCAAACTGAGAGCCCCGATCCAATCCCCTCCCCTCAAGGGGGAGGGAGGGGATCGCGGCTTTCCAAGTCCTGTCCAACCTCAACTGCCGTCCCGCATCTGTTGCAGCGCCAGCGCCTGCAGCAGCATGATGGTCTTGGCGTCGATGATCTCGCCGGTCCCGATCATCGCCAGAGCCTCGGCAAAGCCGATTTCGAACACCTCGATATCTTCGCCTTCATGTTCCAGCCCGCCCCCGGCATGCAGCGGGGCGCCGGGCGTGTAGCGCGCCAGGAAGCAGGCGCATTTTTCCGTCAATGAGCCCGGGCTCATATAGGCGTTGAACATGAATTGCAGGTCGGCCGGCTCATAGCCAGTTTCCTCGACGGCTTCGCGATGGGCGGCCACCGCGGCACTTTCCCCGTCCAGCATGCCGGCGGGCACTTCGATCATCCAGGCGGCATCGCCATTCAGATGCGGCGGCAGGCGGAACTGGCGGGTGAGGATGATCGTGTCAGCCGCGGGCGCGTGCAGCAACACCGCCGCGGCGCTGCCATGGTCATAGACTTCGCGGCGCACTGTCTGGCTTCCGCCGTCACGACGCGGATGATTGACCTGATAATCGTCGAACCGGCCCCAATTATGGGCCAGCTTGGTGACGCTCTCGATAATGATCTTGTCGCTCAATCGGATGCCCTCTCGATGCTGGCAGAGCTATGCCGCAAATGGCGCGCCAGGGCCAGTCCCGGGATCGATGTTCTGATCGTCGGATGCCCCGATACGGTTCCCTCCCCCTTGGGGAGGGCTAGGGTGGGGGTGCTGCGACTGCCACGAATTCCATGCTGGTGGAGACCTCAGCACCCCCACCCTCAATCCCTCCCCACATGGGGGAGGGAGGCAGATCGGGGCTCTCCAGCGCCCAAAGCCGAAGTCCTAACCCTCACCCAGATGAACCCGGCGCAACTCTGCCATCTGCGCTTCGATAGCGCCGGGGCCGCCCCGATCCCGCGCCTCGCCCGTGGCGGCGAGCACGGGGTCGACGGGCATGTAGTTGCGGCTCCAGCGGCTGATCTGGGCGATGATCGGCAGCAGGTCGATGCCCTTTGCGGTTAGCGAATAGATCGCCTTGAGCTTGTGGCTGGGGTCGCCCGCGCGGGTCACGATGCCGGCTTCCACCAGCATGGCCAGCCGGTCGGACAGGATATTGCTGGATATGGCTTCGTCCGAGGCCAGGAATTCGCGGAAATGGCGTTTGCCGGCAAACATCATGTCGCGAATGATCAGCAGGGTCCATTTGTCGCCGAACACTTCGAGGCCCAGATTGATCGGACAGCCGGAACGGAAAGAAGTCTGCATCATGACTTGACTCTAGGTGCTATGGTTGTAAAAAGCAAGTGCTTGCATTTTGCAATCATACGGGAGGAAGCGATGACGACATTTGTGCTGGTGCATGGGGCATGGGCGGGTGCTTGGGGTTGGGACAAGGTAGCCGAGCGGCTGCGCGGGGACGGCCACCGTGTGCATGTGCCGACGCTGAGCGGGCTGGGGGAGCGCTCCCATCTGGCGGCCTATCCCATCACGCTGACCGACCATGTGAACGACGTCGTCAACGAGATGATCTGGCACGATCTGACCGAGGTGGTGCTGGTGGGCCATTCCTATGGCGGCATCGTCATCACCGGGGTGGCCGAGCGGGCCGCCGCTCGCATTGCCTCGATCGTCTACCTCGATGCTTTCATCCCTGCCGACGGCCAATCCTTCGAGGACTTCTTTGGCGAGAAATTCACCGGCCCGCTGACCCCCGTGCCCGATGGTGGTGAAGATGACTATGCGACCAAGGCCGAAGGGGCCCGGGTTGTTGCCCTCAGCACACCGCAGCCGACCGGCACCTTTACCGAACGGCTCAAGGTCACCGGCGCCTATCTGGGCATTGCCCGCAAAACCTATATCCTGGCCACCGGCTGGGACGGCTTCGGCGGTATCGCCGCGCCGCTGCGGAACGATCCGGCCTGGAGCGTGCACGAACTGCCCTGCGGCCACGACGTGCCGTTGCTGCTGCCGGTGGAACTGGCGGGGCTGCTGGAACAGGCGTGATGGGAATTGATGAAAATTGCCGGAGCGCTAAGGCTCCGGCAATGACAATGCCGCCTGCAATTACTGGTAGCGATCGTGGCGGCGCAGCCAGTCCATGCCCTCGGTTTCATTGCGGCCCTTGGGCATGAGATCGAGCATGGCATAGGTGCCCATCATCACCTCCACACCGCGGCCGAAGGTGGAATAGCTGCGGAATACCTGCCCGTCCTCGTCCTTGTAAAAGGCCGTGACCCCAGGCCATTCCTCGCCGGTTTCCTGCCATTGTCCGAAATTGTAGTCGATATGGCCGCTGGCAATTTCCTCCGGCGTGAAGCTCACCCGGAAATCGTAATTGAACGTGCTGCCAAATGAGGACACCCAGGTGAACTGCCAGCCCATGCGCTGGCGATAGCGCTCGATATCGGCCAGCGGGGCGCGCGAGACGGCGACCATGGTGACGTCGTGATTGGCCAGATGCAGGTTCATGCCATCGGTATGGTCGGCCATGAAGGAACAACTCGGGCAGCCTTGCGTCCAACCCGGCGCAAACATGAAATGCTGCACCAGCAGCTGCGAGCGCCCCTCGAAGAGCTCGGCTAGGCTGCGCGGTCCTGCCAAGGTGTCGAACACATAATCCTTGTCCATGCGCTCCCAGGGCAAAGCCAGCCGCTCCCGCGCGAGCTTGTCGCGCAAATGGGTCAGCTCCTTCTCGCCTTTGAGGAAGTCCTTGCGGGCGGCAAGCCAGTCATCGTGTGAAACAACCATGTGGTGCATCGTCATTCTCCTTGGGTTTGGGAAAGGTCTGTGTCGCGGCGCTGGGCAAAGAGCAGCTTGAGCCAGGGCGACAGGTGAAAGACGCCCATCAGCAGATACATCAGGGCCATGTCATGGATCGGCAGCATGGCGGCGCCCGAGCAGATCGACATGCCCGACGCATCAAGGGCGGATAGGCCCGCCATGAGGCCGAAGACCGGAGCCGCCGCATAGGCGAGCAGCGTAATTGCCTCGGCCGCCGGCGAACCCATCGTGCGTGTTGCTGTCTGTGTCATCCTGCGCTCCTTCCATCGCCTTCGCCGCTTGCGGCGGTAGTGATGTGGAAAGGCTATGCCGTGCACGGCATCGGGCGTGAGTTACAATCGTGGCGGGATTTTTTGCGCCTGCGCTTGGCCGCCAAAGGCCCCATGGGTCGCCCCGAACAGCCTTTTCTGGCTTAACAGCGCTCCCAATTCCGTCGCCCTCCGAACACTTAGGGCGGTATACGAACAAAGTGCGCAATGCGCCAAAAGTTGACCTTTGGGGGGCTTTGAATTGTCATGCGGGGAGGCTAGAAGTCTTGAACCATTCCAAACTACAGCGGTCCCTCCCGCGCGTTCAGGACGGCTCCAGGAAGACTCCATGACGGTTCGCTCCCGCCCCACTTCTCCGCATCTGCAAATCTATCGCTGGACCATCACCATGGCCATGTCGATCGCGCATCGCGCGACGGGCATTGCCAATTATGTGGGCTCGGCCCTGCTGGTGCTGTGGCTGGCCGCCGCCGCCATCGGGCCCGAACCGCTCAATGTGGTCAATGCCGTCTATGGCAGCTGGTTCGGCCAATTGGTGCTGTTTGGCTATTCCTGGTCGCTGTTCCACCACATGCTGGGCGGCCTGCGCCATTTCGTCTGGGATTTCATCGAGATGATGGAGCCCGGCCAGCGCGAAGCCATCGCCTGGGCCAATCTAGCGGCCTCCATCGTGCTGACGCTGCTGGTCTGGACCGTTTTTGTGTGGGTGCATTGATGCGTGAACAAGTGATCACCCGGGACATCATCGCCGATCCCAAGACCAAATATGGCGATGCCAAAGCCTCGACCCGACATTTCATCACCCAGCGGGTGACCGGCGCGATCAATGTGCTGTTCATCGGCTTGCTGGTGTTCATCGTGGTGCGCCTGGCCGGGCAGGGCCGTGCCGACATGGTCGCCGTGATCGGCAATGGTTTTGTCGGCATTCCCTTTGCCGTGCTGCTGGCCGTGGTCACCGTGCATATGCGCAATGGCATGCGCGATACGCTGGAAGATTATCTGGCGGGCGCCACCTATCGGCTGGCCATGCTGCTCAATACGCTGTTCTGCCTCGCCGTGGGTTTGATCGGCGTGATTTCCATTCTCAAGCTCGTCTTCTGGGGTTAGTGCCTGATGGCTTCCACTTATGAACTCATCGACCACGAATTCGACGTGGTCGTGGTGGGCGCCGGCGGCGCAGGTCTCCGCGCGACTCTGGGCATGGCCGAGCAGGGCTTCAACACCGCCTGCATCACCAAGGTCTTCCCCACCCGCAGCCACACTGTGGCGGCACAGGGCGGCATTGCCGCCTCGCTGCAGAATATGGGTCCCGATAGCTGGCAATGGCACATGTACGACACCGTCAAGGGGTCGGACTGGCTGGGCGACAATGACGCCATGGAATATCTGGCGCGCGAAGCCCCGGCTGCCATTTATGAGCTCGAGCATTACGGCGTGCCGTTCAGCCGCACTGAGCAGGGCAAGATCTATCAGCGCCCGTTTGGCGGCCATATGACCGAATTCGGCGATGGCCCGCCGGTGCAGCGCACCTGCGCCGCCGCCGACCGTACCGGCCACGCGATTCTGCACACGCTGTACGGGCAGAGCCTGCGCAACAATGCGCAATTCTATATCGAATATTTCGCGCTCGACCTGATCATGGGCGAGAATGGCGAATGCCAGGGCGTGATCGCCTGGAAGCTCGATGATGGCACGCTGCATCGCTTCCGCGCCAAGCTGGTCGTGCTGGCCACCGGCGGTTACGGCCGCTCCTATTTCTCGGCCACCTCGGCCCATACCTGCACCGGCGACGGCAATGGCATGGTGGCGCGGGCCGGCCTGCCGCTGCAGGATATGGAATTCGTGCAATTCCACCCCACCGGCATCTATGGCGCGGGCGTCCTCATCACCGAAGGCGCGCGCGGCGAGGGCGGGTATCTCACCAATTCGGAAGGCGAGCGCTTCATGGAGCGCTACGCCCCCAACGCCAAGGATCTGGCCTCACGCGACGTGGTCTCCCGCTGCATGACGCTCGAAATCCGCGAGGGCCGGGGCGTGGGCCCCAACAAGGACCACATTTATCTGCACCTCGATCATCTCGATCCCAAGGTGCTGCATGAGCGGCTGCCGGGCATTACCGAATCGGCAAAAATCTTTGCCGGCGTCGATCTGACCCGCGAGCCGATCCCGGTGCTGCCCACCGTGCACTATAATATGGGCGGCATTCCCGCCAATTATCATGGCGAAGTGCTCGACCCGACGCCGGACAACCCCAATCGCATCGTGCCCGGCCTGATGGCCGTGGGCGAAGCCGCCTGCGCCTCGGTGCATGGCGCCAATCGGCTGGGTTCCAATTCCCTCACCGACCTTGTGGTGTTCGGCCGCGCCGCCGCCATTCGCGCCGGCAAGGTGATCGACAAGTCGAGCCCCGTGCCGGCCATCAATGCCGCCGAGGATGCCAAAATCCTCGCCCGCTTCGATCGCCTGCGCCACGCCAATGGCAGCCAGTCGACTGCCAAGCTGCGCGACGAAATGCAGCGCACAATGCAGGCCGATGCCGCCGTGTTCCGCACCGATGAATCCCTCAAGAATGGCGTTGCGGCGATGAGCGAAATCTATGCGCGCCTGCCCGATGTGAAGGTCACCGACCGCTCGCTGATCTGGAATTCGGACCTGGTGGAAACACTGGAGCTGGAAAACCTGATGACCTGCGCCATCGCCACAGTGGTCTCGGCCGAAGCCCGCCACGAAAGCCGCGGCGCCCATGCGCATGAGGATTTCCCCAATCGCGACGACGTTGAATGGCGCAAGCACACGCTGGCCAAGGTCAATGTCGATACCGGCGCGGTCGAGCTCAGCTATCGCCCCGTGATCCTCGATCCGCTGACCCCCGAAAGCGAAGGCGGCATCGACCTCAAGAAGATCGCGCCCAAGGCACGCGTTTATTGAGAATGGGCAATTGGCCGCTTTCAGCTTTGACGATGGGGGGGACATTGGCAATGTCATGCTTCACCACGGCATTTGCGGCGGGCGAGCTGCCTATCAATAAAGCGGACTTGGCGGGCTGCTGGACGAAGGACCCAACGGCGGCAGAGCTAGAGGA
Organism: Hyphomicrobiales bacterium; assembly: GCA_900470445.1. Lineage (GTDB taxonomy): Bacteria > Pseudomonadota > Alphaproteobacteria > Rhizobiales > Devosiaceae > Devosia. The sequence goes on along the minus strand of UCAU01000003.1, from coordinate 208,315 downwards.
TTGGTCGAAGAGACGAGTCGTCCTGCCCGACGGGTCAGAAGCGCTTGTTTATGGCACATCCTCCTCGACCGGAAAGCCATTGCTCGAAATGGTACCGAGCGATCACATCTGCATTGAGCGTGATCTACATTTCAGTGCGGTCTCCTTTGCGGGTGACGAGGGCCTGGGGACAGATGGGGACTATCGCCTTGAAGGCCGGAAGGCGCTGTTTGTAGTGGAGAATATCGACGGCTGGTTCTTCGCGCGCGAAAGAGTGTTTTGCGAGGTCGATATCGAAGGCGACGAGATGAAGTGGATCGCCTGTGTCGGTGCGGACGATCCTTCAAACCCCAATCAAAGGGCGCAGGAAGTCTTTGATGATGTAACTTTTACGAGGGACGTCAAAAATGACTGAAATCGGATATTCAAGCATGTTTCTGGGGCAGAAGTTGGGACTGGGATTGGTGGGATTGATCGCGCTGGCGGTGCCGGCTTTTGCCGCCGCGCCTACAGCCGAGCAGAAGGCGGAGTTCTATCGGGTCTGCATGGGTATCGCGAGCAACGAGACCCTGTGCTCCTGCAAGGCCGATGCGGCCATGACGCTGATCGATGAGCGCTTCATGGGCGTGGTGATCAAATCGATGAAGGGCGGCTCGACCGCACAGGCCGATGCCGTGCCCTACAATACTTATGTCGCCAAATCGAACCAGATCTGTAAGCCCAATTATTGAACTGACTATCGCGCCGGGTTGAGCGGCGTCGTGTTGAGAAGGAAGAGCGACCCATGGTCGAATTGATGCTCCCCAAGGCCGACCGGCCTCAGAAGGGCAAGACCTGGCCCAAGCCCGAAGGCGCCAGGCGCCTGCGCGAATATCACATCTATCGCTACGACCCCGACCAGAACGCTAATCCGCGCATCGATACCTATTTCGTCAATCTGGACGATTGCGGCCCGATGATCCTGGATGGCCTGCTCTGGATCAAGAACAAGGTCGATCCTACGCTGACGCTGCGCCGCTCCTGCCGCGAAGGCATTTGCGGCTCGTGCTCGATGAATATTAACGGGCTCAATACTCTGGCCTGCACCAAGGGCATGGACGATTCCAAGGGCCCCATCAAGATCTACCCGCTGCCGCATATGCCGGTGGTCAAGGATCTGGTGCCGGACCTATCCAATTTCTACGCCCAGCACCGCGCCATCGAGCCCTGGCTCAAGACCACGTCGCCCACTCCGACCAAGGAATGGACGCAGTCGGTGCCCGAGCGCGCCAAGCTCGACGGGCTCTATGAGTGCATTCTGTGCGCCTGCTGCTCCACCTCGTGCCCGTCCTATTGGTGGAATGGCGAAAAGTATCTGGGGCCGGCCGCGCTGCTGCAGGCCTATCGCTGGCTGATCGACAGCCGTGACGAGAGCACGCAGGAACGCCTCGATGACCTCGAAGACCCGTTCAAGCTCTATCGCTGCCACACCATCATGAACTGCGCCAAGGTCTGCCCCAAGGGCCTCAACCCGGCCAAGGCCATTGCCGAAATCAAGAAGATGATGGTCGAACGCAAGGTCGCCGCGTAATTTTTCGCCGTCTGAGATGATGAGGCCCGTGGGTATTCCCGCGGGCCTTTTGTTTTGGGGCGCGCAGTTCATCTTGAACTCACATCACCCACGGTGTCATTCCGGCGCCGGCCGGAATCCATGCTGAAGGTCATCCCCGTGCTGGATGCAAATGAGGCGCCGCGGACCTGAATCCCGGCCCGTACCGGGATGGCGCCCTGGATGGAAGCGGCTTTGCCTGAATCATCCCAACCCACCGCATCTCCCTCGGGTCGAGCCCGAGGGAGAGCGGTGATGGCGCGCGTTCTCACAAGACCCACAAAGGGCTTTGGGAAAGAAGCGAAGCCCCGATGCAGAACACCAAACAAAAACGGCGGAGCTTTTGCCCCGCCGCCTGAGATCGAATCCAAAAACCCTAGATGCCGTCGTCTTCCCTCAGCACGATCAAGCCAGCCTCAAACGCCGTCTTGCAGTCGTCGGCGTCATGTTCGAGGTCGCTGTCGAGCAGGGTGATGGCAGCGCCGGGCCCTTCAAAGCGCGGGTCGTCGCACTGATCGTCATTGGCGTAGCTCGACGTGTTGTCGCCAAACTCGATTTCCGAGCTGTCATAGGGTGCGCCAGCAGCGTAACTGGGCTGGTAGACTTGGCGGATCTGTACCTTGCCGGCCTCTTCCAGCGTCTTGCAGTCGGTGGCGTCGGCCATCTGGTCTTCGTAGAGTTGCTTCTTGTTGGTGCCTTCGCCGACGAAGCGCGGATCGTCGCACTCCCCGTCATTGGCCCATTTGGACGTGTCGCTGCCATAGTCGAACTCGGTGGAAGCCGGGCTCGCGCTGGTGGCGGCAGTGCCATCGGGGTCGAAACTCACCGTTCCGGCAGCATAGGCGGCCTTGCAGTCGGTGGCATCGTGGCCGATGTCGTCGTCCAGCATTTCCGAAGCCGCGCCGGTGCCCGAGAAGCGCGGGTCATCGCATTCCTCGTCCTTGGCCCATTCACTGGTGTCGTCGCCAAAGTCGATCTCGGAAATATCGACCTTGGTGGCGCTGCTGCCGGCGCTATCGCCATTGAAGGTCACGGTGCCGGCGTCATAGGCAGTCTTGCAATCGGTGGCGTCCTTGCGGATATCGGCGTCGAGCAGTTCGACCGCGCTGCCGGTGCCGGAAAAGCGGGGATCATCGCATTCCCCGTCATTGGCCCATTCACTGGAATCATCACCGAAATCGATCTCGGCGGTGCTGGCAGGCGTATCGGTGCCCGTGGCAGGCGTGTCGGTGGTGGTGGCATTGGTGTTGGAATTATCGTCAGCCAGGCTCACCGTGCCGGCTTCATAGGCCGCCTTGCAGTCGGTAGCATCCTTGCGAATATCGGCGTCGAGCAATTCCTCGGCGCTGCCTTCGCCCTTGAAGCGGGGGTCGTCGCATTCGCCATCATTGGCCCATTCGCTGCTGTCATCGCCAAAGTCGATGGCATCGATCGGGCTGGCAATGGTTATATCGGCCGGGGTACTGCCCGCTTCGACCAGCGTCACGGTGCCGGCGGCAAAGGCGGCGCGGCAATCGGTGGCGTCCTTGCGGATATCGGCATCGACCAGTTCGGCGGCGCTGCCGGTGCCGGAGAATCGCGGATCGTCGCATTCCCCGTCATTAGCCCATTCGCTCGAATCATCGCCGAAATCGATGTCGCCGGCCGCAGCCGTCGTGAGGGTGCTGGGGCCGGTCTTGTTGTCGAGCTTCTGGGCGAAGGCTGGTGCGGCAAGCCCTGCAGCCAGAATCAGCCCCAATGTGGTCGCGCCCAGCAACCGCTTGTAAGTTTGCATCGGTGTCCCTTTCCGAAGGTATGGCCGCCAGTGGTGGCTGCACAATATAGCGGCTTTGCGGCAGCCGACAGCGTTTTAGTCCCAATCGCCATTCGCTGATGCCGACCTGCAAATGGCGATTTTCTGCGCTTCCGGTCCTCACGTACCAGCGTACGCTCCGGTCCGGTTCTCAAAAACCGCCATTTTCGGTTCCGCCTGAGACGAATCTCGATTGGGACTAGTCCCGCCGATTGCGCGCCCGGCGTTCAGCCCTTGTGAACAATACCGAGCCGAGCAACACCAGAGCCGTGCCCAGGGCATGGAAAATGGTGAAGGGTTCGGACAGCACGATGACGGCGATGATGATGGTGACGATCGGCCCGAAGGCGCCGGTCGAGGAGGTGGCGCGCGCGCCGATGCGGGCCATGCCGGCATTCATCAGGAATGAGGGCAGCACGGTGCCCAGCACGCCCAGAGCCAGGCCATAGGTCCAGATTTGCGGCGACAGCGTCAGATAGCTCTGGGGCCCGGCGATGATCAGGTTCTGCCCGATGGCGCAAAGCGCGGCGGTGGACATGGCGATGCAGGTGAAGAGGCCCGAGCCCAGCTTGAGCATCTGCCTTTTGGCCAAGTGTTGGTAAAGCGCAAAGGTAATGGCCGAGCCCAGCACCAGGAGCGTGCCGGTCACCAGTCCATCCGGGTTCAGCGCGAGATTCCAGCCGAAAATCACCAGCAGACCGGCATAGGACACCAGCATGGCGGGCACCACGCCCCAGACCATGCGGTCGCCGAAGAACCAGACGCCGAACAGCAGTACGAAAAAGGGATAGGTGAACAGCACCAGCCGCTCATATTGGGCGGTCAGGTAATTCAGCCCCAAAAAGTCGAGATAACTCGAGACGTAATAGCCCAGAATGCCCACGGCCATGCTGGTCAGCACCACGGGCCAGCTCAGCGAAGCCCGCAAGTTCTCCTCGCGCCGCAACAGGCCCACCATAATGACCAGGTAAACCGGCAGCGCCACGATCATGCGCAGGCTGAGCAGCATTTCGGTCGTGGTGCCCTGGGCATAGGCGAGCTTGATGAAAATGCCCTTGGTGGCAAACAGCACGGCGCCGGCCACGGCAAAGGCATAGCCCAGCGGGTCATTGGCGGATGGGGCGGATGAAGAGGCAACGGACATGGGAGGCGGTTCCAAAAAGACCCGCCTCAAGCAACACCGGAGCCTGAAAGGCGGGCCGGTGCGACGAAGGGCTGGATATCAGCGCTCGTTCCGGACCCCAGGGGAGCCAGAAAGCCAAAGACCAAGCAGAATGATGGTGGCGGACGAGTGCATGAGCCGTTTGGTAGCGCTGCCTGTTACGGCTGGCAAGGCGGGTTTGCCGATAACCGTTCGGCACCAAATGCTACGTCGATGCTAACAGTCCGTGCACTAATTACCCCCTGGGGTGGGCCTTGCGATAGCTCTCGAGCAGGCGGTCGGTGTCGACCGCAGTATAGATCTGGGTGGAGGACAGGCTGGCATGGCCCAGCAGTTCCTGAATGGCCCGCAGATCGCCGCCCCGTCCCAATAAATGCGTTGCAAAAGAATGCCTTAGCGCATGCGGCGTGGCCGAAGGCGGCAGGCCCAGGGCGCCGCGCAATTGGGCCACCCGCAACTGGATCAGCCGGGGCGACAGCACCCCACCCTTGACCCCCCGGAACAACGGCTCCTGGGGCCAGGATTTGAACGGACAAAGCTCGAGATAAAGCTCGATCGACTTCCGCACCGCCTCGATCAGCGGCACCATGCGAATCTTTCCCCCCTTGCCGGTGACCCGCAAAGTCTGCGATTCGAGGTCGGACCGGGTCAGCGCCAGGGCCTCGGCAATACGCAGCCCCGCGCCATAGCACAGCGAGAGCACCGCCATGTCCCGCGCCGCGACCCAGGGGCGCTCTTCCATTTCCTCGGTGGTGGTAATGGTGCGCCGCGCCTCGATCACGGTCAGCGCCTTGGGCAGCGACTTGGGCTGCTTTGGCGTGCGAATGACATTGAGCGCCTCGGTCGCCAGCACGCCTTCGCGTTCGAGGAAACGGAAGAAGGATTTGAGCGCCGACAGCACCCGGGCCAGCGAGCGCGAGCCCAGGCTTTCATTGCGCCGCTGGGCCATAAAGGCGCGGATATCGGCGCCACGCAAGTCCTTGAGAGTGCTCAAGGTTACCGGGCCGCCGGCATGACCAGCGAGGAATTGCAGGAATTGGTCGAGGTCGCGGCTATAGGCCTCAAGCGTGTTTTCGGCGAGGCGGCGGACCGAAGCCAGCTCGCGCTGCCAGGCGGCGATCTGGGCGCGCATGAACTCGTCGGTGGCAAAGGCAGAATCGACCATGCCGGGAGTTTAGCGTGTGGCGGTTAGAAAATTGTAGCCAAGGAAAAGGGGCGGATGAGGGGGCCTTTTGGGAGGCCTGCATGGGACGGCTCCCCTCATCCGAGGGCTGACATCACCGGCAACGCGGCGTGAAATCGGGACGCTGGCTGGGTGGTATGCCGAGGTCATTGTAGAGATGGCCTGGCAATTCCTGCACCCGCTTCTGTCGCTGCAATGCCGATAGCAGCAGCTGATAAAGGCTGGCGCGCTTGGCGATGGTGACGATGTCCTCCGATAGGGGCACCTGATCGATCATCTGGGTCATGATATCCTCCTGTGCTTGGGAAGACAGATTGCGCTCACCCCCTGACAGGGCCTGTCAGCAGTCAGAGACACGAGCAGAATCACTTGCGCTGGGATCGCTGGAATGCGAACAGAACAAGCACAAATGGAGATACGTCCAGACATCGTCGCCGTCATGGTGGGCGTGGCCGTCGAGGGCCCTTACAGCTATCGCGTGCCCGCTCATATGAGCGTCACGCGCGGCTCGATCGTGGCCGTGCCGCTGGGGCCGCGGCTGACGCTGGGCGTGGTCTGGGGGCCGCCCAAGGATATGGTGGCGCATAACCGGCTGCGCGATATCGCCATGGTCTATGACGTACCTCCGCTCAGCGAGGAATTGCTCAAGCTGGTCGAATGGGTGGCGCGCTATACATTGGCCGCGCCCGGTCAGGTGCTGCGCGCCGTGCTGCGAGCCACCGAAGCGTTGGATGCGCCCAAGCCAATTGTCGCCTTCCGCCGCACCGGGCTGGAGCCGGAAAAGCTGACGCCGGCGCGGTTGCGCGTACTCGACGCCTTGATGGACGACATGGCCTGGCCCAAGGCCGCGCTGGTTGGCGCCACCGGGGTTTCGCCCTCGGTGATCGAGGGGCTAGAGCGGGCCGGCGCGATTGAACGCCTGGAAGTGGCGGCGCCGCCCATCGTTTTACCACCCGACCCCGATGGCGCGGCGATTACGCTCAATCCCGAGCAGCGCGCGGCGCTGGAGCAGATCGTGGCGCTTGATGCCAATGCGTTCGGGGTGGCCTTGCTCGATGGCGTGACCGGCGGCGGCAAGACGGAAGTGTTCTTCGAGGCGGTAGCCGACACGTTGCGCGCCGGGCGGCAGGCGCTGATTCTACTGCCCGAAATTGCGCTGACCCACACATTTTTGGACCGCTTCACCAAGCGCTTCGGCACGCGGCCGGCTGAGTGGCACTCGGACATGACGCCGGTGCAGCGGGCCAAGGTATGGCGTGGCGTGCTTGATGGCAGTGTGCGGGCCGTGGTGGGCGCGCGCTCGGCGCTGTTCCTGCCGTTTCGCGAGCTGGGCATGCTAGTGCTCGATGAGGAGCATGACGGGGCCTATAAGCAGTCCGACGGGGTCAATTACCATGCCCGCGACATGGCCATCGTGCGGGCGCATCTGGCCAATGCGCGGGTGGTGCTAAGTTCGGCCACGCCATCGGTCGAAACGCGCAACAATGCCAATATCGGCCGCTATGCCCATGTGCTGCTGACCTCGCGCTTTGCCGAGGCTTCCATGCCCAATATCACCGCGATCGACATGCGGATCGATGGGCCGGAAAAGGGGCAGTGGATCGCCCCAGTGCTGGCGCGCGAAGTGTTTGCGGCGCTGGATCGGGGCGAACAGGCGCTATTGTTCCTCAACCGGCGCGGCTACGCCCCGCTGACGCTGTGCCGGGCTTGCGGACATCAATATCAATGCCCGGATTGCTCGGCCTGGATGGTGGAGCATCGCTTCCGGGGCGTGCTGATGTGCCATCATTGCGGACATGAAGTGCGCACGCCCAAGACCTGCAGCGCCTGCGGCGAAGAAGATACGCTGATTGCGGTGGGGCCGGGAATCGAGCGGGTGGCCGAGGAGGCGGCGGGCCGGTTCCCCGATGCGCGGCGGGTGATTCTCTCCTCGGACATGGGCTCCAATGCGCAATTGCGCGAGCGCTTCAGCGAGATCGAGCGCGGCGAGTATGATCTGATCATCGGTACCCAGTTGGTCTCCAAGGGCCATCATTTTGAAAAGCTCTCGGTGGTCGGCGTGCTCGATGCCGATCTGGGGCTGGCGCATGGCGACCCGCGCGCGGCGGAGCGGACCTATCAGATTTTGACCCAGGTGGCCGGACGGGCCGGCCGTGCTTCGAAGACGGGGAAGGCGTTCCTGCAGACCTATCACCCTGATCATCCGGTGATGCGGGCCATGGTGACGGGCGACCGCGAGGCGTTTTATGCCCATGAACTGATGGCGCGCGAGGCTGGTGGCCTGCCGCCATTCGGTCGCCTGGCGGCACTGATCGTTTCGGCCAATGAACATGATACCGCGATGGGATTTGCCAAACGCCTGCTCTCGGCCGCCCCGATGGCCGAAGGGGTAAAACTGTTCGGCCCGGCCGACGCCCCGGTTGCCATCATCCGCGGCCGCCATCGCGTGCGGCTGCTGGCTCAGTCTGGCAAGGATTTTGACCTCTCTGGTTATGTCCGCTTCTGGCTCAGCTCAGCTGAAAAGGTCACCGGCAATCTGCGGGTCCAGGTGGATATCGACCCGATGAGCTTTATGTAATTTTTGTATATACGAAAATTGACGAAACGCGTTCAGACGACTACATTGAGGGGGCTCGATGGATTTCGAATGGGACGAGGCGAAGAATTCAAGCAATCGCGCCAAGCACGGTGTCGACTTTGAGCTTGTCAGGACCTTTGACTGGTCTGATGCAATAATTGAGCGCGATGACCGGACCGACTACGGCGAGGCTCGCTTCCTTGCACGCGGTGTTGCTGCGGACGGCCAGGGTTATTCGATTGTTTTCACGTTTCGCGTAGCGGCGATCCGAGTAATCAGTATTCGGCCGTTCAACAGGAAGGAACATAGGCGCTATGGCAAAAAGGAAGAGTGAGCGCATCTATGGCGTTCCGGACGAAGAAAATCCCGAATTGACGGAAGAGGCTATGCGGCGGTCCATCCCTGCAAAGCAATTTTTTGCCGAGCGCGGTCTGCCCATGCCTGGCCGCCCGAAATCCGAAGCCCCCAAGGTTTCGGTCAGCCTGCGGCTGGACCCTGATGTGGTGGATGCCTTCAAGGCCGGTGGGCCGGGCTGGCAGACGCGGATGAATGCGGTTTTGGCACAGAGTCTGAAGGATCAGAAAAAGTCGGCTTAGGTTTTAGGGACACGGTCGCGGTAGTCTTGCCGTGGAACGTTGTACCCTGCGACATTTTCGCCGCCTTTGAATCGCGCCGCCAAGCCTTGCGTGGCGCTTGGGCCTTGTGCTAGAGCCAGCGCGACCTTAAAGGGGCCTCCGGACGGCTCCTTTTCCAGATAAGAACAAGCGTCAACGACCGCCCGGTTTCTCGACATGAAATGGGGCGGATCGTCAGGCAGGCAACCAAGAGGGTGATGCGGCATTGGCAGCGCAGAATTCAGTGCTTACCCAGATCGCGCGGCCATATGCGTCGGCGTTGTTCGATCTCGCCCAGAGCGAGAACCAATTGGCATCCGTTGAGACATCCCTGTCCGACGTTTCCCGCCTGATCGGGGAAAGCCAGGATTTTTCCCGCTTCCTGCGCTCGCCGGTGATAACCGCCGATACCAAGGCGCATGCGCTTGACGCATTGCTGGCCAAGGCCAAGACCTCAGATCTGATCGCCAATTTCCTGCGCCTTGTGGCCAAGAATGGCCGGCTGTTCGCGCTCGATGCCATCATTGCTGGCTTCCGCGAGCTGGCGGCCGCGGCGCGTGGCGAAGTGTCTGCCGATGTGACCTCGGCTGCGCCGCTCACCGCCGAACAGGTGAAATCGCTGGCCGCAACGCTGAAGGCCAAGATCGGCAAGACCGTTACGCTCAACCAGTTCGTCGATACCTCGCTGATCGGGGGCCTTCAGGTGAAGGTCGGATCGCAGATGATCGACTCTTCGCTCAAGACGAAATTGACCGCGATGAAGATCGCCATGAAAGAGGTCGGATAAATGGACATCAAAGCCGCGGAAATCTCTGCGATCCTCAAGGACCAGATCAAGAATTTCGGCCAGGAAGCCCAGGTTTCCGAAGTCGGTCAGGTGCTCTCCGTCGGTGACGGTATTGCCCGCGTGTATGGTCTGGACAATGTGCAGGCCGGTGAGCTCGTCGAGTTCCCGGGCGGCGTCAAGGGCATGGCGCTCAATCTCGAAACCGACAATGTCGGCGTCGTGATCTTCGGCAATGACCGCGCCATCAAGGAAGGCGATGTCGTCAAGCGGACCGGCTCGATCGTTGATACCCCCGTCGGCATGGGCCTGCTCGGCCGCGTCGTCGATGGCCTGGGCAATCCGATCGATGGCAAGGGCCCGATCGAATATACCGAACGCCGCCGCGTTGACGTGAAGGCTCCCGGCATTCTGCCGCGCAAGTCGGTGCATGAACCGATGTCGACCGGCCTTAAGGCCATTGACGCGTTGATCCCGATCGGCCGCGGCCAGCGCGAGCTGATCATTGGCGACCGTCAGACCGGCAAGTCGGCCATCATTCTGGACACGTTCCTGAACCAGAAGCCGGCCCACGATGCCAATGCTTCGAACACCGACAAGCTTTATTGCATCTATGTCGCTGTCGGGCAGAAGCGTTCCACCGTCGCCCAGTTCGTCAAGCAGCTCGAAGAATCGGGCGCTCTGCCCTATTCGATCGTGATTGCCGCAACGGCATCCGATCCGGCTCCGTTGCAGTATATCGCGCCGTTCACCGGCTGCGCCATCGGCGAGTTCTTCCGCGACAATGGCATGCATGCCGTGATCGCCTATGACGATCTGACCAAGCAGGCCGTTGCCTACCGTCAGATGTCGCTGCTGCTGCGCCGTCCGCCGGGCCGCGAAGCTTACCCCGGCGACGTGTTCTATCTGCACTCGCGCCTGCTCGAACGCGCCGCTAAGATGAACGAAGCCCATGGCTCGGGTTCGTTGACCGCGCTGCCCGTGATCGAGACCCAGGCCAACGACGTGTCGGCCTATATCCCGACCAATGTGATCTCGATCACCGATGGCCAGATTTTCCTCGAGACCAACCTGTTCTTCCAGGGTATCCGCCCTGCCGTGAACGTGGGTCTGTCGGTGAGCCGCGTGGGCTCGTCCGCTCAGGTCAAGGCGATGAAGCAGGTTGCCGGCTCGCTCAAGGGTGAGCTGTCGCAGTACCGCGAAATGGCCGCTTTCGCCCAGTTCGGCAGTGACCTCGATGCCTCGACCCAGCGCCTGCTGAACCGTGGTGCGCGCCTGACCGAATTGCTGAAGCAGCCTCAGTTCTCCCCGCTCAAGACGGAAGAACAGGTTGCGGTGATCTTTGCTGGTGCCAATGGGTATCTCGACAGCATTCCGGTCAACAAGGTTGCCGATTTCGAGAAGACCGTGCTGAGCGCTTTGCGTGGCAAGCATGCCGCCATTCTCACCACGATCGCGACCGAGAAGGCGCTGAGCGACGACACCCGTGCCAAGCTCAAGTCGGCTCTCGACGAGATCAAGAAGACCTACGCGGCTTAATAACGTTGTCTGGCGCGTGACCGGTTCGCCGGTCGCGCTTCAAGGCCCAAGGAGACGATAGGCAGATGCCGTCGCTAAAGGACCTCAAGAACCGGATCGATTCGGTCAAATCGACGCAAAAGATCACCAAGGCCATGCAGATGGTTGCGGCGGCTAAGCTGCGCCGTGCCCAGGATGCCGCCGAGGCCGCGCGTCCCTATGCCGAGCGCATGGGCAAGGTGCTGGCGAGCCTGGCATCGGTCTATGAAGGTCAGTCGGGCGCTCCGGTGCTGCTGGCCGGAACCGGCAAGGACCAGGTGCATCTGCTGGTGGTGGCGACCGGCGAGCGCGGGCTGGCGGGTGGTTTCAATTCGTCCATCGCCCGTCTGGCGCGCGACCACGCCGCCAAGCTGCTCAGCCAAGGCAAGACGGTCAAGATCCTGACCGTTGGCCGCAAGGGCAATGATATTCTGAAGCGCCAATATCCCAATCTCATCATCGAGACGGTCAGCTTCCGTGAAATCAAGACGATCGGCTTCGCCCAGGCGGCGCTGATCTCGGAAAAGGTGCAGGCCCTGTTTGCGGCCGGCGAGTTCGACGTGGCAACGCTGTTCTTTGCCAAGTTCAACTCGGTGATCAGCCAGGTGCCGACGGCGCTGCAGATCATCCCGGCAAAAATCGAAAAGGCCGAGGGGGAAGGTGCAAGTGCCGCCTCCACCGTGCCCTATGAATACGAGCCGAGCGAAGAAGCCATCGTTGAAGACCTGCTGCCGCGCAATATCAGCGTGCAGATCTTCCGCGCTTTGCTCGAAAATGGCGCCTCGTTCTATGGCGCGCAGATGTCCGCCATGGACAATGCGACGCGGAACGCCGGCGAAATGATCGGCAAGCTGCAGCTGAGCTATAACCGCCAGCGCCAGGCCCAGATCACCAAAGAACTCATCGAAATCATTTCGGGCGCGGAAGCGCTCTAAGCACCCTAGCGAAGGACGAAGCAAATGGCAGAGAAAAAGGCCGGCCGCGTATCGCAGATCATCGGCGCCGTCGTGGACGTCACGTTCGACGGTCATTTGCCCGCGATTCTGAACGCACTCGAGACCACCAACAACGGCCAGCGTCTGGTTCTGGAAGTGGCGCAGCACCTGGGCGAAAACGCCGTGCGCACCATCGCCATGGATACGACCGAAGGTCTGGTGCGTGGCGCTGAAGTGATCGACACCGGCACCGCCATCTCGGTTCCGGTTGGCGAAGCCACCCTGGGCCGCATCATGAACGTCATCGGCGAGCCGATCGACGAAGCCGGTCCGATCTCGGGCGAAGCCAGGCGCGAAATCCACCAGGAGGCTCCCTCCTTTGCCGAGCAGAACCCTGAGTCTCAGGTTCTGGTCACCGGCATCAAGGTCGTGGACCTGATCGCTCCCTATGCACGCGGCGGCAAGATCGGCCTGATGGGCGGCGCCGGCGTGGGCAAGACCGTGCTGATCCAGGAACTGATCAACAACGTCGCCAAGGCGCATGGTGGTTATTCGGTGTTTGCCGGTGTTGGCGAGCGCACCCGTGAAGGCAATGATCTTTACTACGAAATGATCGAATCGGGCGTGAACAAGGACCCGCACGAAAACGGTGGTTCGGCCGCTGGTTCGAAGTGCGCCTTGGTGTTCGGCCAGATGAACGAGCCCCCCGGGGCACGTGCCCGCGTGGCGCTGACGGGCCTCACCATTGCCGAGCAGTTCCGTGACCAGGGCCAGGACGTGCTGTTCTTCGTGGACAATATTTTCCGCTTTACCCAGGCTGGCGCTGAAATGTCGGCTCTGCTGGGCCGTATTCCTTCGGCTGTGGGCTACCAGCCGACGCTGGCCACCGATATGGGCCAGATGCAGGAACGCATCACCACCACGAACAAGGGCTCGATCACTTCGGTGCAGGCCGTGTACGTGCCCGCCGACGATTTGACCGATCCGGCGCCGGCGACCTCGTTCGCCCACTTCGACGCGACCACCGTTCTCAACCGCGCCATCTCGGAAAAGGGTATCTACCCGGCCGTTGATCCGCTGGCTTCGAACTCCCGTATCCTCGACCCCAACGTGGTCGGCGAAGAGCATTACTTCATCGCCCGCCGGGTGCAGGAAGTGCTGCAGAAGTACAAGGCGCTGCAGGACATCATCGCCATCTTGGGCATGGACGAGCTCAGCGAAGAAGACAAGCTGACCGTGGCCCGCGCCCGCAAGATCGAGCGCTTCATGAGCCAGCCCTTCGACGTGGCCGAAGCCTTTACCGGTTCGCCGGGCGTGTTCGTGCAGCTCGAAGACACCATCAAGGGCTTCAAGGGCCTGGTCGATGGTGAATATGATCACCTGCCGGAAGCTGCCTTCTACATGGTTGGCACCATCGAAGATGCCGTCAAGAAGGCGCAGAAGCTGGCCGCACAGGCTGCTTGATTTTTGCCACTTGGGCTCGTCGTTCGCGGCGGGCCCGCTGCCCAGGCCCAGTGATGGGTTCGCTCCGCTAAGGGACCAAAAAAATGGCTGAAGGCCTCAAGATCGAGATCGTGTCGCCCGAGCGGCTGGTGCTGTCGGAAGTCGTGACCTCGGTCACCGTTCCGGGCACGGAAGGCTATTTCACCGTGATGAGCGATCATGCCCCGTTCATGACCACGCTGCGTCTCGGCTTCATCACCGTGACCGAGACCAATGGCACGTCCAAGGTGTATTTCGTGCGCGGCGGTTTTGCCGACGTGTCCACCGAAGGGCTGACGATCCTGGCTGAAGAGGCCTCTCCGTTCCATGAATTCGACAAGGGCGACCTGCAGGCCGAAATTCGGGCTGCCGAGGAAGAACTCGCCCGCGCCCAGACGCCGGATGACAAGTCCTATGCGCAGGTTCTGGTCAATGGCCTGCTGAACCTGGCCATCGAAGCTGGCCAGATCAACGGTACGCATATTCATTAAGCCGCGTCTGCCGGGCCTCCGGCGGTTACAGCGATAGAGTGCTCGCGCAATTCTCAGCAGCCGTCTCCCCTGGAGGCGGCTGTTTTGTTTTGCGGGTCAAGTTTAGCCGTTCTTGCTCAAAATATAGGCAAGTCTTTGATAGCATTGAGAATTATGCATATTTAAACGCGCGATTAATAAACTGCCGCCACTCTGCTGTCGAAGCGGCATTCCGGCCAGGCTGGAACGCTGATATTTGGGGGTATTTCATGGGCGCTGCTCTGGGTCATCTGCGACTGACATTTGCCATTGCCGCCATGGCGATCGGCTCGATTGCCATCGCCGTGCTGGCAGTTCTGGTGGGATTGTTCATAAGCCTCTCCAATTCGGCCAGCGAGGATGCGGCCAAGGAAGTCGCCAGCGCCACCCGGATCAGCGCGGAAATCCTGCAGGTCAATCTGCCCAGCCTCGAAGTGGTGGCGGACGAGACGGGCAATGTGACGGGTCTCGTGATGCGATCCATGCCGCGGTTCCGCACCAATGACGTCATCGACACTATCGCCCGCGTGACGGGACAAGATGTGTCAATCTATGTGTACAATACGGAAGTCAGCCCTGATTTCGTGACCGGCACGACAAGTCTTGTGCAGGGCAGTGGGGAGCGGCTGGATACACCCATCGTCGCCGGAACGCCGCTGTTTGCCTCGATGATGGCCAACCAGGCCGTCCATAGCGAAGCCCTCATCGACGGCATTGGCTATTTCCTGCTGCATCAGCCGATCACCATGGCTGACGGCACAGTGATCGGGGCGCTGATGGTGGCGGTCGCTCGGGCGCCGATCGAGGCGGTGGTGGGGCGTTCGCTGACCATGCTATTGGCGGTTGGTGGGGCCGTGCTGCTGGTGATTGGGGCGCTGGCGCTGCTGCTGTCGCGGCTGTTGACCCGGCCCATTCCGCGGCTGTCGGCGGTGATGAATGCCATTGCCGCCGGCGCGCTCGATGCCGAAGTGCCTTATACCGAGCGACGCAATGAAATCGGCGCCATGGCCAAGGCGGTGGAGGTGTTCCGCCGCAATGGGCAGCGGGTCGCCGAACTGGGCGCCGAAACGGGCCGGCATCTGGCGGAAGCGGCCGACCACACCGGCCAGCTCAACGCGATTTCCATGTCGCAAATGGTGGCGGAATTTTCGCTGGAGGGCGAGATCCTGGCCGCCAACCAGAATTTTCTCGATCTGGTGGGGTATCAGCGCGAGGAGGTGCTAGGGCAGCCCAATGCGCTGTTCCTGTTTGGCGTTGATCCTGCGTCGATGGCTTATCGGCAATTCTGGCTCGATCTTGCCGCCGGGCAGTTCAAGGCGGGCGAATATCGTCGCCGTACCCGCGATGGCCACGAAGTTTGGATTCAAAGCACGTTCAGCCCCATCGTTGGGGTCGATGGCGTGCCCTACAAGATCGTGCAGTTCGCTACCGATGTGACCGCGCGCAAGCAGGCTGTCGCGGCTGTGGGGGCGGGGCTGGCGCAATTGGCGGAGGGCGACCTGACGGCCAGCATCGATGTGCCGTTCGAGCCGCAGTTCGAAGACCTGCGCCATGCGCTCAATGGCACGGTGTCGCGCTTTGCCGAGGTGGTGGGGCAATTGCAGCAGACTTCGCGGGCCTTGCGGTTGGCGACGGGAGAAATCCTTTCCGGCGCTAATGACCTGTCCGAACGCACGACGCGGCAGGCCGCAACCATCGAGCAGACCGCGGCGGCCATGGAGGCCCTGGCGGGCACTGTGGCGGGCAATGCCAGCATGGCGCGCGATGCGGCGGGCAAGGCTCGCGCTGTGGCGCTCACGGCGGCCGAAAGCGGCGCGGTGATGAGCAATGCCAATGCGGCCATGGAGCGGATCACCCAATCCTCGGCCAAGATTTCCAACATTATCGGCATGATCGATGACATTGCCTTCCAGACCAATCTTCTGGCGCTAAACGCTTCGGTGGAAGCGGCGCGGGCTGGGGAGGCGGGGCGTGGCTTTGCGGTGGTGGCGGTCGAAGTGCGGCGGTTGGCGCAGTCGGCGGCTAGCGCTTCGGCCGACGTCAAGGCACTGGTCGAGCAGTCGGCCAATGAGGTTCGCGGTGGCTCCGGGCTGGTCTCGGATGCAGCGAGCCGGTTGCAGATGATGCTGGAGGCCGTGCAAGCTAATAGCGAACTGGTCGAGGCCATCGCGCAGGCCAGTGGCGAGCAGGCGTCGTCCATCGATGAAGTGTCGACGGCCGTGCGGACGCTCGATGAAATGACCCAGCACAATGCGGCGCTGGTCGAGGAGATCAACGCGGCGATCGAGCAGACCGAGGCGCAGGCGCAGAGTCTCGACGGGCTGGTGGATGTGTTCGTGCTGAGCAAGCCGGCGGCCGAACAGGGCAGCCTGCGCGCCGCCTAGGCCAGAGCTGCGCTGACGAGCGCCTTGGCGTGCAGGTCCGTGGTGTCGAATGTCGGTAGCGGGCTGACGGAATCATCGATCAGCATGCCGATTTCGGTGCAGCCCAGGATCACGGCTTCAGCGCCACGGGCGGCGAGGCGTTCGATGGCGGTGAGATAGATGCGACGGGATTCCTCGCGCACGATGCCCCGACACAGCTCTTCATAGATGATGCCGTTGAGATTGGTGCGGTCGACTTCGGGGATCAGCGAAGTGATGCCGTGTGCCGCCAGGCGATCGCGGTAAAAGCCCATTTCCATGGTGAAGCGCGTGCCCAGCAGGCCCACTGTCGTGAAGCCATCGGCCAGCAGCGCATCGCTGGTGGGGTCGGCGATATGGATGAACGGCACGGAGAGATCAGCTGTGATGGCATCGGCCACCACATGCATGGTGTTGGTCGCCAGCCCGATGATTTCGGCACCGGCGCGTTCCAGCCCCTTGGCGATTTCGGCCAATTGGCGGCCCGCGCCGTCCCAGTCGCCGGCCGATTGCATCTCGGCAATGGGGGCGAAATCCACCGAATGCACGATCAGCGGCGCGGAATGGAGACCACCGAGCCGGGTGGCGGTCTCCTGGTTGAGCACGCGATAATAGTGGGCGGTGGATTCCCAGCTCATGCCGCCGATCAGGCCGATGGTTTTCATGGCGCCAGTCTATGCGTGGGTGAAGCGCTGGGGAATATCGGCAAAGGCCTCGACGACCTTGTCATAGGCGTCCTTCTTGAAGGGGACGATCAGGCTTGGTGTGCGGGTCAGCTTTTCCCAGCGCCAGGCGTCGAACTCGGCTGGATATTTGCCACCGACAGGGGTTTCGACATCGATTTCGCTATCCTGGCCGGTAAAGGCGAAGGCAAACCAGCGCTGGCGCTGGCCGCGATACTTGCCCTTGAGGGCAATGCCCAGCGCATCGTCGGGCAGATCGTAATAAATCCATTCCGGCGCTTCGGCGAGCAGGCTCACCGCGGTGATATTGGTTTCCTCGTGCAGTTCGCGCAGGGCGGCGCGCAGCGGGTCCTCGCCCTTGTCGATGCCGCCCTGCGGCATTTGCCAGGGGGCGCCGCGTTCGGCAGAATCCTCGGGATCGTCCTCGGGCTTGCGGCGGCCAATGAAGACATTGCCCTCATGATTGAAAACGGCGACACCAACACAGTCGCGATAGGGCATGGCTTGGCGGTCTAGGGCCTTGGTCATCACATTTACTCTGCTTGTTTCATCAGGGCGCTGGCGGGCACCAGCACGAGCCCCTTGCTTTCCAGGGCGGCCGACCATTCGGCGACCGCCGCTACCGATATGGGCAGGGCGCTGACAATACCAATTGCGTGACCGTTCTCCACCGCCTTGGCCTCAAGGCTGGTAAGCGCTGCGAGAATGGATTGCTGGGAGGGATTGGCGTCGATCATCGCATCGACGCGCGAAAACGGCACCTTGTTGCCAGCGGCCAATTGCGGGGCGACCGAACGATTGGATGAGCCATCATCGATATAGCCCAGTCCGCGGGCGCCAAGCTCTTCCATGATGGGCGAGAAATCGGCCGCAGAGGCGGTGAAGCGGGCGCCCATATTGTTGATCACCCCGGCATAGCCGCCAAAACGGGCCATGAGCCAGAACAGTTTGTCGAGATTGGCGCGCGGGGTCTCCCCGGTCAGCAGCGTCTGCGGGCCGGGATCGTTCTGCGGGTAATCGAAGGGCTCGAGCGGAATTTCGAGCAGGATTTCGTGGCCGCTGCTGCGGGCGGCTGCCACACTATTGTTCAGCGTCTTGCCGTAGGGAGCGAAAGCCAGCGTGACATCGGGCGGCAGGCGTTCGATGGCGTCGAGCGAGCCCTGCTCGTTAATGCCCAGGCCGCTGACGATGATGGCCACCTTGGGCAGGCCCGTGGGCGCCATGCTGGGCCGCGAATAGGTGGCAAAGGGCGTGCGGCCGTCGCTGGCAATACGCGGAATGGGGCCGTTGGCGGTTTCTTCGCTGAGATCGGACAGCGCGCCGAAAGCGTCAGGCTGGCTTGCACTGGCGGGCACATCGGCACCGGTCGTGGGGATAGTGCCGCCGGCGGGATATTGCTGCGGATCGGCGGTGATGGTGGCCGGGCCGGTGGCTACCGCATTGGCCACTTGATTGGAATTGCGGGTCGAGGTGATGGCCACTTCCTGGCTGGGGCGGCCGCCATTGGGATCATTGGCGAGGACCAGGCGCAGCACGAAGCCGATGCCGATCAGCGCGATGATGGCGAACAGCACCCGCGCCACAGGAAAACCGCGACCAGTTTCCCCAGGCTTACGCTTGCGGCCGGTCAGCGGCGTGCTGAGATCATTGGCCATCGAAAAAGTCCCGCTTGAAAAGCCATGGGGCGGGACGGCGAATCAGCCGTCCCGCCCCACAATGTCATAGCATGGAAGCCAGGCTCATTCCGCCTTGGGCGGATAGGCCGCGTTGGTCTCCTCGCCATCGATCAGGCGAATGGCATATTGCAGTTGGGCGTCGTCCGCCTTCTCGGCCGGCACATAGACCGACGAGCCGACAGTGGTTTCTTCCTGGCCCTCGACCGTGATGTGCCCGGCCAACCCGGCTTCACCGATGATCTCGTCACGGCCCTGCAATTCGGCCGGAACGGTCTGCTTGATCTCGATATCGGGCGTGATGCCCAGCGCCTGAATGGAGCGGTTGTTCGGCGTGTAATAGCGCGCGGTGGTCAGGCGCATGGCGCCGTCGGGGCCGAGCGAAATGATCGACTGGACCGAACCCTTGCCGAAGGAGCGCGTGCCCACCACGGTGGCCCGCTTATGGTCCTGCAGGGCGCCAGCAACGATTTCGGAGGCCGAAGCGGAACCGCCATTGATCAGCACGACCAGCGGCACATCGGCCAGTTGCGCATCGAGCGCATCGGGCTGGGCGTCGTAGCGGGCGCTTTCCTCGGGCACACGGCCACGCGTCAGCACGACCGCCCCCTGCTTGAGGAAGGCATCGGCGACATAGACCGACTGATCGACCAGACCACCCGGATTGTTGCGCAGATCAAGGATGATGCCCTTGGGCGGCACGTCCTTGCGCTCGGCATAGATGTCCTTGATGGCCTGTTGGATGCCGACAAAGGCCTGTTCGGAGAAGCGCGACAGCCGCAGAACGGCAACATCGCCCTCGCCTTCGGCTGCTCCGCCTTCCATGGACCAGCGCACGGCGCGCATGGCGATGGTGGCGCGGGTCAGCTCGAATTCCAGCGGATCGGGCACGCCTTCGCGGGCAATGGTGATTTTCACCGAGGTGCCCAGCGGACCACGCATCTTGGCGACGGCGTCGTCGAGCACCATGCCTTGGACCGAGACGCCGTCAATGGCAACGATCAGGTCATTGGCGAGGATGCCGGCCTTGGCGGCGGGGGTATCGTCGATCGGGGAGACGACCTTGACGATGCCGTCTTCCATGGTGACTTCGATGCCCAGGCCGCCGAATTCGCCCGAGGTGTCCTCGCGCATTTCGTCGTAATCGGCGGGCGGCAGATAACCCGAATGGGGATCGAGCGAGGTCAGCATGCCCTGAATGGCGGCGCGGATCAGCTCCTGCTCGTCGGGAGCATCGACATATTCGGCGCGGATGCGGTCGAAAATTTCTCCGAACAGATTGAGATCGGCATAGACCTCCAGCGGATCGCGCGGCTTTTCGGCCTTTTCCTCGGGCGTGGGTTCGGGCTGTTCGCCACCCGGTGCCGGATCGGCCGGTGCCTGGTCGGGAGCCTGCTCGGCGGGAACCGGAGCTTCCTCGGCGGGGGCCGGGGCGGTTTCCTGCGCGAACAGGGTCGATGCAGGCAGCAGCAGCGCCAAAGTCAAGGCAGCGGCGCGGATGGTCGGAAAGCGCATGAGGGTTCTATCCACTCTGTGTCGGGGTCGCCCACCATCCGGTCGGATCGAGGGGCTCGTTGTTTTGTCGCAGTTCAATATAAAGGGTCGGCTGGGAGTTGCCAGCATTGGTGGTTACGGTACGCCCAATTGTGCGTGATCCCATTGTGCCAAGGGGTTCCCCCATCAGCACGAACTGGCCGATATCGACGCTGACCGCATCGAGCCCCGCCAGGAGCGTCGTATAGTTCTGCCCGGTATTGAGAATGATGATTTGGCCGTAATTGAGGTAGGGGCCTTTATATAGCACCCAGCCATCGGCCGGAGCCACCACCTGCGCCTCGGCACGAGTGACCACCGAGATGCCGTGCGAAATGCCGCCAAAGCCGTCGCCGGCGCCATAATCGACCACATTGACGCCATTGGCCGGCATGGTGAGATAGCCCTTGGCATTGGCAAAGGGCATGGCGGGCTCGGTGCGGGCGCTATTGGCCAGGGCCACCCGGATTTGCTCTGGCGTCATGGTGACGGCGTTAGGATCGGTGGGCGCAGATGGCGTCTGCACCGCATTGGCCCGGGCGGACAGGCTATCGATCAGGTCCTTTAGCGTGGTGGCGCGGGCCGCGAGCGCCACGGCTTCGGCTTCCTGGGCGGCCAATTCGCTCGAGCGGACATCAATGCCCTGCTTGCGGGCAGCGATCAGCGTGGCGATGCGGAGCTGTTCTTCCTCAAGCACGGAGAAATTGGCCTTGAGGGTGGCTTCCTCGGCCAGGGCAGATGCTTTGATGTCGTTGAGTTGCTTGAGATCGGCGGTGACAGCGTCGGCCTTGGCGCGCAATTGCGGCACGATGGCCGAGATCAGGATGGCACTGCGGGCCGAACCCAGAGCGTCATCGGGGTCAACGATCAGCGCGGGGGGCGGATTGAGCGAAATGCGTTCGAGGGCGGCCAGCACATTGGCGATCTCGGCATTGGAGCCATCGAGCCGGCCGCGCACTTCGAGTTCGGAAACGATGAGGGTCGAGAGCCGTTCCTCGATATCGGCGACCTCAATCTCGGCCATTTTGACGCGCTGGGCGGCAGCGATGAGGGCGGCGTTCTGCTTGGTACGGTCGCCTTCCATCTCGGCAATTTCGGCCTTGAGCGCATCGACGCGCTCCTGACTGAGCGCAATCGAGGCTTCTACGGCCTCCAGATCAGTCTGGGCGGCGGCGGGGTCTGGATCGGCAGCGGGGGCAAGCGGAGGACCGGCTGGGTTTGCTGGCTCAGGCGTTGCCGAGGGGACAGCAGGGGCTTCGGCCGGGGCGGTAGGCGGTGTCTGGGTCTGGGCGAGCAGGGGCAGCGAGGGCATCGCCGCCAGCACGAGTGCTGCCAGCGCCCATGCCGGTTTGTTGCCCATCCTCTTGCCTGGCAGCTTTGCCATGACATCTCCAGCAGCGGCGCCAGGCGCCCGAATCAATCGGGGCACCATAGCAAAGCCCCGGAAAACCAGAGGTTAACTCTGCTTAACCATGTCGTGATTTTGCGGGGGGATCAGATCGCGCTGGCGATGTCGGTCTGGCTGAAGTCATTGCCAACAAACAGGAGAGGGCAATTGCGTTGCTTGGCCAGGGCATAGGCAAAGCAATCGCCGAAATTGAGCCCGGCAGGGTGGATGCCTTTGCCCCAGGTCCCGTAGATTTTGCCCATCTGCCGGGCTGTTGCGGCATCAACGGAGACGATTTCGAAATCCATCTGGTCGAAAAGGGCTTCCATTTTTGGCAGGATGCCGCGACCGGTGGCGACGATCAGAGCTTCAGACATGGTGGAAGCGGAGATGGCCAGGATGGTCGCATTTTCGAGCGCGGCCATGCAGGCGGGGGCAGTGGGCTCGTTGTTGATGATGGCCATCAAGGCTGAGGTATCGACGACGATCACTTGGGCAGACCATGCTCGTCATAGAGAAAGTCCTGGCTATGGGCGGCATCCGTGCCGTCGCCGTCGCTGGTCTTTCCAATGCCGAGAAAGGGTTGCAGCACAGCCCGGCGCTGTTCGGGTGTCAGCCTTGCCGGGGCGATGGGCACGAGGCGGGCAACGGGATGACCGTGCCGGGTAAGCACGACTTCGCCACCGGCTTCGGCCTGCCGGACGAGGTCGGTCAATTGGCTCTTGGCGTCGGTAACGGAAATTTCCATTGTACACCTCCACCCATAAATAGACCATCCGATGGTCCATTTCAATCGCCGCGGTGGTAGGGATGGCCGGAGAGGATGGTGGTGGTGCGATAGAGCTGTTCGGCCAGCATGATGCGGACCAGCTGGTGCGGCCAGGTGAGGGGGGAAAAGCTCAGCACGAGATCGGCTGCCGCGACGAAGGCGGGATCAAGCCCGTCGGCGCCGCCGATGATGAAACTGGCTGCGGGACGGCCATCGTCGCGCCAGCGGCCGATCTGGTTGGCGAAGGCTTCAGAACCAATGGCTTTGCCGCGTTCGTCGAGCGCGACAACGATGCCGTCGGGCAGGGCGGCGCGCAGCGCTTTAGCCTCGTCGGCCTTGCGGCTGGCCGACGAGCCGGCGCGGGATTCGGTCAGCTCGATAACATCGAAACCGGTCAAGGCCAGCGGCTTGCCACCGCCGATGGCGCGATCAAGATAGCGCGCCACCATTTCCCGTTCGGGCCCGGCCTTCATCCGGCCGACAGCCGCGATTGCTACCCGCATGCCGGACGTTTAGTGGGCGTCGGCGGCGAAGTCGGCCTGCCACATCTTTTCGATGTTGTAGAACTCGCGCACTTCGGGGCGGAAGATGTGGACGATGACATCGCCGGCATCGACCAGAACCCAATCGCAATGGGGCAGACCCTCAATGCGCGGTTTGCCATGACCGGCATCGCGCAGGGCGTTGACCAATTGGTCGGCCACGGCGCCGACATGGCGCTGCGAACGGCCGGAAGCAACCACCATGTGGTCGGCCAGCGAGGATTTGCCGGTAATGTCGACGGCAACGATTTCCTCGGCCTTGGCATCGTCAAGGCATTCAAGGATGACATCGATCATCGGGCGTTCCGGGGCGGAATGGGGGGCCTCGGCGTGAGCAGAGGTGTTCTCGGGCAGCGCGGCCATCAGCAATGGCCTTCCGCCCATGCTCGTGCATGGGTCATGCGTGGGGTCAGCATCCTTGGTTGTTGATCGGAAATGTGCAGGCGTCTTTGCAAACGGCAAGCAATCAGTTCCTTGATTGGTGAGTTTAATCACACTTTGGCAATATGCGCTTTTAGCGCGGTTTTCGCAAGGTAGGCCGCTCACTTTGCAGTTTCACGACGGCGCCGTGCTCGTATTGCCGAAGAAGACAGGGGCGATTGGCGGCCGTGGAGATAGACCCAGGCCGGGGGCGGCAGGTTGGCGAGGCGGCTGGCGTCCTCTTCATCGACCCGGTAGCGGCCCAGGGCGATGCCGGCGCGGGAGGCCGGGGCGAGGCGGGAGGAGCCGGGGCGGACATAGACGGCCAGGGGGACCATGGCGGCGATATCGCGCCAGCGTTCCCAGCGGTGGAAGTCGACCAGGTTGTCGGCGCCCATGATCCAGACGAAGCGGCGGTCGGGCATGGCCTTGGTGAGAAAGCGGATGGTCTGCCAGGAATAGGTGAAGCCATAGGCCGCTTCAAAGCCGGTGACGCGGACGCGCGGGTCGGTAAGCAGCGCCCGCGCGGCGGTGACGCGATCAGCCAAGGGCGCGAGTTCGGCGTGGTTTTTCAGCGGGTTACCCGGCGTCACCATGACCCACACGGCATCCAGCTGCAGGCGGCGCAGGGTCTCTTCGATGACCAGTTGATGGCCCTCGTGAATGGGGTTGAAGCTGCCACCAAACAGGCCGATGCGCATGCCCGCCGCAGAGGGAGGCAGTTCGGTAATGCCGGAAATACGGAGCGGAGCGCGGAGGGTCAAAAGGGGCTAGGGCCTCGTCTGACCGTTGCCGCGGACGCGATATTTGAAGCTGGTGAGCTGTTCGACGCCGACTGGGCCGCGGGCGTGCATTTTGCCGGTGGCGATGCCGATTTCGCCGCCAAAACCGAATTCGCCGCCATCGGCGAATTGGGTCGAGGCGTTGTGCAGAAGGATGGCGCTGTCGATCTCGTTGAAAAATTTCTCAACGGCTGCAAGGTCTTCGGCGATGATCGCTTCGGTGTGGTGGCTCGAATAGTTTTCGATATGGGCGATGGCATCATCGACGCTATCGACCACCTTTACCGAGATGATGGCGTCCTCATATTCGGTGCGCCAATCCGCTTCAGTGGCCGTTTTGGTTAACGGACTGTTAGCATTGACGATAGCATCGCCGCGTATTTCGCAGCCTTTTGCCATCAGGGCGTCAAGGATGGGATTGAGGTGGGTAGCGACCACGTCGCGATGCACGAGCAGGGTCTCGGCGGCGCCGCAAACGCCGGTGCGACGCATCTTGGCATTGAGGGTGACACTCACCGCTTTTTCGAGATCGGCCGACTTGTCGACATAGACATGCACGATCCCCTCGAGATGGGCAAAGACCGGCACGCGGGCTTCGTCCTGCACGCGGGCGACCAGGGTCTTGCCGCCACGGGGCACGATGACGTCGATATTGCCATCCAGCCCCTTGAGCATTTCGCCGACGGCGGCGCGGTCGGTGGTGGGGACGAGCTGGACGCATTCGACGGGCAGACCCGCCAGATGCAGGCCATCGAGCATGCAATCGACAATGGCGCGGCTGGAATGGAAACTGTCGCTGCCGCCGCGCAGGATGACGGCATTGCCCGATTTGATGCAGAGAGCGCTGGCGTCGGCGGTGACATTGGGGCGCGATTCAAAAATCACGCCGATGACGCCGAGCGGGGTGCGGACGCGCTCGATATGGAGGCCATTGGGCCGGTCCCATTCGGCAATTTTGGCGCCGACGGGATCGGGCAGTTCGGCAATGGTTTTGACCGCGTCGATAATGCCGTCAATGCGGGCGTCATTGAGTTCGAGCCGGTCGAGAAAGGCCTTGGAAATGCCCTTGGTGCGGGCGGCGTCCATGTCCTTGGCATTGGCGGCAAGGATTGCCTTGCGATGGGCACTGATGGCGCCGGCGGCGGTCAGCAGCGCGGTGCGTTTCTGCTCGGGCGTGGCCAATGCGAGCTGGCGCGCGGCCATGCGAGCATTGCGGCCCAGCTCGGCCATGATCTGGTTCAACGATTTGCCGGCTTCAAGCGCGCTCACTGCTGGTCTCCTCTTGGCTGCCTACCAGCACGAGATTGTCACGATGCACAAGGGCGGCGCGATTGCCGGCGCCCAGAATTTCGACCACGGCATCGCTGCGTTTGCCCATGACGAGGCGGGCTTCGTCGCTATCGAGACCGGCAAGGCCCCGGGCGATTTCCACGCCCTCGGGATTGGTCACGGCAATGGTGTCGCCGCGCTCGAAATCGCCACTGACTTTGGTGACGCCGATGGGCAGCAGGGATTTGCCGGTCAGCAGGGCTTTGGCCGCGCCAGCATCGACCTGGAGCGTTCCCGCGACGGCCAGCGTGCCCATGATCCAGCGCTTGCGGGCCTGCGCCCGGCTGCGGGCGGGATGGAACAGGGTATGGCGGGCGCCTTCGGTCAGGGCGTTGAGCGGATGGGCTTCGGTGCCCTTGGCGATGATCATGGCCGTGCCGGCATGGGTCGCGATCTTGCCAGCCTCAACCTTGGTGGTCATGCCGCCGCGCGAGAGATGGCTTGCCGCGCCCCCGGCCATGGCTTCGATACTGGGGGTGATGGCGGAAACTTCAGACAGATGAATGGCCGAAGGGTCCTTGGCGGGCGGGGCCGTATAGAGCCCATCGATATCGGAGAGCAGGATGAGGCAATCGGCCTCGATCATGGTGGCGACGCGGGCCGAGAGACGATCATTGTCGCCATAGCGGATCTCGGCGGTGGCGACGCTGTCATTCTCATTGATGATCGGCACGGCGCCCAGACCCAGGAGGGTGGCAATCGTGGTGCGGGCATTGAGATAGTAGCGCCGCTCCTCGGTGATATTGGGGGTGATCAGGATCTGCCCGGTGACGATGCCGTGGCGGCCCAGCGCCTCGGCCCAGGCTTGGCTCAGGGCAATCTGGCCGGCGCTGGCGGCGGCCTGGCTCTGTTCGAGCGTCAGGGTCAGTGCGTCGAGGCCCAAGCGGCCCCGGCCCAGCGCAATCGCGCCGGAGGAGACGATGACGACTTCGCTTCCCTCGGCCTTGAGGGCCGCAATATCGGCAGCCAGATCGGCGAGCCAGGCGGCACGAAGCCTGCCCTGCTTGTCGACAAGCAGGGCAGAGCCGATCTTGATGGTCAGGCGCTTATAGGGCGCTAGGGCGTTCATGAGCTGAGAGTCCCGTGCGTGTGACCACCCCCACCCTTGATCCCTCCCCACAAGGGGGAGGGAGACGCAGGAGGCTGGAACCCGGTGTGTGCGGCGCTATCGCTCCCTCCCCCTTGTGGGGAGGGATGCCGAGAGGCAGGGTGGGGGTGGGCCAAACACGCGATCATTGGTGTCAGGGAACCCAATTGGGTTCGATCTTGCGGCGGGCGGCTTCGACTTTGGCGGCTTTTTCGGCGTCGAGAACGCCGACAATATCGTAGAGCACCTGATCGACGCCCTTGCCGGTGACGCCCGAGACCAGCAGCACGTCGGCTTTGCTGGCTTTCTTGAGCACTTTGACCTTTTCCTTGAGCTCGTCAGGATCGATGGCGTCGATCTTGTTGAGCACGACCAGTTCGGGCTTTTCGCCCAGGCGCTCGTCATAGGCGGTCAGCTCGCCGCGGATGGTCTTGTAGGCGCCCTTGATATCGTCCTGGGTGCCATCGATGAGATGGATCAGCACACCGCAGCGCTCGACATGGCCCAGGAACCGGTCGCCAATGCCGGCGCCTTCGCTGGCACCCTCGATCAGGCCAGGCAGGTCGGCCAGCACGAAATCGCGCTCGCCGATCGAGACCACGCCCAGATTGGGATGGAGCGTGGTGAAGGGATAGCCGGCAATCTTGGGCTTGGCGGCCGAAACGGCGGCGAGGAATGTCGATTTGCCTGCATTGGGCAGGCCGACCAGACCCGCGTCAGCGATCAGCTTGAGGCGCAGCCAGATCCATTTTTCGACGCCCACCTGGCCCGGATTGGCGTGGCGGGGGGCCTGATTGGAGCTGGTCTTGAAATGGGCATTGCCGAAGCCGCCATTGCCGCCGGAGAGCAGCACGATGCGCTGGCCGACCTCGGTCAGATCGGCAATCAGGGTTTCATTGTCGTCTTCAAACACCTGGGTGCCGACGGGCACGCGCAGAATGGTATGTTCGCCATCGGCGCCGGTGCGGTTCTTGCCCATGCCATGGGTGCCGGTGCTAGCCTTGAAATGCTGCTGGTAGCGATAGTCGATCAGGGTATTGAGCCCATCGACACATTCGACCACGACGTCGCCGCCGCGCCCGCCGTTGCCGCCATTGGGGCCGCCGAATTCGACAAACTTTTCGCGCAGGAACGACACGGAGCCGGCCCCGCCATCGCCGGAGCGCACAAAGATCTTGGCCTGATCGAGGAATTTCATGGTGTACGGGCCTTCCAGACGCTCTGCGTCAATTCTGTGTCGATATGCTCTACCTCGGCGCCGCGCGCAAGGCAGAGCAGGCTTGAGCGGCCGGTTTCGGTAAATCCAAGCTTGTGCTGGACTGCCAAAGAGGCCGCATTGAAATAGAAAACGCCCGAATAGATCACGGGTGCATTGGTGGTGGCGAAAAACCAGTCGAGACTGGCTGTTGCCGCTTCGGTCATGATGCCGCGGTTCCAGAAGGGCCGGCCCAGCCAATAGCCAAATATAGGTCCCTTGGGGCCGCGATGAAACCCGACATGGCCGGCAAAACCTTCGCCGGGCAATTCGATGGTGAAATTGGTTTCCCCGACCGGCAGATTGGGCGTGCGGGTGCGCAGCCAGGCCCGGGCATCGGAGAGGCGATAGGGGAAGGGCACGCGCGCCAGATTGCCCGCCACATCAAAATCATTGAGATAGCGCGCAATATCTTCGGCATCGCCCATTTCGGGTTGGCGCAGCACGAAGCGCGATGAATAGAGGCGCGGAATCATGGCGCCCTCCAGGCCATGATCAGCAGGGGCTTGCCGCGATGGCGCTCGACCACGCTATGGGTGTGCTCGACGATGGTGAAGCCGGCTTTTTGCAGCACGCGGATCGAGGCGGCATTGCTCTCCAACACTCGTGCATTGATCTCGGCAATGCCTGACGCGCTCGCGGCCTGCACAAGACCGGTCGCTGCCTCAGGGGCATAGCCCTTGCCCCAATAGGGTTGGCCCAGCCAATAACCCAGCTCCGGCGCTTTGCCTTGGGCAAATTTGAGACTGACCACGCCCATCAGGCGGTCCTCGCCATTGGCAATGGCATAGGCGCGGGGCGTGTCGGCGTCCCCGATCGTTGCGAGGAAAGCGCGGCCGTCATCCTCGGAATAGGGAAAGGGCATGACGGCGGTCGGCTCGACGACCTGCCAATTATTGGCCAGCGCCACCAGATCGGCGAGATCGGTGACGGCCGGCGCGCGCAGGGTCAGCCGCTCGGTGCGGATGAGGTCGGGCAGGGCGCTGCGCATTGCGATCATGACGCGAACTCCAACTCAACCAGGGCCATGCGCTCGCCCTTGAGCGTGCCGTCGGGGTCGAGACCTTCCCCGGTTTGCACAAAGCCAGCTTTGGCCAGGACCTTGCGTGAGCCGGCATTGTCCAGCAGAGCGCGTGAGCGCAAGGCGGGTACCAGACCCGTCGCCTTGACCGCGGCCACAACGGCAAGGGCGGCTTCGGTGGCATAGCCTTGCCCCCAGAATGGCTCACCCAGCCAATAGCCAAGCTCGGGCAATCGGTCGGGCAGCAGATGCAGGCCAATCGTGCCGATATAGGCGTCCTCGCGCAGAATGGACCAGGCGAATTCTTCGGGCCCGCGGGCAATGGTCTCGACGAAAAAGCGGCCATGGCTTTCGTCATAGGGATGGGGCAGGCGCGATAGAACCTGATAGATGCGCTCGTTGTTGGCCAGCACGGCCATTTCGGGCACATGGGCCAGAACGGGCGTAGTCAGCAACAGACGATCGGTTGCGATCGTTGCGGGCAAAGCCTGCTTAAACTTGTCAATCATCGCTTCCCCCCAGTCCAGGCCTGCCGTGTCAGCTGTGTTACCACGTGATCCACATCGCGCTGCAGGGTCTGGGAAAATCGTGGTTCGGTGCCGGTGGGCACAAAGCCCAGCTTTTTCTGCACGCTGAGTGAGGCAGCATTGTTGTGATGGGCGCTGGAGGTGACGGCCTGCGCGTCGGTGCCGGCAAAGTGCCAGTCGAGCAGGGCTCGCGCGGCTTCGGTGCCATAGCCGCGATTCCAATGCGGGCGGGCAATCCAGAAGCCGAGTTCGCCGACCAGCGAGACGCAGCCGATCAGGCCCTTGCCGGGCAATTCGATGATCAGCGTGGAGCGCTCGGGGGTGGCCGGTTCGGTCCGGCGCAGCCAATCGATCGCCATGCCCAAAGTATAGGGATAGGGCACGGGGGTGAGGAAGCGGGCCACGTCATATTCGCCCACGCCCAGGGCATAGCAGGGCGCATCGGCAAGACTTGGCTCGCGCAGGATCAACCGTTCGGTTGCAATGGGCGTCATCTCGCACCGTCCCGACACAAGAGGCCAATGCCACGGGCGGCTTTGCGGGCTCGTACGGCGATTAGAACGGCTTGGGTGCGGGTGGCGTGCATTTTGGTGTTCTCTGATGGAAACGAAAAGGGGAACCGGCGCACCGGTTCCCCTTGAAACTTCGCTCGTCAGGAACACGAGCCGGGGAACTGGTCACCGGCTGGGTTCACAAGACCTGCCGGATTATTCGGCGGCCTCTGCCGGCTCGACGGAAACGAAAACTTGCGATTTCGCACGGGTGCGGAACGCAACCTTGCCGTCGACCAGTGCATAGATGGTGTGGTCCTTGCCCAGGCCAACGCCGGTGCCGGGATGCCACTTGGTGCCGCGCTGACGGATCAGGATGTTGCCAGCGATCACGTCTTCGCCGCCAAACTTCTTGACGCCAAGACGACGGCCAGCGGTATCACGACCGTTGCGGGATGAACCGCCTGCTTTTTTGTGTGCCATGGTGAGGTATCCTTACTTCGTCTTGTCTTCGGCCTTGTCGGCCACGGCTTCCTGGTCGATCTTGGCGCGCGGGGGCTTGCCGGCAACCAGATCCTTGGCCTGGGCAACCCATTCGTCGCGCTCGATGCGGCCGTGGAATTCCAGCTCTTCGTCGAACTTGGCGACGTCGGCCTTCTTCCAGGCAGCGATCTGGGTGAGGCTGGTGATGCCAGCGGCATTCAGCTTCTTTTCGAGAGCCGGGCCCACGCCACCAATCAGCTTGATGTCGTCGGTGAAATCGGCAGCAGGCTTGGCTGCCTTCTTGGCGGCCGGTGCCTTGGTTTCGGCTTCAGCCTTGGGAGCCGCGGCCTTGGGCGCAGCAGTCTTGGCGGCGGCCTTGGCCGGCTTTTCGGCAGCGACGCTATCGGTCTTGGCAGCGACACCAGCAGCCTTGATGGTCGGCTTGGCGCCGCCGGTCAGGATTTCGGTGATGCGCACGGTCGAGAGCAGCTGGCGGTGGCCATTGCGGCGGCGGTAATTGTGGCGACGGTTCTTCTTGAAGATGATGACCGTCTTCTGCTTGCGGGTTTCAAGCAGTTCGGCAGCGACAAGCGCGCCTTCGATCAGGGGAGCACCGACTTGCCCATCAATCATCAGGACCTGGTCGAAGGTCACGATGGTGCCGGCTTCGGCGTCGAGCTTTTCAATCTTGAGAACGTCGTTGGCGGCAACCTTGTACTGCTTGCCACCGGTTTTGATCACGGCAAAAGTCATAGTTCAACCAGGAGCGTCAAACGCCTGGTCCCTTTCTGTCGCGCTTTGCGGCGCCGCAGGGAAAGCCTGTCCTGCGGACTTCAAACTGGGCCGGCAGTAAAACCGGCAGGCAGCCTCAAGCAGCGTTTTTCAATAAAGAGAGGCGCGCCAGACGAGCCGGCACGCATTCCGGGGGCGCTTATCGGGGCAAAAGCCCCAAGAGTCAAGGCGTCTCGTCAGGCTTTGCCGCTTGCCTCAAGCGCTTTTGGCGTACCAGTCGCGGCGGCGGACCTCCACGCCATCGGCGGTGACGCCGGCCTCGAAGGCGTCGAGGTCGCTGTCATTGTAGTGATAGGGATAGACGATGGAAGGCTTGAAGGCGTTTACCGCCTCGGCGGCCTGGTCCACCGTCATCGTATAGGGCAGGTTCATGGGCAGGAAGGCCACGGCAATGCCGGATAGCGCCAGCATTTCGGGGGTGGGCTCGGTGTCGCCGGCAACGTAGACGAGCTTGTCGCCGAAGGTCAGCAGATAGCCATTGCCGACGCCGACGGGGTGATAATTCATGCGGTCGGCAGTGGTGTTATGGGCGGGGATGGCCTTGAGGGGTAGGCCGGCAAAGGTGGTTTCGGCGCCGTTGGCGATGGGGGAGGCATTGGCCTTGAGCGCCTCGGGGAGTTTGTCGAAGACGTCCTGATTGGTCAGCAGCGGCACGTCTTTGGCGATGGCCTCGAGTGTGGGCACATCGAAATGATCGCCATGGCCGTGGGTGATCAAAACGGCGGTGGGGGCGGGCAGGCCTTCATAGCGGGCGGCGCCGCCGACGGGGTCGACATAGATCGCCTGGTCGCCCTGGACCAGCACCAGGCTGGCGTGGTCCACCGGGTGGATGACGAGATCGCCCGCGCTGGTCTGAATGGTGTCGCCGTTCATGCCTGCTCCATTGTCTTGCGCGAAAGCCGTAGTCACGCCCCAGGGCATGAGCGGCAATATTGCCATGCCCGCAACCAGATCACGACGCTTCATCTCGAACTCCATCCTGCTGTTGCTGTTGAGGCAACGTAAAGCGCAGGCATCGGGTTCGCTAGCCACACAATTGTGAGCTAACTCGCTTCGCCCGGCAGCAAAGCGCTGAGGCGCCTGCGTAAACTTTGCGCCGTACTGGTCTCGCCGGCAATCACCTGGGGTTTGTGGGCGGTGGACCAATGGTACAGCGACCAGGCGGGTGCGATGGCGGGAATGGCGATGACCGGCAGATAGGCCTGGGCCTGGACGGCGTTTTCATCCAGCACAATGGTGATGGTCGTGCGGCGATATTCCTCGCCCTCGAAGGCGTCGAGCACGGCCAGATCGAGGGGATCGAGGCCGCCAATCAGCAGGCCGGGAGCGGTTGTGCCGGGGCAGGGGACCAGGGCCGGATAGACCCGACCGGGATAGGCAACGGCCTTGAAATCGGGGGCGCTGGCGGGGCGTAGCGCGGCGATATCAACCGGGCGGCCGAGCACGGCAGCCAGTACATCGGCGTCCTGCAGGGTTCCATAGACAAACAACGCCATAGCGGGCACGGCCAACCTCATGCACAACCGCGACAAGACTGTTGCGGGCGCCGCTTTGCTATGCCATAAGCCCGCCCGTGTCGACCGGGCGCCCTTAGGGGCCGCTGACGATCTCGCGGAGAGATGGCAGAGTGGTTGAATGCACCGCACTCGAAATGCGGCATGGGGGCAACTCCATCGGGGGTTCGAATCCCTCTCTCTCCGCCACTTCTCCCATAGACAGATTGAGTCCATGTTCGTCCCGCAGGACCGGCGAATTCATCGGTGCATGCGCCTTTGGGTGAACCATGGCGCATCCCCGGCGTTCAGGTTTTGAGGACGCCGAGCAGCCGGCCGCATGGCAAATGCTTGCAGCCGTTGATCGGCAGTCCTGTTGGGAGTTGACGTCATGTTTGCGACATCAGCCCTGTTCACCGATCGGCGGGAGGCCGGACGGCGCCTGGCCAAGGCGGTTGCTGGCCTGGGGCTCAACGATCCGATCGTCCTGGCGCTGCCGCGTGGCGGGGTGCCGGTGGCCTTGGAAGTCGCACAAGCCTTGCGGGCGCCGCTCGATCTGCTGCTGGTGCGCAAGCTTGGCGCTCCGGGGCATGAAGAATACGGCATCGGAGCGCTGGTCGACGGCGCAGATCCGCAGATCGTGCTCAATGACGAAGCGATGGCGATCATCAAGCCGCCGCCGGACTATGTGGAGGCCGAGACGCAGCGCCAGCTGATCGAGCTCGAACGCCGCCGCAAGGCCTATCTTGGTTCCCGCCAGGCGCTGCCGGTAAAAGGGGAAATAGTGGTCATCGTGGATGATGGCATCGCCACCGGCAGCACGATCACTGTCGCATTGCGTGCCTTGCGCAAGGCTGGCGCCGCCAGGGTGGTGCTCGCCGTTCCCGTGGCGCCGCCCGATACGATGGATCGCCTGCGCGAGGAGGCCGACGGGGTGGTGTGTCTCGCGACCCCAGAGCCTTTCGGCTCGGTCGGCCAGCATTATGTCAGCTTCGGGCAGACCAGTGACCAGGAGGTGGTCGATCTTCTTGCGGCAGCTGCTGCGGGCCGGCACGCCGGGTGAGATCGGAAGGCGGGCCCATGATGTCTGCTGTTCTAAACCCGGTCGCGGAGTGACCGGCGCAGCAATTGGGGCGATTGCCCCAGGACGCGCAGAAAGGCGCGCCGCATCCGGCCGGCATCCTTGAGGCCGATCTGGCGGGCGATTTCTTCCAGGCTGCTACTCCCGGCCTCGACGGCGTCGCGTGCAGCGGCAACCCGAAGCTGCTCGATGGCCTTGGCCGGTGTGGTGCCCATTTCGCGCAGAAAGGCGCGCGAGAAATTGCGCGGGCTCATTGCGGCGTGTTCGGCAAGCTGCTCGACCGTCAACGCCTCGCCCAGATTGGCCTTGGCCCAGGCGAGCAGAGCCGCGAAGCGTCCGGATCGTCCGCCCAGCTCCAGCAGGCCCGAAAACTGCGACTGTCCGCCGGGGCGGCGGTTGTGCACCACGAGTTGCTGGGCGGTGCGGCGGGCGATCGAGGGGCCGTGATCGTCTTCGATCAGGGCGAGTGCAAGGTCGATGCCCGCCGAAATTCCGGCCGAGGTCCACATGTCGCCGTCGCGCGTAAAGATGCGGTCCGGCTCCAGCCGCACACGCGGGTAGTGGCGCCGGAAACGCTCGGTACTTTCCCAATGGGTGGTGGCCAAGCGCCCGTCCAGCCGACCAGCCTCGGCCAGCAGGAAGGCGCCCGAGCACACGCTGGCGAGGCGGCGGGGCTGGATGGTTTTCAGCCAGTCCACCACGGCGTGGAAGGCGGCCATGTCCCAGACCAGTTGGCCGCCCGAGACGATGATGGTGTCGAGACCATCCATGCCGAGCGGCCCCGCCGCCAATTCGAGACTGCTGGAGCTGGTGACCATGCCGGCAGAGGGCGCCAGGATTTCAAGGGCATAACCATCCGGCACATAGCGGGACGCGATCTCGAATGCTGCCGTCGGGCCGACGACGTCGAGGAATTGAAAGCCTGGATGAATGACGAAACCAATCCTGCGCGGCATGGCTGTTTTTGCCCGATATATGTCATTTCGGACATAGTCGGCCGCAGGCTAGGCTGTCGTCAAGATGCGGTTCAGCGCAGGAGGGTGGCGTGCGGAAACGTGGGGTCGCGGCATGGGCATTGCTCGGTATTGCCATACTGGGCGCGGGCGGCTTTGGCCTCTGGCTGGCGTCCCTGCCGTCAGCGGGCGGGGCCGCGGCGCCGCCGGTGCCGGAGGCCGAGACGGCCGCCATGCTCGAGACGCTGCGGCCCGCCAGTGCCGAGCGGCCGCTGATTGCCGTGATCGGGCTCAATGACGCGACCGAGACGACTGATTACCTCATACCAACCGGAATTCTGCGGCGGGCCGACATTGCCGATGTGCTGATGCTGGCAACTGGCCCCGGTCCGGTGCAACTCTATCCCGCGCTCAAGGTCGAGCCCGATGCCACTATTGCCGCATTCGACGCGGCGCATCCGGACGGGGCGGACTATATAATCGTGCCGGCGATGAGCCGGGATGACGATCCGGCAGTTCTGGCCTGGCTGCAGCAGCAATCGGTAAAAGGGGCCATCATCATCGGCGTTTGCGCGGGGGCCAAAGTGGTCGGCGCGGCCGGCTTGCTCGATGGCAAGCGCGCCACGACGCATTGGTACTATCTGCGTCAATTGCTGCAGCGCAACCCGACGATCGACTATGTCGCCGACCGGCGCTTCGTGGCCGACGGCAATGTCGTGACGACCACCGGTATCACCGCATCCATGCCCATGATGCTGACGCTGATCGAGGCCATTGCCGGCCCGCAAAAGGCCAGTGCGGCGGCGCGTGATCTCGGCCTTGAGCATTGGGACGCGCGGCATGCGAGCAGCGCATTCCGGTTCACAAGACCGTTCGCCACCACCGTGCTTGCCAATACGCTCGCCTTCTGGAACCGCGACGAGTTCGGCATTGCTCTGGAGCCGCGAATGGACGAGGTCTCGCTGGCACTGGTGGCCGATGCCTGGTCGCGGACCTACCGGTCCCACGCGACGACGTTCGCGGCTTCGATGGCGCCGGTCGTGACGGCCAATGGCCTGTCCATCCTGCCCGACCGGGACATGCAGGATTGGCCGGCGGCAGACAGGGTCTCGATATCTTCGGGCCAGAGTCCCGCCGCGGCGCTGGATCAAGGCCTTGCGGCGATCGCTGACCGATATGGCGAGGGCACAAAAAATGTGGTCGCCATGCAGCTCGAATATCCCCAATCCGACGCGACGCCCTGAGCAAGGCGCTCGCCTCCCCGGAACGCTGCAGGTCAAAACCGCCGTTCCGGCCGCTGGATCGGCTTTGTTCAGTCCGCCGGACTATCCGCGTCGTCGATATTTTCTCCCTCCCAATAGCCGAGCGGGGTCAGCCGGCCGCCTTGCTTGAAGGTGCCATCGTAACGGTGGAATCCGGAGAGACCGACATCCACGCGGACGCGGCCGCTGTCGGGATATTCGATCACTTCGGCATTGGTATTGTTGGACAGCGCCAGATAGCGCAGCGGCTCGCTGCCGGTATTGATGAGCTGATGGGCCGCCCCGGCCGCCGGAGCCCCCAGGCAATCGCCCTCGCGCACCGGAATGCGGTCATCGCCGAAGCGGTATACCCCCTGGCCTGAAAGGATGAAGAACAGCTCATCGGAAGTGTGGTGGCGATGGAACGGCATCGACGTCTTGCCGGGCGGAACGACGAGATAATTGGCGCCCAGGGCCTTAAGGCCGAGCGCCGTGCCGATTTCGGCGTATTGGTTGGCGAAGCGCGTGCCCACAATGTCCGGTTTGAGTGGCAGCGTATCAAGATTGACGACAGCTTCAGCCATAAGCGGGACTCCCTTTCCGATCGAGCATGGCAGCTTTTGGGGAGCATCGGCCAAGCGGCCGGCGTCCGCAATGGGGCGGTGGCCGGCTCGATTCGCCGGTCGTTATTTCCTCCCCGCTCGCCGAATCGCTTAGGCTGGCAGTCCTGGCGAGGGGAGAAAGCGACCTTGAAATTCGACTTGCCCCTGATTTCCCCGCCGCTGCGGACGATCCTTTCGAACTATCTCAAGACCGCCCGGCTGGCGCTGTTGGCCGTGCTCGTCACCACCCTGCTGGGTACGCTTACCTCTATCAGCGCGCCATACCTGTTTTCCCGCCTGATCGATCAACTCACGTCGGCGTCAATGGCCGGCGGCCTGCTTTGGGCCTTCATGGCCTATGCCGT
Organism: Hyphomicrobiales bacterium; assembly: GCA_900470445.1. GTDB lineage: Bacteria > Pseudomonadota > Alphaproteobacteria > Rhizobiales > Devosiaceae > Devosia. The sequence continues at coordinate 171,241 of UCAU01000003.1, read as the reverse complement.
GCTGATGGGGGCCGCCTACACGTTCCAGCGCATGTCGAGCTTTCTGACCTTCATGACGTCGGAGAGCCTCAACTTTGTCACCTCGACGTCGTTCTTTGCCCGGCTGCTCGAGAAGACCTCAGACTTTTTTCTCGAGCACAACCCCGCCGAGATCGAGAGCGCCCAGCAGAAGGGCGCCAGCGCGCTCAATATTGTGGTGCAGTTTGCCCTCGCCGCCGTGCTTCCCAGCATCGCCCAGCTCATCCTCGCCCTTGGCCTGTTGGGCACCGTGCTGGATCTGGACATCGCGCTGATCGTTTTCGGCTATGGCGTGGTCTATGTGGCGCTCGTTACCCGCGCCGCCTCGGTAACGCGGCCCCACCTGGACGAAGCCATCGAGCAATCCCAGGCCAGTTCGCGCTTCGTCGGTAACGCAATTTCCTCGATGGACACCCTGCGCCAGTTCCAGTCCGACCGCTGGATGATCGGCCAATTCAACGATCGGGAGCGCACGGTTCTGGACGCCTTCGGCCGCTATGCGATGACCCAGGTGCGCTATGCTTTCGTCTTCGGTCTGGCGCTCACCGCCCAGTTTGCCATCACCCTTTGGCTGCTGGTGCCGCGCGTTGCGGCGGGCGAACTGACGGTCGGGGATCTCGTGCTGTTCAATACGCTGCTGCTCCAGCTCAACATTCCCTTCCAGATGATGGGCCAGGCGATCCAGCAATTTGCCCAATCCTATTCCAACTTTGTGCCCTTTGCCCGCATGTGGCAGGCCGAGAGCCATGACGATCCGGACAGCACGCGCAGCTTTGCGGTGACCGAAGGCGTTATCGCGTTCACCGACGTGTCCTATCTCTACGGCAATGGCCGCGGGGTTTGCGGGGTGAATTTCAGGGCCCGGCGCGGGACCATTACCTATATTACCGGCGATACCGGCTCGGGCAAATCCACGCTCTTCAAGCTGCTGCTGAAAGCCATGCGTCCCGCCACCGGCAGTATCACCATCGATGGGGTGGATCTGGGTTCCATCTCGCGTGCCGACTGGTTTGCCCATGTGGCGGCGGTGCCGCAGGACATCGTATTGTTGAACGATACCCTGGCGACCAACATCGTGCTCGGCCGCCCGTTCGAGCAGGCCCGGCTGCGGCGGGCCGCCGAACGCGCCGCCATTCTGGGTTTCATCGAAGGTCTTGAATCCGGCTTTCAAACAATGGTCGGCGAACGGGGCCTCAAGCTCTCGGGCGGGGAACGCCAGCGCATTGCCATTGCCCGTGCGCTCTATGCCGATCCGGCCATCGTGCTGCTGGACGAAGCAAGCTCGGCGCTCGATGCGGAAACCGAAAAAGACATCATGGACCAATTGCGCCGCCTGCGCGACGAGGTCACCATTATCGCCATCACCCACCGGCTCAGCGTCATCGCCGCCGACGACAATGTGGTCAGGATCGGCAGTACGCCGACATAACGCCGTTGAGGGAGACGGACGAGGCGTTTCGCGTTACCATTATTGATAATGATGGCTGATGATTTTTGAAACCGAGGTCTTTGCAATGGCGATGAGCGTGCTTTTTATTGGTGGTACGGGGCAGATTTCCTATCCCTGCGTCGAGCGGGCGGTGGCAGCGGGGCATCAGGTCAGCGTCTATAATCGGGGCAAAAGGGGCGGGGCGCTGCCGGCGGGGGTGACCTCGATCATCGGCGAGCTTGGCGGGCCGGACTATGCCGAATTGGCCAAGGCCAAATATGACGTGGTGTGCCAGTTCATCGCGTTCACCCCCGATCAGGTGGCGCGGGATATCGAGGTGTTTTCGGGCCATTGCGGGCAATATGTCTTCATCTCGTCGGCATCGGTCTATGAAAAGCCCGCGCGCCATTATGTGATCACCGAGCAGACCCCGGCGATCAATCCCTACTGGCCCTATAGCCAGGCCAAGATTGCCTGCGAAGACCTGCTCAAAGGCGCGCAAAACCTGGACTGGACCATTGTCCGCCCCAGCCACACCGTGCGCACTGGCCTGCCCATCATGATGGGCGACGCCGACATCATGGCGCGGCGCATGCTGGATGGGGAACCCACGATCGTGGCGGGGGATGGTCACACGCCATGGACGCTGACCCGGTCGGTGGATTTTGCGGTGCCGTTTGTCGGGCTGTTCGGCAAGCCGGCGGCGCTCAACGAGATTTTCCACATCACCAATGATCGCGCTCATATCTGGGACGATATCCAGAAGGCCATTGGCCGGCTGCTCGGCGTCGAGGCCAAGATCGTGCATGTGCCCACTGACACCTTGATCCGGTATAACCCGGAATGGGTGGGGCCGCTGGTGGGGGACAAGGCCTGGACGGCGATCTTCGACAATTCCAAGGTCAGGAGCGTGGCGGGGGATTTCAGCTGCGCGCAAAGCCTTGATGAGATCCTGGCCGAGCCGATCATGCATCTCAAGCAACGCCTGGCCGCCAATCGTCCGCCCAAGGGCGAGTTTGACGCGCTGGTCGATCGGATCTGCCAGGCGCAATTGGCGCTGTGCTAGGCGGATTGCAGCGCGGCACCTGGCCTTTGGGCGGTGCCGCGCCGCCGAATCTGTCACCAGAGCGTCGGAATGCGGGCTGTAAGCATCGCGCGGGATTATTGAAGGCCCGTCGCTGCATGCCTGCTGCACCGTCAGCGCATTTGACAAAAGGTGCCTGCCGGAATTAATTTCCGACTAGTCGGTCAATAACCCCAGCAGTATCATGGCGCGCCCCAGGACAATCGATCTCGACCGAGTTCTCGATGCCGGGGAACGGGTGGTCATTCGCGATGGCGCGTCAAACCTGACCCTTGATGCGGTGGCCGCGGAGGCCGGCATCAGCAAGGGCAGCGTGCTCTATGACTGCAAGAGCAAGCATGCGCTGATCCAGGCGATCATCGAGCGCAAGATCGCGACCGAAGACAAGAAAACCGAAGCCGCCGTCGCCAAGCTGAGCGGGCAGAAGAATGCCGAGATTCGCGGGCGCATTGCGGTTGCCGCAGGTTGGCTGGGGGAAGAGGCCGAGCCGGTCGCCCTGCAATTGTGTTCGGCGCTGGCCCAGGATGAAGATCTGCAATGCCTGGTGCGGGCGAGCGTGAACCAGGCTCTGGCTAAAGTGGCCGATACCTCGGAAAATCCGCGTGCGGCCCTGGTCGCCCTGCTGGCGCTCGAGGGACTGCGGTCCATGCATCTGATGGGTTTTCACAAGTGGTCCCCGGCCGAATTTACCGGGCTGCTCGCCGAAATCGAACGTATCGCAATGACGCAGGGTGATAGCCCCGCACCAGCCTAATTCTCTTTCTCAATCTCTCGTAGTTCCGGCTGTCCCACCGCCATCAGGCGCGCCTGGGTAGGCCTCCCTTTGTCCGTTCTGCCAAAATTTGGATATTCATCATGAAGGCGATTAGCTCCCTGGCCAAGGCTGCAAGCGTGCTCGCGCTGCTGACTTTTATTGCGGCCTGCACCGAGTCCAACAGCGCCCCCCAGGCCGCCCCCGGCGCGCCACCCCCGATGCCGGTCAGCTTCGTCGAGGCAAAACCCGAGCAATTGGCCATCACCAATCAATTGCCGGGCCGGATCGCCCCGACCCGTATTGCCGAGGTTCGCCCACGTGTCTCGGGCATTATCATCGAACGCGTGTTCGAGCAGGGCAGCACGGTTGAGGAAGGCGATGTGCTCTATCGCATCGATCCGGCGCCGTTCCAGCTGCAGGTCGACAGCGCCCAGGCCAGCCGCGACCGCGCTTTGGCGCAGCAGACGCAGGCCCGCCAGCAGGCCGCCCGCGCCATCGCTTCGCGCGAACGCAATATCGGCACCGAGCAGAATGCCGACACGGCCGAAGCGGCCCTCGCGTCAGCCAATGCCGATGTGGCGCTGGCCGAAGTGGCGCTGGCCCAGGCCAAGCTCAATCTTGAATATGCCGAGGTCAAAGCACCGATTTCGGGCCGTATCGGGGGCGCCTTGGTCACCGAAGGGGCGCTGGTCAATGCCGGCAGCGGGGAGAACCTGGCCATCATCCAGCAGCTCGACCCGGTCTACGCCGATTTCACCCAGCCCTCCAACGAGATGCTGCGGCTGCGCAAGGCGCTCGAAGACGGCACCCTGGCCAGCCTGGCGCCGGGCGAGGCCAGCGTCAAACTGCTGATGGACGATGACAGCACCTATGCCCATGCCGGGCGCCTGCTGTTCTCGGGTGCGGCAGTCGATGCCAGCACCGGCCAGGTGACCTTGCGCGCCGAAATCCCCAATCCCGACGATAATCTGCTGCCCGGCATGTATGTGCGGGTGTTGCTGGATCAGGGCGTGCAAAGCGGCGCCTTCGCCGTGCCGCAGCAGGCCATCCAGCGCGATGCGGGTGGGCAGTCCCAGCTCTATATCGTGGGCGCCGACAATGTCGTGGAATTGCGCACGGTCACTGTCGGGCGCTCGATCGGCTCCCGCTCGGTGATCGAGCAGGGCCTGATTGCCGGCGACCGGGTGGTTGTCGAGGGCGTGCAGAAAATCCGGCCGGGTTCCCCGGTCGCGCCAGAACCATGGACGCCACCCGAAGCGGTGGCCGCGGCTGAGGCTGCTGAAACTCCCGCAAGCTAAGGTCGTTTTTTATGGCACAATTCTTTATCGGCCGGCCCATCTTTGCATGGGTCGTGGCCATCTTCATCATGCTGGCGGGCATTATCGCCCTGCCGATGCTGCCCATCGCGCAATATCCCAATGTGGCCCCGCCACAGGTCACCATCAACGCCGTCTATCCGGGCGCTTCGCCCGAGGACATGTATCAAAGCGTGACCCGGCCGATCGAAGAGGAAATGAACGGCGTCGAAGGCGCCATGTATTTCGAATCCACCTCGGATTCCTCGGGTTCGGTGACCGTTACCGTCACGTTCGAGCCGGGCACGGAATCGAGCCAGGCCGCGACGGATGTGCAGAATGCCGTCCGCCGGGTTGAATCGCGCCTGCCGCAGATCGTGACGCAGCAGGGCATCCAGGTGCAGGAAGCCGGCAGCGGCTTTCTGATGCTGGTGGGCCTGCTCTCCACCGACGGCTCGCTCGATGCCGTGGGCCTGGGCGATTACCTCAGCCGCAACGTGCTGGGCGAAATCCGCCGGGTCGAGGGTGTCGGCCGGGCGCAATTGTTCGCTTCCCAGCGCGCCATGCGCGTCTGGGTCGACCCCGACAAGATGAGCAGCCTCAACCTGACTACCCAGGAAGTGACCGCCGCGATCCAGTCCCAGAATGCCCAGGTTACGGCCGGGCGGATCGGGGCACAGCCCAATCCGATCACCCAGCAGGTGTCGGCCACGGTGCTGGTCAGCGGGCAATTGCGCTCGCCCGAAGAGTTCGGCGCGGTGGTGCTGCGGGCAAATCCGGATGGCTCCTCGGTTCGCCTGCGCGATGTGGCGCGGATCGAAGTGGGGGCGGAGAGCTACAATTTCTCCACTCGCATCAATGGACAGCCCGCCGCGGCGCTCGCCGTGCAGCTGTCCCCGTCGGGCAATGCGCTATCGACCTCCGAGGGCGTTCGCCATCGCATGGAGGAACTGGCCGAGTTCTTCCCGCCGGGCGTGGAATATACCATTCCCTACGACACCTCGCCCTTCGTCGAAGTCTCCATCGAGAAGGTGCTGCACACGCTTGTCGAGGCCATTGGCCTCGTCTTTATCGTGATGTTCATTTTCCTGCAGAACTTCCGCTACACGCTGATCCCGACGCTGGTGGTGCCGGTGGCGCTGCTGGGAACGCTGGCCATCATGCTGGCGACAGGATTTTCCATCAACGTTCTGACCATGTTCGCCATGGTGCTGGCGATCGGCATTCTGGTGGATGACGCTATCGTCGTGGTGGAGAATGTCGAGCGCATCATGGCCGAGGAGGGGCTGTCGCCCCGGGACGCCACGCGCAAGGCGATGAAGCAGATTACCGGCGCCATTATCGGCATTACGCTGGTGCTGTCGGCGGTGTTCGTGCCCATGGCCTTCTTCCCCGGCGCCGTCGGGGTGATCTATCAACAGTTCAGCATTACCATGGTGGCCTCGATCCTGATCTCGGGATTCCTGGCCCTGTCGCTGACGCCGGCGCTATGCGCCACCTTCCTCAAGCCGATCAAGCCGGGCCATCACGAGCGGAAGGGTCCGTTCGGCTGGTTCAACCGCGGGCTGAAAAACACGACCAATGGCTATTCCAGGGGCGTTGGCTGGCTGATCAACCGCACCGGCCGCTTCATGGTGGTTTATCTGGCTTTGCTGGTCGGGCTGGGCTGGGGTTTCCTGCAATTGCCGTCGGACTTCCTGCCCAATGAGGACCAGGGTTTCGTCATCGTCGACATGCAGGCGCCACCCGAGGCCAGCAGCAACCGGGCCCGCGAAGTGGCCAACCAGGTGGAGCAAATCTTCGGCCAGGAAGCGGCCGTCGAAAACACCGCCGTGGTCAATGGCTTCAGCTTTTCGGGCGCCGGCGACAATGCGGGCTTGGCCTTCATCACCTTCAAGGACTGGAGCGAACGCGACGCCAATAATTCGGCGCAGGCGATTGCCAACCGCGCCAATGGCGCGCTGTTCGGGCTCAAGGACGCGATCTCCTTCGCGCTCTCGCCGCCCGCTATCCAGGGCCTGGGGACCTCGAGCGGCTTTACCTTCCGCTTGCAGGATCGTGCGGGGCTGGGCCAGGCGGCGCTGCTCGCGGGCAGCGATCAATTGATGGCGGCGGCCTCACAAAGCCCGATCCTGGCGGGTCTGCGCGTCGAAGGCATGCCGGCAGCTGCGCAGGTGAACCTGGTGATCGACCGCGAAAAGGCCAATACGCTGGGCGTGACCTTTGCGGCGATCAATGCGACGATCTCGTCCAATCTGGGTTCGTCCTACGCCAATGACTTCCCCAATGCGGGGCGGATGCAGCGGGTGACCGTGCAGGCGGACCAGGACCAGCGCATGCAGGTCGATGACCTGCTCAAGCTGGATGTGCCCAATAGTTCGGGCGGCATGGTGCCCCTGTCGTCCTTTGCGACGGCGGAATGGCAGCGCGGCTCGTCCCAGGTGGTCGGCTATAACGGCTATCCGGCGGTCCGCATCGGCGGGGCGGCAGCACCGGGCTATTCATCGGGCGACGCCATTGCCGAGATGGAACGGCTGGTGGGCGAATTGCCCAATGGCTTTGGCTATGAATGGACCGGGCAGTCGCTGGAGGAAATCCAGTCCGGCTCGCAAGCGCCCCTGCTGGTTGGCCTCATCGTCATCTTCGTCTTCCTGCTCTTGGCAGCGCTCTATGAAAGCTGGTCGATCCCGCTGTCGGTCATGCTCGTCGTGCCGCTGGGGGTATTGGGGTCGGTCATTGCCGTGTCGCTGCGCGACATGCCCAATGACGTCTACTTCAAGGTCGGGTTGATCACGATTATCGGGCTCTCGGCGAAAAACGCCATCCTGATCATCGAGTTCGCCAAGGATCTGCGAGCCCAGGGCATGCCGTTGCTGCAGGCCACCATTGAAGCCTCGAAGCTCCGCTTCCGGCCGATCCTGATGACGTCGCTGGCCTTTACCCTGGGCGTGGTGCCGCTGGCTATTGCCACGGGCGCCAGCGCCGCCAGCCAGAACGCCATCGGCACTGCGGTGATGGGCGGGATGATCTCGGCAACCGTGCTCAGCGTGTTGTTCGTGCCGGTCTTCTTCGTCTTCGTGATGCGGATTTTCGGCGATCGCAAAAAGCAGGAAAAGTCCAAGACGGACGATTCCGCTGCGGTCGCCGCACCGGCGGAGTGACCCTTGGCCAGCAAGGGGCAGGGGCGCAAACCGTCCCTGCCTTCACCCTATTCCGGAATGGGAAAGGCGAGTGCTTTGACTGTTGAACAATTGTGCCTGTCGATCCTCTATGAGGGTGAAGCGACCGGCTATGACATCCGCCGGCATTTCAGCGAGGGCGAGGCGGCATGGTTTGCCGATGCCAGTATCGGGGCGATCTATCCGGCTCTGGCCAAGCTCGAAGGCAAGGGGCTGGTGGGCTTTGTGATCGAGGAGCAGATCGGCAAGCCCAGCCGCAAGGTCTATCGCATTACCGAAGCGGGCCGGCAGGCCTTCATGGCCGGGTTGCGGGAGCCCTTGGCCAAGGACAAGTTTCAAAGCTCGTTCCTGCATTTCCTGCGTTTTGCCCATCTGGCGCCACGCGAGGTGGTGGTGGCCAATATCGAGGCGCGCCAGCAGCATCTCGATGATGAAGTGGGGCGGCTGGAGGCCATGCTGTCGCAGAGCTCCAGCAGTTCACAGGGCCGCTGGATGCTCGAATATGCGCTGGCGATGACGCAGGCGATGCGTGAGGGGCTGGACACGGCTATCCGCAAGATTTGTGCCGATCCCAACTGCGGCAAGGACCGCTCTGCGGAGGCAAGGTCGCCTTCCGCGCGGGGGTGAGCCGCCCGCGGACCTAGCCCAAACCACCCGCCAAAGTATTTCTCTCTTTTCCAGTCGAACCGCTGTTTGCCCGCTCGTCGATATGGCAGGTGTTGGGAGAGGAGCGGGAAAGTGAACGAGCGATATGGTTGGGTTGTGGTGGCAGCGGGCGCTGTCATCACCTGCGTGGCGATGGGGGCGATGTTCGCCCTGCCGGTCTATCTGCAGCCGATTGCCGAGGAGACGGGCTGGACCCGGGCCGGGATTTCGGGCGCCATGACTTTGGGGTTCATCGTCATGGGCGTTGCCGGGTTCGGCTGGGGCGCGCTGAGCGATCGGATCGGGGCGAGGCCGGTTGTCTTCATGGCCGCGCTATTGTTGGGTGCCGGGCTGGTGCTGGCCAGCCGCGCCACTGATCTATTGATGTTCCAGTTTGCCTATGGCGGATTGGTCGGGGCGTCCGGGGGCGCGTTCTTTGCGCCGATCATGGCGGCGGCGGTCGGCTGGTTCGATAAGCATCGGAGCCTCGCCGTCTCGCTGGTTTCGGTCGGCGGCGGGGTGGCGCCGATGGTCATCACGCCCTTTGCCAGCGTGTTGATCGCCAATTATGGCTGGCGCAGCGCCATGCTGGCGATTGCCATCGGCGCAGTGATCATCGTGCTGCCGGCAAGCCTGCTTATCCGCCGGGCGCCAGCTTTGGTCGAAGCGCCGGTTCCGGCCGGTGATGGCGTTGCCATCGAACGCCGGCCGTCGGCTGCCGCCAGCGCATTGCGGACGCCGCAATTTGTCGTGCTGGCCGCGACGTTTTTTCTGTGCTGCGCGGCCCATTCAGGGCCGATCTTCCACACCGTGAGTTACGCCATGATCTGCGGGGCGTCGTCGCTGGCGGCGGCGAGCATTTATAGCGTGGAAGGGGTGGCGGGCCTGTTCGGCCGGTTGATCTTTGGCGTGCTGGCCGATCGGCTCGGGGTGCGCCGGGTGCTAGTGGCCGGGCTCGTGCTGCAGGCCTTGGGCATCTACACCTACATCTATGTCACGCAGCTGGAGCATTTCTACATGCTGGCCGTGGTGCTGGGCATGGCCTATGGCGGGGTGATGCCGCTTTATGCGGTGCTGGCGCGCGATTATTTCGGGCCGCATGTGATGGGCACGGTGCTGGGCGCGGCGACGATGACCTCGAGCATCGGCATGGCGTTTGGGCCGGTGGGCGGTGGCTGGCTCTATGACAATTTCGGCAGCTATCACTGGCTTTATGTCGCCTCGGCCGCCGTGGGCATTGCCGCCGCGGCCATGGCGCTGGCCTTTCCGCCACCCAAGCGGGACGAGGGGGACCAGCAAGGCGAGGTGCAGCCGGCGTGAGGGCTCAGACCGGCTCGGATTCCTTTTCGCGGGTCACCCATTGCTGGCCTCGCCATTCGCGCACGGTGATGGCGATGCGCTCGGGCGTGATGGTGATGATGTTGTAGGCGTTCGGCTCGCCGCGCAGGCGGGTCGAGATGGTCGAGGAGGCCTGGGCGACGAGGATGGGCGCCACGGCCGATTTCCGCAGGCCCGTGGGCGCGCCCTGATTGGTGGTGCCTTGGGCGTGGTGCTTGCGCACATAGGACAGGTGAAAATGCCCCGACAGCACGAGGCGTACGCCCAGGCGGGCGAAGGTTTCCAGCGCTTCGTCGGCCCGCTTCACCCGCTTGGTCTTTTGCAGCATGGGCTCGGTGGGAAAGAGCAGGGGATGGTGCGCGACGATGACCCGGATAGCGTCGGGCGAAGCTTGGGCGAAACGGGTTTCGAGATCCTCGAGCTGGCCGCGGGAAATGCTGCCATGGCCCCAATTCCATTCCAGCCGCGCCCGGCGTGAGGTGCGCATGCCCAAGAGGGCCACCCCGCCCATTTCGAGGAAGGGCTCGAGGTCGCGGGCGATGTAGCGGCGGTAAAAGCCATAGGGATTGAGGAAGCGGCGCAGGATATTGACCGCGGGCACATCGTGATTGCCCGGCACGGCAAAGATCGGCGCCTTGAGCGTATCGAGAAAGGCGCGCGCTTCGATGAATTCGTCCTTGCTGCCGATCTGGGTGAAATCGCCGCTGATGACGATGAGATCGGGCGCAAGGCCGGTAATGTCGGCCGCAAGGCCCGCGGCCGCTTCCGCGTCGTGGTGGCCGAAATGCAGGTCGGACAGGTGGACGAGTTTCATGCGCGCACGGCCTCGTCTGCGGGGGCTTGGGTATCGGGCAGGGGTGGCGGGGCCAGCACGGTCAGGGCCTTGGGGTGAATGGTGAAATGCAGCGGCGTGGTCAGCGTCTCCACCTCGCCATCGAACATGACCTTGAGCAGTCCCTTGTGGCTGGTAATGGTCACGGCGCCCACGCTTTGCACGTCCAGCGCCTGATCCTGGTGCCAGCGGCCCAGCAGCATGCCGCTGGCCAGGCGGAAGAAATCGACAAAGGTCAGGCGCTTGAGCACGTAAAGGGTGAGGGTGCCGCCATCGAGCCGCTCGCGGGCAAGGATGCGGCCAAAGCCTTCATCATAGGAATTGCTGGCCACGGCCACGGCCTGGACGCGTTCGACCCGGGGCTTGCCCTTGTCGTCGGCATCAATGGCGATGGCGATGCGGCGGGTGCGCTGGAGCCGGCGGAAGACATAGCGCATGAAGCCGAGCTTGGGGGAGACGCCGGGCATGGTGCGGATATATTCGCGGCCGGCGGCAAGGCCCGGAATGGTGCCGATGACCACTTTGTGCAGGAAGAAGCGACCATTGACCTCGCCCACATCGATCTGCTGCTCGACGCCTTCGGCAAGCGCCGCCACGGCGGCTGGTGTATCGAGGGGAATGCGCAGGTCCTTGGCGAGGGCATTGACGGTGCCCAAGGGCAGAATGGCCAGCGACTTGCCAGTGCCCAGGATGGGGCCGCACAGCGCGGTGATGGTGCCGTCGCCCCCTGCCGCGACGATCGTATCGGCAGGACCGGCCAGGGCCTCTTCGATGCGCTCCTGCATGGGGCGGTCGGCATCGGCATCGATCGTTGCGGTCAGCCCGTTATTGGCGAACAGCTCGGCAAGCGCGGCCTCGGTGATGCCGGTGGCAAGGGCCGTGCCGGCATTGGCATTGAAGATGACGTGAAAGGTTCGCGTGGGCATGCGGCTCACAAAGCTGGGATGATTGGCCTCTAGGTAACGGGCGCGCATGCCTATTGGTTCAGCCTTGCGCTAAAGTTGAGGAACGTAGCAAGCTGGCCGGCGTTGGCTTGCCGGCCCTAGCGGAGACGATTTCACTCTATGCTGCAAAACTTTATCCGTTCCCGCCCCTATCGGGCCCTGCGCGATTTCGTCAAAGCCGAGGCGCTGCTGCTAAGCGGCATTGCGCTGGTCAGCGGGCTGATCCTGGGATTTTTGCGGCTGGCCGATGAAATGCTGGAGGGGGAAACGGAGGCGTTTGACCGCGCCATTCTGATGCTGTTCCGCGACAAGGCCAATATCAATCAGGTCATCGGGCCGCCCTGGGTGCAGGAAATGGTGCGCGACGTGACGGCGCTGGGAAGCTTTGCGATTTTGGGCCTGTTGGTAACTGGGGTCGTCGTCTATCTGGTGCTGGCGCGGATGCGAGGCATGGCGCTGCTGGTGCTGGTTTCGGTGTTGGGCGGAACCGTGCTCAGCACCTTGCTCAAGATGGGCTATGACCGGCCGCGGCCGGACCTGGTGACCTCTTCGCACCAGTTCACCGCCAGTTTTCCCAGCGGCCATGCCATGTTGTCGGCGGTGACGTTTCTGACGCTGGGGGCCATTCTGGCGCAGGTGGCGCCGACGCGGGCCCTGCGCATCTTTGCCATCGGTGCGGCGATCTTCCTGACGCTGATCGTGGGCGTCAGCCGGCTCTATATGGGGGTGCATTTTCCCAGCGACGTGCTGGCGGGCTGGTGCCTGGGCGCCGCCTGGGCGCTGGGCTGCAGCCTGGTTGCCTTCTGGCTGCAGCGGCGCGGTGCAGTAGAGCCGCCGGCCGAGAAAACTCAGGCATAGCGCTCGGGGCCGAGATCCTTCATGTCGATTTCGGGCTTCTTGCCGGCGATGAGATCGGCAATGGCGCGACCCGAGCCGCAGGCCATGGTCCAGCCCAAAGTGCCGTGACCGGCATTGATGAAGAGATTGGCCTGTCTGGCGCGGCCCAATACCGGAGTGCCATCGGGCGTCATCGGCCGCATGCCGGTCCAGAAGCTGGCTGAGGCGGTGTCGCCGGCGCCGGGGAACAGGTCGTTGACGCAGTGGGCCAGTGTGTCGCGGCGCTTGGGATCGAGCCGGTTATTATAGCCGGACAGTTCGGCCATGCCACCGACGCGGATGCGATCGCCCAGGCGGGTGATGGCGATCTTGTAGCTTTCGTCGAGCACGGTGGAGACAGGGGCCTTGTCCGCGTCGCTGATCGGGGCGGTGATGGAATAGCCCTTGACCGGATAGATGGGCAGTTTGAGCCCGATGGTTTTGGCGAGGAGCGGGGTGAAGCTGCCCATGGCCAGCACGTAATGATCGGCCGTCAATGTGCCGGCGCTGGTCTTGACCGCGGTGATGCGGTCGCCCTGCTGTTCGATGGCGTCGATCGTCGTGTTGAAGCGGAACTCGACGCCCAAAGCCTTGGCCATGTCGGCCAGTTTGTTGGTGAAGATGAAGCAATCGCCGGTTTCGTCATGCGGCAGGCGCAGGCCGCCGGCTATCGGGGCGGGCGAATTGGCAAGGCCCGGTTCGGCGGCGATGCAGCCAGCACGGTCGAGTACCTGGTAGGGCACGCCATATTGCTCGAGCACCTCGATATCCTTATGGGCGGCGTCGACCTGCTTTTGTTCGCGGAACAGCTGCAAAGTGCCCTGCATGCGCTCGTCATAAGCGATGCCGGTGTCCGCCCGCAGCGCGATCATCAGGTCGCGACTATATTCGGCGATGCGCACCATGCGCGCCTTGTTGATGGCATAGGCCTTGGGTGTGCAATTGGCCAGAATGCGCAGCATCCATTCGATCATGGCGGGATCGAGCGAGGCGCGCAGGATCAGCGGGGGATGGGTCATCATCAGCCATTTGATGGCCTTTTGCGGAATGCCCGGCCCGGCCCAGGGTGAGGCATAGCCGGGCGAGATTTCCCCGGCATTGGCAAAGCTGGTTTCAAGCGCCGGGCCGGGCTGGCGATCGATGACGGTAACCTCGTGACCATCGCGGGCCAGATAATAGGCGGTGGTGGTGCCGATGACGCCGGAGCCGAGGACGAGGATTTTCATATTCGGGATTTCTTCGCGGTGGGATTGCGCACGACACTAGCGGGCAGGCCGGGGAAGTCGATGAAAATTCTTGCGGGCGTCATGGGCGGGGTATTCCTTAGTCTAAGGTCGGGTTTGCTGCGGGGGTGGAGCTGTTCCATACCCGTGCGCCAGTTCAGGCAGACGCTCCGGGGAGGAACAAATCGCGATGTCCAACGATACCAATAGCTTGCGCGAAGCCGCACTGCATTTCCATGAGTTTCCGCGTCCGGGCAAACTCGAAATCGTGGCGACCAAGCCCTTGGCCAATACGCGCGATTTGTCGCTGGCCTATTCGCCTGGTGTCGCCATTCCCTGCGAGGAAATCGCGGCCGATCCGCAGGCGGCCTATAAGTATACGGCCAAGGGAAATCTGGTTGCCGTGATCTCCAATGGCACGGCGGTGCTGGGGCTGGGCAATATCGGGGCGCTGGCGAGCAAGCCGGTGATGGAAGGCAAGGCGGTGCTGTTCAAGAAGTTCGCCGGCATCGATTCCATCGATATCGAGGTCAACGAGCAGGATCCCAAGCGGTTCATCGAAATCGTGGCGCCGCTGGAGCCCAGCTTTGGCGGGGTGAATCTCGAAGATATCAAGGCGCCGGAATGCTTTGAGATCGAGGAAGCTTTGCGCGAGCGCATGAATATTCCGGTGTTCCATGACGACCAGCATGGCACGGCGATCATTGTGGCTGCGGCGGTGATCAATGCGATGCGGCTGGTGGGCAAGGACATTGCCAAGGTCAAGATCGCGACGTCCGGCGCGGGGGCCGCGGCCATTGCCTGCATGAATATGCTGGTGGCGGTGGGGGCGAAACGCGAAAATATCTGGATCGCGGATTCCAAGGGGCTGGTCACCAAGAAGCGTGGCAATGCGGTCGATCGGTGGCGCGGGGCATTTGCGCAGGATACGGACAAGACCGAACTGAGCGAAGTCATGGCTGGCGCCGATATTTATGTCGGGCTGTCCAAGGCGGGGGCGCTCAAGCCCGAGATGATGAAGGACATGGCGGCCAATCCGCTGATCCTGGCGCTATCCAATCCCATCCCCGAAATCATGCCGGAACTGGCGCGGGCAGCGCGGCCCGATGCGATGATCTGCACGGGGCGCTCGGACTATCCCAACCAGGTCAATAACGTGCTGTGCTTCCCCTTCCTGTTCCGGGGGGCGCTGGATTGCGGGGCGACCGTGATCAATGAGGAGATGAAGGCGGCGGCGGCGCATGCCATTGCCAAATTGGCGCATGAGCCGGGGTTGGAAGCGTCGGCGCATGGCGTGCCGGCGATTTTTGGGCCGGAATACCTCATTCCCAATCCATTCGATCAGCGACTGATCCTGCGCATTGCGCCGGCGGTGGCCAAGGCTGCGATGGAGTCTGGGGTGGCGCAGCGACCGATTGCTGATTTTGCGGCTTATCGCGATAGTCTCAATCGCTTCGTGTTCCGCTCCGGCATGGTGATGAAGCCCATGCTTGAGCGGGCGCAGGGCGAGGGCAAGCGCATTGCCTTTGCCGATGGCGAGGATGAGCGCGTGTTGCGGGCGACGCAGGTGATGCTGGAAGACGGCATTGGCCGCTCGATCCTGATCGGGCGGCCCTCGGTGATTGAGCAGCGCATCGAGCGGTTCGGGCTGACGCTCAAGGCGGGGCGCGATTTCGACGTGATCAATCCTGAGGATGATCCGCGCTATCGCGATTACGTGGCGCTATTCCACGACATTACCGGCCGCAAGGGCGTGACGCCCGATACGGCAAAAACCATTGTGCGCACCAATACGACGGTGATCGGTGCGCTGGCAGTGCGGCGGGGCGAGGCGGATGCCTTGATCTGCGGCCTGCAGGGCCGGTTCATCAAGCATGCGCGCGATATTCAATCGGTGATCGGGCTGGCGCCATACAGCTCGCAGCTTTCGGCGCTTTCGATGCTGATCATGAGCCGGGGGGTGTTTTTCCTCGCCGATACCTATGTGAATATCGATCCCAGCGCCGAGGAGATCGTGGCGATCACGCTGCAGGCGCGGGATCATTTGAAGCGCTTCAATATCGAGGCGCGAGCGGCGTTGCTGAGCTATTCCAATTTCGGTTCGCGCGATGGGGCGACCTCGGAAAAGATGCGGGTGGTGTTCGAGCGGCTGCAAGAGGTCGCGCCTGATCTCGTCGTCGATGGCGAAATGCAGGGGGATTTGGCGATCAATGCCGAACTGCGCGAGCGCTATGTGCCCAATTCGGTGCTGAAGGGGGAGGCGAACCTGTTGATCTTCCCCAACCTTGAATCGGCAAACCTCTCCATGACGCTGCTCAAGGAGCTCAACAATGCGCTGCCGGTGGGGCCGATCCTGATGGGCACCAAGCAGCCGGCGCATATTCTGGCGCCGTCGGTGACCAGCCGTGGCGTGGTCAATATGGCCGCGATTGCGGCGACCGAGGCACTGGGGGTGAATGCTTAGAGGGGTGAGGGGCGATAGAGCGATGGCGCAACCACCCACAATGTCATTCCCGCGAAAGCGGGGAACCTCTGTTTCCTAATCATGCATCGTGAAACGGAGGTTCCCGCTTTCGCGGGAATGACACCGTGTGTGAGGGAATGACCCGGTGGGTGTCCACCGGGTGTTTTCCTGGTTTGGGCCGGTTACGCCTTGGATTGGCCCACAGCCCAGGTGACGCCATAGGGGTCCTTGAGCTGGCCATAGGTGTCGCCCCAGAATTGCTCTTGCAGCGGCAGGATGACATTGGCGCCGGCGGCGACGGCACGGTCGAACCAGTGCTGGGCGTCCTCGACCTGCAGATGCAGATTGAAGCCCTGGGGCGCGACGATGGGGAAGCCGTGTTCGGGGAAGAAATCGGACAGGAACAGCGGCGCGCCGTTGATTTCGATATGGGCATGCATGATGCGGGCATCGTCGCTGCTGGCCGGATTGCGGCTATGCTCGATGGCGCCGAAGGCTTTTTGGTAGAAGGCGATGGCGTCGGCGACGCCATCGACATTGATATAGGGGATCAGGCCGCTGGTGGCTGGTGTGTCGGTCATGTTGGGCTCCTCGCAAATGGGTTGATGCAAGCACGACGAGCGGGCGGTGGCCAATCAGACCGGTCTGGTCAGAAATATCGGATCAGCCGCCGATCTGGCTGGGTTTGAAGACGGCGAGTGGGCGGATTTCATAGGCGCCCATGCCGGGATTGGCCTGCGCCAGGTCCTTGGCGAAGGCGATAGCCTCGTCGAGCGTGTCGCAATCGGCAACGAAGAAGCCGAGGAACTGTTCCTTGGTTTCGGCAAAAGGACCATCGATGACGAACGGTTCGCCCGAGGTCTTGCGCAGGGTGGTGGCGGCGCTGGTGGGTTTGAGGCGGGCGACGGGACCGAGCTTGCCCCGGGCTTTCATGGCGTCTTCGACCTGGGCCAGGCGGACCATGCAGGCATCGTCCTCCTCCTTGCTCCAGGTGGCAACGGCGTTTTCATCATTGTAACACAGCACGGCATAGAGCATCGATCTGGCCTCCTCGACAGCACGGTGTGCGACTATGCCCAAAATCGAGGCATGCTCCAGTTCTTTTTGCTGGCCCCGAAGGCGCGGGGGCGCATTGACCCGACTCTGATTGCACTCTAGCCCTTACGGACGTTTCCGCAGGAGGGTGATCATGGATTATCGCTATCTCGGCCGCTCGGGTCTTCGGGTTTCGACGCTCACCATGGGCACGATGACCTTTGGCGGCTCGGAAAAGGTGGGGCATACGCCACAGGCCGAGGCGACGCGGCAGATCGATCTGTGCCTTGATCACGGCATCAACCTGCTCGACACCGCCAATGTCTATAATGCCGGGGTCTCCGAGGAGATGATCGGGGTGGCGCTGGCCGAAAACGGCCGCCGGCAAAAAGCGCTAATTGCCACCAAGGTGCGCTTCCGCATGGGCGATGGGCCCAATGAGGTGGGGCTGAGCCGGCATCATATCATAGCGCAGGCCGAGGCGAGCCTGAAACGGCTCAAGACCGATGTCATCGATCTCTATCAGGTGCATGAATGGGACGGGATGACGCCAATCGAGGAGACGATGGAAGCGCTCGATACGCTCGTGAAACAGGGCAAGGTGCGCTATATCGGCTGCTCGAATTATTCGGGCTGGCACATCATGAAGGCGCTGGCGGCCGCCGATAAGAGCCACGGCCAGCGCTTCATCTCCCAGCAAATCCACTACACGCTGCATTCGCGCGAAGCCGAATATGAACTGGTGCCGATCAGTCAGGACCAAGGGCTGGGCATATTGATCTGGTCGCCGCTGGCGGGTGGCTTGCTGAGTGGCAAATATCGCCGCGATGGCGGGCCGGAGAGCGGGCGCCATGTCGGGGGCTCGCGTGAGCCGCCGGTGCCTGATTGGGACAAGCTTTATGATATTGTCGATGTGATCGTGGCGATTGCCGAGGAACGGGGTGTGTCCGGTGCGCAGGTGGCTTTGGCCTGGGCTTTGGGGCGGCCGGGGGTGACCTCGGTGATCATTGGCGGGCGCAGCGAAGCGCAGTTCAAGGATAATCTGGCGGCCGCTGATTTGAAGCTGAGCGACGAAGAACGGCAAAAACTCGATGCGGTCAGCCGGCCGCCATTGCTCTACCCCTATTGGCACCAGACGTTTACTGCCAATGACCGGCTTGGTCCGGCAGACCAGGACCTGCTCTCAACCTATGTGGAAGATTTCAAACGTGGCTGATTTCCTGTTTGAGCCTTATGCGCCTGTGACCATTCCCATTGCCCGGGGCGGGCTGTTTGCCGTGCGGCGCATCTATTGCGTGGGCCGCAATTATGTCGAGCACATCCGCGAAATGGGCAATGACGAGCGCGAGCCGCCGTTCTTTTTCGCCAAGCCCGCCGATGCGGTCGTGGTGGGTGGGGCAGCCATCCCCTATCCGCCGCAGACCGATGATTTTCACCATGAGATCGAGCTGGTCGTCGCCATCGGCAAGGAAGGCGCGGGCATTCCGGTGGAGCAGGCGCTGGCCCATGTCTATGGCTATGCCGCCGGGCTCGACATGACGCGGCGCGATATCCAGGCTATTGCCAAAAAGAGCGGGCGGCCGTGGGAAATGGCCAAGGCGTTCGATCATTCCGCGCCCATCGGCACGATCGAGCCGGCCAGCGAAATCGGGCATCCCGACACGGGCGCCATCACGCTGTCGGTCAATGGCACGGTGCGCCAGAAGGGCGATCTCTCCGAGCAGATCTGGAATGTCAGCGAAGCCATTGCCTATCTCAGCGGCTTTGTGACGCTGAAGCCCGGCGACCTGATCATGACCGGCACGCCGTCGGGCGTTGGCGCGGTGGTCAAGGGCGATGTGCTGGAAGGCGCCATCGAGGGCGTGGGCCATGTACGGACCAGCATCGTCTGATGCCGGTCTGGTCGCCCCAGCAGGATGCGGCGCTGGTCGCGGTGTCCAATTGGCTCAAGGACCGCGACGGCCCGCAGGTGTTCCGCCTGTTCGGCTGGGCCGGCACGGGCAAATCGACGCTGGCCGTGCATCTGGCGCAGGACGTCAAAACAGTCAAATACGCCGCCTTTACCGGCAAGGCCGCTCTGGTCATGCGCAAGCGCGGCTGCAAGGGCGCCCAGACCATCCATAGCCTGATCTATACGCTGGTCAGCGAGAAGGAGGGCGAGCCGCGTTTCGTGCTGGACGACGAATCTCCGGCGGCCGATGCCGATCTCATCGTCATCGACGAAGTCTCCATGGTGGATGAGCAATTGGGGCGCGACCTGCTCTCGTTTGGCACCAAGGTGCTGGTGCTGGGCGATCCGTTCCAATTGCCGCCGGTGCAGGGCGCGGGTTTTTTTACCGCCGACGAGCCCGATATCATGCTGACCGAAATCCATCGCCAGGCAGCGGATAATCCGATCATCGCGCTCTCCATGCAGGTGCGCGAGGGCGGCTATATCGAGCGCGGGCGCTATGGGGAATCTCTGGTGGTCGCCCGCGAGGATGTCGATCGCGATGCGGTGCTGGAGGCCGACCAGGTGCTGGTGGGCCGCAACAAGACGCGCCTGCAATATAACGATCGCTTACGCGAGTTGCGCGGCCTGCCGTTTCACGAGCCGGTGGTGGGCGACCGCATGGTGTGCCTGCGCAACAACGCGCGCAAGCGCCTGCTCAATGGGCAGATCTGGATCGTCACCGATGTCAGCCGCAAGGCCAATGGCAAATATTCGCTGCTGCTGGGGGCCGATGAAGGCAAGGGCGAAGCCAAGGTTTTGACGCATAAGGCGTTTTTCTCCGGCGAGGAAGACGCCATGAGCTGGCCCGAGCGGCGGCAATATGACGAGTTCACCTTTGGCTATTGCCTCACCGTGCACAAGGCGCAGGGCAGCCAATGGGACAATGTCTATCTGTTCGATGAGAGCTTCGTGTTCCGCGAAGAGCGGGCGCGCTGGCTCTATACCGGAATTACCCGCGCCGCCGAAAAGATCACGGTCGTCTCGTGACGCTGCTCACGGTGCGGCACGAGACGATTTATCGCTATGTCCGGCCGGTGCGGTTCGGCGAGCATCGCATGCTGGTGCGGCCACGCGACAGTATGGAACAGACGCTGGAATCGTTCAGCCTCAAGATATTCCCGGAGCCCTCGGCGATCCGCTGGATCCACGATGTATTCGGCAATGGCATTGCGATTGCCGAATTTGCCGAACCCGCCGAGCAATTGCGCATTGTCGCCGGCATGGTGCTTGATCATACGCCCGAGCTGACGCCCAATTTTGAGATCGAGGTGCGGGCCAAGACCTATCCCTTCGATTATGGCGCTGTGGATAGCATCGATCTGGCGCCCAATATGCGGCGGCAATATCCCGATGAGGGGGAGGTCGATGCCTGGGCGCGGCGCTTTGTCGGTGCGCAGGGCAAGACCGATACCGGGCATCTGTTGATGACCATGACCTATTCGATCAAGGAGAGTTTCAAATATCTCCGCCGGCCCGATCCGGGCACGCAGCGCCCGGCTGTGACGCTGTCGAAACGCCAGGGCACGTGCCGGGATTTTGCGTTGCTGATGATCGAGGCGGCGCGTTCGCTGGGCTTTGCCGCCCGGTTTGTGACGGGATATCTCTATTCTCCGGCGCGCGATGGCGATCATCGTGGCGGTGGGGCGACGCATGCCTGGTGCCAGATTTATCTGCCCGGCGCGGGATGGGTCGAGTTCGACCCGACCAATGGCATTATCGGCACGCGCGACCTGATCCGGGTCGGGGTGGCGCGGGAGCCGCAGCAGGCGATTCCGATTGCCGGCACGTTCATCGGCCGCAAGGATGATTATCTGGGCATGGATGTTGAGGTGATCGTCGAGCGGGTGACATCGCCGCAGGATTCGATGGGCTAGGCCAATCGCCAGTCAACTGATGCTGGCCTGCAAGTGGCAATTTTCTGCGCTTCCGGTGCTCACGTACCAAAGTACGCTCCGCTCCGGTTCTCGAAAACCGCCCCTTTCGGCTCAGCCTGAGCTGACTTGCGAATGGCCTAGTGCCAAATACTAACTGCGCGCGACGCTGACTGCGTCCGTAGTCCATTCCTCGGCCGTGTTGCCATCGGCATTGCTCCAGACTTCGATGGGGAGCGGATTGACGGCGCCGTAGATGGTGGCGAAGGCGGTGTCGGCAGCATCGCGGCCGCAGCCGATGCGGACCATGCCGTCCAGCGCGGCCATGCGGGTAGCGTCGAACAGATACCAGCGGTCGCCCAGATAGGCTTCGAACACGGCGTGGAAATCCTGCGGGTGCAATTGCCAGGCGTAGCAGGAGACGAAACGCGCCGGGATGCCCAGGGCCCGGCAGAAGGTGATGCCCAGATGCGCGAAGTCGCGGCAGACGCCGGCGCGCAGGGCAAAGGTATCGGCGGCAGTGGTCGTGGTGTCGCTGGTGCCGCTGAGATAGTCGACCTCGGCATTGATCCAGTTGCAAATCTCGGTGACGCGGCCAAAGCCGGGCGCAATGCCGCCGAACTGGCGATTGGCAAAGCGGGCCAATTGGTCGGAGGGGCAGTACCGCGAAGGATTGAGATAGGGCAGGGTATCGAGCGGCAGGCGGGCGACCGGCACTTCCTCGATCATGCCCGGCGGGTTGTGCAGGGCATCCAGCTCGATCTCGGCGGTATAGTGCAGACGCAGCTGGCCCGGCTGGGCGGTGAGGCGCAGATAGCGATTGCCAGTTTCGGTGGCGGTCTTTTCATCGGCCGGCAGGTTGGGCGTGATGGTCAGCGTTTCGCCCAGGATGCGCTGGCGGCCGCCAGCAATGGCCTCGATATTGAAAATCAGGGTCGCCGGCTCGATGATCTCGTAGCCGATGTCGCATCCGACGGAAAATTTCATGGCTCACCCCGTTGCGGGCGATCTACCGCCTTGTTGCGACAACCCGATGATATGCGGCCCGGTTCCGTTCAACCGGCGCTGATCTTGAGTTCGCGGATCTGATCGTCCCCTAGCACGAAGGTGAAGACGCTGTCGCCGGTGAAGAAGGAGCTGGCCCAGTGGGTATTGAGCGAGATGCGGTTGGGCGCGCGCTCGATCACCTCGCCATAGCTCAGCGTGCCCTTGGCGCCGATCAGTTCCTTGGCGCTCCAATTCAGGATGGCCTGGTGGCCGGAAAAGCGCCGACCCCAATCCTCCACCGTGCCATCGGCAGGGAAGAGGGCAATGAAGGCGTCGGTGTCGCCCGCATTGATGGCGGCGTGGAAGGCTTGCAGCACAGGCGGTAGCGCAGTGTCCGGCATGGTCCCTCGCGTGGCGCCAATGCGCCATAACAAAGCCAAACTTAGCCCACTGCATTGGCCAGTGTGAAGTCTTTCGTCCAAGTTCGTCCAATTGCTGATGAATTTTGGGCCCATGGCCTGCTTGCACATGCTGCGTGGATACCCCATCTTCGCGATAGAGATTTCGCGATAGCTCACAAGACCTGCGGAGGCGCTGAATGCATCACGACACCCCCCTGATCACCACGATCGTTGCGGGTCTCGTGCTTGCATTCATTTTCGGCATGATTGCCAACCGCTTCCGGCTGCCGCCGCTGGTGGGGTATCTGTTTGCCGGCGTGCTGGTGGGCCCCAATACACCCGGTTTCGTGGCCGATCAGGCGCTGGGAGCGGAGCTGGCCGAACTGGGGGTGATCCTCCTGATGTTCGGGGTGGGTCTGCACTTTTCGCTCAAGGATTTGATGAGCGTGCGGGCGCTGGCCATTCCCGGGGCGCTGGCGCAGATCGCCCTCGCAACGCTATTGGGACTAGGGTTGGCGACGCTGTTGGGCTGGGGGATTGGCGCAGGCCTGTTGTTTGGCCTGGCGCTGTCGGTTGCGTCCACCGTGGTGTTGCTCAAGGCCTTGCAGGATCGGCGGCTGATCGAGACCGAGCGCGGCCGCATCGCGGTTGGCTGGTTGAT
This sequence comes from Hyphomicrobiales bacterium, assembly GCA_900470445.1. Classification (GTDB taxonomy): domain Bacteria; phylum Pseudomonadota; class Alphaproteobacteria; order Rhizobiales; family Devosiaceae; genus Devosia. Next base: position 148,212 of record UCAU01000003.1, on the reverse strand, counting down.
CGTGGAAGACCTCGCCATGGTGCTGGCGCTGGTGCTGATCCCGGCGATTGCGAGCCTGAACGGCGCCGATAGTGGCGTGCATGATCCCTTCGTGTCCTTTGTCGAGCGCATTATCGGCGGCTCGGTCGGCATCTGGGGCGTGCTGGGGCTGACCGTCATCAAGGTCGCCGCTTTCGTGGGCTTCATGCTGATTGTGGGCCGCAGGCTCATTCCCTGGGCGCTGCACGCAACGGCCCATACCGGTAGCCGCGAATTGTTCCGCCTGGCTGTGCTCGCCATTGCCCTGGGCGTGGCTTTGGGTTCGGCCGTGTTGTTCGGCGTGTCGCTGGCGCTGGGCGCGTTCTTTGCCGGCATGATCCTCTCCGAGAGCGAGCTCAGCCATCGGGCGGCGCAGGAAACCCTGCCGCTGCGCGATGCTTTTGCCGTGCTGTTCTTCGTGTCGGTCGGCATGTTGTTCGACCCCTCGATCATCATCACCAATCCGCTGCCGGTGCTGGCGACGGTGTTCATCATCATTATCGGCAAGTCGCTGGCGGCGTTCGGCATCGTGTTGCTGTTCCGCCGGCCGATGGCCACGGCGCTGACCATTTCGGCCTCGCTGGCGCAGATCGGCGAATTCTCGTTCATCCTGGCCAGCATGGGCGTGTCGCTGGCCATTTTGCCGCCGGAAGGGCAGGATTTGATCCTGGCCGGGGCGCTGATTTCCATCGTGCTCAATCCGCTAGTGTTCTGGGCGGTCGATCTGGTGCGGCCGCGGCTGGAAGCGCGGGTGTTGCAGCGCAAGGCCGAGCAGATGGAACGCGATGGCGTGCGCATCGAACCGACCGATCGCGTGGATGCGGCCGAGGGGCCGATCACCAGCGATGCGCCGGGTGAAGCAGCGGTCGATCGTGGCGCGCCGGGGGCTGATGACGATGTGCCTGATGCGTCCAATCAGATCGATCATACGGTGCTGGTGGGTTATGGGCAGGTCGGCCGCGTGGTGGCCGAGGGGCTCAAGGCCGCTGGATCGCCCGTGGTGGTGATCGAGGATTCCGATCATGACGTGGCGGCGGCGCGGGCGGCGGGGCTCGAAGTGGTGTTCGGCAATGCGGCGAGTTCCACCGTGCTGAAACTGGCCAATCTTGAGGCGGCCAAGACGCTGCTGATCGCCATTTCCAACGGGTTTGAGGCCGGCACGGTTTGTGAATCCGGGCGCAAGCTCAATCCGGGTATTCGCATCATCACGCGGGCCTATTCCGAAGAGGAAGACGTGCATCTGCGCGGGCTGGGCGCCGATATCGTTATTCGTGGCGAGCGCGAAATCGGCATTGGCATGTTGGCCTGGCTGCGCGGCGAGCGGTCTGAAGATGTGCCGACGAGTGTGGCGCCGGAGCCGGAGCCCGTGGAGCCCAAATTGCCGCCGGTTGAGAATTTGTTGGCCAAGGCCGTGGCGACGCCGGCCGCGGTGATTGTGGCGACTGAGGCGGTGCCGGTCGAGGTGATCGAGGCGCCTGCTGTGGCGGAGGTGCCGGAGCCCGAAGCGATGGACGAGGCTGAGGCCGTTCCCGCTGCCGATGTCATTATCCTGCCACCGCCGGAGCGGCAGGACGGTGAAGGGGCCGAAATTCCGGCGGCTGATCTGGAAAGCGTAGCGAGCACGCCAGCCGTTGGTGAGGCGCCGGCGGCGATCGATGAGATTGTGCCGCCGGTGAGTGTGGTGGCGCCTGAGGCGGAAGCTTCGGAGGCCGATGCGGATGTGACTGCCGAGGTGGAAGAGGCAGAGGCCGAAGTAGCCGACGAGCAGGCCGAGGTGGAGGAGGCTGTCGCTGATCTTGATGGGCCGGATGAGGCTGTTGCCGACGCAGAGGCAGGTGATCCAGAGGAACAGGATGCCGAGGCTGCGCCGGAAGAGGCCGAAGCTGTTGAGGTTGCCAACGAGGCGGATGAAGCCGATGAGACGGATAAGCCTGGAATCGTGCCGCCCGTGACGCCGGAACCCAAGGGCTAGGTGTTTGCTTTGGGGATGATTGCGCGCATAGGTCAGGATTGGCAGAGTGCGGTGATCACGCGCCGGGGGCAGTTGGGACGATGATTTCGCAGAAAGCCAAATATGCCTTGCGGGCCTTGGTGTCGCTGGCTCGGGCGGGGCGGGGCGAAACCATGATGATTGGCGAAATCTCCAAGGCCCAGGCGATCCCCAAGAAGTTCCTCGAGCAGATTCTGCTGGAGCTCAAGCGGGCGGGCTATGTGGCCAGCCGGCGCGGGCGGACCGGGGGCTATGAGCTGCTGCGGGCGCCCGAGGAGATCCGTTTTGGCGAGGTGTTGCGGCTGATCGACGGGCCGATTGCGCCGCTGCCGTGCCTGTCCAAGATCGCCTATCGCAAATGCGAGGATTGCCGGGACGAGGCAAGTTGCGAAATCCGCCATGTGTTCGAGCGGGTGACGCTGGCGACGCGCGCCGTGCTCGATGAGACGACGCTGGCGGATTCGTTGCGGCTGGAAGATTTGCCGGTTTAGTACCGCTCTTCCCCTCTCCGCTTGCCCATGCCAGCAGACGTGCAGAAAGGGACCCCTCATCCGCCCTTCGGGCACCTTCTCCCTCAAGGGGAGAAGGGAAGTGGCACCATTGAGCTTACCCGAACACCACGGTCTTTTTGCCGTTCAGCATGACCCGGTTTTCCAGGTGCAGTTTGACGGCGCGGGCGAGGACGCGGCTTTCGATGTCGCGGCCGGCGGCGACGAGATCGTCGGGGCTCATGGCGTGGGTGACGCGGGCGGTTTCCTGCTCGATGATCGGGCCTTCGTCGAGGTCCGGCGTCACGTAATGAGCGGTGGCGCCGATGATTTTGACGCCGCGCTCATGGGCCTGGTGATAGGGCTTGGCGCCCTTAAAGCTGGGCAGGAACGAGTGGTGGATATTGATCACCTGGCCGAACAGGCGGGTGGAGAGATTGTCCGACAGCACCTGCATGTAACGGGCGAGGACCACGAGATCGGCGCCCGATTGCTTGATTACGCCAAGCACCTGCTCTTCCTGGCTCGCCTTGGTGGCGGCGGTGACGGGCAGCAGGTGGAAGGGGATATTTTCAGCTTCGGCCAGCTTTTGGGTCGTGTCGTGATTGGAGACGATGGCGGCGACTTCGGCGTCGAGCCAGCCGACCTGGATCTGGTAGAGCAGGTGGCGCAGGGTGTGATCGAATTTGCTGACCATGATGACGATGCGCTTTTTGCGGGCTTCGTCGACCAGGGCGGTCTTCATCGAGAAGCGCTCGATGGGCGACTTCAGGGCGCGTTCGATGGTCTGGCTGGTGACGCCTTCGGGAGCGGTGAAGGCCAGGCGCATGAAGAAGCGGTCGGTTTCGCGATCCCAGAACTGATTGGATTCGGCGATATTGGCATTGAGCGCGGCCAGCTCGGTGGTGACGGCGGCGACGATGCCGGGGCGATCGGCGCAGGACAGGGTCAGGACGAAATTGGCCGTGGTCATGGAAGCCTCGAAATTATCTTGCCAGCGGTATCAATGGCTTGGGCCGCTCCGTCAAGTCGGCAATAAAAAGGGCCGCCCGAAACGGACGGCCCTTCCTGAGTTTATAGGCCTCAAGTGCCTTGAAGGAGGGTGCTAGCCGAGGCTTACCTCGCAAGTTTGCACCGAAAATCCAAGACCTGCTTCGAGAACCTTAATCTCAATCGACACTGGATCACCTCCTTCACGTTGGTTGAACATGACACCAGCATGACAGATTTTTTCGATCTGTCCAGTCGATCACAATTTTGTCGAAGCGAGCCATTTTTCCCGTTACGCCCGAGCCTTTTTGGGGCGGGCGCGCAATTGCAGCAGGGTGGCGGCGAAGACGCCCAGGGCGACGATGCCGATGATGATGGTGGCCAGCGCATTGACGTCCGGCGAGACGCCCAGCTTGACCTTAGAGAAGATCACCATGGGCAGGGTGGAGGAGCCGGGGCCGGAGACGAAGCTGGCAATGACCAGATCGTCGAGCGAGAGGGTGAAGGCCAGCAGCCAGCCGGAGACCAGAGCGGGGGCGATGATGGGCAGGGTGATGTCGAAGAACACCCGGACCGGGGTGGCGCCCAGATCCATGGCGGCTTCTTCAAGGCTGAGATCGAAATCGGCCAGACGGGACTGCACCACGACGCAGACATAGGCCATGCAGAAGGTGGAATGGGCGATGATGATGGTGACGATGCCGCGCCCGGCCGGCCAGCCCAAAGTGCCTTCCATGGCGACAAAGAGCAGCAGCAGCGCGAGACCCGTGATCACGTCGGGCATGACGAGCGGCGCCGAGACGGTGCCGGCCAGCACGGTACGGCCACGGAATTTGCGGAAGCGCACCAGGGCGACGGCCGCGAGCGTGCCCAATACCAGGGCGATGGAGGCGCTGAAAAAGGCGATCTGCAGGCTGAGCCACGCGGCGCCCAGCATTTGCGGATCGGCAAACAGCTCGCCATACCATTTGGTCGAAAAGCCGCCCCAGACGGTGACGAGCTTGCTTTCGTTGAACGAGAAGACGACCAGCGACATGATGGGCGCATAGAGGAAGGCAAAGCCGAGCGTTGCCGTGATGGGCAGGAACCAGCCGCGACGCATTACTTGTTCCTCTCATTGTCTTGCACCGCATCCTGCGCCTTTTGCAGCAGCATGATGGGGATGACGACCACGACCAGCATGGCGATGGCAACAGCTGCCGCGCGGGGCCAGTTGGTATTGGCGAAGAACTCGTCCCACAGCACCCGGCCGATCATCAATGTGCTGGGTCCGCCCAATAGCGAGGGGATGACGAATTCGCCGATGGCGGGGATGAAGACCAGCATGGAGCCGGCAATGATGCCGGGCATGGAGAGGGGCAGGGTGATGGAGAGGAAAGTGCGGATGGGGCGCGCGCCCAGATCCGCCGAAGCCTCGAGCAGGGCGCCGTCGAGCTTCACCAGATTGGTATAAAGCGGCAGGATCATGAAGGGCAGGTAAGTGTAGACGATGCCGACATAGACGGCGAAATCGGTCTGCATCATCACCACAGGCGGGATGCCGAACAGGCCCAGGAAATTGTTGATCACGCCATTGCCGCGCATGAAGCCGGTCAGCGCATAGACGCGCAGCAGGAACGAGGTCCAGAACGGCAGGATGACCAGCATGAGCAGGATATTGCGCCAGCGGTCGGGGGCGCGGGCAATGGCATAGGCCATAGGGTAGCCGATCAGGAGGGTGATCACGGTCGAGATGAAGGCGATCTTGATCGAGCTGAGATAGGCCGCGACATAGAGATTGTCGGTGAAGAGGCGCAGGTAATTGGAGAGGTGCAGCGTGAGTTGCACCGTGCCTTCGTCGGTGGTGAGGAGCGGCGTATAGGGCGGGCGGCCGAATTGCTTGACCGAGAGCGAAATGCCGAACACGACCAGCAGCGGCACGAGGAAGAACACGGTGAGCCAGATGGCGGGCGCGGCAATGACCAGCGCGCGGCCGGACAGGCCAATGGCTTTGAGGCCACGCTCGAACAGGGTCCAGGGGCGGCGGCGCGGTGGCGGTGGGGAATCGGTGTCGAAGCTAGACATGGCTTACTCCAGCAGACACGGGGTTGAGATCGGTGGCACGACCTCGTGGTTCGACAGGCTCACCATGAGGTCTACTGGTCAGGCGGTGTGTGCGTGGGGCTCGCACTGAGGTATGAGCGCGTGGGAGGCGCGACACCCCCACCCTAGCCCTCCCCTCAAGGGGGAGGGGACCGACCGCGTTTGCGGCCAATGTGGTGAGCATGCCCATCATACCGTCAGCACCGAGCCGGAGCTGTCGCCCCAGGTGAGGTAGACAGTCTCGTCCCAGGTGATGGAATCGGGATTGCCGCGGACGGTGTTGGTCTGGGTGACGCGCAGGCGTTTGCCGCTTTCGAGCAGGATTTGATAGACGCTCATATCGCCCAGATAGCCGATTTCCTCGACCATGCCCTTGGTGACATTGGCGTCGAACGGCGCGTCGGGCTTGTCGCGGCTCAGGTGGACCTTTTCGGGGCGAATGGCCCACCACAGGATCTGGTCGGGGGCGCAATCGACGCCGTGGCCGACATAGATATCGCAGCCCAATTCGGCCGAGCGGATGCGGACATGGCCGGGTTCGTCTTCGGTGACGACGCCTTCGACCATATTAACCGAGCCGATGAAGCCGGCGACGAATTTGGAATTGGGGAATTCATAAATGTCGGTGGGCTCGCCAATCATGGCGATTTCGCCCTGGTTCATTACCCCGATCCGGGTGGCCAGAGACATGGCTTCTTCCTGATCGTGGGTAACCACGATGAAGGTGACGCCGAGGGTTTCCTGGATCTTGACCAGCTCGAACTGGGTTTCTTCGCGCAGCTTCTTGTCGAGCGCGCCAAGCGGTTCGTCGAGCAGCAAAAGCTTGGGTCGCTTGGCGAGGGCGCGGGCGAGGGCGACGCGCTGGCGCTGGCCGCCCGAAAGCTGGTGCGGCTTGCGCTTGCCATAATCCTGCAGCTTAACCAGCGTCAGCAGCTCGGCGACGCGGTCGGCGATTTCGGCAGGCGGCAGGTGATCGCGCTTGAGGCCATAGGCGATGTTCTGCTCGACATTCATATGCGGGAACAGCGCATAGGACTGGAACATCATATTGATGGGGCGGTTGTAGGGGGCGACCCCGGTCATGTCCTGGCCGTCGATTTCGATTGTGCCCGAAGTGGGCTCCTCGAAGCCGGCCAGCATGCGCAGCAGGGTGGACTTGCCCGAGCCGGAGCCGCCGAGCAGGCAGAACAGTTCGGATTTGTAGATGTCGAGCGAGACGTCGTTGACGGCAGCGACGTCGCCGAATTTCTTGGTGACGTTCTTGATGCGCACGAAGGGTTTTGCGCCGGGGTCGCGCCACGGACGCGTATCGATAGCCAATTGGGGCTTTTTAGCCATGTCGGTCCCTAGCAATCCTATCAGTAGACCTCATCCTGAGCCCGTCGAAGGACGAGGTCGTGACTGGATGGTGCCACGCCCTCGCGGTTCGACAGGCTCACCATGAGGGCTACTGGTGGGTCAAAGTTGGAAGGGGCGGCTGGTGCCGCCCCTTGGTGTTACTGGCCGGTTTTGATGCGGGTCCAGGTGCGGGTCAAGGTTTCTTCGAATTCGGGCGTATGCGCCTTCATGACGAAGGCCTTGGCGATGGTTTCGGCCGGCGGGTAGATGCCGGGATTGTTCTTGACGTCGTCGTTGACGAACTCGGTCGCCTTGAGGTTCGGGTTGGCATAGAAAACGTAATTGGTGATCGCCGCCACGACCTGGGGTTCAAGAATGTAATTGATGAACTTGTGGGCGTTGTCCGGGTGCGGCGCGTCAGCCGGGATGGCGAGGAAGTCGAACAGGGTCGCGGCGCCTTCCTTGGGGATGACGTAGCGGACTTCGACGGGCGTTGCGGCATTGGCGCCGGCATCGATCGACTGGAAGATATCGCCCGAATAGCCCAGGGCCACGCAGGTTTCGCCATTGCCCAGATCGTCAATGTACTGGGACGAGTGGAAGTAGCGGATAAAGGGCTTGATGCTGGTCAGCAGCGCTTCGGCCTTGGCAAGGTCGTCTGCGCTTTCCGAATTGGGATCAAGGCCCAGATAATTGAGCGCGATGCCGGTGACTTCGGAGGGGCTATCGAGCAGGCTGATGCCGCAGGACGCGAGCTTTTCGGCATATTCGGGCTTGAAGATCAGGTCCCAGCTGTCGGTCGGGGCGTCGGCGCCCAGGATTTCGGTGACCTTGGCGACATTGTAACCATAGCCGATCGTGTTGATCATATAGGGCACGGCATGGGCATTGTCGGGGTCCTGCTCGGCGGCAGTCGTCATCACCGCAGGATCGAGATTGCTGAGGTTAGGCAGCTTGGATTTGTCGAGCTCAAGGATCAGGCCGGCCTGGATCTGGCGCTCGAGGAAATTGCCCGAGGGGACCACGATGTCATAGCCCGAATTGCCGGCCAGCAGCTTGGCATCGACGATCTCGTTATTGTCGTAGACGTCGTAATTCACCTTGATGCCGGTTTCGGCCTCGAAATTGGCGATGGTGTCTTCGGCAATATAGTCGGACCAATTGTAGACGTTGAGAACGGCTTCTTCCTGGGCCAGGGCCGGGGAAGCCACCATGAGTGCCCCCAAGGCAAGTGCGAGCGTCTTGTTCATCTGCGGTGAGCTCCTGTATTTTTGGTTTTTTGGTCTGTTCTGGTTTTGCCATGCCCAAGGCGCGGCAAGCTTTTTGTCACGCCCGGGGCGTGTGGCTGCGCGGGCTCATCTGGGAGACCCCGATGCGCAAGCGGAAAACGGAACGGCATATATGCGGAAAGAGCGCTGAAAAGCGCTGGCGGACTTGGCTGTGCTGGGCCCGGAGCGGGGCGCGTATCGATCGGCGCCAGAGGCGCAATCAACAATGATCGTCTGCAGCGAAGTGCCCTTTCCCGCTGGATTTATGAGGGCAACCTAGAGCCAAATCACAGGAGCGACAAGCGGTTTTGCCCCGTCTTTCCGCGTTGTTTTGCCGGGGGTTGACGCCCCGGCATTTGGCGGCGCACAACCCCAGGCAACAGGCGCCCGCAGGCGGCGCAGATCGACGCAGTACGGAGGCCGCTCATGAGCGCCAAGGCTTATCTTTCCATCAGTGCAGACGTGAAGGCCGCGCTCAAGGCCGGCAAGGCCGTGGTGGCGCTGGAATCCACCATTATCACCCATGGCATGCCCTATCCGCAGAACCTGGAAATGGCCAAGAATGTGGAGGCAGTGGTGCGGGCGCATGGCGCGGTGCCGGCTACGATCGCCATCATGGACGGGCGGTTCTGCGTGGGTGTTTCGGGGGAAGACCTGGAGCGGCTGGCGCTGGAAGGTGGCAAGGCCGCCAAGGCGAGCCGGCGCGATGTGTCTTCGCTCCTCGTCAAGGGCGCGATTGCTGGCACGACCGTTGCCACCACGATGCAGATTGCGGCGCTGGCGGGCATTCATGTGTTTGCCACCGGCGGCATTGGCGGGGTGCATCGCGGGGCCGAGGACACGTTCGATATTTCGGCTGACCTTGAGGAATTGAGCCGCACGCCGGTGGCGGTGATCTGCGCAGGGGCCAAGTCGATCCTTGATATCGCCAAGACGCTGGAAGTGCTCGAGACCAATGGCGTGCCGGTGATCGGCTATGGCACCGATGAATTCCCGGCCTTCTGGGCGCGCAAGAGCGGGCACAAGGTGGACCACCGCTTCGACAATGTCGGGGACATTGCCAAGGTGGTGGGCATGCAGACCGATCTGGGCATGGGGGGCGTGTTGATCGCCAATCCGATCCCCGAGGCCGATGAGCTGGATGCGGCCTCGATCGAGGCGCGGATTGCCGAAGCCATTCGCGGCGCCGAGGCCGAGGGCGTGAGCCGGAAGGAGCTGACGCCATTCCTGCTCAAGCGGATTTTCGAATTGACCGAGGGCAAGTCGCTGGTGGCGAACATTGCGCTGGTCGAGAACAATGCCAAGGTCGCGGCGCAGATCGCGGTGGCGCTGGCAGCGCGTGAAGTCCCCCAGCCGGGCCTGCGCCGCGCATGAGTGCAAAAGTCCTCGTCGTCGGGGATGTGATGACCGATATCATCGTGGTGCCCGAAGGCCCGATCGTCAAAGGATCGGACCGGCGGGCGCAGGTGCGCCACCGGCCCGGCGGGTCGGGGGCCAATCAGGCGGTGTGGCTGGGCGCCATGGGCGCCGATGTGGTGTTTGCCGCGCGGGTGGGTGCCGACGATCTTGGCCGGCTTGAGGACTATTTCCGCGGCCGGGGCGTTGTGCCCGTGCTGGCGGCGGATGCCGATCTGCCCTCGGGCGTATTAGTGACCATGGTCGATCCGGATGGGGAGCGCAGTTTCCTCACCGACCGGGGGGCCAATCTCAATCTCTCCTCCGATGACCTTCCTTCCACGCTGCTCGATGGCGTCGGCATGGTCATGGTGTCGGGCTACAGCTTTTTTGCCGAGCGGCCGCGGCTGGCGGTGCAGGGTCTGCTGGCGGAGGCCAAGGCGCGGGGAATTGCGGTGGCGATCGATCCGGCCTCGGAGGGGTTTCTGGCCGAGGTGGGCGTCGAGCGGTTTATCGAGTGGACGCGCGGCGCCGATTGGCTGTTTGCCAATGAGGACGAGGCCGCGGCGCTGTGCGGGGCGAGCGGGTTTGAGGCCTGTATGGCGGCGCTGGGCGCGCATTACGACCGGGTCGTGATCAAGCGCGGGCGGCATGGCGCGGCTTTGGGCGGGCGCAATGGGGTGGAGCTGACGCTGCCGGCACAGGTGGTCGAGATGGTGGATTCGACGGGGGCGGGGGACGCCTTTGCGGCCGGGTTTGTGGCGGCGCTGCTGGCCGGGGATGACACGACAAGCGCGATGGGCAAAGCTATCGCTGCAGGGGCCAAGGCCGTGCAGTCGATTGGCGGGCAGCCCAGCTGAGAAGCCGCCTTGTTTGGGTCGCAATCGGCATGGCAAAACTGTGCATGAGTGCGCCGGGAATTGGCGGCTTGAGGGATTTGAGGAGCTTGAGTTTGATGAAGCGGTTTCTGATCGGGGCGAGCCTTGCGGGGATGCTGGCGGCGACGCCGGCGCTGGCCGATGGCAAGATCTATGTGCAATTGCCCGATCTATCGGGCATTACCGGCACGGAGGCAGAGGAATTTCTGCATCAGGTCGTGCTGGCCAATATCGTCTCGTCCAATTGCGTGGGCTATGAGGTGAGCGAAGAGGATTGGTCGCTGCTGACCGATTCCGCCGACATTCTGAGCCATCAGATGGGGCTGACCACCGACCAATATGTCGAGACCTACGAGACCCCGGCCTTCAATGCGCTGGACGAAGCGGGCACTTGCGAAATCGAGGGCCCGAATGTGGAGCCGATCCTGCAGCGGCTGGTGGAACTGGGCGGCTCGCGCGATCCCCTGCCGGACCAGGAGGCTGCCTACATAGAGTGGCGTGCCTTGCAGGATTATTGGGATGCGGGCGGGACCGGCATGCCGCCTTCTGCCGGCTCGACGGGCAAAAGCAAAACCAAATGAGTTTTATCGCTCCCCTTCTCGTCGCGCTGGTGGCGCTGATCCATATCTACATTCTCGTGCTCGAAATGTTCTTGTGGACCAAGCCGCAGGGTCGCAAGGCCTTTGGCAGCACGGCTGACTTTGCGGAGCAGACCAAGGTGCTCGCGGCCAATCAGGGGCTGTATAACGGCTTCCTGGCCGCGGGACTGATCTGGGGGCTGTTGCAGCCCGAGCCGGGTTTTGGCTGGCAGATCCAGCTGTTCTTTTTGGCCTGCGTAGCGGCGGCCGGGCTTTATGGCGCGGTGAGCGTGGGGCCGAAAATTCTACTGGTGCAGACCGTGCCGGCGGTGCTGGCGATATTGGCTTTGATCTTTTTGTGAGGCCGGGGCTGGAATGCCCGACGTTGATTTAAACCATAGCTTAGACTGGATTTTTGATGGCTTCCGAATTGACTGACTTGCTGCTGGCTGCCCGCCGTTCTGGTGTGGCGGTCGATCCGCTGGACCCGGCCTTGGTGCCGGCCAGTGTCGAGGCGGCCTATGCGGTGCAGAATGAGATCGTTGCGGCGCTCGGCCCGGTCGGGGCCTGGAAGGTGACGCCCAAGCCGGCTGATGGGCCGTGCTTTGCCGCGCCGATCCTCAAATCGGGGGTCTATCAATCGGGGGCGACGCTGAGGGCAGCCGATCTGCCGGGGATCGGCATCGAGGTCGAGGTGGCGATGACCATCGGCCAGGACCTGCCGGGCAAGGCGGGCGGCTATGGGCCAGAGGATATCAAGGCGGCGCTGGGCAGCATTCACATTGCCATCGAAGTGCTGGCGACCCGTTACAAGGATCGCAAGGCGGTGCCGCAATTGGCAGGCATTGCCGATCTGCAGAGCAGCGGCGCGGTGATCGTCGGCCCGCCGGTGCCGGCTTCCAGCCTGCCCGAATTCGGCCAGCAGGCCATGGCGCTGGCCTATGACGGGATCGAGATCAAGACCACGGCGGGCAATGCCGATACGGACAATGTCCTGGCGGCGCTGGTCTGGCTGGCCGATCACGCGGCAGCGCGCGGATTGCCGCTGACGGCGGGGACGGTAGTGATTACCGGCGCGCGGATCGGGCCGGCCGATGTGTCGGCCAAGCTGGTCAGCGCCGAAGCGCCAGGGCTAGGCCGGGTGGCGTTCAACCTGGTCTAGGGCCAATCGACATTCAGCTGATGCTGGCCTGCAAATGGCGGTTTTCTGCGCTTCCGGTGCTCACGTACGCAAAGTACGCTGCGCTCCGGTTCTCAAAAACCGCCATATTCGCTGGCGCGGACCTTCGGTTCGGCTCAGCGTGAGTGAATGTCGATTGGCCCTAGGTCCTAACGCGTCTGCAGCCGCTCGGCCGCTCGCGTAAAGCCTTCGGTGATCACCGCCTTCATGGCGTCGCGAGCCTCTTGCGGCGCGCCGGCAGCGATGGCCTGGGCAATGCGGCGATGCGAGCGGACGGCGGCTTCGAGCGCGCCGGGCACCATGATGGGCGAGCTGATGGTGAAGGAGGCGGTGAGCGCCAGTTCCACCAAAGCCGAGATCGAGGCCATGAAGGGATTGGCCGAGACCAAGGCCACGGCGCGGTGGAATTGCAGATCGTAGCGGGCAAATTCCGCGGGCGTTTCGGCGGTGCCCATCTGGTCGGCCAGCTCGAGCAGGTCCTGTGCCTGTTCCGGGTTGCGCCGTTCGGCCGCCAAGGCCGCCGCCTCGATTTCGATGCCGATGCGCACTTCGGAGAGACTGCGCAGGAAGGTGACGTCGGGGCCCAGTTCGAAATGCCAGGCCAGCACATCGCTATCGAACAGGTTCCAGCGGCCGCGCGGCAGCACGCGGGTGCCGATGCGGGCGCGGGCCTCGATCATGCCCTTGGCGGCAAGGCTCTTGAGCGCTTCGCGCAGCACAGTGCGGGAGACGCCAAATTCGGCGAGCAATTCGCTGTCGGCAGGCAGGATGGAGCCTTCGGCATAGCGGCCCGAGACGATGGCGAGGCCCAGCCGCCACATCACATCGGAATGCAGATTGCGCGAGGGCCGGCGGCCGGACAGGGCCGCGATCAATTCGCCCGAATGCCGCGCCACGCTCGCATTGCTGTCTTTCACCGCAAAGGTCTCCCAGACCCGTTCCGGGCCAGGAGGCCAAACTAGTCGGGGCGCATTAGTAGTACAATAGCAGCAGCGGCGATGAGGGTGGACAGAAGCAGGGCGGCTGCGCCATGGTCGCGCCCGAATCTTTTCGATCGGAATATTGCCATGACCAGCCAAGCCAGCCTCGATGCCGTTCTCGCCCAGGTGGATGCCGGGCTCGATGAGAGCCTCGAGCGGCTCAAGGCGCTGCTGCGCATCAAGTCGATTTCCACCGATCCGGCCTTTGCGGCCGAGTGCCAGCGGGCGGCCGACTGGATCGTGGGGGAATTGAGCGGGCTGGGCTTTGACGCGGCCGCGCGGCCGACGCCGGGGCATCCGGTGGTGGTGGCGCATGGGCCGGCAACCGAGGGCCCGCATGTGCTGTTTTACGCCCATTATGACGTGCAGCCAGTCGATCCGCTCAACCTCTGGCATACCGATCCGTTCGAGCCGGTGCTGAAGGACGATGCGCAGGGCCGCAAGATCATCGTGGCGCGCGGCGCCTCGGACGACAAGGGTCAGATGATGACCTTTATCGAAGCCTGCCGCGCCTGGAAGGCGGTGACCGGCAGCCTGCCGGTGCAGGTCTCGCTCATGCTCGAAGGCGAGGAAGAAAGCGGCGGCAAGAACCTGCCGCCCTTCATGGAGGCCAACAAAGCCGAGCTGGCGGCGGCCGATATTGCCCTGGTCTGCGACACTGATATGTGGGACCGCCAGACGCCCTCGATTACCACCATGCTGCGGGGGCTGGTGGCCGACGAGGTGGAAATTACCTGCGCCAACAAGGACCTGCATTCGGGCATGTTCGGCAATGCGGCGCGCAATCCCAATCAGGTGCTGGCCGAAATTATCGCCAGCCTGCGCGCCCCCGACGGCAGCGTGACCCTGCCGGGCTTTTATGACGACGTGGCCGAGATTTCCCCGGAATTGCGGGCGCAGTGGGACGGGCTGGGTTTTGACGAAAAGGCGTTTCTGGGCGAGGCGGGCCTGTCGCTCAAGGCGGGCGAACAGAGCCGCAGCGTACTCGAAATGCTGTGGTCGCGGCCGACCTGCGAAATCAATGGCATGATCGGGGGCTATACTGGGGACGGCTTCAAGACCGTGATCCCCGCCAAGGCCAGTGCCAAGATTTCCTTCCGCCTGGTCTCGAACATGGACCCGGCCAAAATCCGCGCCGCCTTCCGCAAGCATGTGGAGGAGCGCGTGCCCGCCGATTGCTCGGTCAAATTCACCCCGCATGGCGGCTCCCCCGCCATTACGGTGCCGGCCGACGGCAAATATCTGCGGCAGGCGCTGACGGCCCTGTCGGGCGAATGGGACAAGCCGGCGGTGATCACCGGCGCAGGCGGCTCGATCCCGGTAGCGGGCGATTTCAAGAAGATCCTTGGCCTCGACACCCTGCTGATCGGCTTCGCCCATGTGGACGACGCGATCCACTCCCCGAACGAGAAATATGACCTCGAAAGCTTCCACCGCGGCATCCGGGCCTGGGTGCGGGTGCTGGCGGGATTTGCGGCGGGGAAGTAGGGCTGCCCCGCCAAGGCTCCGGATTAGATCAGGTTGTGGCCGCCATCGACGCGCAGGGTTTCGCCCGTCGTAACGTCGCTTTGCATGAGGTAGATATAGGCGGCGGCGACGTCTGCGGCAGTGGGGATTTTTCGCGCCGGCAGGCGGGCGGCCATATCGGCGAAATAGCCGGCCTTGGCGTCGCCCAGGATGTCCCACATAGGCGTATCGACCCAGCCGGGCGACACGATATTGACCCGGGTCGGCGCCAGCTCGAGCGCCAGCGCGCGGGCGAAATAGCTGAAGGAGCCGGCAATGGCGGAGACCACCGAGCCGCCGGGAACAGGTGGCTTATCCTTGTTGATCCCCGAGGTGAAGGTGATGGAGCCGCCCGGGCGCAGGCCCTGCACGGCGTATTTGGCAAGTATGATGGCGCCGATCAGCTTGTTGTCGACAAAGGCGCGCATGCCCGCCATGTCGGTTTGGCCGATGGGATCGCCGGGTGGCAAGGTTCCGGCGGTCGATACGAGGTGATCAAAGGCACCGACCTCCTCGAACAGGCGGGCAATGTCGGCTTCCGCCGTCATGTCGGCGGCAATGGCCTTGACGCGATCGCCGCCATTGAGGCTGCGCTGGGCGGCCTGCAGTTTGTCGGCCGAGCGGGCGGTGATCACGATATTGGCGCCGCTGTCGAGTGCGGCCCGGGCAATGCCGAGGCCAATGCCCGAGCTGCCGCCGACGATAATGATGGTCTGGTTCACGAGCGTTTCCATGAAAGGCTCCTTGTCAAAATTGGGGGTTTCGGGGATCAGGCCTGACCGGCATAGGCGGCTTCGAGATCGGCGATGATGATCTTGTGCATGCCGTACATGGCCTGGCGAACCCGGTCGGCTTTGGCGCGATCGGGATCGGAACTGAGCCGCGGCAGGGCTTCGGGAATGACCTGCCAATAGACGCCGAACTTGTCGGTGAGCCAGCCGCAGGGTTGTTCGCGCCCACCGCCAGCGGTGAGCGCCTGGTAGTAATAGTCGGTCTCGGCCTGGTCCTGGGTCTCGATGTAAAGCGAGAGCCTGGTGTTGAAGGGCGGCTGCGGCCCGGCATTGAGCGCGGTCAGATGCAGGCCTTCCAGCTCGAAATCGAAAGTGGCGTGAGGCACCGTCTTGTTGGTTCCCGCTACCCAATCGGTGAGTTCGGTGGTGTGCAGCGCCTTGCTGTTCTTGAACACCGAAAGATAGAAATCACGCGCCTGCTGTGCGTCGGTGTTGAACCAGAGGAAGGGATGGATCGTCGCCATGTTCGTTCTCCATTTGGTGTGTGGCACGTCCCCCTGCGGCGATCCGAGGCGCCGTGGACTGGGGGCTCAGCGATAGTCGGAGGGGCGATAGGCCGAGCCGTCCCAATCGCGTTCGAAACCCATGTCGGCGAGTTCGTGATTGGAAAAGCGGGCAAATACCCGCTCGGTCTGGCGCCGGCTGCGCGCAGCCCGGATACGGCCGCTCATGCCGGCCAGGACGTGGGTGACGGACGCAAATGCATGTTTGGTGCTCATGATCGTCTCTCCTTTGATCTCAAAAATGGCCTTATGGCCGATGTAAGCGGGAGCAACAGTCACATCAGTCTGCTGGTGCAAGGTGGTGAATGACCGGCTACGACCCAGAGAATGGCGCTTTAAGGCCTGGACGACAAACGAGTTATCGGCGACAATCTGTGAGTAGAACTCACAGATTGAGGAGATGCGCATGGCGCGGAAATTGCCGCTTCTCACGGCCCTGCCAAGCTTTGAGGCGGCGGCGCGGCTGCTGAGTTTTTCCAAGGCCGCCGATGAGCTGCATGTCACCCATGGCGCGATCAGCCGGGCGATCAAGAATCTGGAGGACCAGCTGGGCGTGCAGCTTTTCGAGCGCGGGACGCGATCAGTGAGCCTGACGGCAGTGGGCGAGCCCTATGCGCGGGCGGTGCGCGAGACACTGGAGCAATTGGCGGCCGCCACCGCTGCGGCGACGGCGCGCTATTCGAGCCCGACCTTGAATGTGAGCACCTCGGACGGCTTTGCCGGGCGGTGGCTGGTGCCGCGCCTCTACCGTTTTCACCGCGCGCATGGCGACATCGATGTGCGGGTTTCAACCAGCGGCAAGCTGACCAATTTTCTGGGCGACGGGATCGATGTGGCCATTCGCTATGGCGGCGGCAATTATCCGGGGCTGACGGCGGAATTCCTCACCGGCGAGGAGGTGTTCCCGGTATGCAGCCCAAAGCTGCTCGAGGGGCCGCACCCGCTCCGCACGCCGGATGATCTCAAGCACCACACGCTGATCCATGACAGCTTCCCGATCGATTGGGCGCGTTGGCTCAGCAGTGCGGGGGTGGAGGGCGTCGACCCGCATGGCGGGATCGCCTTTGACTCAGCCACCTTTGCGATGGAATCGGCCGCACAGGGGGAGGGGGTAGTGTTGGGGCGAACCATGCTGGTCGCCGCCGACCTCGCTGCTGGCCGGCTAGTGCGCCCCTTCGCGCACGCCCTCAAATCACCCTCCAGCTTCTATCTGGTCCACCCTCCCGCCGCGATCCGCCAGCCCAAAGTCCGCGCATTCCGCGACTGGCTGCTGGCAGAGGTCAAGCAGGGATAAGGGGGCTGGGTGCGCACCGGTGCCGCTACAGGAGCCGGAATGGTGGAGCTGAGCGGGATCGAACCGCTGACCTCGTCATTGCGAACGACGCGCTCTCCCAACTGAGCTACAGCCCCGTTCCGACCCCGTGTTGATAGGACAATATTTGGGGTTTGGGCAAGGGGTGGTTTGGCTAAACCAGCCCGTGCTCCACCAGGCTTTTGCCGGTGGCGATGGCGGCTTGCTGTACGCCGATCAGCGGGCGTCCGAGGCGGGTGGGGGCGCGGTGGGCGTTGAAGCGCTTGGGGGTGCCCAGTTCGGAGACATTGTCGCCGATGTCGCGGTTGAAGAGGCCGACAATGCGCACCAGCCAATCGGGCAGGGTGCGGGTTGGAATGCGGCGGTTGGGGAAGGCGGGTTTGAGCAATTGGCCGAGTTGGGCCATGGAGACGGTTTGCACCGCCGCGACGCAGCGCTGGCCGCCGGCGGCCGGATCGGTCATGGCGGCGACGTGGAGGGCGGCGACGTCGCGCACATCGACAATGGCGATGGAAATGGCCGGCACGGCGGGCAATTTGCCGTCGAGCAGGAGCTGCACCATCACGGCGGAGGTGCCGGGATCTTCGTCGAGCAGGGGGCCAAGGATGGCCGCGGGATTGATGACGGCCAGGTCATCGTGCCGCCCGGCGGCGTCGACCAACGACCAGGCCTCGCGCTCGGCCAGGGTCTTGGAGCGCGGATAGGCGGGGGTTTGCGGGCTATCGAGATTGCTCCAATCGGCCTCGGTCAGCAGGCGATCGTAATTGGCGTGGCCATATTGCATGGCGGCGATGGAGGAGGTGAGCACGATGCGCTCGACATTGGCGGCGAGCGCGGCCGAAACGGCGCGGCGCGTGCCTTCGACGGCGGGGCGGATCAGATCATCGGGGTCTTTCGGGGTGCGCAGCACGAAGGGGGAGGCGGTATGTTGCAGATAGCGGCAATCGGCCATGGCCGCGTCCCAGCCATCGTCCTTCAGCAGGTCGAGGGCGACGAATTCGAGCCTGGTGATATCGGCGCCGGCCTTCAGCAGCGTCTGGCGCACCTTGTCGGCCTTGTCTAGACTGCGCACGCTGCCACGCACGGTGTAGCCGGCGGCGAGCAATTGCAGGGCGATATGGCCGCCCAGAAATCCGGATATGCCAGTCAGAAGGACGCGGTCGGACATTGATTTTCTCCAATGGAATTGAACGAAAGATATGGTAATCGTTCAATTCGTTCAAGTGTGGACCGCAAAATGAATCTGCCCATGCCCGATCGCGTGGCCGAAAAGCGCCAGCGCATGCTGGTCGCGGCGCGGGATTTGTTTCTGCGCAATGGCTTGCGCGGCACGACGATGGAGGCCATTGCGCGGGCGGCGCATGTAGCCAAGCCGACGCTTTATGCCCAGTTTGCCGACAAGGACGCGGTGTTCAACGCGCTGGTCGAGACCATGGCCGGGGAAATCCATCAGGCGATCGATGGGGGGCTGGCGAGCGAGGGCCCGGCAGCGGTGCGGATCGGGCGGGCGCTGGCGGATAAATATGGCCTAATGCTGCATTTGCTCGATGGCTCGCCCCATGCCGAGGAGATTTACACCGAACAGGCGCGCCAGCCGGCACAATACCAGGCGCTCGACCAGGCGGTGGAGGACAAGTTCACCGCCGTGCTGGACGAGGCGGGGATCGCGCAGCCGCGGGATCTGGCGCGGCTGGTGATTGCGGCGGCGTCGGGAATCGGGCGGAGTTATCGCGACGAGGCGAGCTTGCGGGCGGCGATCATGGTGCTGTGCGAGCGGGTGATTTTGGCGTAGCGGGTACCCTCTCAATGCGCCTCGTGGGCGTCGGCCACCCCGAGCAACCAATAGCCGGCGGCCTTGACCCATTCGGGATTGAAGCCGCGTTGCTCGGTGAGGTGGATGCGCACGGCTTTGCTCATGGAGCTTTCGCCGGCGATATAGGCATAGGCGTCGCCGGTCGGAAATTCGATCTCGCGCAGTGTGTCGAGGATGAGGCTCGTGGTGCCGGCGGGCTGGCCGTTGCGGTGCACGTAATGCAGGACGAGATCGGCCTCGGTTTCGAAATGCTGTTCCTCGGCGAGGCTATCCACCTCGATGACGGCAATGATCTTAGCGCCGGCGGGGAGTTCTTCGATGCGGCGGCCCAGGGCGGGAAGGGCGGTTTCGTCGCCGGCCAGCAGATACCAGTCGAAGGCGGCGGGAATGACGAGCGAGCCGCGCGGGCCGCCGATGACCAGCTTGTCGCCCAGAGCCACTTTGGCGGCCCAGCTGGAGGCGGGGCCATCGCCATGCAGCACGAAATCGAGCACCAGCGTGCCGGCGGCCACGTCGAAATAGCGCGGGGTATAGTCGCGCATTTCGGGCCGCATGCCCTCGGGGAATTCGGCACCGCGCGGGCCAATCGGGGCCAGCATGGGCGCGACGCCCTCGGGAAAGAAGAAAGCCTTGATGTGGTCGGCGTGCCCGGCTGAGGCAAAGCCTGCCATGTCGCCCTTAAGCGTGATGCGGCGCATCAGCGGGGTAATGTCGCTGACATCGATCACCTCGAGCAGGCGCATGCGGGTTTCGTGCCGGACGCGTTGCGGGGCGCGGGCATCGGTGAGGCTGGACATGGCTCGTCTCGTGTATTCCTGAATAAACTAGTCAGGATTTATGCCAAGTGCGGGCGGCGATCAAGTCACGTGCTGGAGACCGCAATGGTGCGGCATGGTGGCCTGTGCCATTGTCGCGCCAGTTTGCCGGCCTAAATTGGCGGCTTTGATAAAGACAAGGTTGATCAGATGCGTAGCGTGGTGTTCGAGAAATATGGCGTGCCCGAGCAGGTGCTCAAGGTCGGGCAGCGGGACAGACCCGTGCCGGGCGCCGGGCAGGCGCTGGTGCGGATGTCGCTGTCCCCGATCCATAACCACGATCTGATGACGGTGGCGGGGCTTTATGGCGTCAAGCCGCCGCTGCCCTGGGTAGGCGGCACCGAAGCCGTCGGCGTGGTCGAGGCGCTGGGCGAGGGTGTGAGTAATCTTGCGGTCGGGCAGCGCGTGGCTGGCGGGGCGAGCCAGACGTGGGCAGACTATTATCTGGTCGAGGCGGCGCGAGTCGTGCCGGTGCCCGATGGGGTGAGCGACGAAACGGCGTGCCAGCTGGTGTCCATGCCGCTCAGCGCCAAGATGATCATTGCCGATCTGGGCATCCAGAAGGGGCAATGGATGGTGCAGAATGCCGGCAATGGCGCGGTGGGCAAGCTGGTGGCGCGGTTTGCCGCCGAGCAGGGCATTCATGTGGTGAGCCTGGTGCGGCGCGACGAGACCGTGGCGGAGCTGGCGGCTTTGGGCATGAACACTGTGGTGTCGACCGCGAACGAAGATTGGCAGGAGCAGGTGAAGGCGGTTACCGGCGGCGCGGCGATCGTGCGCGGGCTGGATTCGCTGGGTGGCGACGGGCCTGAGCAATTGTTTTCGGTGATGGCGGATGGCAGCGAATTGGTCAATTTCGGCGCCATGACGGGGCGACCGCTGCGCATCACGCCCGGCTCGCTGCTGTTCCGGCAGATGAAGGTGCGCGGCTTTTGGGGCATGAAGCCCAATCTGCCCGCGGCCGATATCGGGCGCATGCTGGGCGAACTGGTGACGCTCGCGGCCAAGGGTGAATTGGACCTGCCGGTCGATGGCGTGTTCGACCTGGAGCAGATTGCCGAGGCGGTGAAGGCCAGCGACGAGCCAGGCCGCAAGGGCAAGGTGGTGTTGCGGGGATAACGGTTAGAGAGCCGCGATCCAATTTCCTCCCCCTTGTGGGGAGGGCTAGGGTGGGGGTGTAGCGCCATCCATGAGCTTTATGCCGGTGGAGAGCTCGACACCCCCCCCCC
>UCAU01000003.1:102782-127019 GCA_900470445.1 Hyphomicrobiales bacterium | reverse complement strand
AGGGAGGCGGATCGGGGCTCGCGGTTGCCGGTCGTCTACTCGGCCGGCAATTCCTTAAACTCGGCGCTGAGGTTGAATCTGGCGAGCAGTTCCAGCAGCCCCACCATGTCGTCATTGGGGGCGATCAGGCTTTCAAGCGAGACCGGGGCGCCGATGGGGGTGATCTCGAACTGGTAGAAGCCGTTGGGCTTGGGGAAATCATTGACGAAGCGGGTCAATACGGCCTTAGAGCTGGCGCTGATCTGGCTCTCGGGCTGCGCCTCGATCAGCGCGATGATGGTTTTCTGCGTGGCGGCAATGGCGGGGCGCGGGTCCTCGTCATAGGGCAGGTTACCCACGAGAACCGGGACCGCGAAGGCGGTAAAGAGGCCCCGATTGTCGAGCGTCAGGCTGAGCTTTTCGACATTGCCGCGGAGGTAGTCGGTGGGCTCGGCGGGCGCATCGGGGATGTCGCTCACGCCGGCGAGCCGGGCCTTGATCGTGAGGCTGCCCAGCGCGGGCATGATCATGCTCAGATCGTCGAGGGTGAAATCCCCGCTCGCTTCGTCCCAGAAATAGGCCAGGTGCAGGTCGAACGGGGCCTGTTGGGTTTCCAGGAGATAGGCGGTCAGGGGGCTCTCATCCATTTCGGGCGAGACGCGGACATTGGTGACGCTCAGCTCCAGCCTGGCCGGGCGGCTATGGCCGGCAATGGCGCCGAACAGGTCGTCAACTTCCAGCGTGATCTGGCCGATGGCCGTGCGGGAATAGGATGCTCCGAAATAGGTATTGGTGACCATGCAGCCGGTCGCCGTGTCCTCGATGCGGCTGTCGGGGCCGCGCGTCAGCATGCCCAAAGTATCGAACAGGCTCGTGCAGTCGGTGGGCACGGGCTCCTCGACCTGCGCCCAGGCTGGAGCGGCCAGCAGGGCAAGCGCGAGCGGGGCGAGGGCAAGAGGGCGCATCGGAATACTCCAGTCGGGCGGGATCAGATCAGGCCCAGCATCTTGTCCTGCAATTGGCGCAGGGCGAAGAGGCGGGTGGATGTGTCGGGCTGGCTGTTGGCGGCGGTGAGCAATTCGCCCTTCTTGACGGCTGCGGTGACCTTGCCGCCTTCGAGCAGGCCGACGGGGACGGCCTTTTTGGCGCGGGCATCGCCCACTGTCATGGTGAAGGAGCGGTAGCAGGTTTCCCCGATGGCGTCATAGGTCTCGCCCACGGCCAGATCGCGCTTGGCGACGGCGCAGACTTCGGCGACGGGATTGGGCAGGGGCACCATGTCGGGCTTGCCCTGCAACATGATGCGGGCAGCGGTGAGCGGGACTTCAAGGCTGGTCAGGTGATAGGGGCGGAAGAAGGCGTAATAGGGTCCGTGCCCGATATGGAGATCATCCATGCGCTCGATGATGCGGGGATGCTCGGGTTTGACGATGACGAATACGCCGGGGGCAACGCCCTTGCCGACGGTGAAATCCACCACGCCCATTTTGTTGAGAATGCCGCCATCGGATTTGGGGATCAGCACCTTGGCCATGTCGTCGCGGTCCGCGGCGGGGCCGTGCATGCCCGGAACGTCGGGGACCAGCCCCGTGGCATTGGCGATGGCGCACATTTCGACCATGGTCTTGGAGCCATCGACGAATTCGACCAGCATGCGCGGGTTCATATTGCGGCGGGTGGCTTCGTCCCGATAGTCGTCGGGCACGGCGTCGTGCTTGAGCGGATTATTCTTGCCCTTGCCGGCGGCAACGATGGGCAGGCCGAGCGCGGAAACGAATTCGATCAGCTCCATGCAGGAACTGGGCTCATCCCCCGCGCCCACGGAATAGACGACGCCGAGGCGATCGGCCTGGGCCTTGAGATAGGGGCCGATGGTGACGTCAGCCTCGACATTCATCATCACCAGATGCTTGCCATGTTCCATGGCGAGCAGGTCGTAATCGGCGGCGACGCCCGGCTTGCCGGTGGCGTCGATGACGACGTCGATATTGGGGGTGGTGACCAGAGTTTCGGCCGAGGTGATGGCGATCTTGCCCGCTTCGATGGCGGCGGTCGCCTGGGCGGGACTGTCGGCGACTTTGCCCTTGGAATCCTCGCCATAGGCAATGGTCATGGCGTGCAGCGCCGTATGGGGACGGCGGGTGGCGATCGCCGCCATTTCGATGCCAGCCATCAGGCTCATCTGGGTGACGAGGTCGGTGCCCATTTCGCCCGAGCCGATGACGCCGACGCGGATCGGCTTGCCAGTTTCAGCGCGGGCGGCGAGGTCGCGGGCCAGCCCGGTGAGGGCGATATTGGTGGTCATGGCAGTTCCAGAACAGGTTTACCCGATGGGTTATCCCCCTCCCGACCCATCCGGCAAGGGCATCAATGCCGCATTACGCCAGAAACGGGCGGGAACCGTTGATCCGCTTAGCACTTCTTAAACCGTTCCAAGGGAGACTGCGCATCGGAGAAGTACTCCGGGGGCAGTCAATCATCATGGTCAGCAAGGCCAAGAAAACCGTCGCTTTGCCTGCGGTCGTGGACCTGGACTCGCTTGATGCGATCCGGGACGGGCTGCTCGACGCCGTGGAGGATGGCTCCGTTTCTGTCGCAGCCGACGGGGTGCAGCGGGTGTCGACTAATGCCCTCTTCATGCTGATCAGCGCCGCCGGGACCGCCCAGCGCAACAATTTCGATTTTACCATTTTGCAGCCGAGCGCGGCCATGACCGCAGCGATCGAGCGCCTGGGCCTTGGCGCCCAGTTCAAGGGGATGATGAGATAATGACGGCTTTGCGGGTTCTGACGGTCGACGATTCGCGCACGATTCTGGCGATGCTGCACCACACCCTATCCAATGCGGGGTTTGAGGTGCTGCAGGCCGAGGATGGCAAGCAGGGGCTTGACCTGCTCAAGACCCAGGATTTCGACGTCATCATCACCGATATCAACATGCCGGTGATGGATGGCATTGAATTCATCCGCCATGTGCGGGCCACCGGCCAGCACCAGAGCCTGCCCATCCTGATCCTGACCACCGAAACCAGCCAGGACAAGCGCGACCAGGGCAAGGCCGCGGGCGGCACGGGGTGGATCGTCAAGCCGTTCGACCCCGAAAAGCTGATCAGCGTCATCCATCGCGTCGTCCACTAGTTTTTATAAGCCGAGAACCCAGAAGGGTTGAATAAGCGCAGATGAGCGATCTCGACGACTTCAAGGCCACCTATTTTGACGAGTGTTCCGAGCTGCTGACCGAGCTCGAGGAACAATTCGCCGCCATCGAAGCAGGCGAGCGCGATGCCGACCGGCTCAATGCCGTGTTCCGCGCCATCCATTCGATCAAGGGCGGGGCCGGGGCCTTCGGCTTTTCGGCGCTGGTGGGCTTTGCCCATGCCTATGAAACGCTGCTCGACTATGTGCGCGACGGCCGCATCGAGATGAGCGACGACGTCGTCACGCTGTGTATCCGCGCCAATGATATCGTGGCCGATCACGTCAAGGCGGTGCAGACCGGGGACGTGCTGCCGGCCGATTATGGCATGGACGAAAAGGCGCGGTTCGATGCGCTGGCGCGGGGCGATGCGGCTTCCGAGGATGACGAGGGCGGCGAGCCGATCGACGATTTCGACATCGAATTTACCCCGGTCATGGTCAATTTCGACGATGAAGACGAAGCCGTGGCGAGCGACGCGTTCGACGCGCCGCCAATGGCTCCCGAGCCCGGGCATTGGGAAATCAATTTCAGGCCGCACCAGGCGCTGTATGCCCGCGCCAATGATCCGCTGCTGCTGTTCCGTGAATTGGCGGCTTTGGGCGAGATGAGCGTGCGCGCCATTGTCGGCGACATTCCGCCGCTGTCGGATTTCGAGCCGTTTGCCGTCTATTGCTCGTGGGAGATCACCCTGATCTCGCCAGCGCTGACCGAAGCGATGATCCGGGAAGTGTTCGAATTCGTCGAGGGCGACTGCGATATTTCAGTGGTGCAGCTGGGCGCCGATATGACGTTCGATCTGGCCGAGGCGGCGCCGATAGCGGCACCCGAGGCCGGCCTTTCCGACCTATTGGCGCTGGCCGATGACGAGGTCGAAGCCTTGCTCGATTTCGCGCTGGAGAGCCCGGCCGCTGCCGAGCCGATTGCGACGCAGGCACCGGTCGAGGAAACACCGGCGCTCAGTTTTGCCGCGCTGGCCGAAACGATCAAGCCGAGTGCGCCAGTGGTGGCGCGGCGCGCGCCTGAGGCGCTCAAGCCGGCGGCACCTGCTGCCGATCCCGACGATACTGGCGCGCGCAGCGTTGGCGTGCAGTCGATCCGCGTCGATCTCGATAAGGTCGATCGCGTGGTCAATATGGTGGGCGAATTGGTCATCACCCAATCCATGCTAACCCAGCAGATGGATGAGACTTTGCGCGCCCGCTATACCGAATTGGTGCGCGGGCTCGAGGTTCTGGCCCAGACCACGCGCGGTCTGCAGGATTCGGTGATGGCGATCCGCGCCCAGCCGGTCAAATCGGTATTTTCGCGCATGCCGCGCCTGGTGCGCGAGCTGGCGCAGAAGACGGGCAAGAAGATCAAGCTCGAGACCATTGGCGAGAACACCGAAATCGACAAGACGGTGATCGAGCAACTCAGCGATCCGCTGACCCATATGGTGCGCAATTCGGCCGATCACGGCATCGAAACGCCGGATAAGCGCGCGGCGCGCGGCAAGGGTGAAATCGGCACGATCCGACTCAGCGCCGAGCAGGCCGGCGGCAACATCCTGATCATCGTCGAGGACGATGGCGGCGGCATCAATCGCGAGCGCGTGCTGGCTGTAGCGCGCGACAAGGGCATTGTGGCGGCGGACGTCAATCCGAGCGACGAGCAGATCGATCAGCTGATCTTTGCACCGGGCTTTTCGACGGCCAGCGAAGTCAGCGACATTTCCGGCCGCGGTGTCGGCATGGATGTGGTGCTGAGTAATATCAAGAAGATCGGCGGCTCGGTGCATGTGCGGAGCTGGACCGGCAAGGGCACGCGCATGACGCTGCGCCTGCCGCTGACCCTGGCGGTGCTCGATGTGATGCTGGTCAAGGTCGGTGACTCGCCCTATGTGGTGCCGCTCTCCTCGATCGTGGAAACCATCCAATGTTCGCGCGCCGCCTTCGAGCGGGTGCCGAGCGGTGGCAAGGTGCTGCAGGTGCGGGGCGAATATGTGCAGGTCATTGACCTGGCCGAACGCTTTGCCCTCAACACCCAGACCGAGGCGGATAACCGCTTCGTCGTGCTGTGCGAGGCCGAGGGCAGCCACAAGGTGGCGCTGATCGTCGATGATATTATCGGCCAGCAGCAGGTTGTCATCAAATCGCTGGAAGAGAATTTCGAACGGGTCGAGGGCATTGCCGGCGGCACGATCCTGGGCGACGGCAATGTCGCGCTGATCGTGGACGTGCAGGGGCTCAAGACCACGTTGATGCATAAAACCGCAGCCTAGGCTGCCCGGAAAACTGTCAGTACTGCGTAGCCATCCAGAAGGACGGCAGAAAGGCAAAAACCATGGAAGCGCTCGGGCTTCGGGACGATATCGGCGACAAGACCGTGGCCGCCCACAATAGCCTGCAATTGATCGCCTTCTCGATCGGCGAGCAGACCTATGGGGTTGAGATCACCACAGTGCGCGAAATCCGCGCCTGGAACGGGGCGACGCCTCTGCCCAATACCCGCGAATTCGTGCGCGGCGTAATCAATCTGCGCGGCACGATCGTGCCGATCTTCGATCTGCGCGCCCGCTTCGGCGACGGCCAGACCTCGCCCACCAAGAACCATGTCGTGGTGGTGATGAGCGTGGGCGACAAATGGGTCGGCATTCTGGTCGATGCGGTGAGCGATATCCTGACCGTCTCGCGCGACGACATCCACAATGTACCCGAAGGCAATTCGATCGACACCGAATTGCTCAATGGCATCGTGACCCATGACAGCCGCATGGTCGGGCTGATCGACCTGCACGCCGTGGTGTCGGGCGCCAAGATGGACGCCTAAGGCGTTCAGCAGCATCGGAATGCAAAAGGGCGCCCCGTGGCGCCCTTTGTTTTTGGCTCAGGGCGTGCGGCTGGTCCAGAGTTTGTATTGGGTTGGCGTGCGGCCCAGGGCTTTTTTGAAATGGGTGTTGAAATGGGCCTGGCTGGCATAACCCAGATCATAGGCGATGGCGGTCCAGTCGGGCTTGGCGGTATCGCGAATCTGGGCGGCGGCGGCCAGGAGTCGGTGGCGTTGCAACAGCCATTTGAGGCCGATGCCGAGATAGTCGCGGAACAATTGCTGCACCCAGCGTTCGCTGCGTTCGAATTCTGAGGCGAGGGCGGCGACGGTTTGTGGGCCGTCTGCGGTTTCAATGGCGGCGATGATCTGGTTGATCAACTCGATATTGGGATCGGGCTGCGGTTCACGGGTGCGGAGCAGGGCGATGAGGGCCGCTACGGCCGCTTCGTCATCGAGCGACGAGACGCGGGCGAGATAGGCGGCGTCCGCTTGGGGGAAGACCCGTTGCAAATCAACGATTTTATTTTGCAGTTCGGCGAGAGCGCCGGGCCAGAAGGCATGGAAGGCGCCGGGGCGGAAGCGGGCGCCCACGATCCGGCCGGTGCCGGCGGCCAGATAGGTGCGGCGGCCGCTAAAGGTGCCCTGGATGCCGGACGCCTGCGCTGAGATGAAAATATCGACATAGGGGCGATGCATGACTTCTTCGGAGCCATAGCTATCGAGTGTCGCTTCCCAGCTGATGATCCAAAAATGCTCGATGAAGGGGGCCAAGTCGGGCGGTGGCGCTTCGGTACGGAAATCGACATGACGGCGAAAGCCGAGCGGATCGAGCCGGCCGCGCGCTTCGTATTGGTCTGCGGGTTTATGGAATACTTCGCGCATGCCCGGCCGCATTGTGAGGGGGTCAACAACACTTAGACGGGAACACGGAAATGACGAACACGAATTTTCTGCGTGGCATGGCGACGGTGAATTTCTGGGCCGATGATGTGGGGGCGGCACGCGACTGGTATGCCAAGCTCTTTGGCGTCGAAGCTTATTTCCAGATGCCCAATGCGCAGAACCCGGCCTATATCGAATTCCGCATCGGCGATTATGAGCATGAATTCGGCATTATCGACCGCAAATATGCGCCGGGCCAGATGCAGCCCGGCCCGGGCGGCGCCATCGTGTTGTGGCAGGTCGATGACATTGATGCGGCCTTCGAGCGGCTGATCGCGGCGGGTGCCGTGGAGTATGATCCGATCACCAAACGAGGCGAGACGGGCTTTGTCACGGCCTCGGTCATCGACCCGTTTGGCAATGTGCTGGGGATCATGACCAATCCGCATTACACCCAGATTTTGAGCAAGCTGACGGCTTAGGTGGTCTTGACCTTGGCGAGCCAGGTGCCGGCCAGCGCGATTGCGGTGGCGGCGACTATGGGGGCGGCGAAGGGCATGGTGCCGATTGCCGTCGTCCAGGCAGTGCCGCCCATCAACAGCACCAGCACGGCTACGCCCAGCGCGCCGCCCAATTGCAGCACGACGAAGAGGATCGTGCTGCCGGCATTGACCAGAGAAGGCGGCAGGGCACGATACATGGACGAGACGCTAGGGCTGGCAATGGCGCCCAGGCCGATGCCGATGGCGAGCGACAGGGCGGCAAATAGCGCCAGGGGCGTGGTGGGGCCGGTGGTCAGCAGCACGCCGAAGGCGAAGAGGGTCAGGCCGGCGCCGGCCCAGACGATGCGGCGGGCGTCGAAACGGTCGCTGAGCCAGCCGGCCAGCGGCATGACCACGAGATTGCCCATTCCATAGGGGATCATCAACAGGCCCGCAGTCAGCGCATTGAGGCCGGCAACGCCCTGATAGAATTGCGGCAGACCGAAAAACAGCGGGAACACGGCGGCGCCCATCATGGTCATGATGAAGACGGCGGGGCCAAAGCCTTTTGCCTTGAAGGCGGTGAGGTCGACAATGGCCTGCTCGCCGCGCTTGGTGCCCCAGATGGCAAAAAGACCGAACGCGATGGCGCTGATGACCAGCATGGTGATGGCGAGCGCGTCAAAGCCGGCCGGGGACGCGGCATGGGTTAGCCCGAACAGGCCTAGCGCGGTGGCTGTGGTGACCAGGGCCAGGCCGACCAGATCGAGTTGGGAGACTTGCGGCTTGGAGCGCTCGAGCACGAACCAACTGCGGAGGAAGATGAGGGCGGCGAAGGCGGCCGATAGAAAATAGATCCAGCGCCAGCCCAGCGTATCGACGGCGATGCCGCCCAAAGCCGGGCCGGCCAGCGGGCCGATGGACATGACGGCGGAAGCAGCGCCGAGCACGCGGCCCATGCGTTGGGGGCCAGCGGCTTGGGCGAGAACGGTCAACATGAGCGGCTCGAGCGCACCGCCGCCGGCGCCTTGCAACACCCGGGCCAGCGAGAGGCTGATCACATCGGGAGCCATGGCGGAGGCGAGCGAGCCCAGGGTGAACAGCGCCATCGCCACCAGCCAGGTGTTGCGCATGCCGAAGCGGAAGGCCGCCCAGCCACCCAGGGGAATGGCGATGCCGGCGGCCAGCATATAGGCGGTGGTGACCCATTGGGCGGTGGCGATATCGGTGCCGAAATCGGCCACCAGATCGGGAATGGCGACGCCGGTGACGGTGGTGTTGAGCAGGGCCAGCAGACCCCCGGGCACGAGGACGGCGGCGAGACGGCTGACAGGTTGAACCATTTGAACTATCTCATCTGGATTTTTGAACTCATGAGTTTATTTAACGCTGGAGTATACATTTTGCAACCCCATGGTAAGATGCGGCATGGCTTCAATAACCAATTCACATGAGAGCAAGCAGGCGGCGATCCTGGTGGCGGCGCTCGATATCTTCGGACGTGACGGCTTTGCCGATGGCAATGTCGATGAGATCGCGCAGCGCGCTGGGGTGGCCAAGCCCACCATTTATAATCGGTTCGGCGACAAAAGAGCGCTATTCGTGGCCGCGATGAAGCAGGGCATGGCCCAGGCCAATGAGCGCGTCATGGCAGCGGTTCAGTCGATGAATCCGCGCCCCACCGATTTGCGGGCTGAGCTTGAGGCGCTGGGCGCGGCATTGGGAACGTGCATGACTTCGGCCGAAGGCGGGGCCATTGTGCGGGTGCAGGTGGCCGATGTGGCGCGCTTTCCCGAATTGGCTGGTGACAATCAACGCGAGCTGCATATCGATGCGCTGGCCGGCAAGCTGGCGCAATTGATTGCCACCGGCCAGCTGTGCGCGGTCGATCCGCAATTGGCGGCGCGGCAATTCATGGTGCTGGTCACCGCCGAAGCCCTCAACCGCAGCGGCTATGGCCGCAAGCCGCTATCGCGCCCGGTGCTGGGGGAGATTGTTGCGGCAGGGGTGGATACGTTCCTCGCCGCATTCGGGAGGGACCGGGCCTAGCTCAGGCGATTTCGAGGGGCGCAGTGGCGGTCGTCTTGCTGGCTGGCGCAGCGGTCTGCCACCAATCCCCCAGGGCGTCGATCAATGGGACCAGCTTGAGGCCGGCTTCGGTCAGGTCGTATTCCACCCGCAGCGGATAGCCTTCAAACACTGTGCGACTGATAATACCGGCCTGTTCCAGCTTGCGGAGTTCCAGCGTCAGCATGCGGTGGGAAATACTGGGGTTGTCGCGCTGCAGATCGCTGAACCGCTTGGTGCCGTCCTTGAGGTAATAGAGCAGCAGCGTGGGCCAGCGGCCGCTCAGCACGCGCATGACATCCTCGATGGGGCAGGCGGAAACGAGGTCTTTCATCGGGTTGGGCTCGCTGGTGGTTACAAAAACATGCGTAATTTACTTAGGGTTGGGGATGCCTAAATTCCAGTTTCGCTGCGCAGCGTGACCACAATCACGGAGACTGAAATTGGAACCGATCCTTGTTTATGGCTTCCCGGCGGGAAGCTCGATGGGGCTTGTCGCGGCGCTGGAATGGCTGGGGCAACCCTATCGTCTCAGCCGCGTCGACATGCTGGGCGAAATGCGCGAGCCATCCTATGCCCGCATCAATGCACGACATGAAACCCCCGCTCTCATCACCGATACGGGGCGGCCTCTGACCGAGACCATGGCGATTGCCGCCTGGCTCGAAGCGCGCGATAGCGCTCGACGCATCAGCTTTGAGCCGCGTTCGCCCGAGGCCGACCGCATGCACCAGCTGATGGCCTTCATCAATACCGGCTTTACCGGCGCCTTCACCCCGCTCTGGGCGGCGCTGGAAATGGAAAATCCCGATCCGGAGCTGCAGGAAAATCTACGCCGCTTTGGCCGGGGGCTGGTCATCAACCGGCATGATAAGCTCGAGGCGATGATCGGAGATACCCCGTTCCTCGTCGGAGAGCGGCCGAGCTTGGCCGATGGTGTGCTGATCGGCGTCGCCCGCTGGCTGGATTTCCACGGGGTGGCCGAGCCGGAACGCTGGCCCAAGCTTATGGCTGTGCGCCGGCGCATCGAAGCCGAGCCGGCGGTGATCTATGCGACTGCCATCGAAAATGGCGAGCATCCCGCCGGCTCCGGCGCACATCTGGGGCAGGTACCACTGGCCGAGGTGATCGAGCGCTTCGGCGCCTGAAACAAAAAAGAGCGCCTGCGGGCGCTCTTTCGCATTGCGTCAATGCGTCGTGCCGGCTTGCGCGCGCGCGCTGTCGGTGCTTAACGGTCGGCCTTGATTTCAGGTCGCGCGTTTGGGCGGGCCGTAGCGCGCAGGTTTTTCTCCATGATCCGTCTCGACAGCATCGGTAAGCAGAATGGCAAGCAGATCGTCTTCATCGACGCCTCCGCCACGCTGCTGCGGGGCGAAAAGGTCGGGCTGGTGGGGCCCAATGGCGCGGGCAAGACCACGTTGTTCCGCATGATCACCGGCGAGGAACAGCCCGATGAGGGCCAGGTCTCGGCCGATCGGGGCATTACCATCGGCTATTTCAGCCAGGATGTCGGGGAGATGAGTGGCCGCCCCGTGGTGGCCGAGGTGGTGGATGGGGCGGGGCCGGTCAGTGCGCTGATATCAGAGATGCGGGCGCTCGAAGCCGATATGGGTGATCCCGACAAGGCCGACGAGATGGATGCCATTATCGAGCGCTATGGCGAGGTGCAGCACCAGTTCGAGGAGCTGGACGGCTATTCACTCGACGGGCGGGCGCGCGAAGTGCTCGATGGCTTGGGATTTTCCCAGGAGATGATGGACGGCGGTGTGGGCGCGCTATCGGGCGGCTGGAAGATGCGCGTGGCGCTGGCCCGTATTCTGTTGCAGCGGCCCGACGCCTTGCTGCTCGACGAGCCGAGCAACCATCTGGATCTCGAAAGCCTGATCTGGCTCGAAAAATTCCTGCAGAATTATACCGGCGCCTTGTTCATGACCTCGCACGATCGCGAATTCATGAACCGCATCTGCACCAAGATCATCGAGATCGATGCGGGCGCACTGACCTCCTATTCGGGCAATTACGAATTCTACCAGCAGCAGCGGGCGATTGCCGAAAAGAACCAGCAGGCGCAGTTCGAGCGCCAGCAGGCCATGCTGGCCAAGGAACTCGATTTCATCGCCCGCTTCAAGGCGCGGGCCAGCCATGCCGCGCAGGTGCAGAGCCGGGTCAAGAAGCTCGACAAGATCGACCGCGTCGAGCCGCCCAAGCGCCGCCAGGTGGTGGATTTCGAATTCCGCCCGGCGCCGCGCTCGGGCGAGGACGTGGCCCTGCTCAAGGGCGTTTCCAAGAGTTATGGCAGCCGCACCATCTATGACGGGCTTGATTTCCATGTCCGGCGGCGCGAGCGCTGGTGCATTATGGGCGTCAACGGCGCCGGCAAGTCGACGCTGCTCAAGCTGGTGACCGGCACGGCCGAGCCCGACCAGGGCAGCGTGTCGCGCGGGCCATCGGTCAAGATGGCCTATTTCGCCCAGCATGCCATGGATGTGCTCGATGGCGATCTGACAGTGTTCCAGCAGCTGGAAAGCTCATTCCCGCAGGCGGGCCAGGCGCCGCTGCGGGCACTTGCCGGCTGCTTTGGCTTTTCGGGCGACGAGATCGAGAAGAAGTGCCGGGTGCTCTCGGGCGGCGAGAAGGCGCGGCTGGTGATGGCGATGATGCTGTTCGATCCGCCCAATTTCCTGGTGCTGGACGAGCCGACCAACCATCTCGATATCGCCACCAAGGAAATGCTGATCACGGCGCTCAGTGCCTATGAAGGCACGATGCTGTTTGTCAGCCACGACCGGCATTTCCTGGCCGCCTTGTCCAACCGGGTGCTGGAGCTGACGCCGGAGGGGGTGCATGTCTATGGCGGCGGCTATACCGAATATGTGCAGAGCACCGGACAGGAAGCGCCAGGCCTGCGCAGCTAACGCGGGTCAGAACAGTTCGGCGTCGCCATGGCTCTGGTGGGCGGCAATGCCGGAGAGGGCCGGGACGCGCAGTTCGTCCAGGGTCAGGCTTTCCCAGATTTCGTCATAGACGCTGTCGGGCGCGGTGGGCGGCAGCAGAGCGAATTGGCGCACGGCAAGTGCCATATTGTGGCAGCGCTGCTCGATGCGGTCCTGGCCCTGCAGGGCCGTGACGATCATCTGCACGGCCTCTTTGATCGAGGGATCGTTTTTGAGACCGTTGGCCGCCAACAGGTCGAGCGCTTCGGTAATGCCCTCCAGCATGGAGGCGGTTTGGCGCGCAGTCTCGTCCAACTCTCGCGCGAGTTTTTGAAGTGACATTGTCGAAGAACCCTAGCCCTGATGGCAGGCACCCTAGCCCAATCTTTCTAAAGCTCTTCTTGCTGAAATGGACAAGAACAAGGGCTCAGGGGCACGTGGTTAGCGATTGGCTAACGAGTTCTGCGCCAGTATGGCGGCAAGAGGCGCCTAGCGGATTTTGACCACCTATTATGTCCATGACCAGTTCACTGCCGCCTGAATTCGACCGCGGCGTGGTCACCACCGTACACCAGGGCGATTGCCACGTGTCCGCTGCGGCGGACCTGACCTATTCCACCGTCCTGGGGTCCTGCATCTCGGCCTGTGTGCGCGATCGCGTTGCCCTGGTGGGGGGCATGAACCATTTCCTGCTCGCCGAGCAATCGGGCGCGGCGCGCGATCGATACGGCGCCTCGGCCCGCTATGGTGCCTTTGCCATGGAGCAATTGATCAACAAGGTCTTGGGCCTGGGCAGCGGCAAGAAGGCCAATCTCGAGATCAAGGTATTTGGCGGCGGCAAGATCAATGCGGCGCTCGATGATGTGGGGGCCAAGAATATCGACTTCGTCCGCCAGTTCCTGCATGACGAAGGCTATGCGCTGGCCGGCCAGGATGTGGGCGGCACCTATGCGCGGCGCGTGCTGTTCAAGCCGCATTCGGGGCGGGCTTTCGTCAAGCGGCTCGATAGCGATATGGGGGCCAATGTGGCGCGAGAAGAAATCGCCATTGCCAAGCGGCGCGTGGTGGCGCGGCCGCCGGTGGACGATATCGAATTGTTCTAGGACTTTACCTGCGATCAACTTGGCTTAGCGAAGTGTTACACAGCTAGGCCGCCATAGAGAGTTGATTAACCATTCGGCGCTAGGGTTTTTTCATGTTTAACCCTCGGCTGATTTGCGGATCAAGCGTGCCATGCACACACTGCGCCTGGCGCTGATTGCTGGCGGGCTGTGGCTCGTGGCCTTTGCCACAGCGCTTGGCCTGTTGCCGTTATTGGGATGGGGCGTTGCCTGGATCGGCGCCAGTGTGCTGGCGGCCGCATTGGCTTTTGGCGGCACCGTGCTGGCGGTGGCGCTGGCGGCGCAGCGCGAGCAGACCATGCTGGGCGCCATCGCACTGGCGGCGGGGCTCACCGAGCGCGCCGCGGGGCCATTGGCCATCACCGATATCGTGGAAAAGATGAACCGGCGGCTCGAGGCGGCGCATCATTTCAAGAGCGGCATCGCGGCGCTACATCAATGCGCGCTGGTGGCCGACGATGCCGGAGGCATTGTCGTGGCCAGTGCCGGGCTGCGGGCCTTGGCGCCGGCGGCGGTGGGTGGCGGCACGCTGGATGGGCTGTTCGGCAGCGGCTATCTCAAATCGGGCGGCGGAGCGCCCGAACAGGGCATGGTGGTGCTGGGCACCAAGCGGTTCGAGGTGATGCGCCGGCCGATCGCGGCGGGGCGCTTCCTGCTCGAACTGATCCCGGCCGGTTGCTATATCGAAGATGACGACCTGGACGCCTATGCAACAGCCATGGCGGCCGGGCAGACCGGCTTCCGCTTCGAGGCCGATATGGCGGCCAGCAATCGCGCGCTGGCGAGCCTTAATCGGGGCATCGAGGCGTTGGATGAAGGCATCCAGCAGATCGATCGCGTGATGGCGGGCGATGCTGGCCCGATGGGCGTGGGCGCGCTGGGCCGGCAGGCGCGCGAACTGGCCGACTTCATCGCCGCCGTGGAGAGCCAATTGGCCGATGCGGTGGAAGCGCGCGAGGCGCTGGAGGGCAAGCTGGGCGCGGTGGCCCAGCTGATTGGCGCCTTTGAAAATCGCGCCGCCCAATTTGCCGGCTTTGCCAGCGGCACAGCCGATGATCTCCAAACCGGCGGGCAGGCGCTGCAACGCGGGGGTGAGCTGGTGCGGCGGGCGCGCGCCACCGAGCGCGATGCGCGGACACTGGCCGGCGAGGCCGAACTGGCAGCGGCACGCACCCATGCGGCTGTCGGCGATATCGATCAGATGACCGCCGAAATCGACAAGATGATCGCGGCCATCGAGGATGTCTCGTTCCGCACCAATCTATTGGCGCTCAATGCGGCGGTGGAAGCGGCGCGGGCGGGAGAAAAGGGCGCGGGCTTTGCCGTGGTGGCCGATGAAGTGCGCATGCTGGCGCAATTGACCAACAAGTCGGCCAAGGAAATCCGCAGCGTGGTCAGCCGCGGCCGCGGCCAGGCCGAGACCGGTCTGGCCCATGCCCAATCACTGCAAAAAATGATTGCGGCACTGGGCGGGCATTTACGCAATCTAAGCAATGAAACCGATACGATCACCGCAACTCTGGATGACGGGGAGACCGCGATCAAGCGGCTCGCCGGACGGATGGAGGCGTTTGACGCGGTGCGGGAGCAGGATGCCATCCCCAAGCAGCGGCTGATCGCATAACAGGCAAGCCAGAATGGCTGGCTTATTGGGGGAACGTCTGCATGGATCACGGGGAAATATCCCTCAGCGAACGGGAGTTTTCGCGGATCAAAAGCCGCGTCTATGCGGTGGCCGGCATTTCCCTCAGCGATGCCAAGCGGACATTGGTCATCTCGCGGCTCTCCAAGATCGTGCGCGGCTTGGGGCTCACCAGTTTTGACGCCTATGTCGACCTGCTCGAGCGGGGCGGCACGGCGCAGGACAGCCAGAATTTCGTCAATGCGCTGACCACCAATCTCACTCGCTTCTATCGCGAGGACCATCATTTCGAGCATTTGCGCAGCCATATCGGCGGGCTGATCGCCCACAAGCCGCGTGGCACGCGCCTGCGCATCTGGTCGGCGGGCTGCTCCACAGGGCAGGAGCCCTATACGATCGGCATGGATTTGCTGGCGGCCTTTCCCGAGCTCAAGCGCTGGGATTTCAAGATCCTCGCCACCGATATCGATACGGCGGTGATCGCCAAGGCGGCGCGCGGGATTTATCCCGACAGCGAATTGAGCGGGCTGACGCCGGAGCGGCAGCGCCTGTTCGAACGCGCCGAGGATGGTGGCCTGCAGATTCCGGCGGCAGCGCGCGAGCTGGTCTCGTTCAAGCCGCTGAACCTGATCGGCCCCTGGCCGATGAAGGGCCCGTTCGACGCGATTTTCTGCCGCAATGTGGCGATCTATTTCGACAAGCCGACCCAGGGCGAAATGTTCGGCCGGCTGGGCAAGATGCTGGCGCCCGAGGCGTTTCTCTATATCGGGCATTCGGAAAATCTGGGCGCGGGCGGCGGCGATTTCCGGCTGGTCGGCAAGACGATTTATCAATCGCGGCTCGCATTGGGCAAAAGGGAGGCGGCATGAGCATCAAGGTTCTGGTCGTCGACGATTCCGCACTGATCCGCGAAGTGTTGACGCGCATGCTGTCGCGCGATGGCGATATCGATGTGGTGGGCACCGCCACCGATCCGATCGACGCGCGCGAAAAGATCAAGGCGCTCAATCCCGACGTGGTGACGCTGGATATTGAAATGCCCAATATGAATGGGCTGGATTTTCTCGACCGGCTGATGCGGCTGCGGCCTACCCCGGTGGTGATGGTGTCGACACTGACCAAGAAAGGCGCCAGCGAGACGCTGTTGGCGCTCGAACTGGGCGCGGTGGATTTCGTTGCCAAGCCAAGCGCGGAATATGAGGGCGGTATCGAGGCCTTCGGCGCCGGGCTGCGCGACAAGATCCGCGCCGCGGCGCGTTCGGATGTGCGCGGCCGGGCCAGCCGGATCGAAGCGCCCAAGGTGGCGATCAAGACGGCGGCGGCGCCGGCTGGCGCACTCATCGCCATTGGTGCCTCGACCGGCGGGGTCGAAGCGATCCGGGCCGTGCTGGTGGATATGCCGCTCGATTGTCCGCCTATCGTCATCGCCCAGCATATGCCGGCAGGGTTTACCGCCCGCTTTGCCGCGCGGCTCGACGAGCTTTGTGCCATCACGGTGGTGGAAGCGCAGGATCGCATGCCGCTATTGCCCGGCCACGCCTATGTGGCGCGGGGCGGGTTGCATTTGCGGGTCGAGCGCTCCTCGGGCCAGCTCAAATGCCGGCTCAGCGAGGATGGCCTGGAAAGCGGGCATCGGCCCAGCGTCGATGTGCTGTTCGAATCCGTGGCCAAGGTGGTCGGCCCGATGGCCGTCGGCGCGATCCTGACCGGGATGGGGCGCGACGGCGCGCGCGGGCTCAAGCTGATGCGCGATGCGGGCGCCTATACATTAGGGCAGAACCAGGCTTCGGCGCTGGTCTATGGCATGCCGCGGGTGGCGTTCGAGGAAGGCGCAGTGGTCGAGCAGGCGCCGATCGAAGCCATAGCCGGGCGGCTGGCCCATGCCTTGGTTAAGCTCAAGACCGCCGCATAGGGACAAAGCGCAGGAAGCGATTGAGGGATTTGTAACGCTTCTTCTCTAAGTGTTTTCAGTCAGTTCGGGAGTGGCCCCGAAACCAGAAGGTGACCAAAACCATGCCGAAAGCCAGCGCTGTCAGCGTTCTCGTGGTCGATGACCAGCAGTCCATGCGCGGTATTGCCAAATATATTCTGACCCAATTGGGCTTCAAGGACATTATCGAGGCCAAGAGCGGCCGCGATGCCTTGGGGAAGCTCGAAAAAGGCAATGTCGATCTGATCATTTCGGATTGGAACATGGAAGATATTGACGGGCTGACCCTGCTCAAGGTGATCCGCAAGCATCCGCGCACCCAGGCCATGCCCTTCATCATGGCGACCGGCCGTTCCGACAAGGAACAGGTCAAGGAAGCCATTTCCTTTGGCGTCAACAATTACATCATCAAGCCGTTCGACGCGACGACGATGAAAAAACGCATCGAAGCGGTTATCGGCGCGCTGAGCTGATACTTTTTGCAGCATTATTAGAATGAATACCGGGCGCCCATTGGGCGCCCTTTGTTTTGGCCATCCGTAAACTACCATACCAGTGCAACCCAAATTTAAGGTCCCGGCCTTAGGATCGCGCCAACTTGGGAGGGGGCGTCCAGAAGGGCGCTTTGGCGACAATGAAACTATTTGCGGGACTGAAGAATATTCGGCTGACGACGGCGATTGCCGCCCTGGCCCTGACCTCGATTGCGGTGACGGTGATTGCCTATACGGCCACGGTCTATGTCGATCTGCGCGGGCAGGCGACACGGGCCAGCATCGCCAAGCAGGCGTCCGACCTGCAGGTGGCGGCGACGGTCTATGAAAAGCGCCTGCCGGGCTCGGTGGTGACCTGGGCCGAGGCGGGCGGCATTGCTACCTTCCAGACCTATGCGATCCCGTTCTTCTACGACACCGCCGCCGTCGATGCGCTGACCCGGGTGACCGGCGATGCGTCGGCGATTTTCGGTTTCGATCCGGCCACCGGAATATTTACCGCCAAGACCACCAGTTTCGTCCTGCCCGATGGCACGCGGGCCAAAGATTTCGCGCTCGACGCGGCCTCGCCCGAGGCCGTGGCACTGGCCGCCAACCAGCCCTATGCGGGCGAAGTCAGCATGCAGGATCAGCGCTTCAACGGCGCGTTCCAGCCCATCACCAATCTGAGCGGGGAATTGCTCGGCGCCTTCTTTGTCGGCGGCGATGCCGGCGCGGCTGAAGTCACGGCCCGCGCTTCGGCGCTCAATATGGTGATTATCGGCGCGGTGCTGCTGGCGGTGCTGGGCAGCGTGGCGCTGCTGGTGTCGCGCTGGCTCACCAGATCCATCCCGCGCCTGGCCGGGGCGATGGACGAGATTGCCGATGGCAAGTTCGATACGATCGTGCCGTTTACCGACCGGGGCAATGAAGTGGGTGCCATGGCGCGGGCCGTGGAAGTCTTCCGCGAGAGCGGCCTGCGCATCAGCCAGATGACGGAAGCCGAAGCCGCCCGGATCATTGCCGATCAGGAAAACCGCCAGCAGATGATGGCCGAACTGCAATCGGCCTTTGGCGAAGTGGTCGATGCTGCCGTGGCGGGGGATTTCACCCGGCAGGTGACGACGGAATTCCCCGATCCCGAACTCAATAGCCTGGCCAGCGGGGTCAACAACCTGGTCTCGACCTTCAATCGCGGCGTGTCGGAACTGGGCGAAGTGCTCGGCGCCATGGCCGATACCGACCTGACGCAACGCATGCAGGGCGACTATGAAGGCGCCTTTGCGACCATCAAGACCGACATCAACGCCGTAGCTGACAAGCTGACCGAAGTGGTCGGGCAATTGCGCCATACCTCCGGCGCGCTCAAGACCGCGACGGGCGAAATCCTCTCCGGCGCCAATGATCTGTCCGAACGCACCACCAAGCAGGCGGCGACCATCGAGGAAACGTCCGCCGCGATGGAGCAGCTGGCCTCCACCGTGCTGGCCAATGCGCAACGGGCCAAGGATGCCAGTGCCAATGCGGCTGAGGTCACGCGCACCGCTGAAGAAGGCGGCAAGGTGATGGATGCGGCCAATGTCGCCATGGAGCGGATCACCGAATCCTCAGCCAAGATTTCCAACATTATCGGGCTGATCGACGACATCGCGTTCCAGACCAATCTTTTGGCCTTGAACGCCTCGGTGGAAGCAGCACGGGCCGGTGACGCCGGCAAGGGCTTTGCGGTGGTTGCAGTCGAAGTGCGGCGCTTGGCGCAGTCGGCCGCATCGGCGTCCTCGGATGTCAAAAAACTGATCGAGCAGAGTGCCGGTGAAGTGCGCGGCGGCAGCAAGCTGGTCAGCGATGCCTCGAGCAAGCTCAAGGCGATGCTTGAAGGTGTGCGCGGCAACAACGTGTTGCTCGAATCCATCGCCCGGGACAGTCGGGAACAGGCGTCAGCGATCGAAGAGGTCAATACCGCTGTGCGCACCATGGACGAGATGACCCAGCACAATGCGGCACTGGTGGAAGAGACCAATGCGGCGATCGAACAGACCGAAGGCCAGGCGATCGAGCTGGACCGCATCGTCGATGTATTCCGCATCGGCGGCTCGGAAGTGGCTGACTGGCAGCGGGATGAGGATGTGCGGGGCCTGCAACAGCAGGTCAAGCGTGCTGCAGGTGGTCTGGTCAGCCGGGGCAATACGGCTATGGCCCGCGACTGGGAGGCGTTCTAGCCCCACCTTGCCCAACAGGCCGACCTCTCCCGAGGGGAGAGGCGGCGTGGTAAGGGCTCGCTAATCGATCTCGCGTACATATACGCATCGGCGCGCCAGAAGACGCGTTGTTTGGGGGAGTTCGGTATGTTTCGTCGGGTTGGCCGGTTTTTCGGCAATGTGAAGATGACCACGGCCATTGCGGCGCTGGTGCTGATTTCAATCATTGGTTCGGTTGGCGCGGTGACCGCTGCCATCTATTTCAACACCAATGCGTCCCTGGCGCGTCAGAGCGAAGAGAACCAGGCCACCCATATGGGGGCAGCGGCGACGATCCTCGAGCGGCGGCTGGCCGGTTCGGTGCTGACCTGGGCCGAAGATGGCAGTATTGGCAATTTCCAGAGCTGGGCGGTGCCGCCCTTCTACGATACCGAAATCATCGATTCGGTGGTGCGCGTCATCAAGCAGGATGCCACCATTTATGTGCTCGACAGCGCCAGCCAGAATTTTCTCGGCAAGACGACCAGCCTGACCGCGCCGGATGGGACGCGCGCCGCTGATCTGGTGCTGGATCCCAATAGCCCGGCCTATGCCACGGTGATGGCTGGGGAGCGGTTCTTCGGCACGCTGCCGGTCAATGGCGTCGAGTATTACGCCACGATTTTGCCGATCAAGAAGATGAGCGCCGCCGACAAGCTCAACGGCCCGGTGATGGGCGCCATCTTCGTGGGGACGCCGCTGGCGCAGGTCGCGGCGCAGATGAATTCGGCGTTGCAGCTGATCGCCATGGTGGGTGGAGCCGCCATTGTCGGGTTTGGCCTGTTGGGCCTCCTGGCCTCGCGCCTATTGACCAAGCCGCTGCCGATCCTGGTCGGCGCTGCCGCCCGGATCGCCGAGGGCGAATATGATACTGAAGTGCCCTTTACCGGGCGGGGCAACGAAATCGGCGCCATGGCCAAGGCGGTCGATGTGTTCCGTGAAAACGGCCTGCGCATCAGCCAGATGACCGAGGCGGAAGCCGCGCGGATCATTGCCGATCAGGAAAACCGCCAGCAGATGATGGCGGAACTGCAATCGGCCTTTGGCGAAGTGGTCGACGCGGCGGTGGCGGGGGACTTTACCCGGCAGGTGACGACCGAATTCCCGGATCCCGAACTCAATAGCATGGCGAGCGGCGTCAACAACCTGGTCTCGACCTTCAATCGCGGCGTGTCGGAGCTGGGCCAAGTGCTTGGCGCCATGGCGGATACCGACCTGACCCAGCGCATGCAGGGCGATTATGAGGGCGCGTTCGCGACCATCAAGACCGACATCAATGCCGTAGCCGACAAGCTGACCGAAGTGGTCGGACAATTGCGCCATACCTCCGGCGCGCTCAAGACCGCGACCGGCGAAATCCTCTCCGGCGCCAATGATCTCTCGGAACGCACCACCAAGCAGGCGGCGACCATCGAAGAGACGTCCGCCGCGATGGAGCAGCTGGCCTCGACCGTGCTGGCCAATGCGCAGCGCGCCAAGGATGCCAGTGCCAATGCGGCAGAAGTCACGCGCACCGCTGAAGAAGGCGGCAAGGTGATGGATGCGGCCAATGTGGCCATGGAGCGGATCACCGAATCCTCGGCCAAGATTTCCAATATTATCGGTCTGATCGACGACATCGCGTTCCAGACCAATCTTTTGGCCTTGAACGCCTCGGTGGAAGCAGCACGGGCCGGTGACGCCGGCAAGGGCTTTGCGGTGGTTGCAGTCGAAGTGCGGCGCTTGGCGCAGTCGGCCGCATCGGCGTCCTCGGATGTCAAAAAACTGATCGAGCAGAGTGCCGGTGAAGTGCGCGGCGGCAGCAAGCTGGTCAGCGATGCCTCGAGCAAGCTCAAGGCGATGCTCGAAGGCGTACGCGGCAACAATGCATTGCTGGAATCCATCGCCCGGGACAGTCGCGAACAGGCTTCGGCGATCGAAGAGGTCAATACGGCCGTCCGCACCATGGACGAGATGACCCAGCACAATGCGGCACTGGTGGAAGAGACCAATGCGGCGATCGAGCAGACCGAAGGCCAGGCCGTCGAGCTGGATCGCATCGTCGATGTGTTCCGCATCGAGGCCGCAGAGCAGCAGCCGTTGCGGCGGGATGATGCCGGCGCGCGTGGCCTGCAGCAGCGGCTCAAAAACGCCGCCAGCGGGCTGGTCCGCGGCAACACCGCCTTGGCGCGTGATTGGGAAGCCTTCTAGGGCGCTAATACGGCGCTAATCGATTTGCGATAAAACAGACTGGGTCTGGCTTGCGTCCGTGGGACGCGCCGCTTGGGGGAGTTCGGCATGTTCAAACGCTTGGGCCGGTTCTTCGGCAATATCAAGATGACCACGGCCATTGCGGCGCTGGTCATTTCGGCGGTGATTGTCTCGGTCGCGGCGGTGAGCCTGACCATGTTCATCTCGCTCAGCGCCTCGGTGCGGACCGATGCGATGGCCAGCCAGGTCAAGGCGCTCAAAACCGCTGCGACCATCCTCAAGGGCGGCATGCCTGATACCAACGTGACCTGGACCCCCGAAGGGGAACTCGAGGCGATCAGCACCTGGATGATGCCGGGTCAGTTCGGCAAGGACGAATTGGTCAATTCCATCGCTAGGGTCACCGACGAAGCCGCGACGATCTTCGTCTGGGACGAGGCGACCACCGATTTCGTGCGCAAATCGACCACCATTATGGGCGCCGATGGGGCGCCGATCGTGGGCACGCCGCTCGACAAGGCTGGCGCGGCCTATGCCGCCATGCTGGCGGGCACGCCCTATTTCGGCGAGGCCATTGTGGTCGACAAGCCCTATTACACCGCCTACCAGCCCATTCTCAACCGCAGCGGCAAGCCGATCGGCGTGCTGTTCGTGGGCACCGACAAGGCGCAGGTCGAGGCGGTCATCTATGACATGCTCAAGCTGCTGCTCGGGGTGGGCGCGGCGGTCCTGGTGGCTCTGGGGGCGCTGGGCTATTTGATGTCGCGGCTGATGATGGCGCCGGTACCCAAGCTGGCGCGCACCATGGAAGTCATCGCCTCCGGCGATTACGACGCCGCGGTGCCCTATACCGGGCGCGGCAATGAAATCGGCGCCATGGCCAAGGCCGTCGAAGTGTTCCGCGACAACGGGCTCAAGGTTAGCCAGATGAGCGAAGAAGAGCGCGCGGCTTCGGTGCGCCGCCGCGTCGAGCGCACGGATATGATGGTGGCGCTGCAGGCCGCGTTCGGCGAAGTGGTGGATGCCGCCATTGCCGGGGATTTCTCCAAGCGCGTGCATGCCCAATTCCCCGATGCCGAACTCAATGCCCTGGCCGGCAGCGTCAATGCGCTGGTCGAAACGGTCGATCGTGGCCTCAGCGAAACCGGCGAAGTGCTGGGCGCGCTGGCCGATACCGATCTGACCCG
Organism: Hyphomicrobiales bacterium; assembly: GCA_900470445.1. Classification (GTDB taxonomy): domain Bacteria; phylum Pseudomonadota; class Alphaproteobacteria; order Rhizobiales; family Devosiaceae; genus Devosia. Next base: position 103,890 of record UCAU01000003.1, on the reverse strand, counting down.
CCGCATGCATGGCGAATATCAGGGCGCCTTTGCCAAGCTCAAGGGCGATACCAATGCGGTGACCGACAAGCTCACCGAAATCGTTGGTGGGGCCAAGGCGATCTCGGGCGCGCTCAAGACCGCGACGGGGGAAATCCTTTCCGGCGCCAATGACCTGTCCGAACGCACCACCAAGCAGGCCGCGACCATCGAGGAAACCTCGGCCGCCATGGAGCAATTGGCGGCAACGGTGGCCGAGAATGCGCGGCTGGCCGAAGACGCCAATGGCAAGGCGCAATTGGTGTCCAAGAGCGCGGCCCAGAGTGGGGTCACCATGACCGAAGCCAATGCGGCCATGGAGCGCATCACCACCTCCTCGGCCAAGATCTCCAATATTATCGGGCTGATCGACGACATCGCCTTCCAGACCAATCTTTTGGCCCTCAACGCCTCGGTGGAAGCCGCCCGCGCCGGCGATGCTGGCAAGGGCTTCGCCGTAGTAGCCGTCGAAGTGCGGCGGCTGGCGCAATCGGCCGCTTCGGCGTCCTCGGACGTCAAGGCACTGATCGAACAATCGGCCACTGAAGTGCGCGGCGGCAGCAAGCTCGTCTCCAATGCGGCCGAGCAATTGGCCGGCATGCTGGCGGCGGTGGACCAGAACACGGCCATCATGCAGTCGATCGCCAAGGCCAGCCGCGAGCAGGCTATGGCGATTGGCGAAGTCAGCACTTCGGTACGGGTGCTGGATGAGATGACCCAGCACAATGCCGCTCTGGTGGAAGAAATGAACGCCGCCATCGAGCAGAGCGAAGCCCAGGCGGCCCAGCTCGACCAGGTGGTAGACGTGTTTACGCTCGAGCAAAGCCCGGTGCGGGCAGCAACGTCAGCGCCCCGTGCTCCGGCGCCGGTGCGCGGTGGAGCACAGGCCGCGGCCCGCTCCTATCTCAGCCAGGGCAATGCCGCCATCGCGGCGGATTGGAACGAGTTCTAGGGTCGTCCGGCATTCGACTTCTGATAGGAGGAGAGCCTCCGATCCAGTCCCCTCCCCCTTGAGGGGAGGGCTAGGGTGGGGGTGTCGGACCATCAACGAACTCGGTGCTCGCTTGGGCTCCGACACCCCCCCCCCCCC
>UCAU01000003.1:0-102736 GCA_900470445.1 Hyphomicrobiales bacterium | reverse complement strand
CCCCACCCTCAATCCCTCCCCTCAAGGGGGGAGGGAGGCGGATCGAGGCTTCCCGGATCCACTCAAAGCCCGAATGCTGCTTCGGCTTGGGCCCGCCAATATACGTTGCGCTGCCAAGCATTGCCGAAAGCGCCCGTTAACCTATTGGGCGCAACAATGACCAACCAAAGCTTTGGTTTTATTTAAGAAATTAGCCATTCTCAAGGGTGCGAGTGACGCAATGCGTCCTGCTGAGCCACGGCGAGATAGCCAGATCGGACAATTGCTGCCGGCCGCTGCCGTGGCGATGTTCACCATTTTTATGGCATTTGCCGCGGTCCACGTGCCGCCCAGGCAGGGCGAGATGGGGGTGGTTTTTGCCCCCTGGACGAGCCAGGCCGAAATCTTGGGAGCGGTGATAGAGGCGGGCGGGCGGATCGTCGATACCAGCCGGCTGCCCAATGTCATCGTCGCCTATGGGCTGGATGAAGGTTTTGCCGCGCGGATACGTGACCGGGGCGCGTGGTTCACAATTGCAGCAATCGGTCTTTGCGCGGGCACGGGGAGCCTAAGCTGATGAATCACGGCATGAATCTGGAACAATTTCGCATGCAGGCGGCCATTGGGCTGTGTGCCATGAGCGCGGTGCTGGCGGCAGCAGCCCTGGGCATCGACATCGTGCGCTGGGGTGGCCCGGGCATGGCCAGCGTGTTGGCCTTTGCCACACTGGGGGCGCTGGTCGCGGGGCTGGCATTGTTCCGCCACCAGCCGGCCTTCCGGTATCTGGCCGTTTCGGTGCTGATGGCGCAAGTGATGGCGACCTTGATCGCCATGCGTGGCCATCCCCAGCAGGTCGATATGCACATGGCCTTCTTTGCAGCTTTGGCCATGTGCGCGCTGCTCTATGACATCAAGGCCATTCTGGTCGGCGCGGCGCTGGTGGCGGTGCACCATCTGGGGCTGGGCCTGTTCTGGAGCGAAATGGTGTTCTATGGCGGCGCGGGGCTCGATCGGGTCGTGCTGCATGCCGTGATCCTGGTGGCCGAGGCGCTGGCGTTGGTCTGGATGACGCGCAATACCGAAGTGCTGCTGCAATTGGCGAACCTCAAATCCGACGAAGCCGAAAGCGAGGCCGCGACGGCGCGCCAGCATGCCCAGACGGTCAGGGAGAGCCTGGAAACCAGCCAGACCCGCGCCGCCTTGATGCAGACCTTGCAATCGGGTTTTGGCGACGTGGTCGACGCGGCGGTGGCCGGCGATTTCAGCCACCGGATCGTGGCCGATTTCCCCGACGAGGATCTCAACCGGCTGGCCAATGCGATCAATCTGCTGCTCGGCACGGTCGAGCGGGGCGTCGCCGAAACCGGCATGGTGCTGACGGCTTTGGCCGATACCGACCTGACGCGGCGCATGGATGGGGATTATCGCGGCGCCTTTGCCAAGCTCAAGACCGACACCAATAGCGTGGTCGATACACTGTCCGAGCTGGTCAACCGGCTCAAGGGTACGTCGGGCTCGCTGCGCACCGCGACGGGGGAAATCCTCTCCGGCGCCAATGACCTCTCCGAACGCACCACCAAGCAGGCGGCGACTATCGAGGAAACCACCGCGGCGATCGAGCAATTGAGCAATGCGGTGCTCGAAAACGCCAAGCGGGCCGAAACGGCCAGCAGCAAGGCGCAGGCGGTATCCCACACCGCCACTGAAGGCGGACAGGTAATGGATAAGGCCAATGCGGCCATGGCCGGCATTGAAGCCAGTTCGGCCAAGATTTCCAACATTATCGGGCTGATCGACGACATCGCCTTCCAGACCAATCTTCTGGCCCTGAATGCCTCGGTGGAAGCGGCGCGGGCCGGCGATGCGGGCAAGGGTTTTGCGGTGGTCGCCATCGAAGTGCGGCGGCTGGCCCAGTCGGCGGCGGGAGCTTCGGCGGAGGTCAAGCAATTGATCGAAGCGAGTGCCGAGGAAGTGCGGGGCGGCAGCAAGCTTGTGGGGCAGGCGGCCGAAAAGCTGCTCGATATCCTGGCGGTGGCGCAGGAAAGCTCGAGCCTGATCGATTCCATCGCCCATGCCAACAAGCAGCAATCCTCGGCCCTGCAGGAGGTCACCGCCGCAGTGCGGCAGATGGACGAGATGACCCAGCACAATGCGGCTCTGGTGGAAGAGACCAATGCCGCCATCGAGCAGACCGAGGCGCAGGCGGCCGAACTCGATACCATTATCGAGGTGTTCCGCACCGAGGACAGGCCCTCGCTCGCTCCGGCAATCGGACGGGTGCGGCTGGCTTCCTGACACGGGCTGTCAGCAGCGGCACGCTAAGGCTTTGCGGCGCAGACCAGCGCCGGGAGCCCGATAATGAGTGCTGCACGCAAGTTTGAACAGGCCGAGCGCCTGCCAGCCGGCGCGCCATTGCAAAGCGAGCTGGATGCCTTGCTGGCGCCCTTGCCCGAGCCTACGGCGGCTTTGGCGCGGCGGCTGGTCGCCTTGGTTGCGGCCCATCCGGGGCTATCGGGCGAGGTCAAGACGGGCTGGAAATCGATCAATTTCCGCCACGCCAGAGCCGGCCATGTCTGCGCGGTATTTCCGCATCTCGATCGGGTATCGCTCTATTTCGAACAAGGGCGGCTGCTCGACAATGGCCATGGGCTGTTTCAGGGCGAAGGGCTCAAGAAAGGGCGCTTCATCCGCATGCTGCCGGGGGCGGAAATTCCCATCGACATAATCGGCATCCTGATTGCCGAGGCCATTGCCCTGCAGCAGTGAGCATGCTTGAAAGCTCCAATGCTTGTGGGAGTTTAGGCGATGGCGCGGATTGGTCTGGTGGCGCATGACGACAAGAAGGACGAATTGTGCGCCTGGGCCGTGCAGCATAAGCGCAAGCTGAGCGAGCATGATTTGTGGGCCACCGGCACCACGGGCGGGCGCGTCATGGCGGCCACCGGCTTGCCGGTGACCCTGCTTAAAAGCGGGCCGCTGGGTGGCGACCAGCAGCTGGGCGCGATGATCTGCGAAGGCCGGCTGGATGTGCTGATTTTCTTCATCGATCCGCTTTCCGCCCAGCCCCATGATGTTGACGTCAAAGCCCTGACCCGGCTGGCGACGCTCTACGATGTCCTGCTCGCCAACAACAAACCAACAGCCGATGCGGTTCTGGCAGCAGTACAGTAAACCGGTTTCCACTTTAGGCGGGCTTGCTTCCGGTTGACCACCTGCCCCCGTTATGAACAGATGCCACAAAATAGCCCGGACAATGAACCGGGCATGGCAGTTCAGGAAAACGGAACGGGTTTGGGTGTCCTCTGATGTAGTTATTGACGTTCGCAACGTCAGCAAGCGCTTTGGCGGTTTGACCGCCGTCAACAATTGTTCGCTCTCGGTTCGGCGCGGCTCGGTCACAGGCTTGATCGGGCCCAATGGCGCGGGCAAATCGACGCTGTTCAATATCGTGGCCGGCAATATCGTGCCCGATAGCGGCCAGGTGATTTTCGACGGGCAAGATGTGACGGGCCTCAAGCCCCACCAATTGTTTCGTACCGGCATGTTGCGCACCTTCCAGATCGCGCATGAATTCTCCAATATGACGGCGCTGGAAAACCTGATGATGGTGCCGGGCGACCAGCCGGGCGAATATCTGGCCAATGCCTGGTTCCGGCCGGGCCTGGCCAAATCGCGCGAGACCGAAGTGCGCAAGAAGGCGCTCGACGTCATCGATTTCCTCAAGCTCGGCCATGTGCGCAACGAGCTGGCGGGCAATCTCTCGGGCGGGCAGAAAAAGCTGCTCGAACTGGGCCGCACCATGATGGTGGATGCCAAGGTGGTGCTGCTCGACGAGGTGGCGGCCGGCGTCAACAAGACATTGCTCAACGACCTTGCCGCCAATATCGAGCGGATGAACAAGGAATTGGGCTACACGTTCTTTGTCATCGAGCACGATATGGACCTGATCGGTCGGCTCTGCGATCCGGTGATCGTCATGGCGGCCGGCGAGAAGATCGCCGAGGGCCCGATGGCCGAAATCCGCGCCAATCCGGCCATTGTCGAGGCCTATTTCGGCACCCCGGTGGAAGCAGCATAATGGCCTTGATCGAACTCAAACACGTCGTCGGCGGCTATGGCGGCGCGCCGATCCTCAATGGCGTCAATATCGCCATTGAGCCGCATGATATCGGGGTCATCGTCGGCCCCAATGGCGCGGGCAAATCCACCACGCTGAAGGCGATTTTCGGCCTGCTCAAGGTCACTGGCGGCACCATCGAATTCGGTGGCGAGAATGTCGCCAATTCGCTGCCCGACAAGCTGGTGCCCAAGGGCCTGAGCTTCGTGCCGCAAGAAAAGAACGTCTTCACCTCGATGTCTGTCGAGGAAAACCTCGAAATGGGTGCCTTCACCCGCAAGGACGATTTCCGCGCCACCATGCAATGGGTCTATGACATGTTCCCGGTGCTGGCCGAAAAGCGGCGCCAGCCGGCGGGCGAACTCTCGGGCGGGCAGCGCCAGATGGTGGCTATGGGCCGCGCGCTGATGAGCAAGCCCAAGCTGCTGATGCTGGACGAGCCCTCGGCGGGCCTGTCGCCGCGCTATGTCATTGAAATCTTCGAGACCATCGTGCGCGTGAATAAAGAAGGCGTCGGAATCTTGATGGTCGAACAGAACGCCCGCCAGGCGCTGGCCTTTGCCTCCAAGGGCTTTGTGCTGGCCAGCGGGCAGAATCGCTTCACCGGCACCGGCCCCGAACTCATCGCCGACCCCGAAGTCGCCAAGAGCTTTTTGGGGGGCTAGGACTGACATGACCGAACTCATTTTCTTCATCAACCAGGTCGTCATTTCCGGCGCGGTGCTGGGTTGCATCTATGCGCTGGGCGCTGTCGGCATCACGCTGGTATTCGGCATTCTGCGCTTCGCCCATTTTGCCCATTCCGAGCTGATGACCTCGGGCGCGTTCTTTGCCTTCCTGTTGGCCGGCGCCTTTGCCGCCTGGGGCATTACCGCCCCCATCCCCATGGGCTTTGTTGTCCTGCCCATTGCCATGGTGCTCTCGGCAATTTTCGCGCTGGGCATCGACAAGGGCTTTTATGCGCCGCTGCGCAAGCGCGGCGCCAAGCCGGTGACGCTGCTGATCGCCTCGATCGGCGTGACGCTGATGGTGCAGGGCCTGATCCGGCTGTTCTTCGGCGCCGGCTCCTATTCGTTCTTCGAGCACGAAACCAAGGACGTGTTCCGCGTCGATCTGGCCTTTCTCGGCTCGACCCGCCCGCTGGTGATCACCGAGCCGCAATTGCTGATGATCGTGGTCACGGCCCTGTCGGTGATTGCGCTACATCTCTTCCTCACCCGCTCGCGGCTGGGCAAGGCGATGCGGGCCATGGCTGACAATGCCGATCTGGCGCAGGTGTCGGGCATCAATACGGCGCTGGTGGTTCGCGTCACCTGGATCATTGCCGGGGCGCTGGGCTGCATGGCCGGCACCATGCTGGCGCTGGATGTGACGCTCAAGCCGGATCTGGCCTTCAACATCATCATCCCGATCTTTGCCGCAGCCATTGTGGGTGGCCTCGGCCAGGCCTATGGCGCCATTGCCGGGGGCCTGCTGATCGGCTTTGCCGAGTCGCTGGCCGTGTTCAACTGGACCATGGTGCTGCGCCCGCTCAACGCCATCCTGCCCGAATGGCTGCAATTGCCGGCCACGCTGGCTTTGGTGCCCACCGAATATAAGCTCACCGTGGCCTTCGTTATCCTGGTGGTGACGCTGCTGGTGCGGCCCACCGGTATCTTCAAGGGAGCCTCGTCATGATCCAGCGTTCCCTGACGCTCTTTGCCGGGCTGTTCGGGCTGATCCTCGTGATCGGCTGGGTGATGGGCCTGCCCTTTACCTCATCGCGCCTCGTCGAAGCCGCTGCCTATGCGCTGATCGCGCTGGGACTCAACCTGCAATGGGGTTATGGCGGGCTGTTCAATTTCGGCATTATGGGCTTCCTGATGGTGGGCGGCTTTGCCGTCACCTTCATTTCCTATCCGGTCAATCCGCAATTCTGGGGCGCCGATGGTCCCTGGATGCTGGGGCGGGCTCTGCTGGCCTTTATCGCCGGGGCGCTGCTGGTGCTGGCGGCGCGGCAGAGCCATCGCGTGGGGATATCAGGCAAGTGGAAGACCGTGCTGACGGTCATCGCCTGGTTCGTGGCCTATTGCGTCTATCGCAGCCAGATCGATCCGGCCGCCGCCTATATCGAATCCGATGCCGGCGGCAAATGGGTCGGCGGGCTGGGCGGCCATCCCGTGCTGGGCTGGCTGTTCGGCGGCGTGTTGGCGGCGGCTATCGCCTATTTCGTCGGCAAGATCAGCCTGGGCCTGCGCACCGACTACTTGGCCATCGCCACGATCGGCATTTCCGAGATTATCCGGGCGCTGATCAAGAATATGGATTGGTTGACGCGCGGCACGCTGACCGTCTCGCCCATTCCCTGGCCGGTGCCATTGCCCGATGCCTATGCGGGCGGCGGGCAACCGGCGCTGCTCCTGGCGCGCGGCGGTTTCCTGCTACTGGCGATTGCCGTCTTGGCCATCGCGATCCTCTTGATCGCGCGCGCCTATGCCGGGCCCTGGGGCCGCATGATGCGGGCCATTCGAGACAATCACATCGCCTCGGCCTCGATGGGCAAGAATGTTACGGCGCGACAGCTGGAAATCTTCGTCTTCGGCTCGGTGCTCATGGGCATTGGCGGCGCCATGCTGGTCAGCTTCGTGCAGATTTTCGATCCTTCCAGCTATCAGCCGATCAACCACACATTCCTGATCTGGGTGATGGTGATCGTGGGCGGCGCCGGCAATAATTGGGGCGCGGTGTTCGGGGCGGTATTGATCTGGCTGATCTGGGTCATTTCCGAGCCGCTGGCCAAGGCGGTGTTCGATTTCGTCTCCTATTGGTCGAGCACAGCCGGCTGGGGCGCCATCCCGGATATCGAAGCGCGCTCGGCGCAGATGCGGGTCTTCGTGCTGGGCCTGGTGATCACCATTGCCCTGCGGTTTGCCCCCAAGGGACTGATCCCCGAGGTGGTGCGGCGGGAGGGGTGATTTTTGCCCGTCCGTCTCAAGTTGTGTGATCCCCGCGAAAGCGGGGATCTCCGTTTTTGGGCGAGGTGTTGTCCCACCCACAATGTCATCCCGGCGCAGGCCGGGATTCATGCTGAAGGTTAGCCGCACCAACTAAGTTCACAGCATGGATTCCGGCCTGCGCCGGGATGACCCGGTGGAAGGGTGCGTCCAATATTGCACTTTGTCTAAAACTGGACTATATCTCCCTCCAGGAGACTGGAGACGCACATGGCCCGCATCGCCCGTATCATATCGCAACAGCCGGTGGCGCCCGGCCCCGATCTGCTGGATGCAGCGCGCTTCCTGCCGCAAAATCGGCGTCGTCTGAGCGGGCCAGGTCTGCGCAGTTTTCTCGCTATTGCCGATCTATGGCAGCTCAATGAAGAACAGCGCCGGCTGGTGCTCGGCTATCCGGCGCGCTCGACCTATTATCTCTGGATGCGACAGGCGCGGGCGCAGGAAAGCCTGTTGCTCGATGCCGATGTGCTGACGCGGATTTCGGCTGTGCTGGGCATTCATCAGGCGCTGGGCGTGTTGTTTGCCAATCAGGCCGAGGCCCTGGCCTGGCTACGGGGGCCCCATGCTGCCCCGGTCTTTGGTGGCCAGCCACCGCTGGCACTGATCACCAGCGGATCGCAGGATGGCCTGCTGCTGGTGCGGCGCTTTCTCGATGCGGCACGCGGCGGGCTCTATATGCCGCCCAACCAGGCCGATCAGGATTTTGCGCCGCTGGGCGATGAGGCCATTGTCTGGCAATGAACGAACAGCGCATTGCGGCGCCCCGGCCGTGCTATCGCCTGATCCCCTCGCAATTTCCGCCCATTGGCCTGTTCGACACCGTGAGCACCCCGGCAGACCTCGAAGCGGTGATGGATCTCGCCGGCTGGACCAATGACCGGCTCGTGAGCGAACGCCTGCGCCGCCTGCCCGAGAGCGAGTGGGCGTTCGGGCGAACCAATTCGAGCATCATCATGGCCGCGTTCCTGCACGCCCCGCCGGGCGGCACCCGCTTTGCAGGTCCCGATCTGGGCGCCTGGTATGCCGCCGCCGCCATCAATACCGCAGTGGCAGAGGTGGCCCACCATTTGCGGCGCGAATTGGTAGCCCGCGACGTCCCGGCGATGACGCGGACCTATCGGACCTATCATTGTCGCCTCGAAGGCGATTATCTCGACCTGCGCGGCCAACAGGCCGAACAGCCGGCGCTTTATGACGGCACCGATTATGCCGCCAGTCAGGCCTTCGGCGAGGCCGAGCGCGCCGGGGGCGGCGATGGCCTGGTCTATGACAGCCTGCGCCACAAGGACGGCACCAATGTCGTGGCCTACCGCCCCTCCAAAGTGCTCGACGTGGTGCAGGGCGAGCATCTGGATGTCAGTGTCAGCGCGGATGCGCCGGTGATCAATGTGCGGCGATTAAGCGAGTAGCTTAGCGCCGCGCGCTGACCCAGAGCCAGCGGGTGGGCAGGGCGTCATAGCCGGTGCCGTCTTCTTCGCTCAGGTTGAGTTCCGTCCATGCTGCGGCGGCGCGGTAATGGGCGAGCAGGGTTTCCGCGCTGGGATAATTGTAATAGCGGCCGAACTGGTCGCGGCCTTCGCCATGACCCGCCTTGAAGCTGGCCACAAAGAGCCCGCCCGGTTTCAGGGCGCGGTGGATTTGGGTGAGATTGCCAGTCAATTCGGTGGCCGGTGCATGCAGCAATGAGGCGCTGGCCCACACGCCATCATAGAGCGCGGCCGCATCGAGTTCGTCAAACCGCATCACCTCTACCGGCCGGCCGATATGGCGGCTCGCCTCCGCCGCCAGTTCGGGCGAGGCGTCGGTGGGGTGAATGTCGAAGCCCTGCGCCAGCATATGGGCGGCGTCATCGCCGCCGCCGGTCCCCAATTCGAGAATTTTAGCAGCCACTGGGAGCGTGGCGAGAAAGTCCGCTAGATGCCGGCCAATACGCCGCTGGTGCCGTACATAGGTCGCGGCGTTTTCAGCGTAGAACCGCAATGTGTTGTCATCGGCCATGATTGCCTCCGGCATAAAAAAGCCCGGGATCGCTCCCGGGCTTTCATTATTTCATCGCTGGCGAAATTACTGGATTTCGCCCTTTTCGACGAACTTGCCGCCTTCGACGGCCAGTTCGACGATGATGCCGTCAACGTCACCGGCTGCGTCGAAATCGAGCGGGCCGCCGGCGCCGTCATAGTCGATATCGGTGCCGGCCTTGATCAATTCGACTGCCTTGGTCCATTCACCGGGCAGGATCTTTTCGCCGGGAGCGGAAGCAACGTCACGCAGAGCGGCCGAGAGGCCCTCACGATCGGCCGAGCCGTTCTTCTCGATGGCGAGGGCGAGCAGGAATGCCGCGTCATAGGCCTGGGGGGCATAGGTCGCGTTGGCTTCGATGCCGGCAGCATTGGCCAGATCGACATAGGTGGTGGTGGCAGTGCCAGCCGGCGCGCCGGCGCGGGTGGCGATCAGGCCTTCGACGGCCGCAGCGTCGATACCGGTCAGCAGGTCGTCGCCGACCATGCCGTCACCGCCGACATAGGTGGTGAAATTGCCGGACTCGACGGCCTGGCGCAGCACGGTGTTACCCGAAGCATTGGCATAGGCCAGGATGACCAGGTTCTGCGAAGCGACCAGATTGCCCAGCTCGGCGCGGTAATCGGCCTTGCCTTCTTCATGGGCGAGATTGGCCGCCACGGTGCCGCCGCCGGCGGTGTAGGCAGCCGAGAGCGCGTCGGCAAAGCCCTTGCCATAGTCATTGTTGACATAGGTGATGGCAATGTCCTTGACGCCCTTGGCGAGCAGCAGGTCAGCCAGCTTGACGCCCTGCAGCGCGTCCGATGGGGTGGTGCGATAGACGAGGTCATTGTCGTCCAGCGTGGTCAGGGCCGGGGCCGAAGAGGCCGGCGAGATGAAGACCACATTGCCCGACTTGCCCGAGCCATTGAAGGCGCCGATGGTTTCGCCGGTGCACAGCGCGCCGACCACGGCCGTCACATTGTCGGAATTGATGACCTTGTCGGCGGCAGCGGCCGCAGCGGTTGCATCGCAGGCGCCGTCGGCCGAGATCAGCTTGAGCTCGCCGCCCAGAATGCCGCCCTGCTCGTTGACCTGCTTTACGACCAGCTCGGCGCCGGCAAAGATCGGGGGGGTCAACGATTCAATGGGGCCGGTAAAGCCGCCGATGAAGCCGATAGTGGCTCCGGTGTCCTGCGCGATGGCCGGTGCGGCGACCGCAAGGGTCGAGGCAGCAACTGCCAGGGTCAGGGTCTTGTTCAGAATGTTCATCTAGGTCCCTCTCAATGGTCGTCCCGCTGGTGCGGCCCTTGCACGGCGCCAGTCTTGCACGCGGAACGACACGTCTTCGGGGGCGCCACGTGCGCCCCGCCAAGCCAGGACTGTTGCATATTGGAAATTCGGAGTCACCTTGTATTGATTGGCAAAACCGGGCCTTGTGACTGTTGCTTAACGCGGATGGTTTTTGGATAGATTGAGGCCTTATGCGGTGAGGGCGGCATGATTTTTCGTCGGCTTGGAGGGGCGCTGCTGAGCCTGATGCTGCTTGCGGCGCCAGTCGCGGCACAGGTGAGCGTGCTCGATCAGGCGCAGGACAATGTCGGGGTCGCTCCCCCGCCACCGCCCCCGGTCTGTGGCACCCAGCCGCTGGCCATAGCGCGCATGAGCTGGCCCTCGGCGGCGCTGCTGGCCGAAATCCATGCGCGGATCCTGGCCGCCCAGTTCGGCTGCGAGATCAAGGTCATCCCCGGCGATCTGGCGGCGACCGGCTCGTCCATGGGCTCGACCGGCCAGCCCGCCGTAGCGCCCGAAATGTGGATCAACCGGATCGCCGAATTGTGGAACCCGGCCATCGAGGCGCAGATGGTGCGGCCTGCCGCCCCCAGCTATGCCGAAGCCAATTTCGAGGGCTGGTTCATTCCCGATTATGTGGCGGGGGCGCATCCCGAATTGACCAGTGCCGCCGCACTGGCTGCGGCGCTACCCACGCTCAATGGCGGGCGCAAGGTGCGCTTCGTGTCCTGCCCGCCCGATTGGGCCTGCGCGTTGATCAATCGCAATCTGGTGCGGGCCTACGGGCTGGGCAATCTGGTCGAGATCGTCGAGCCGGCCAACCGGTTCGAAATGGACACGCTGATCGGGGAGGCCGTGAGCCGGCAGGAGGCGATTGTTTTCTACTATTGGCAGCCCAATGCGGTGCTGGCGCAATTCGGCTTCCTGCCGCTCGATATGGGGGCCTATGACGAAGCCAATGCCAAGTGCCTGGCGAGCCTCTCCTGCCCCAGTCCCGCGCCGTCGGCCTTTGCGCCGGAGACGGTGGTGACGGCGCTGGCCGAATGGGTGTTTACCGACATCCCCACCATTGCCGGCTATTTCCAGCGCAGTTCCCTGCCACTGGCGGAGATGAATGGCCTATTGGCCCAGCTCAACCTGCCGGGCGCGACCATCGAAGGGGTGGCCGATCGCTTCGTGGCCGAACGCGGCGATCTCTGGCGCCAATGGGTGGGGAATGACGCGCCGTAACGGGGCATTTACCCTGCCCTGCAAAGGCCGTGTCCGCGGCGGCGGTTCGTTGTCAGACTGTCACATCAGCTCGATAGTTTCCGCCATTTTGTTTCCGGTAAGTAGCTGGTAACAAACGAATTTTATCGAGTTCTTTAGAAGATATTCATGCCTTGTCGCCGATAAGATGGTGCAATGGGGCCAGCTGACGCGCCCATATCCTCTGGTAGAGCATGCGCCGCGATCCCAATCTCAAAGCCATTATCGACAGCTATAGCAGCATGGCGCTGGGCGCGGCATTGGTGATTGCCGGGCTGGTGCTGGCAAGCCTGTGGGCCATGTGGGGCGGGCTGGGTTCGCTCACCCTGCCGCTGGCGGTGCTGGCGGGCGGCACGGTGCTGATCGGACTGTTGTGGCTGGGCTATCGCCGCTTGCGCGGTCGGGTCGCCGCGGCGCTGCTGGCCAATCGCGAGGCGATGGATTCGGTGCAGCGCGATGCCCTGACCGGGGTGTTCACGCGCTCGCATTTCCTGCAGGTGCTGGGCGGGGAGGTCTATCACGGCTCCGAAAGCGCCGTGGGCTATATGCAGCTCGATATGGATAATCTGAAGCTGCTCAATGACAGCGCCGGGCATGGCGCCGGCGACGCGGCTTTGGTGCATCTGGCGCGCACGCTGGGCAAGCTGATGCCGGGCGCCATCATCGGACGGCTGGGGGGCGACGAATTCGGCATTGCCATTATCGGCCACGATAACCGCGCCGCCCTGCGCCGGCTGGCCGAGGAATTGCTGCGCCAGCTCGATAAGCCCGTGAGCATTGGCGGGCGCCCGGTGCGGCTGTCGGCCTCGGTGGGCATTGCCCTGGCGCCGGCCGATGCGATTGACGTCGTCGATCTGATCTCCAAGGCCGATCTGGCGCTGTACAAGGGCAAGAAGGCGGGTCGTCGCACGGTCGTGGCCTTCGATGCCGATATGCTGGGCGACGAGCGACATCGCCGCTTCATTGAGCGCGAATTGCGCGCGGCTTTGCTGATGGACGAGCTGGAACTGCATTACCAGCCGGTGTTTTCGGCGGCGACGATGACCATAAAATCGCACGAAGCCCTGGTGCGCTGGCGGCACAAGGTGCGTGGCATGATCCCGCCCGGCCAGTTCGTCGGCATTGCCGAAGAGAGTGACCTGATCGACCGGCTGGGCGATTGGGTGCTGCGGCGCGCCTGTGCGGACCTGCCGGCTCTGGGCAGTGACTCAGTGGCGGTCAATGTGTCGCCGGCGCAATTGCGCCATGCCGATTATGCCGCCCGCTTTGCCGCCGTGCTGATGGAAACCGCAACCGATCCGCGCCGGATCATCGTCGAAATCACCGAGACCGTGCCGCTCAATGCCGGCGGGGTGGCCATGGCGAACCTCGAGGCCCTGCGCGCCATGGGCGTGCGCATCGCCATCGACGATTTCGGGGCCGGGCATGCAAGCCTGCAATATCTGCGCGGCTTTGCCTTCGACATCATCAAGATCGACCGCACCTATGTGGCCAATCTGGCCGATAGCCGGATCGACGCGATGATCGTCTCGGCGATCTGCGATATCGCCCGCTCATTGCCGGTCGAAGTAATTGCCGAAGGCGTCGAAACACCGGAGCAATTGGCCAAGCTCAAGCTGGCCGGCGCCACCGGCCTGCAAGGGTTCCTCTTGGGCCGGCCCGCCGCCCTGGTGCGTGAACGGCGGGCCAGCGCGGCCTAGGCTTCGATGGCGTCCCGCGCCGCTTCGATTTTGCGGCGCTCTTCCTCACTCAAATCCAGCCGCGTCAGTTCGGCATCGAGCAGGATCGGGTGCTTGCTGCCGGCATGGAGCACCGCCAGGGCCTGGCCGTCGCCGTTGAGCCAGAACAGGTCCTGCTTGCGCCCAATGCGCGAGGCGATATTGGGGCCGGGTTTCTTGCCGGGGCGGGGAATGGTGTAGGCTACGGCCTTGGCGCCCACCACATTGGATATGGCGACTACATTGACCGGAATCGGGGTCAGCGGCAGCGCCTTGCGGGCCATTGCCCGCACCTGGTCGGCCCGGGCGCCCTTGAAGAACAAAGCGGCGCCGAGCGCGCCCAGGCCCAGCACGAAGGCCGCGCCGACAATGATGCGGTTCCACAGCATGTCGAGCCCCAGGCTGAGGCCGACGATCTGCGGCTTGTCGGCGGAGCGGACGACTTCGACCTCATAATCCTTGGTGCCAAAATCGACGAACATCAATTCGATATCGCGCTCGAAGGTCTTGCCTTTGACACTATAGGTCACATGCGCCTCGCAATCGGTGAAGACGAAGCGGCGGGTGGTGCAATGGCCGTCCTCCACCGTGGAATCGTAGACCACGACCGGGTTCTGCGAGATGATGATGTCATTGTAGATGCCGGGCGCCTGCCAGACGGCGATGAAGCCGGCAATGCCCAGGAACATGAGCCCGCCCAGATAGGAGAAGATGCCGGGCACGATGCCGGTCTTGCGCAGCTTGAGCGGTCGGGTGGGGAAGGCGGAGGCGAGATCGGTCATGAGCGAAATCCGCTTTATCGGTTTGAACGCACCCGGCGCGTCAACTGCAAGGCAGCAGTGCGCATGACAGGCTGGCGACAGCTAGCCTTCTGTCGTAGTTGCGTCTAGTGGTGGCGAAGCGATATAACGGCGTACCAGCCAGTTCGGTGCAGCGGGGAGCAAGCAGTTGGATTTGAAGCGCATAAATGATCACATCAGTGTTTCCGGGCAAATCCAGCCTGAAGACATAGCAGCGCTCAAGGCCCAGGGCTTTACCACGATCATCAACAATCGCCCCGAAGGCGAATCGCCCGATCAGCCGGACGGCGCCGCAATCGAGGCGGCCGCCAAGGCTGCGGGGCTGGCCTATTACGCTATTCCACTGGGCCGTGAAGGGGTTTCCCCCGCCATGGTCGAGGCGACCAAGGCCGCGCTCGAGGGGAGCACAGGCCCGGTGTTTGCCTTCTGCCGTTCGGGAACGCGCTCGACCACTCTGTGGGCGCTGAGCCAGGCCGGCGAACTGGATGCGGGCGAGATCATCGCCCAGGCGGCCGAGGCCGGCTATGACATGAGCCATTTGGCCGGTCACCTCAGCCGCGACTAGACGGTATTTTTTCGGCGGCATGGCCGGGCGACCGGCCCGGCCCCATTCCAGACTGAGCCGGATCGCGCGCGCGATCCCACGACCCCTCCTGCTCGGAATTTATATCGATGCCAATCAAGAAAATCCTCGTCGCCAACCGCAGCGAAATCGCCATTCGCGTGTTCCGCGCCGCCAATGAGCTGGGGATCAAGACGGTCGCTGCCTTTGCCGAAGAGGACAAGCTGGCGCTGCACCGCTTCAAGGCGGACGAGGCCTATCTGATCGGCAAGGGCAAGGGTCCGGTCGAGGCCTATCTGCAGATCGACGAATATATCCGCATTGCCCGCATTTCGGGGGCCGATGCGATCCATCCCGGCTATGGCCTATTGTCGGAAAGCCCTGAATTCGTCGATGCCTGCGAGGATGCCGGCATCATCTTTATCGGCCCGCGGGCGCAGACCATGCGCGACCTGGGCAACAAGGTTGCCGCGCGCAATATGGCGATCGCCTCCAAGGTGCCGGTGGTGCCGGCCACCGAGGCACTGCCTGACGATCCCGCTGAGATCAAGAAACTGGCGGCCGAAATCGGCTATCCGCTGATGCTCAAGGCGAGCTGGGGCGGTGGCGGGCGCGGCATGCGCCGCATCATGGATGAAAAAAGCCTGCTCTCGGAAGTTTCCGAAGGCAAGCGCGAGGCCAAGGCGGCCTTCGGCAAGGACGAGATGTATCTCGAAAAGCTGGTCGAGCGCGCCCGCCATGTCGAAGTGCAGCTGATCGGCGATGATCACGGCAATCTCGTGCATCTGTTCGAGCGCGATTGCTCGGTGCAACGGCGCAACCAGAAAGTGGTCGAGCGGGCGCCCGCGCCCTATCTCGACGACAAGGTGCGCAAGGAATTGACCGACGCCGCGGTGCGGCTGGGCAATGCTGCCAATTACCGTGGTGCCGGCACGGTCGAATTCCTGATGGATGCCGATACCGACAAATTCTACTTCATCGAGGTCAATCCGCGCATTCAGGTCGAGCATACCGTCACCGAGGAAGTGACGGGGATCGATATCGTCAAGGCGCAGATCCATCTGCTCGATGGCGCGGTGATCGGCACGCCCGAATCCGGCGTCCCATTGCAAAAGGACATTCATCTCAACGGCAATGCCATTCAGTGCCGGGTGACCACGGAAGACCCCGAGCAGAATTTCATTCCCGATTATGGCCGCATCACAGCCTATCGCGGCGCCACCGGCTTTGGCGTGCGGCTCGATGGCGGCACGGCATATGCCGGGGCTGTCATCACCCGGTTTTACGATCCGCTGCTGGAAAAGGTCACCTGCTGGGCCCCGACGGCCGAGGAAGCCATTGCCCGCATGCACCGCGCTTTGCGCGAGTTCCGCATTCGGGGTGTCTCGACCAATCTGGCGTTCCTCGAGAACATCATCACCCATCCCGACTTTGTCGAGAACCGCTATACGACGCGCTTCATCGACACGACGCCGGAGCTGTTCAACTTCAAGCCGCGCAAGGATCGCGCGACCAAGCTGCTCAGCTACATTGCCGATGTGACGGTCAATGGGCATCCCGAAGTGCGCGATCGCCCGCGCCCGCCGGCTGAGGCTGCGGCGCCGGTGCTGCCCGAATTCGCGCCGCTGGCGACCATTGACGGCAGCCGGCAGGTACTGGATCGCGACGGTCCGGCGGCGCTTGCCAAGTGGATGAAAAAGCAGAAGCGGGTGTTGTTTACCGACACCACGATGCGCGATGCGCACCAGAGCCTGCTCGCCACCCGCATGCGCAGCTATGACATTACGCGCATTGCCCAGGCCTATTCGCGCGGCCTGCCGAACCTGTTCTCGCTCGAATGCTGGGGCGGGGCGACATTCGACGTCTCCATGCGCTTCCTCAATGAGGACCCCTGGGAACGTCTCGCCAAGGTGCGCGAAGGCGCGCCGAACATTCTGACGCAGATGCTGCTGCGTGGCTCCAATGGCGTCGGCTACACCAATTATCCCGACAATGTGGTCAAGTTCTTCGTGGCCGAGGCGGCCAAGGGCGGGGTGGATATTTTCCGCGTGTTCGATTGCCTCAACTGGGTCGAGAACATGCGCGTCTCGCTCGACGCGGTGCTCGAGGCCAATAAGGTCGCCGAGGGCGTGATCTGCTATACCGGTGATCTCTTTGATCCCGACCGCGCCAAATATGACCTCAAATATTATGTCGGTCTGGCGCAGGAGCTGGAAAAAGCCGGCGTGCATGTGCTGGGGATCAAGGACATGGCCGGGCTGCTCAAGCCCGCTGCGGCCAAGAAGCTGATTTCGACGCTGCGCAACGAGACCGATCTGCCGATCCATCTGCATACCCACGATACCTCCGGCGCTGCGGCGGCGACGGTGTTGGCGGCGGTGGATGCCGGGGTCGATGCGATCGACGCAGCCATGGATGCGCTAAGTGGCACGACCAGTCAGCCGACACTGGGTTCGCTCGTGGCGGCCCTCGCCGGCGGCGAGCGCGATCCGGAGCTCGATTCCAAGGCGATCCGCCAGATTTCCTTCTATTGGGAAGCCGTGCGCACGCAATATCGCGCCTTTGAAAGCGATCTCAAGGGCGGGGCGTCCGAAGTCTATCTGCATGAAATGCCGGGCGGGCAGTTCACCAATCTCAAGGAACAGGCGCGCTCGCTGGGCCTTGAAACCCGCTGGCACGAAGTCGCCCAGACCTATGCCGACGTCAACCAGATGTTCGGCGATATCGTCAAGGTGACGCCGTCATCCAAGGTGGTTGGCGACATGGCTCTGGCCATGGTGTCGGCCGGGCTGACCCGCGCCGATGTGGAAGATCCCAAGCGCGACATCGCCTTCCCCGATTCCGTGGTCGGCTTTTTTGCCGGCGATCTGGGCCAGCCGCCGGGCGGCTTCCCCAAGGAACTGCAAAAGAAGGTGCTCAAGGGCAAGAAGCCGCTGACCGAGCGGCCTGGCTCCTACCTCAAAGATGTCGACCTCGAGGCCGAGCGCAAGAAGATTGCCGACGAAGTCGGGCATCCGATCGACGATTTCCGGCTCGCCTCATACCTCATGTATCCCAAGGTCTATGCCGATTTCGAAAAGACCCAGGAGCGCTACGGTCCCACCGAAGTGCTGCCCACCCCGGTCTATTTCTATGGCCTGCATGAAGGCGACGAACTGCTGGTCGATATCGAGAAGGGCAAGACGCTGGTCCTGCAATATCTCGGCCGCGCGCCCACCAATGAAAAGGGCGAAGTGCGGGTGTTCTTCGACCTCAACGGTCAGCCGCGCACGATCCTGGTCCCGGACCGGCTCAAGGTTGGCGAAGTCAAGCTGCGGGCCAAGGCCGTGTCGGGCGATCCCAAGCAAGTCGGCGCACCCATGCCGGGCGTGATCTCGACCCTCGCCGTCAAGGAAGGCCAGTCGGTCACTGCCGGGGACGTGCTGTGCTCGATCGAGGCAATGAAGATGGAAACCGCCATTCATGCCGAGATCGATGGCGTGATCGCCGAACTCCTGATCAAGCCAGGCGACCAGATCGACGCCAAGGACCTCTTGGTGCGGTTCGAATAGGCTAAATCCTGGCTCCCATGGCTTGGGCAATCATGCCGAAGTCATGGGCACTGATCTCGAACAGGCCAAAGCGCATCTGGTACCCCCAGTTCGTCCGGCCGCGGGTGAATTCGAGCTGGTCCAGCAAGGGGGCGATTGGCGCGTCGGCCGCTTCGACATAATCCACGTCGCGGCGATAGGCCGTCCCGCCGCCCATCTCGCCGGCATAGATGTCGCCCGGTTGCACCCGGCCGATCAGCGTGAAGGCCTGCAACTTATCCTTGCCGCGGAAAGTTTCGGTGGGAGAATAATAGATCACGCCATCGCCGGGCGAGAGCCGGCGTAGTGGCGCGGCCTTGCCGTGATTGACCTGCATGAAACCGGCCTTGCCCTTGCGGGCATGCTCAGCCGAGGCCACAGCTATCCAGTATCGTTCCATACCAATTCTCCTGCCGATGACGCCATCTAGCAGGAGCGGGTGTCAGAAAATGGCAGTGGCCACTAAAGCCGCCGCGCCCGGCCATTGATGGTCTGGTCATTGCGCTCGCGCATATCGGCGCGCACCGGCACCGGCAGGCGGGAAACGATCCAGCTGACCATCAGCGGCACCAGGATCAGATCATCCATCCAGCCCGCCAGCGGGATGAAGTCGGGGATGATGTCGATCGGGTTGACCAGATAGAAGGCAACGAACAGCGTCGCCGCCTTGAGATGGAGCGGGGTTTCCGGCGCGAACAGCGCCTTCCACAGCAGAAGCGCTTCCTTGCGGAAGAGCATGATGCGCGGGATGAAGCGGGACGTCAGGAGCTTGAACATGCACCTTAAATGGTTGCCTTGGGGCCGGGTTCAAGATGGTGCGGCAATTGTGATCGCGACACGTCTTCGCCATCATCAATCAGAAACATTGCGCAGATAGGCTCGGAGGCTTATTTCTGCGGCCAACAGGTTTGACAGGTGAATGATGGCGGGTCCGGCGGCACGCAGGCAATCGGTGGGTGTGGATGTCGGCGGGGTGCGCGTCGGCGGCGGTGCGCCTGTGGTCGTGCAATCGATGACCAATACCGACACGGCCGATATCGATGCGACGGTCAAGCAGGTGATGCAACTGGCGCGGGCGGGTTCGGAGATCGTGCGCATCACCGTCGATCGCGACGAATCCGCGGCGGCCGTGCCAATCATTCGCGATCGCCTCGCCGTCATGGGCTATGACGTGCCGCTGGTGGGCGATTTCCACTATATCGGCCACAAGCTGCTGACCGACCACCCGGCCTGCGCCGAAGCCCTGGCGAAATATCGCATCAATCCGGGTAATGTCGGCTTCAAGGCCAAGCGCGATACACAGTTTTCGACGCTGATCGAGATTGCCAACCGCTACGACAAGCCCGTCCGTATCGGGGTCAACTGGGGTTCGCTCGACGAGGAACTGCTGACCAAGCTGATGGACGAGAACGCGGCTTCGGCGGCGCCGATTTCAGCCTCCGCCGTACAGCGCGAGGCGATCATCCAGTCGGCGCTTCTGAGCGCGCAACGCGCCGAAGCGCTGGGCATGGGCCGCGACAAGATCATCCTCTCCACCAAGGTTTCGGACGTCCAGCACCTGATCGCGGTCTATCAGGATCTGGCGGCGCGCTGCGATTATGCCCTGCATCTGGGGCTGACCGAGGCCGGCATGGGCACCAAGGGCGTCGTGGCCTCCTCGGCCGCCCTGGGTATCCTGCTGCAGCAGGGCATTGGCGACACGATCCGCATTTCCCTCACGCCCGAGCCGGGCGGGGATCGCACCACCGAGGTCAAGGTGGCGCAGGAATTGCTGCAGACCATGGGCTTCCGCCAGTTCCTGCCGGTGGTCGCTGCCTGCCCCGGTTGCGGACGCACCACGTCCACCACCTTCCAGACGCTGGCCAAGGATATCCAGGACCACCTCTCCCATTCCATGCCCGAATGGAAGGAGCGCTATCCCGGGGTTGAGGGCCTGTCGGTGGCCGTGATGGGCTGCATCGTCAATGGCCCCGGCGAAAGCAAGCACGCCAATATCGGCATCTCGCTGCCCGGCACGGGCGAAACCCCGGCCGCGCCGGTCTTTGTCGATGGCGAAAAAGTCGCCACCCTGCGCGGCGCCGATGTGGCCGACCAGTTCAAGGTGATGGTCGCCGACTACATCGAGCGCAAGTTCGGGACGGGGCAGAAGACAGCGGCCGAATAGGGCTGGGTCAGCCGACTTCGGCAGCGACCACCGGCGGCTGGCACGCATCTACCCATTTGCCGCCACACAGCTCCGCCAGTCGTTCCACACTCAGCCGCACTGAAGCATGGGTGGAGCCGCCGGCGGGGATGACCAGGTCATAGACCCTGAGCGAAGCATCCAGATAGATCGGCAAGGGCTGCGGCAGCCCGAACGGGCAAACGCCGCCCACCTGATGGCTGGTCAATTGTTCGACCTCTTCGGCCCCCAGCATGCGCGGGCGGCCGCCAAAGGCCGCCTTGGATTTCTGGTTATCGAGCCGCGCATCGCCGCGGGTCACCAGCAGCAGCACCTCGCCATTGACGCGGATGCACAGCGTCTTGGCGATCTGGCCGGGCTCGACGCCATGCACATCGGCGGCCAATTGCACGGTGGCGGTCGAGTGCTCGGTGACTTCCACGACAAGGTCGGGCGCGCGGGCGGCGAGGTCGGCTTGGACGGAGGCAAGGCTCATGACAACACTCAGAAAAGGCTGGCGAGGCGGGTTTCGAACTTGAAGCGGGTCTTCTCGCGGATCGGGGTGGTGAGCGCCCGGCGCATGAAGGCCGGATCGATTTCCTGGACGCCATCAAGGGCCATGAGTTCGCTGACCGTGACGCGCTCGCCGGGGAAGGGCGCATAGGCGATGGGCATGCCGGCTTCGACCGGGCCCGGCTGCAGCACGCGGCAATAGGCGCCGGGCCGGCCGGCGCGGTGGAAGCGC
Source organism: Hyphomicrobiales bacterium (assembly GCA_900470445.1). Classification (GTDB taxonomy): domain Bacteria; phylum Pseudomonadota; class Alphaproteobacteria; order Rhizobiales; family Devosiaceae; genus Devosia. Next base: position 81,553 of record UCAU01000003.1, on the reverse strand, counting down.
TTGACCCAGAAGGGGTCGCCCATCCGCGCCGCAAAAGTCATGCAGGGCGTGCGGTGATAGGTGACTTCGAGCAGGGCCGGGCCGATGGCAAAACGGTCACCAATGGCCACGCTGCGGCCCTCGACCCCGGCAATGGTCAGGTTTTCGCCAAACATGCCCGGCGCGATGGTCTGGTCGAGCTCATTGGCCCACCACAGATAGTCATCGGCGAAATAGACATAGATGGCCTGATCGCTCCCGCCGTGATGCTTGCTGTCGCAAACGGCGTCTCCTGCCATGCCGAGCCGGTCGATAACAGCGCTGGCTGTTGGCGTTTTGATAATGCCGGTCAGCGGCGCATAGCCGGGAATGTGTTGGGCTTTGCCGAGATTGACGCTGAGCAATTGGGCCATGGCTCAGTTTTCCCGGCTGGCGAAATAGCGGGCGGTGGCGCGCAGGCCATCGGCCTTGGGGCCGAAAGTGCGCAGCGCCGATTGGGCTGAGGTGACGGTGGCCTTGAGATGCTCGCGGGCTTCCTCAATGCCGATACGGGCGACCAGGGTCTGCTTGCCCTTGGCTTCGTCCTTGCCGGTGGCCTTACCCATGGCCTCGGGTGTGGCGGTGACGTCCAGAATATCGTCGGCCAGCTGGAAGGCGCGGCCGGCGGCTTCGGCATAGGCGGTGAGTGCGGACAGAGCCCGTGGATCGGCGCCACCCAGAATGGCGCCCATGCGCACGCTGGCGCGGATCAGGGCGCCGGTTTTCATGGCCTGCATGGTGGCGACCTCATCGCCGGAAAAGCCGCCCTGTTCGCCCTCGATATCGCGCATCTGCCCGCCCGCCATGCCGCCAGCGCCGCTGCCGGCGACCAGTTCAGTCACCAGCGCAATGCGGATCGTGGGATCGGGATGGCATTCGGGCGAGGCGAGCAGGCCAAAGGCGTGGGTGAGCAGGGCATCCCCCGCCAGGATGGCCGTGGCCTCGTCAAACGCCTTGTGCACGGTGGGGCGGCCCCGGCGCAGATCATCATCGTCCATGGCCGGCAGATCATCGTGGATCAGCGAATAGCAATGGATCATTTCGACGGCGAGGCCGGCGATCAATGCGGCATGGGGCGGCACATTGAAAATATTGGCGGCCTGGCGCACCAGCAACGGGCGCAGGCGCTTGCCCCCGCCCAGGCTGCCATGCCGCATGGCAGCGATCAGCCGATCGGCAGCGGGGCCGGGACCAGACAGGCGCTCCAGCGTCAATTGCCGGTCGAGCGCGGTTTCCACGGCCAGGGCGCAATCGGCAATGTCGGCGGCAAAATCGTACATGGATCGTTGCTAGCCGGTTTGGGCCTTGTGCGGCAAGGGGATACGATCCAACACCTAGCACGGTGTCATTCCCGCGAAAGCGGGAACCCCCGTTTGCTGTCTTTTGCATCGTAAAACAGAGGTTCCCGCTTTCGCGGGAATGACATTGTGGGTGGAAACAGGTCCGGCCTGCATTCACCAATATCGCCACCGCCTCTTTGCCCCGCCCGTTCCTACCGCTATGGAATGGCCATGGCACGAGCACGCAAACCCAAGGGCATCTGGCGCATCCTGCGTCCTCTTTGCATGCTGGTCGCTGTTCTCATCGCCATTCCGCTGGTGCTGACCCCCGCCTATCTCGTCATCGATCCGGTCTCGGTGCCCATGCTTGAGCGCTATGTCACGGGGCGCCCCGTGGTGCGCGAATGGCGCGATATCGGGGAGATTTCCGATCGCCTCAAGGCGGCTGTGGTGCTGTCCGAAGATGGCCAATTCTGCCGGCATTGGGGTGTCGATCTGGGCGCCCTGCGCGACGAGGTCGAGCGCTATATGGCGGGCGAGGATGCGCGCGGCGCCTCGACCATCACCATGCAGGTGGCGCGCAATCTCTTCCTCTGGAATGGGCAAAGCGTGGTGCGCAAGGCGCTCGAAGTGCCGCTGGCGCTCTATGTCGATCTGGTGCTGCCCAAAAGGCGGATCATGGAAATCTATCTCAACATCGCCGAATGGGGCCCCGAGGGCCAATTCGGCGTGGCGGCCGGGGCGCAGCGGGCCTTCGGCATCGAGCCGCAAAACCTGGATTGGCGGACCGCCACGCTGTTAGTCACGGCACTGCCCAATCCGATGCTGCGCCAGCCCGGCCGGCCCTCGGGCGGCATGTTGCGCATTGCCGGCATCGTACAGAACCGGACCCAGCAATATGGCGACCGCGCCAGCTGCGTCGGGGAAGGTGGCCGGCTGGCGCTGTGAGGGGGCACGGTGTCATCATTCCAGGTCCCCATCACCCCCACCGGGTCATTCCGGCGCAGGCCGGAATCCATGCTGTGTTCTTCTCACGCATGCGATGGTAGAGGATGGCCTTCAGCGTGGATTCCGGCCTGCGCCGGAATGACACCGCGCTGGTGGGTGGCTTGGTGGTGAAACCACCACAAAACCCACTAGCCAAGCCCCCCGTCTTGCTCTATAGACCCGGTCAATCCCAACAGAGATAAGTCTCTGGGCCGCTTTGGCGGCGCAACGATATTGAATTCGGAGTACCGACCATGGCAGTGCCAAAACGAAAGACCTCGCCGATGAAGCGCGGCTTCCGCCGCTCGGCCGACGCTCTTGCCAACCCTACCTATGTCGAAGACAAGGATTCGGGCGAGCTGCGTCGTCCGCATCACGTCGACCTCAAGACCGGCATGTATCGCGGCCGGCAGATTCTCGACGTCAAGAAATAAGCCGAAGACGAGCTGCAGCCATGCGCTCGGATTTGTAGATAATGCAACGGCCGGTCCCGATGGGGATCGGCCGTTTTGCTTTGACCATGCCGCCAAAAAGAAGCGGCCCACACTCGGAGATTTCCATGAGCATGCGCGTTGAATCGGACTCGATGGGCACCATCAATGTCCCGGATAACAAATATTACGGCGCGCAGACCGCACGAAGCCTGGCCAATTTCGATATTGGCGGGGAAAAAATGCCCAAGGAAATCGTGCATGCCTTCGGCATCCTGAAAAAGGCCGCGGCTCTGGCCAATAACAAGCTGGGCCTGCTCGACGACAAGACGCGCGACCTGATCGTCGCCGCGGCCGATGAGGTGATTGCCGGCAAGCTGGAAGACCATTTCCCGCTGGTGGTGTGGCAGACCGGCTCGGGCACGCAGTCCAATATGAATGTCAACGAGGTGATCTCCAACCGCGCCATCGAGCTGGCCGGCGGGACCATGGGCTCCAAAAAGCCCGTCCACCCCAATGACCATGTCAATATGAGCCAGTCGTCCAACGACACCTATCCGACCGCCATGCATATCGCGGCCGTCGAGGCGCTGGAGAATTACCTGTTTCCGCGCGTCGAAAAGCTGCGCGACACGCTGGCCTCCAAGTCGGAAGAATTCATGGATGTGGTCAAGATCGGCCGCACCCATCTGCAGGATGCGACGCCCCTGACCCTGGGCCAGGAAATGAGCGGCTGGGTCGCCCAGCTCGATCTGGCTGTGCAGGCCATCAAGGTCACCATTCCCCAGCTCAAGGAACTGGCGCTGGGCGGCACCGCCGTCGGCACCGGGCTCAATGCCCATCCCGATTATGCCGTGGCCGTGGCCAAGGAGATCGCCGCGCTGTCCGGGCATGACTTCGTCACCGCCCCCAACAAATATGCCGTCATGGCCGGCCACGACGCCTTTGTCGGCACCTCGGGGGCGCTGAAGCAACTTGCTGCCGCCCTGATGAAGATTGCCAATGACGTGCGTTGGCTGGCCTCCGGCCCGCGCTCTGGCCTGGGCGAAATCACTATTCCGGAAAACGAGCCGGGCAGCTCGATCATGCCGGGCAAGGTCAATCCGACCCAGTCGGAAGCCATGACCATGGTGGCCGTGCAGGTCATGGGCAATGACGCGGCGATCGGTTTCGCCGCCAGCCAGGGCAATTTCGAACTCAATGTGTTCAAGCCCGTCATTGCTTACAATTTCCTGCAATCGGTGCGGCTGCTGGCCGATGCGGCGCGCTCGTTCAACGACAATTGCGCCATCGGCATCGAGCCCGACCGCGCCCGCATCAAGGAATTGGTCGACAAGTCGCTGATGCTGGTCACCGCGCTCAATCGCAAGATCGGCTACGACAATGCCGCCAAGATCGCCAAGACCGCGCACAAGAACGGCACCACCCTGCGCGAAGAAGCCATCGCCTTGGGCCTCCTCACCGGCGAGGAATTCGACGCCGAAGTGAAGCCCGAACAGATGGTCGGACCGCTCAAGCTGAAGAAGTAAAGGCACTCCCTCGGGCTCGACCCGAGGGGCAGTAATCCCCGCTAGGCCAGAAGCGTCTTACGATAACCCGGCGGCATGCGCCGCTGGGTGGACCGGGCGCGGCTGGCATAGAGGCCGATGGCGCCTTCGAGCGGTGGTCGTTGGCGGGGACGCTGCTGCCCCAATTGCGCCCGGCCGGTCAGCAATTGGCTGACGAAAGCCGCGCCGGTCTGGCTGCGCAGCAGCGAGGGTTTGGGGCCCGCCGGTTCGAGCGCGACCGGCAGTCCCGAGATAGGCCCGATTTCCGTATCAAAATCAGCCATTTATGCCTCGCCTGTATCAAAGCGGGCCAGATTGTCCCGGAATGGGACGGGTACTCTGGCGCGTTACCCTATACAGGGCAAACGTTATGCCAGATGCTAACAGTCTGTTAACCTATTGCAGCGCGAAAGCGGTGGATTGTCAGAAACTATCCTTGCCCTTGCGCAGGGCGGCGAACACTTCGGCGGGCGCCGCATTCTCCAATCCATAATAGGCGGCGATCACCTTGTCGTCCGCCCGCAGGAACGGATTGGTGGCTTTTTCGGTTCCCAGGCTCACCGGAATCGTAGCCTTGCCGGCCTGGCGCAGCGCCTTGACCTCTTCGGCCCGCGCTTGGAGGGCCTTGTTGTCGGGATCGACCGACAGCGCAAAGCGGGCATTACTTTCGGTATATTCATGGCCGCAATAGATCAGCGTATCGTCGGGGAAGTCCCGTAACGCCTTGATTCCGTTCCACATTGGCCCGGGTGTGCCCTCGAACATCCGCCCGACGCCGAGGGAGAACAGCGCGTCAGCGGTGAACAGATGCTTGCCGACCTTGTCGTGAAAAACCACATGACCCAGCGTATGGCCGGGCGCGGCATAGACATCGAACACCGTCTCACCCAGTTGGATCTGGTCGCCGGCCCCTACCAACTCATCTAGGCCGGCGATCTTGTCGGCCTCGGCCCTGGGGCCAACCACCCGCACGCCGTACTCCGCCTTGAGCTCGGGAATAGCCTCGACATGGTCGATATGGTGGTGGGTGATGAAAATATCGCTGAGCGTCCAACCCCGGTAGAGCAAGGCATTCTTGATGGCCGCGGCCTCGGGAGCATCGATGGCGGCGGTGCGGCCGGTGGCGGTGTCGTGCACCAGATAGCCGAAATTGTCGCTGCGCGCCGCAAAGACGTCGACGATCAAACCCATGAAACTGCTCCTTGAATAGATTATTGCCCGAAAGCTAGCTGCGCGCACCTGACATGGCAAAGGCCCATTAGACAAGTTCATCGCACTGCGGCAGAGTTAGCATATGACGAGCGATGTCACCCGCCTGATTGGCTATTACAAATCTCCCCTGGGCCGGATTTCCCGCACGCTGGTGCGCGAACAGGTGCTGGGCCTGGCTGGCGATGTGGCAGGCCTGCGGGTGCTGGGGCTGGGTTTTGCCACGCCCTATATGCGCTTTGCACTGGGCAAAGCGGAACGAGTGCTGGCCTTCATGCCGGCGCGGCAAGGCGCGTCGGCCTGGCCGCGCGAGGGCCCGTCCCATACCGTTTTGTGCGATCCGCTCGAAATGCCGCTGACCGATGCCTCGATCGATCTGACCATTGCCGTGCACATGCTCGAGCATGTGTCGGATGATGAGGAATTGATGCGCGAATTGTGGCGCGTGACGGCGCCCAATGGGCATCTGATTCTGGTCGTGCCGCGGCGGCGCGGCATCTGGGCGCAGCGCGACAATACCCCCTTCGGCTCGGGCAATCCCTATTCGGGCGGGCAGCTGGAAAAGCTGCTGCGCGACCATAGTTTCGTGCCCGTGGCCTGGCGGGACGGGCTGTTCCTGCCCCCGTTCCAGTCGTCGCTGGTGCTGAAATCAACGCGCTTTTTCGAAGGAGTCGGGCGCTTGTTCGGCCCGGCAATGAGCGGGGTGATCTGCGTGCGGGCGCGCAAGGAGGCGTTTCCGGCCGTCCCCCGCCGCAAGAAGGAAGAGCGCTTCGTGCGCGTGCCAGGCTTGAGCGCTGCAACAGCGCGGCAAGGCTAGTGCTTTCCTTTGCCATAGCGCGCCAGTTTGACTATGGTCCGCGCGGTTTTGACCCCGATAAGCAGCACCATGTCCGACGATCTTCGCCCAATTCCGCAGCCCGGTATTCTCGACATTTCGCCCTATGTGCCCGGCAAGTCCGGCGCGCCGGGCAGCAAGGTCGTCAAGCTCTCGTCCAATGAATCCCCGCTGGGGGCCAGCCCCAAGGCGATCGAGGCGTTTCGTTCGGTCGCGGATCATCTCGAAATCTATCCCGAGGGATCCTCGAAAATCCTGCGGACGGCGCTGGGCGAGGTGCATGGCATCGATCCCGAACGCATCGTCTGCGGCAATGGCTCGGACGATCTGCTGCACCTGCTCGGGCAATGCTATCTGGGCGAAGGTGATGAGGCGCTGATGAACCAATATGGTTTTTCGGTCTATCCCATCATTACCAAGGCAACCGGCGCCAGCATCGTCAAGGTGGACGCGACCAATTACGCCGCCGATGTCGACGCGCTGCTGGCGGCGGTGACGCCGCGCACCAAGATCGTCTGGCTGGATAATCCGAACAATCCGACCGGCACCTATCTCAGCGACGCCGAAGTGCGGCGGCTGCATGCCGGGCTGCGGCCCGATATCCTGCTCGTCATCGACAGCGCCTATGCCGAATATGTGACGGCGGCAGATTATTCGGTGGGGCTGGAGCTCGTGGGTGAGGCCGACAATGTCGTAATGGTTCGCACCTTCTCCAAAATGGGGCTGGCGGCGGCGCGTATTGGCTGGATGGTGGGACCGGCCCATGTCGTGGATGTCATCAACCGCATTCGCGGGCCGTTCAACGTCAATCTGCCGGCGCAGCTGGCGGGAGCGGCGGCGACGCGCGATGTGGAATTCACCGCGCGGCTCAATGCGCATAATGCCAAGTGGCGTGACTGGCTGGTGAGCGAGCTGGATGGCAATTACATGCATGTCGTGCCCAGCCAGGCCAATTTCGTCATGGTGCTGTTTCCCGATGCCGAGCATGCTGCGCTGGCCTTCGAGACGCTGATGCAGCGCGGGTTGATCGTGCGCGAAATCGGCACATCCTATGGCATTCCGCACGGCTTGCGCATTTCCATCGGCAGCGAACAGGCCATGATTGGCGTTGCCGGCATTCTCAAGGCATTGGTGAAAACCGCATCATGAGCGTCAAATTCCGCAAACTCGCGCTGATCGGCATTGGCCTGATCGGCTCCTCCATCGCACTGGCTGCCCGCCGCCAGGGATTGGCCGAGGTGATCGCCATCTCCACCCGCAAGAGCGAGACGCTGGAAGAGGCGCGGGCGCTCAATCTGGGCGATATCTATACGCTGGACGCCGCCGAAGCCGTACGCGGTGCGGACCTGGTGATCCTCTGCGCGCCGGTGGGGGCCTACGAGGCGATTGCCAAGGCCATCGGGCCGGCACTGGAGCCGGGGGCGATCCTGTCCGATGTCGGGTCGGTCAAGGCGCATGTGGTCAAGGTTGTGGGCCCGCATGTGCCCGCTGGCGTGAGTTTTATTCCAGGACACCCCATTGCAGGCACCGAGCATTCGGGGCCATCGGCGGGCTTTGCCGAGCTGTTTGCCGGGCGCTGGTGCATTCTGACGCCGCAGCCCGATGTGCCGCAGGCGCAGACCGAAAAGCTGGCGGCATTCTGGGAAGGCATGGGCAGCGATGTCGAAATCATGGAAGCGGGACACCACGATATGGTGCTGGCCATTACCAGCCATATCCCGCACCTGATCGCCTACAATATCGTGGGCACGGCGGATGATCTGGAAACAGTCACCAAGTCGGAAGTCATCAAGTTCTCGGCGGGCGGGTTCCGTGACTTTACCCGTATTGCGGCCTCCGATCCGGTGATGTGGCGCGATGTGTTCCTGACCAATCGCGAAGCGGTGCTGGAAATGCTGGGGCGGTTTCTTGAGGACCTTTCCGTGCTGCAGCGGGCGGTCGATAGCGGGGACGGCCCGGCGCTGGAGTCGATTTTCACCCGTACCCGCGCCATCCGCCGCTCGATCATTTCGGCTGGGCAGGAAACCGCCGCCCCCGATTTTGGCCGGCCGCATGAAGCGCCGCCCGCGCCCGCCGCGCCGTTGTTCGTGCGCGAGCATGGCGGGGGCGACGACGCCTAGGATTCAGCTGAGGCTGGCCTACAAATGGCAGTTTTCTGCGCTTCCAGTGCTCACGTACAAAAAGTACGCTCCGCTCCGGTTCTCAAAAACCACCATTTTCGACTCAGCCTGAGCTGAATCCCGAGCTGCCGCTAGTAGAGTGGCGGGATGGCGGCTATCGGCACGAGGCCCGAATAGATGCCGCCGGCGCGGAAATTGAGCTGGTTGGTGTAAGTGCCATCGGCGCCGGGCGTACCGAGCACCAGGGTGCGCCAGGGCTCGGCCAATAGGGGCCCGATGCGTTCTGCTACGCCGGTGGATTTGATATCGATCTGGCCCTCGACCTGACCGGCATCGTCGAGCTTGAGGTCGCCGCTGGCGTCGAGCGTGGACGTGGCATCGCTGCCGCGCACCGAGACCAGCTTGAGCTGGCCACCCGCTTGCTGCCAGAGCGTGAGCAGCAGCGGATCGCCCCAATTGCGGATGTCATCGGGCAGACCGTTCAGTTCGAGTTCGATTTCGGCATTGGTGTCGGTCAGCGTCAGGCCGGGATAAGCCAGGTTCTGGGCATGGACATAGCCGGCGAGTGCGGACAGGTGGCGCTCGCTATCGTGCTGCTCGGGAATGTCGAGCAGATGCGCTTCGATCAGTGGGCTTTGCGCCAGGACGCTATTGCCCATCAGCGTATCGGACCAGACCATGTCCTTGCCGATGATGGAGAGGCGGGCGATGCGCCAGTCATCCACGCGGATACTGGCTTCGAGACCCGACCAGGCCAATGTATTGCGCAGGCCGGTAAAGGCGTCGGTGATGCTGGCGGGGCCATGGGCGGAGGCCAGCAAATGAGTGGGGCGATAGACCATGATGCTGGCGCGAATGCCGGGGATTTCAGTCAACAGGTCGCCGCTGGCGATTTTCGCGTCCGTGCAATCGACATCGAAGCGGAACGGGAAGCCGCCGACATCGAGCGTGCCGCAGGTGAGGCGCGGGCTGGTAATGCCGTCAGCCTGGGCCTGAGCCTCGATATTTTGCCGCACTAGTCCGGCAATGACCAGCCAGGCCACGCTCCAGGCGAGGACGACAAACAGCACGACGCTGCCGAGAACGATGATTCGCTTCTTCATGGGGAGCACTCTTATCCTCGGCGGCGCTGCGGCTAAAGCCGTTCAGCGTGGGTAAATCCGGGTCGATCTATAATTGCATGGCAACTAGATGCAGAGGGCCGTTGCCGCAATCGCGCAGCTTTACTAGGATTCTGGTGTGGATATGACGCTGAACGCACAATCGAGCCTGTCCCGAACCCATTGGGTGTTCGGCTATGGCTCGCTGATCTGGAACCCCGGCTTTGCCCATATCAGCGCGCAGCAGGGCCTATTACGCGGCGCGCATCGCTCGCTGTCGATCATTTCAACCCATCATCGCGGCACGGCCGATCGGCCGGGCCTCGTGTTCGGGCTGGCGCGGGGTGGGGCCTGCCGGGGCATGGTGTTTGAGGTAACCGATGCCGATTGGTCGGCGGTGCGGGCATATCTGGAAGCGCGCGAGCAGGTCACCTCGGTCTATCGCGACGTGATGCGCCCGGTGCGGCTGGCCGACGGGCGGACGGTGAGTGCCCTGGCCTTTGTGGTCGATGAAACCCATGAGCAATTTGCCGGGCGGCTGTCGCTGGAGCAGCAATTGGCCATGGTGCGGGCCGGGGTGGGGCTATCGGGCCGCAATGTGGATTATGTGATCAACACAGCGCGCCATCTGGCAACGCTGGGTATCCGGGACCGGCAGCTGATGGCGCTGGTGGATATGCTCGAAAAGGGTGCGGAAGCCGCCTAGGACCTCAGGCCGCCTGGGCCGCCATGGGTTCGGCGCCTTCGAGGTCCCAGATCGTGCTGAGGCGTTCGGAATCGGCGGCGGGGGAGACGAGGCGGAAGACCCGGTCGGCGCAGTCCAGCGCGAGGCGAAAGCGGCTGCGGCTCATCGGATCACTCACGAGATCGGCGGTCGAGCCGACCCAGAGCACGTGGCTACCTTTGGCGATGATGTAGAGCTCGGCTTCGCCCATGGCGAAATGTTCGAGATTTTCGCTGACCAGGTCATAGGACCGGCCCGAACGGCCCTGCCAATTGGTCCCACGGCTAAAGCCGTGTGTCACAATTCTGCCCTCAACCATGCCAGCCATTGCCGTGTCCCCTGTTCAGTAGAACAAGAACAAAATTAGAACGAAATGCCGCAGCTGTCAAGCTGGCACCCATGTCGTTCCTACATCTATGTATGTGACAGTAGATTCTGTCAATATATAGTGGTGCGGGCCGTCAGGAGCGCGAAGCCTTGAGAGCGTCGATCCTGCTGCTGAGATCGGGGTCCAGGGGACGCGAGAGGCCCTTTTCCGCGGCAGCGAGAATCAGATCAGTCGATTCGGATTCGATGGCTTTTTTGAGTCGGGCGGAAAAAACGTCAGGCGGCAGCCCGGGTTCGATGGCGGGCAGGAATTTGGCTTCGGCCTTGCCTGGCCAGATGACCAGGCTATTGCGGCCCCAGAACAGGCCCGAATTGAGCGCCACCGGCACGACGGGCACGTTCAACTCGCCATACATGCGCACAATGCCTTGTCGGTAATCGGCGGGAGCGAGTGGGGCCTTGCGGGTGCCTTCGGGGAAAATCACGATGCGGCAGCCGCGATCGATGGCGGCGTGGGCCTGGGTCATCAATTGGGGAATGGCATCGGCGCCGCGGCGGCGATCGACAGCGATGCAATCGAGCGAGCGGGCGGCCCAGCCAAAAAATGGCAGGTCCATTAGTTCCTGCTTGATGATGTAGGCGGGGCGGCCGGTATAGGGAAAAACGGCGAAGACGTCCCAATCGGACTGGTGCTTGCTGGCAATGATGCAGCCGCCCTCCGGGATATTCTCGGCACCAGTGACGATGGTGCGCACCCCGGTCAGCACGCGCAGCAGCCACACATTGGAGCGGCACCAATATTTGGCCAGCGTCCAGGCGAGATTGGTGCGGCGGCGCGTGATCAGCCAGAGCAGGCCGATGATGATGGCGATAATGGCGGTCTGGCCAATGAAGACCACATAGAACAGCGCCGTGCGGATCGCCTGGATGAACTTCAAATCGGACCTCTCTGGCGCAACAGACGGCCAGCTTCCGCAGCGTTCTTAATGGGCAATGCCGCTGCTGGCGAGATATTCCCGCAATTGTGCGAGCTGATCGGCGCTGAGGAGCCGCTTGGGCAGCATGCGATAGATGCGGGGACCTTCAAAGAGCAGGATGATCTTGTCGTTTTCGAGCCAGGAATGCAGGTGCGCCCAGGGCACCAGGTTCTCGCCGTATTCGGAGTTGAAGCTCAGCCCCTCGGGCGACCAGCTATAGTCGACGGGCGCGCGCAGGGTTTTTTGGGCGGCAAAGGCCTGGCGGGCGGCGCGTGGCCCCAGGATCAGCGTCATGCCCACGATTATGGCGATAGGCAACACGGCGATCAGAACGATGATGGCGATAAAGGGGATGGTCGCAGCCCCATCGGTCCCGACGGTGATGGCAATAAGGGCGATGATCAGGAACAGCCACATCGCGCCAAAGCGCAGCAGGGTGGAGCGACGTAGCAGGAAGGACAGGCCATAGAGCCTTTGCGCTGCCACGGCGTCTGCTTCGGTGAGGGCAACAGTGACGGGCTGCATGGCGCTAGGAGGTCTCGCCGAGATAGCGGCGCACCGTCATGCGCGAGGTGATGGCGGTGAGGGCCGCGATGACCGGGATGACGGCGACAATGCCGATCAGCCCGTCTATGCCCAGGGCGAAGCGCCCGAACAATACGCCCATTTGCGCACCGGCCTCGCTGGACAGCACATTGCCCGCCGCCGTGCTGATGACGAAGAAGAAGAGGAGCGTGGCGGCCGCGCCCAATAGTCCGCCTTGCAGACCGATGGAGAGGAAACGGCCCTGGAATTCGCCGGCAATGAAGCGGTTGGAGGCGCCGATATAGTGCAGGACGTCGACAATCTCGCGATTGCTGGCCATGGCGCCGCGGGTGGCAAAGATAATGGCGAGGACGGTGGCAACCCCGATCAGCGCCAGCACCATCAGGCCCGACAGCACGATGGTGCCCGCCATAGTGTTGAGCTGCTGGCGCCAGGCGGCGTGGGTATCAAGGCTCGCGCCCTTGATCGCCTGAAGATTGCGGGTGAGCCCCTCGATATCGGCATCGACCGGATCGGCCAATTGCACGACTACAAGGCGGGGAATTTCGATAGCGGTGAGGTCTAGCCCGGCGCCGAGCCAGGGCTCGAGCAGCTTCTGGCTTTCCTCGATGGTCAGCGCGCGGGCCGAAGCGACGCCGGGCGTGGTCTGAGCCAGCGACACGGCGGTGCGCAGGTTGGAGTCCATGACCTCGCCCTCGACGGGACGGATCTGGATAGTGAGTTCGCGCCCGACATCGGCCGACCAGGCAATGGCTGATTTTTGCACCAACACCACCCCGCCCAGCGTGACGGCGGAGAGGAAGCTCATAATCGTGATCATGAGCAGCAGGGTGCGGCCGGCAACGCTTTTTTCCGGAACGATGGGCGCGGCGCCGCGGCGGCGGGGCAGGAGGGAGAAAAGGCGCTCAATCATGGATCACCAGCTCGCCCTTGGATAGCAACATGCGGGGATAGGAGAATTTGTCGAGCAGTGGCAATTCGTGGGTGGCCAGGATGATCGTGGTGCCCAAGGTGCGATTGAGTTCGGCAAAGAGGTGTACGAGCCGGCTCGACAGTTCCGGATCGACATTGCCGGTGGGCTCGTCCGCCAGCAGCACTTTGGGCCGGGCGATGACGGCGCGGGCAATGGCGGCGCGCTGTTTTTCGCCACCCGAGAGCAGGGATGGCAGGGCGTTCATGCGCTCGCCCAGGCCGACCCAGTCGAGCAGTTCGGTGACATTAGGGCGGTATTCGCTTTCGGCCTGGCCCAGCACGCGCAAAGGCAGCGCGACATTTTCAAAGGTCGTCAGGTGATCGAGCAGGCGAAATTCCTGGAACACGATGCCAATATGGCGGCGCATCTGCAGCAGGCGGTCTTGGCTGAGATCACTCACATCCTCGCCGAACATGGTGACCTTGCCACGCGAGGGCTTGAGCGAAAGCAGCAGCAGGCGCAGCAGACTGGTTTTGCCGGCGCCCGAGGGGCCGGTGAGGAAATGGAACGAGCCGGGCTCGATCGAAAAGGTCAGGTCCCGCAAGATTTCGGGACCATTGCCATAGCGCAGTCCCACATCGGAAAACTCGATCAAAAAAGCAGGCTCCCCACTTGTCCGCCGGCCGGCACGCCCAGGGGCGAATCAGCCATGGTGCGCATCATAACAAAGGCGGGCGCCCGATGCGGCTGGTGTGAGCCATTGCCCGCAGGAAACGGCACAATTGTGGTGTTTTGCCGGTTCGGCCGTGTGGTTTGAGGAGTTTTAACCCCATCGGCATAGGTTCGGCGGGGCGTATTTGTGTTTTACCCTCATTGTCTGGCCCGATGATCATCACCTGTCCCCATTGCCAGACCAAGTATCAGGTGACCTACGAGGCCATTGGCTCGGTCGGTCGCAAGGTGCAGTGCGCCTATTGTCAGCGCGCCTGGCAGCAGGAGCCGGTGCGGCTCGAGGCTCCGCCGGAACCGGCCGACCAATTGTTCGAAGCCATGGCCGAGGACGGATTGGATGAGGCGCTGGCGGCCGAGGAAAAGGCTGTGGCGGCCGAACTGGCGCAGCGGTTGGCGGCCGAGCAGGAACGCGAGACAAAACCGGCCGGCGAGCTCGACCCGGCGGTTATTCGCAAGCGACAAAAGGCATTCTTGCGCCGGCAGAGCGCGCTGATCGCGCATTTGCCGCTGGCCCGGCTGCGGCGAGCGGCGCGGGTGGGCGGCGCGCTTATCCTGTGCGGCTTGATTGGCCTATTCTATTTCGGTCGCGTGCAATTGGTCGAGCGCATCCCCTCGCTGGCCGGCGTTTATGCGTCGCTGGGCATGGGCGTCAATGTCGTGGGTCTCGATTTTTCCAATATCACTGCGCAGCGCGCGCTGCGCGATGGCAAGGACGTGCTGATCGTTTCGGCCCAGCTGGTGGGGCTGCTACCTGACCCCGTGGCGGTGCCGCCTGTCGTGGTGACACTGCTCGATCCGTCGGGTGCTGCCATCTACGAGTGGAGCGTCACCCCATCGGTGCGCGATCTGATGGCGGGCGAGCGTTCGAGCTTTGATACCCAATTGGCCCTGCCGCCCGGCGAGGCCGCGCGCATGCGGCTGAGCTTTGGCGCGACGGCCGGTAATGTGGCGCCGCGCCAGACAACACCTATATCGGGCAATGCCGGGCCGTCCGCGCCCCAGGCCCCCATTTCTCCGGAGCATCCCTGATGGCCCGCATTCTTGTTGCCGAAGACGATCCGTCCGTGCGCGCCTTTGTGGTCAGCGCATTGACCATGAAGGGCCATGAGGTGGTGGCCGAGGAAGATGGCGGATTGGCCGCCGAAACGGCGGACGAAGAACAGGGTCGATTCGACCTGCTGCTGAGCGACATCAAGATGCCGATCATGGATGGCATTGCGCTGGCGCTGCATGTTGCAGCCAAATATCCGGATGTGATCATCGTGCTGATGACCGGTTTTGCCGACCAGCGGGAGCGGGCGCATGGGCTGGATGCCCTGATTTATGACGTCATCGTCAAGCCGTTCACGCTGGCGGATCTGTTGGCCAAGATCGACGATGCCCTGGTGGGCAAGCCGGTCGAAGTGGTGTCGCTGGCCCGGCGGGCGCTGGAGCAGTAATCAGGCGGCAAGCGGGCGCCACTCGACCGCGACCTTTGCCATTCCATCAGCGAGGAAAGCACCCATGGCGTGTGCTTCGGCCTCGATATCCGTCTTCTCGGCTTTGCTGAGCTTGCGGAAGGGCGCGAGGTCGAGCGTGAGGCTATTCTTGGTCCGGTTCACGGTCCAGTTGCCGGCGATGAAGCCGTCCATTGTAAAGGTTGCGACATAGCCGTTGACGACCACCATGCGCTCCCTGGCGTAGTCTGGTTGCAGGCGGGAGCGGTCGGCGAAACCTAGAAAGACATTGTCGTAATCGGGCAGGAAGCGGACCGGCGCTGGTGTGTCGGAGTCAGGGCGTGGCGCGTTGGGCAGGTCGTAGAGCACGCGGCCATCTTCGCCGCGGAATTCTACCAAGTGTTCGCGCACCGCGTCGAATGCCCCGGCGAGGCGGGTCAGGCCGCACCAGGTTTGCATATCTTTGACGCTGGCCGGGCCATAGGCGGCGAGATAGCGCAGGACCAGTTGGGGCAGCGGAATGGGGTCGCAGAGGCCTTGGCCGATCCATTTTTCGATACGCATCAGCAGCGGCGCGCCGCCATGGCCCCAGATGCGGGTAGGGGGAATCTGGATCAGCGTTTCGGCGCCCTGCACCACCTGCGCCAGAACCAGCGGATCGCTATCGGGAAAATGTTCGCGCAGGCGTCGGCCGAGTTCGCCTGAAGTCATGGGCGCTTCGTCGATTATGGCGACGCCTCGGCGGTTGACGTCCAACCGGTCCGCATTGATGGCGCGTGATTTGGCGACCGAACTGAACGTGCGGTCCAGCACGGGCTGCATGAGCGGGCGAATGCCGCGCATATCCGGCACCGTATGCAGATGCAGCGTGGTGCGCATGGTAGTGGCGCGGAGCAGGGTCTTGTCGGTGATCAGCGCGGTCAATGCGCCATGAGTGAAGCCCGCAATGCGATTCCACAGCGCAATGTACGGCGTGTTGGTGGTTTGCGCCTGCAGACCCAGCAGGAAGGTGAGCGCGTCGGGAATGGCAATATCGGCGCGGGCCAGCATCCACTGCCGGGCGAGCGTGGCGCGGTTGAGCTGGCGGTCAGAAAGGGTCTCGGGCATGGCCATCTCCTCGGGGAGAGACGACTATGCCCGAGCCGATATGACAAGGGGTGTCAGCAGGCGCTCACAGCCAATCGGGGACGCTGTCCAGCGCGATCAGTTCGTCGAGCGATTTGCGCGGGCGGATGACGTGGAACCTGTCGCCATCGACCAGCACTTCGGGGATCAGGGCGCGCGAATTATAGGTCGAGGCCATGACCGCGCCATAGGCGCCGGCGCTCATGACGGCCAGCAGGTCGCCTTCCTTGACGCCCGGCATGGTGCGCGCCTTGGCGAGGTAATCGCCCGTCTCGCAGACCGGGCCGACGATATCAGCGGTGATCGGGGCGAGGTTGGAGTGGTTGACCGGCTCGATATCGTGATGGGCTTCGTACAGCGTGGGGCGGATCAGATCGTTCATTGCCGCGTCGACAATGACGAAATTGGTGCCGCCTTCCTTCACATATTCGACCTTGGTGACAAGGATGCCGGCATTGCCGACCAGCAGGCGCCCGGGCTCGATGACGAGGGTCACGCCCAATTGGCCGACCTTGTCGCGCACGACGGCGGCATAGGCATTGGGCAAAGGCGGGGCGGCTTCTTCGTGGCTATAGGGGATGCCGAGGCCACCGCCGACGTCGACGTGGCGGATGTCATGGCCGTCGGCGCGCAGTGTCTTGACCAGTTCGGCCATCAGGCCAAAGGCATTGCCGAAGGGTTCCAGATCGGTGATCTGGCTGCCGATATGCATATCGACGCCGACTGCGACCACATTGGGCAGTTCGGCAATGCGGCGATAGACTTCGAGCGCGCGGGCATAGGGAATGCCGAACTTGTTCTCGGCCTTGCCGGTGGAAATCTTGGCATGGGTGCGGGCATCCACATCGGGGTTGATGCGGACGGAAACGCGGGCGGTCTTGCCCATGTCGCTAGCGACCATGGAGAGACGTTCGAGCTCGGGCTCGCTTTCCACGTTGAAGCACTTGATCCCGGCCTCAAGACCGCGGCGCATTTCGGCGACAGTCTTGGCGACGCCGGAAAACACGATCATGTCGGGCTTGATGCCAGCGGCCAAGGCGCGTTCGAGCTCGCCCAGCGATACCACATCGGCGCCGGCGCCTTCGGACGCCATCAGCTTGAGCACGGCCTGGTTGGAATTGGCCTTCATGGCATAGGCCAAAAGCGTCGGGATGCCCTCGAACGCCGCTTTCACTACCCGCACATGGCGGCGCAACGTGGCCGATGAATAGACGTAAAACGGCGTGCCGACTTTTTCAGCCAGCGCGTTGAGATTGACGTCCTCGGCAAAAAGGGTGCCGTCGCGGTGTTCGAAATGGTGGACCATTTTAGTTCCCGGTCGTCCCGCATCCACAAGGACGCGGTGGGTGTTGCCCGTCTGGCGACGACCTCTACGGCACCGCTTGGAAAAACGAAAGCAAGACTTATCGATTCACCGCATAAGCGGCTTCGATCCGCTCGGCGACGAGGTTTTGCAACTGCCAGAGATGGGGGTCATGAATGCCCATATCTTCCAGATGCCGCACGGTGGCGAAGAGATATTCGGCCATGGAGCCGCGATTGCCGACCGCTTTGGCCAGCACATCGGCAATGGCATCGACGGTAAGGCCCGAGACGTAGCGGCCCGAACGGCGGTCGATGCAGAAGGTGATGGCGCGGATACTGCGCTCGCCGCTTTGCACATTGACCCAGCGTGGCGGAAAAGCAGAGGGCAGCCAGCCCATTTCGCGCTCGAGCAGCTTGGTCAGGTTTTCGTCGATCTTATCGGCGGGCAGGCGATAGAGCACGCCCTTGCAGGCGCCGCCGCGATCGAGCGCCAGCATGAGGCCGGGATTTTCGTCGCTGCCGCGGAAGCGGTTGTTCCAGCCCAGGCAAAAAGCACGGTGCCAGCCACGCACCACGCCGGTGCGCATTTCGACGAAATCGCAGGCCGGCTTCCAGATCAGCGAGCCATAAGCAAAGAACCAGACTTCGCCGCTATGGGGCTCGGCGCCCAGCAGGTCGTGGATGGTGGCGTTGTGATCGTCTGACGTGGCCGCCCGCATCCCTTCCGGGGGCGGGGGCATTTCGTCGGAAAGCGAAGCGTGCTGCACGAGGGCGACATGACGCTCGGAAAGGCGCATCTGTCGGATTTTGGCTCGCATCGCTCCGTCCAAATCAGTTCAACACCGATATGGTGGGGCCAGCAGCGGGGTTATTCAACCCCGCCATCGCCATGGCCGCCATGCTTTTTCTTTTGCAGCGGCTTCGGATCATGCGGCTCACCGGTGAGAATGGTCTTCCAGCGGGCGGCCTGGATCAGCACATTGGCGGGCGCCGTGCCGCCATAGGACTGGCGGGCCGCGACCGAGGCCTCGACCGTCAGCACCTTGTGGATGCGGCTATCGATGCGCTGGTCAATGAATTTGAAGTCCTCGATGGTGAGGCCTTCCAGGCCGCAATTCTTCTGCTCGGCCAAGGCGACGATCTGCCCGGTAATGTGGTGGGCATCGCGGAAGGGGATATTGAGCTCGCGCACCAGCCAATCGGCAATGTCGGTGGCGGTGGAAAAGCCGGCCGCGGCCGAGACGCGCATGCGTTCGCGATTGGGCACCATGTCGCCCACCATGCCGGTCATCGCGGCCAGGGACAGCGAGAGGGCGTCGAGCGCGTCGAAGGCGACTTCCTTGTCTTCCTGCATATCCTTGGAATAGGCGAGCGGCAGGCCCTTCATCACCACGATCAGCGAAGTCAGTGCGCCGATAATCCGGCCGATCTTGGCGCGAACCAGCTCGGCAGCGTCGGGATTGCGCTTTTGCGGCATGATCGAGCTGCCGGTGGTGAATTTGTCGGAGAGGCGCACGAAACCAAATTGGGCGGAGCTCCAGATCACCATTTCCTCGGCAAAGCGGGAAAGATGCATGGCGCAGATCGAGGCGGCGGCCAGGGTTTCGAGGATGAAATCGCGGTCGGAGACGGCATCAAGAGAATTGGCGGTGGGGCGATCAAAGCCCAGCTGTTCGGCAGTCCGTTCCCGATTGATCGGATAGGGCGTGCCGGCCAGGGCGGCCGAGCCGAGCGGGCTTTCGTTCAAACGCTTGCGCGCGTCGAGCAAGCGGCCAGCGTCGCGGCCTAGCATTTCGACATAGGCGAGCAGATGATGGCCAAAGGTCACCGGCTGGGCGCTTTGCAGATGGGTGAAGCCGGGCATGATGGTTTGGGCTTCGTCTTCGGCCTTGGTCACCAGCGCGAGCTGCAGGGTATGGACCTGCACCACCAGCGTATCGATGGTGTCGCGGACATAGAGCTTGAAATCGGTCGCCACCTGGTCGTTCCGCGAGCGGGCGGTGTGGAGGCGCCCGGCGGCGTCGCCGATCTTTTCGCGTAGCCGGGATTCGACATTCATGTGAATGTCTTCAAGTGCACGCGAGAACGTGAAGCTGCCGCTCTCGATTTCCGCCAGCACCTCATTTAGACCGGCCACGATGGCGTCGCGATCTTCCTGCGTCAGAATGCCCGTCTCGGCGAGCATTGTGGCATGGGCGATTGATCCGGCAATATCCTGGCGGAAGAGGCGCTGATCGAATCCGATCGAAGCGTTGATTTCTTCCATGATGGCGTCGGGGCCAGTGGCGAACCGGCCGCCCCACATCTTGTTGCTCATCGCTGGTTTCCTGGAGATTGCATGTCTGACAATAGCGCACCCCACCAACCAGCACCAAACCGCTCGCGGCTGTTCATCACGCTGGCTGTGGCGGGAGTGGCCGTAGCTATAGCGGCGTGGACCTATCTCGGCAATGCTGCCGGCGCCAAGGAGTGTCCGGTGCAGGCAGAGGCTGCCGCAACCATCGACAATGCCGCCAAGGGCGAGCTGGCAGCGCTGATGGGGACCGGGGAAGGACGCGGCTACAAGACCATGGCGTTCAAGGACGCTACGGGCAAGGACGTGAGCATTGCCGATTTTTCCGGCAAGGCGCTGCTGGTCAATTTCTGGGCCAGCTGGTGCGTGCCGTGCCGGGCGGAGATGCCAGCGCTCGATGCCATCGCCACCAAATACAATTCGGACGCCTTCATGGTGCTGCCGATTAATCTGGATATCGGGGAAGGTGGCCTGGAAAAGGCTAAGGGCTTCCTCGACGAAAACCAGTTCAAGAACCTGCCGCTCTATGCCGATAGCAGCTTTGCCGCCTTTGAACGGCTGAAGCGCGAGGCGGTGGCCGTGGGCCTGCCAGTGACGCTGGTGCTGGATGAAAATGGCTGCGAGCTGGCCGTGTTGCAGGGGCCAGCCGAGTGGCACACCCCTGATGGCGAGGCTGTGGTCGAGGCGCTGGTGGGGTTGAAGAGCTAGATCAGCCGATCCACCACGGCGCCCGAATTGATCACCGGCGCCTTTGTGTCCGCTTGGGGATTGAGCAAGGCGGCCTTGGCCTGTTCTTCGGCGGCAGCGATGCGCAATTGCGCGGTGAGTTCGGCGACCTTGGCGAGCTGAGCCACCGCTGGCGTGCCGGCGCGATCAACGATGCGGTTGATCATGGCCGGTGGGCTGGTGCCGATGGAGTTGCTCATATCAGGCCTGCTTGTCTATCCTGAGACCCTGACCCGGCGGCGGCGCGGCGGGGGCGGATTGCAGCAGGGTATTGAGAAGGGTCGCCTCCAGGTCGTGGGTCTTCTTGAGCACGGCCATCTGCACGGAATTCTGCGTTACCGCAGCCCGCATGGTCACCATTTGCATGGCCAGATCGCTATCCAATGGACCGTCCCTTCTGGGTCAATGAAGGTGTAGACTAGCGCTTGGGCGGTAAACAAAGACTTGGAATATTGTGGCGATTTGGTGAAATTGCCGCCGAGGTCAGCGGCCACCCCAGAACACCACTTCGCGCCGTTTGAGGCCGGCCGCCAGGATGATGCCAGTGACAAAGCCGCCCAGATGGGCCCACCAAGCGACCGATTCGGTCGAGCCGATCACTACATAGAACAGCTGGGTGGCGACCCAGAAACCCAGCATCCAGAACGCCGGTACGGGCAGGGGAATGGGGATGATGATGCGGGCCAGGACGAAAACCCGGGCATGGGGGAAGAGCAGGATATAGGCGCCCATGACGCCGGCCACGGCGCCCGACGCGCCGATCAGCGGGCCATTGGCGTCGAGGTTGAACGCCATATGAGCCAGGGCCGCGCAGATGGCGCAGATCAGATAGAAGGCCAGGAACCGGACATGGCCCATGGCGTCTTCGATATTGTCGCCGAAAATCCACAGGAACAGCATGTTGCTGAGCAGATGCAGCCAGTCGGCGTGGAGGAACGCGTAGGTGATCAACGTCGCCCAATCGGGCAGCCAGGGCACAGGCTGGGGATAAAGATTGCGCACGACGATGGGGATCATGCCGAAATCGATGGTGGCCTGATCAAAGGCTGCAGGCGGAAGCACGGACTGAAACAGGAAGCAGATGATCGTTACGGCCATCAGCCCATAGGTCACATAGGGAAACCGCACATGCCTTAGAGGATTGGTGTCATGCAGCGGCAGGAACATGGGTCAGTCGCCTTTCGCCACGTCGCCGTGATTGCCGGGCACCCATAGCACGTCCTTGGCCCCATTGGCATTGGCCACGCGCGCTAGCACGAAGAGCAGGTCGGAGAGGCGGTTGAGGTAGCGCACGGCTTCGGGATTGGTATCGGGTTCGGCGGCCGCCAACTGCACGGTCAGGCGTTCGGCACGGCGCGTGACGGTGCGCGCGATATGGAGCGCCGAAGCCAGCGGCGTGCCGCCGGGCAGCACGAAGCTTTTGAGTGGGCTGATATCGGCGTTGAAATGGTCGATCTGCTTTTCCAGCCATGCCGTCTGCACGGCGCGGACGCGCAGGGTTGGGTGCTCGGCCGCGGGATCGTCGGCGCCGGGGGTCGCCAGATCGGAGCCGACATCGAAGAGGTCGTTCTGCACGCGGGAGAGCAGCATATCGATCTTGGGCATGGAGTTGGTTTGCAGCCGCGCGTGACCGATAAAGGCGTTGGCTTCGTCCACCGTACCATAGGCCTCGACGCGCGGATCGAATTTGGGGCGGCGGGGGCCACGCACCAGCCCGGTCGTGCCGTCATCGCCGGTCTTGGTATAGATGCGGTTGAGCTTGACCATTTTTAGCCCCGGCCGCCGAAGAAGTAGAGCGCGCCGAGCAGCAGCACCAGCGCCACGGCCTGGCCGATGACGCGCAGGCGCATCAGTTTCTGGCTGGTATTGCCCGGACCGCCCTTGAGCATATTCCACAGACCCATGCCCAGCACGATGACGACAAAGATCAAAGCGAGCGCAATGGCGATATTGAGAAGGGTTTCCATGAAAGTCCTGCAAGCGTTCAGGGGCTGGCGCCCCTACGAATCCGTAGTGCCGATATAGACCGAAAGCCCCTCGGCCAGCGCATCATAGATGGCACGAATCCGGTGGCTGGTGAACAATTCCCTGTGCGTGGTGAGCCAGACTTCGAGCGGAGGGATCGCAAGATCAATTGGCAGGGCCACCATGCCGGGCGTTTGCGCGACCAGCCCGGCCTGGGCAAAGCCCACGCCCAGGCCCGCGCGCAGCAATTCCCAGAGCTGGGTCTGGCTATCCGAACGCAAGAGGAAATGCTCGCGCTTGAGTGGGAAGCCAACCTTCTGCGCGTGAGCGATGATGAGATCGGAGCGGTCCAGCCCGATGAGATCGTGGTCGTAGAGATCGGCCGGCGTTTTTGGCGTGCCGCGCCGATCGAGATAGTCCTGATGGGCGACCGGGACCATGGGGATTTCGCCGAGCTTTTTGGTGACCAGGTCGAGCTGGTTGGGCCGGAACATGCGAATGGCGATATCGGCTTCGCGCAGCAGTAGATTCTCAGCCGAATCGGTTGGGACCAGCTCAAGCGCGATGGCGGGGTAACGTTGGCGGATGGCGACCAGCAGATCGGGCAGCACGTAATTGGACACCATCGTGCTGGCGGTGATGCGGACCGTGCCGCCGAATTCGGCTTGAGCGCCTTCGGCCAGGATCGCGGCCTGCGCCAAAGAGGCCTGGGCGGCGGCAACGGCCTCGTAAATGCGCAGCGCCGCCACATTGGGCTTGAGGCCGCTCAGGGTACGCTCGAACAACGACAGGCCCAGATCATATTCGAGGGTTTCGATATGGCGGCCGACCGTGGGCTGGCTGATGCCCAGTTCGCGCGCTGCGGCGGAAAGCGAACCATTGGCGACAACGGCAGAAAAACTTCGCCATAACGCCCAGTCGGGTTCTCTATTCATTTATGAATGGCGATCCGAAGATAATGGCAGATTTATCCACGATAGTGAATGGACGATGTTGTGTCCATCAGCAAAGGAGATGCAGGATGAACACGGCAAAGATCACGGTTCTAGGTATTAACGGCCATATCGGCCATTACGCGGCCAAGGCGTTTCGCGACGCGGGTTATGACGTCACCGGCTTTGGCCGGAGCAATCGGATGCCGATCGAGGGCGTCACCTTCGTCAAGGGTGATGCGGGCAATATTGCCGAGGTCGCGGCGGCGATTGCCGATGCCGATATCGTGGTGAATGCGCTCAACCTGCCCTATGACAAATGGGACAAGGGCCGTGCCGAGGCGCAACTGGCTGGCGTGATTGCCGCCATGGGTGATAGCGGCAGGACCATGATGTATCCGGGCAATGTCTATAATTATGCAGCGACGGACCGGCACATGACCCCCGGCATGGCCCAGCATCCGCAGACGCCGCGCGGCGCGATCCGGGTGCGGCAGGAGGCGATGCTGGCGGCGGCATCCAAGGCCGGCAAGTTCCAGACTATCATCATCCGGGCTGGGGATTTCTACGCGCCGGGCAATGTTGGCGACTGGTTCGATCAGGCCATGCTGATGGATGCCAAAAAGGGCAAGGTCTATCATATGGCTGATCTCGATGTGCGCCACGCCTGGGCCTATTTGCCCGACCTGGGCCGGGCATTCGTCAAGGTGGCCGAGCAGCGGCACGGCCTTGGTGCCTTCGAGACGTTCCACTTTGCCGGGCACTTTGAAACGCATGGCGCCATGCTGGCAGCCATTCAGGCGGCAGCACCGGTTCCGCTCCAGGCAGCGCAATTGCCCTGGATCGTGCTGCAAGCCATGGGGCTGGCAATGCCGATGATGCGCGAGATCGTCAAGATGCGCTATCTCTGGAACAATCCGATGGAGCTGGTCGACCCGCGCTTGGATGCCATTCTGGGCAAGGATTTCGGCACGCCATTCGCCGAAGCCGTGGCGGCGTCAACCAAACCGTTTTTTGCTGACGAGGCGGCCTAAAAGCCCAACTCCCGGCGAACGTCCTGTTGTGTCCAGCCAGCGTCCCGCAGGCTCGCCAGATTGGGCGAGCCTTTCGACTTGCTGAGTTTCTTGCCCTCGGCGTCGAGGATCAGCCGGTGGAAATTATAGATGGGCGAGGGCAGGCCGAGCAGGAATTGCAGCAGGACATGTAGGTCGGTTGCTGCTTCCATGTCGCGACCGCGGGTGACGTGGGTGATGGCCTGGGCGGCGTCGTCCACGACGACGCTGAGGTGATAGCTGGTGGGCGTACCCTTGCGCTGCAGCACCACATCGCCCCAGCGTTCGGGGCGGGCGTAACGCACCTGAGGGCGGTCGGTGACCAGCGGACCGACGATGGTAAAGGTCAGCGCGCCGGTCCGGGCGAGGGCTTTTTCGGTGTCAAGGCGGAATTGCACGGGATCGCCGCGTTGCAGGCGTTCGATCTCTTCGCCGCGATGCAGATGCCGGCAAGTGCCGGGATAAAGCGGGGCGCCATCGGGGTCGGTGCCGTCGGCTTTGGCGGCGATATCGCTGCGCGAGCAGAAGCAGGGATAGAGCAGATCCGCATCGCGCAGGCGATTGGCCGCCTCGGCATAGATGGGGAAGCGCTCGGACTGAACCATGACGGGCTCGGGCCAATCCAGACCCAGCCAATGCAGGTCATCGATAATGGCCTGGGCAAATTCGGGTTTACAGCGCTCGGGGTCGGTGTCCTCCATGCGCAGCAGGGCCGTGCCGCCCAGCAGTGCTGCCGCCTGCCAGGTGTAGAGCGCTGAGAAGGCATGGCCCAGATGCAGCCTTCCATTGGGGCTGGGGGCAAAACGCAGGATGGGTTTGGACGATGGCGAAGACATTGCAGCTTGTGTACAGCAGACAAATGTCTCCGTCACCGCGCATTGATAGTGTTGAAACCATTGCCGCCCATCTCGACGTGCTGGTCGGGATCGATCCGCGACTGGCCGCCATCAGGGCGGTGACCGGGGACGTTTACCCGCGCATCGACGCGGCCGGTTTTGTGGGGATTTCGCGCATTGTCTGCGGACAATTGCTGTCGGTGGCGAGTGCCGCTGCAATCTGGGCGCGCTACATAAAGGTCGAGGGGGCGCTCGATCCCATCGGCTTTCTGAACCTCGATGAGGCGGCGATCCGCGCCGTCGGCTTTTCAGGCGGCAAGTATAGAACCGTGCGGGCGATTGCCGAAGCCATGGCGTCCGGCACGCTGGATTTCGACCATCTCGAGACCCTGCCGGCGGATGCGGCAGTAGGCTACCTGACCGCCCATAAGGGGATCGGTCCCTGGACTGCGCAGGTCTATCTTATGTTCTGCGCCGGGCATCCTGATATCTTCCCGGCCGGGGACCTAGCGCTGCGCAAGGCGGTGCAGGATGGGCTTGGACTTGATCGGCTGCCCGAAATCAGCGAACTGGCCAATCTGGCACGAAACTGGGCGCCTCACCGTTCGGCAGCGGCACTGCTGTTCTGGCGCTATTATGCGGTTCGCCGTAACCGCGAAGGCGTGTTGAGCTGAGGGTTTGGCTTTGAGGCATGTGGCGGATGCGCCACAGAAATTTCCTTACTGGGAATGGACCCCATTAAATCATTCAAATGAATGATGTGGAGAAAGATCAGCTTTGCTCATCTTGCGCCGCGGTTGTTTCGGCGAGGATGAGGGAATTTTGATGCGGAGCGCAATTTTGCTGGTTGGGGCCAGCTTTTCACTATTGGCGAGCAGCGCACAGGCGCAGGACATTACCGATTGGAGCGGCTTTTACGCCGGAGTGCTGGTCGGCTATGGGATGGACCGGACCCAGACCGAGTCGACCTCGTCAATCATACCGCCAGTCGAAGCTGATGACGACGTATTCTACTCAGGCAGCAGCCGGTTCTCGCAGGAGCGGATCGAGGGGCTGCTGGGCGGCGTCGGCGCGGGCTACAATTTCCAACACAACCAGTTTGTGCTGGGCGTCGATGGCGATATCAATTTCGGTGATCTGGACAAGACCACCAGCGCATTTGGTTCGCTCACCATTGACGATCGGGAAGATGGCGAGGTCTTCGAGCTGGGTCAGGGCAGTGACACGACCTATGGCATCGATTGGTACAGCACCTTTGCGCTGCGGGCCGGCGTCACCTTCGATGGCTGGCTGGTCTATGCCAAAATGGGCGCGGCGGTCGGCAATGTTTCGTCCAATTCGACCTCAAATTTCACGGTTGCATCCAACCTTCCCCCCGAGGATATGCCGCTACCGGCGGGGTCTTATTCATCCTCGGCCAATACCAGCCAGCTTCTATTCGGGCCGACATTCGGCCTTGGCGTCGAAAAGATGCTGACATCGAACATTTCGCTGGGCGCTGAATATAGCTATGTCGGACTGCCCGACGTCACGATCCCGCAGGCGAGCGGCATTGGTGGGGGCCTGCTAGGCATTGGCGGCGGTTCGGACCCGATTGAAGTCACCTCCAGCATCCATGTGCTCAAGGGCACGCTCAAATATCATTTCTAGCATCTTCCTGATGCAGCTGTGCCTCATCGCCAGCTGAACTTGACCCCGGCGACCCCGTAAAGCCGTCGCCGGGCTTTTTCCGTCTTGCCACAATGGCATCCGCATGGATGATATGGCAGTGCGGCAAACACAGCGTCGATGGACGCGGGTGGTTGCAAATGGCTGAGACTTCTCCGCAGGATCTGACGGATCTGTCGAACTACCTCTATGGCGCGGTGTTCGACGACGCGATGTGGGCCAAGGCGGCCGAGGTGGTGCGCCGCGCCACCAATAGCCAGCATGTCGCGCTGGGCTTCTTCGACTATCAAACGCGGCAGCAATCCATGCTGCATGGCGATTGCGAGCCCGAGTTTGAACATAGCTATCGCGATCTGGTGGATATCAATCCCCTGGCTCGCCCGATGCAGGCAATGGCGCTGGGTACTGCGCTGGTAGACCAGCAGGTGGTGGCCCACGGTGATTTCGAGCGCTCCGCTTTCTTTGACCTATGGATGCGGCCACAGCAGATGCATAGCGCCATGATGCACAAGATCAGCACGCGCGATCGCATCAATGGCTATCTGGCGCTCAATCGCGGCGGCAAGGGCGGCAAGTATGACCGGCGTGAGTTGCTGGTGATCGATGAAATCAGTTCGACGCTGGCGCACGCGGTCACCCTGCGCGTACGGTTCGGTGCGCGTACCATGGCGCAGACGGGGCAAGAACTGGGCGGGCGCGGCATCGGCTGGGTGGCCGTGTCCGGCACGGGTAAGCTGATCTGGGCCAATGACGCTGCCGAGGCTCTGCTGGCCGAGCCGGGTTCGGCCATCAGCGGGCGGTTGGGCGCTTTGCGCGTGGTTCATCCCCTGCAGATGCGAGAATTCGTGGCGGCCTTGCAGCGCGCCAATGCGCCGGCGGGCAGCATTGGCACCGACATGATCGCCACGCATCCCGAGACCGGCAATGCCGTCGCATTGTCGATCATCCCGGCGCGCAATCTCTTCGTGCAGGGCCTCCCCGCGCTGCAGGGCGCCCATATCGCGATACGCGACCTGTCCGAGCGCCTGCCGCCGGGGTTTGAAGATCGGATCCGCGCTATGTTCGACCTGACGCCCAAGGAAGCGGCGTTGGCGGCGGCTTTGGCGAGCGGGCGGGCGCTGGGCGATGTCGCGCGCAGCAATGGTGTGTCGATCCTGACGGTGCGCACGCAATTAGGGCATCTGTTCCGCAAGACCGATACCCGGCAGCAGAGCCAGTTGGTGTCCCTGCTACTGGCCGTGGAGCCATTGCCGCAGATGTAAGGCCTGGCGGCTGGATTTTTGCGCCATGGCGGGGCAGGGTGCGCCGGTCATTTTTGGAAATTGCCATGTCCGCAAAACTCTCCGGTCCCATGCTTGCGCCCAAATCGGGCGCCCAGCCCAGCCATGCCGTGGTGTTGCTGCATGGCTATGGCAGCGATGGTGCCGATCTGATCGGGCTCGCGCCGCATTGGCAGGACATTTTGCCCGATGCGCTATTCGTGTCGCCCAATGCGCCCGAGGCGTGCCGGGTCAATGCAGCGGGCTACCAGTGGTTCGACATCGACTATGAAGGCGATCGACTGGCCAGCCGGCAAATGGGCGTGGCGCAGGCGCGGCCGGTGCTGGTCGAGTTTCTCAACGATCTATGGCGCCAGACCGGGGTAACGCCGCAACGGACCATTCTCGCCGGCTTCAGCCAGGGCGCGATGATGGCGCTGCATGTGGGCCTGTCGCTGCCCGAGCCGCTGATGGGGATCATTGCCTGTTCAGGCGCCTTTCTGCCGGCAGAAGGGTTTGCCGAGGGAAAGTTTGCCCGGCCGCCGGTGTGTCTCGTGCATGGCGACATGGACCCGGTGGTCGATCCTGAACTGAGCGCCGATGCCGATGTGGCCTTGCGATTGGCCGGCTATGATGTGGCCTATCATGTCAGCCCCGGCGTGGGACATGGCATTGCGCCGGACGGTCTGGCTTTCGCCAGCGCATTCATCGCCAGCCAGCTCGAAAAATAATCACGCGTGCCTCTGCACGTGCCCGCTTCACAGGCCTGACACAAAGGGCCTAGTATAAGGGGGCTATGGACTTACTCGATTCCCGATCCGGGAGACTCAAGTGACGATCCACGTGTCGCCTGAGGCCTGTCCCGCACTCGTTCTGAACGCCGACTTCCGGCCGCTCAGTTACTATCCCTTGTCATTGTGGTCTTGGCAGGATGCGATCAAGGCTGTGTGCCTGGATCGGGTCAACATCGTCAGCCACTATGACACGGTCATCCACTCGCCCAGCTTCGAAATGCAGCTGCCCAGCGTGGTGTCGCTCAAGGATTATGTGAAGCCGGCACGGCATCCCGCGTTTACCCGCTTCAACGTGTTCCTGCGCGATCGCTTCCAGTGCCAATATTGCGGCTCCAAGGATGACCTGACCTTCGATCACGTCATTCCGCGCTCCAAGGGCGGGCTGACCACCTGGGACAATGTCGTGGCCGCCTGCGCGCCGTGCAATCTGCGCAAGGCCAATCGGCTGCCCAGCGAAATCAAGATGTATCCTCATCAGGCGCCCTATCACCCCAGTGTGCATGATCTGCACAATAATGGCCGGGCCTTCCCGCCCAACCATTTGCACCAGAGCTGGCTCGACTATCTCTATTGGGACATCGAGCTCGAGCCGTAATAACGAAAATCCCGCCGGGCTTTCACCGGCAGGATTTTTCATTGTTCACGTTGGTGCGGCCTCACGCCGCCTGGGCGGCTACGGGCTTACGGCCGGCGATGAAAGCGCCGAAATAGCGGGTAATCAGCGGCACGATCAGCAGGACGATGGTGGTTGCCATGAAGGGCACCAGCACGAGGCTTCGCTGCCAGATTTCCCAACCAGTGGTGAGCGGCATCAGGATATAGAGATAAAGGGTCACGACTGGATAGACGGCCAGAGTCATGACTGCGGCCATGCGCAGACGCGCAGCGAGAGAGGGCTTCATTTCCAAGCTCCATTGAAACGGTACGTTTCGTTATATATGAGAACGACACGTTTCGTTCAAGTCTTTTCTTTCGACACGTTCTGTCCGATATTGCTGATATGACAGAGCCGAGCGCAGACGACAGCGAGGAACGCCGCCGATCCATTGGGGCGCGGCGCAATCCCGATACCCAGGAGGCCATTCTCGACGCGGCTGAGGCCATCGTGGAAGAGGAAGGCATTGCGGGCTTTTCCATCGAGGCAGTGGCCAAGCGGGCACGAGCCGGCAAGCCGACCATCTATAAGTGGTGGCCGGGCCGCACGGCTTTGCTGCTCGAGGTCTATCATCGGCATAAGCCGGCAAATGTGCATATGGATACCGGCAGCGTGGAGGGCGACGTGGTCGCCTTCTTCACCGGCGTTTTCGCCCATTGGGGCAATACCGGCGCCGGGCAGGTGTTCCGCTTTATCGTGGCCGAGGCCCAGCGCGATGAGGCGGCCGCTGCGTCGCTGCGGGCCTATGCGCTTGAGCGGCGCCAGCAATCCGGGCAAATTTTCGAGCGGGGCGTGGCGCGGGGCGAGCTGGCGGCCGATATCGATACGGGGCTGGCTGCGGACATGCTGGCGGGTTTTGCCTGGCACCGGCTGCTGAGCGGGCGGCTGATAGCGGATCCGGACGAGATGCGGCAGGCGGCTCGGCAATTGGTCCGGGGGCTGTTAACCCCCGGACCATAGGATGCTTACTGTGCGGCGGGAGCCGCTTCGCCTTCGCCAGCAGCGGCGGCCGGCTCGGACTGTGCCTTGACAGCGGCGTCGAGGGCCGCGTCGGGGATGTCGATGGTGACGCCTTCCATCAGCTTGGCAACGGTGCCGTCAAAAGTGGTCATCAACAATTGCTGCTGCAGCTGGCTAGCGACCTGCTCGAAGGTGGGCGGAGCGGATTCGCGCTTTTCCTCGAGCTTGATGATGTGCCAGCCGAACTGGGACTGCACCGGGTCGGAGACCTGACCGATTTCGGTCAGGGCGTAGGCAGCTTCCTCGAAGGGAGCGACCATCATGCCCTTGCCGAAAAAGCCGAGATCGCCGCCATTGGCTGCACCCGGATCGATCGACTTTTCCTTGGCGATGGTGGCGAAATCGGCGCCGCCATCGAGCTCGGCCTTGATTGCCTTGGCTTCTTCTTCGGTGGCGACCAGGATGTGGCTGGCGCGGATTTCCTCGGCCGGCTTGAAGTCGGCGACGAGCTTGTCATATTCGGCGCGCACGGCTTCTTCCGTCACCGAATTGGCGATGGCGTCAGCGAAGTAGGCGCGGCGCAGGGCGCGTTCTTCAAGATAGGCCAGGCGCTGCTTGAACAGGGGCGTGTCGCCCATGCCGGCATCGCGGCCGGCCTTGGCCATGACCTTCATGTCGATCAGCACTCGCAGCAGGAATGGACGGCGCTGGTCGGCCGGCATCTGGCTGAGTTCCTGGGTCAGGTCTTCGGCCGCAAAGCTCAGATCGGCTTCGGTGATGGTTTCCCCACCAACCGTTGCGACCACGGCATCGGGAGATACAGGCGCAGGTGCCTCGGCAGCAGGCGCCTCGGTGGCGGGAGCGGGAGCTGCGTCCTGCGCGAAAGCGGGAGCGACAGCATTGGCCGCCATGAGCAGCGCCAGCACGCTGGCAGTCGTGGCAAGGCGCAGGGTCGAAAAGGACATCAGGACATTCTCCTTGGCCGGCGCATCCGGTGGCGCCTGGGCTCGTTACTGGTCGGCCTGCCCTCACACGGCATCGGGGCCAAAATGTGCCGCGCCGCTACTTGTGAGGAGACGGCGGCAGAAGAGAGGCCTAATTGCCGGTTTGGGCCGGGTTTCCGGCGGGCGCAGGAGGTGTCGCCCATTTCGGCGGCGTTGACAAGACAATGGCTCGCTCTTACATCTCACGCGCTTTTCAAGGCCCCTGGCAAGGCAATGGACAATGACGTCCTGACTTGCCGCGGGAACAAACGAGATCGTGAAGCCGCAACGGCTTTGTCATCGCGCCGACGAGGCCAGCCGGGTAAGGTGCCCGACCGAGACCGCCTAGGCCCTGCGCGCCCGCGCCGGTGATCAAAAAAAGGACCTGACATATGGCACTTGCTGCGCTCGCCCGGCGGATATTCGGTTCTCCGTCCGATCGGCACGTCAAGCGGTTCCAGGGCAAGGTGGATGCGATCAACGCACTCGAGCCCGAATTCGCCAAAATGACCGACGATGCCCTGCGCGGCATGACGGCGGAATTCAAGTCGCGGTTGGAAAAGGGCGCCAAGCTGGACGAGCTGATCGTGCCGGCTTTCGCGGCGGTACGCGAAGCCTCCAAGCGCGTGCTGGGCATGCGGCATTTCGATGTGCAGCTGATCGGCGGCATGGTGCTGAACGATCGCTCCATCGCCGAGATGCGGACCGGTGAAGGCAAGACGCTGGTGGCGACGCTGGCCGTCTATCTCAATGCGCTGACGGGTGAAGGCGTCCACGTGGTTACGGTCAACGATTACCTGGCCCGCCGCGACGCTGCCTGGATGGGGCAAATCTACAATTTCCTAGGGATGAGCTACGGCATTATCGTGCACGGGCTGACCGACCCGGAGCGCAAGGCCGCTTATGCCGCTGACATCACCTACGGCACCAATAACGAATTCGGCTTCGACTACCTGCGCGACAACATGAAATATACGCGCGCCCAGATGGTGCAGCGCGGCCATGCCTATGCGATCGTCGACGAAGTGGACTCCATCCTGATCGACGAGGCGCGCACGCCGCTGATCATTTCGGGTCCGTCCGAAGACCGCTCCGATCTTTACGTCAAGATCGACGAGCTGATGGCAATTCTCGACGAAGGCGATTTCGAGATCGACGAGAAGCAGCGTTCGGCGACCTTTACCGATGCGGGCATCGAAAAGCTCGAAGAGCGCCTGGCGGCTGATGGCCTGCTCAAATCGGCCTCGATGTATGACGTGGAAAACGTCGCCCTGGTGCACCACGCCAATTCGGCACTCCGCGCTCACAAGATGTTCCGTAAGGATAAGGACTATATCGTCCGCGACGACGAAGTGGTGATCATCGACGAATTCTCCGGTCGCATGATGCCGGGTCGCCGCTATTCGGAAGGCCTGCACCAGGCGCTTGAAGCCAAGGAACACGTCAAGATCCAGCCGGAAAACCAGACGCTGGCCTCGATCACCTTCCAGAATTATTTCCGCCTCTACAAGAAGCTGGCCGGCATGACTGGTACGGCCTCGACGGAAGCCGAAGAATTCGCCGATATCTACAAGCTCGATGTGGTCACCATCCCCACCAACGTGCCGGTGGCGCGTAAGGATGACGAGGACGCCATCTACCGCACGGCTGCGGAAAAGTTCGACGCCATTGCCGATCTGATCAAGCAATGCCAGGAGCGCGGCCAGCCCGTGCTGGTGGGCACGACCTCGATCGAGAAGTCGGAAATGCTGGCCGAACTGCTGCGCAAGAAGAATGTCGGCTCCATGAACGTGCTGAATGCGCGTCACCACGAGCAGGAAGCCTTCATCGTTGCCGATGCGGGCCTGCCGGGCGCCATTACCATCGCGACCAATATGGCTGGCCGCGGTACCGACATTCAGCTGGGCGGCAATCTCGAAATGCGTATCGAGAAAGAGGCCGCCGGGCTGGAGGGCGAGGCGCGCGAGGCCAAGATCGCCGACATCAAGAGGACCATTGCCGAGGACAAGGCCAAGGCTTTGGCCGCCGGCGGGCTGATGGTGATCGGTACCGAACGGCATGAAAGCCGCCGTATCGACAACCAGCTGCGCGGCCGTTCGGGCCGTCAGGGCGATCCGGGCCATTCGGCCTTCTTCCTGAGCCTGCAGGACGATCTGATGCGCATCTTCCCGGTGGAATCGATGGATTCCATGCTGGGCAAGCTGGGCCTGGAACAGGGCGAATCGATCACCCATCCCTGGGTGACCAAGGCCATCGAGCGGGCGCAGGGCAAGGTCGAAGCGCGCAACTTCGATATCCGCAAGAACATCCTCAAATACGACGACGTGATGAATGATCAGCGCAAGGTGATCTTCGAGCAGCGTCTGGAAATGATGGATGCCGAGGATGTCAGCGAGACGGTCGTGGAAATGCGCCACGATCTGATCGAAACGCTCGTTGCCAAGGCGATCCCGGCGCGGTCCTATCCCGAGCAGTGGAATACCGAGCAGCTGGAAGCGGCTGCCAAGACCTATCTCAACCTCGACGTGCCGGTGAAGGCATGGGCCGAGGAAGAAGGGATCGATGCGGAAATCGTGACAGAGCGGCTGATCGAGGCGGCAGATGCAGCTGCTGCGGCCAAGGAAGCGCAGACGCTGCAGGCGTTCGAAGCAGCCGGCACGCCCAACCCAACCGTGATGCGGCAGGTGGAAAAAACCATCCTGCTGCAATCGATCGACGGGTTGTGGCGCGAGCATCTGGTGACGCTGGATCACCTCTCCAAGGTCGTGGGCTGGCGCGGCATCGCCCAGCGCGATCCACTCAACGAATACAAGCAGGAAGCCTACGAGCTGTTCCAGGCGCTGCTGACCAATATGCGCGAACTGGTGACCACCCAGCTCAGCCATGTCGTGTTGCAGCCGCGCCCGGTGGCGCCGCCGGCGCCTGACTTTTCCCGCATTCGCGAAACCCATATCGATCCACTGACCGGCGAGAACGATGCCGATGGTGGCGACACGATCGCGGATTCGCTGGGTGCGGTGGGCAGCGATCCCTCGCTGCGGCCGGTCGATCCCAAGCTGCTGGTTGGCGTGTCGCGCAATGCGCCCTGCCCATGCGGCTCGGGCAAGAAATTCAAGCATTGCCACGGCGCGTTCTAGGCGCCGGTTCGGCTGGATAGATAAAAGCCCGGGCAGCGATGCCCGGGCTTTTTGTTTGTGCGGAATGGGATTGTGCGCAACCCGCTCAGCACTTCACGCGGATTTCGGCGAAGCCGGTGGTGCCGCCGTCGCCGGAGGACATGACGCTGATATTGCAGGTGCTGTCGGGCAGGGGAATGGTGGCGCCCGAGGCGATGGTGGTGCCGCCAGCCAGGGTGATGAAGCCATTGTCCACCACGGCGATATCCACCTTGGCGGTGTTGTTGCAGATCGGGTAGCTGTCGCCCGCCGAAACCAGGATGCGCATGCCATCGGGCAGGCAATCGGCATTGGCGGCGCTGGCTGCCGGGCCCGTGGGCGCTGCATCGGGGGCCGCAGGAACGGCCGGCAGGGCGGCCGACGCCGTGCCGCTGCGCCAGTTCTGTTCGAGGATGGCCAGGCGGTTGGCCAGGTCCCGCAAGGCCCCGTCATTGCCGGCCGGCGCTGCTGCGGGTGCGGTTGTGCCTTGCTGGCCATAGAGCGCCAGGCTCAGGCGGATTTGCGCGATGTCGGTGGAGATGCGGGCGATATCGCGCTGGGTCTCGGTATAGACCCAGCCGGCGGCCGCAATGGCAGCCACGCCGACCAGGCCCACGACGAAGCTCAGCACCCGGCCCGTGACCGGCTGGCGGGGCGGTTTTTGGGTCCCGGGAGGAGAAGCCGTGGCCGGCTCCTCCTTGGAAACGCCGCCCAGTGTCCAGGTGTCTTGCACTGCCAGGTCTCCATCATGCGCCAGCGTTGTCATTGCGCCGGAATGCGGCCCAAGCATGATGCTCAGCCAAATCGCTCGCGCTGATGTCGGCGCCCGTTAGCCGCGCTTCAAGGGCGAATAGCGGGGATCGGGGCGATTTTTCCGCTCATCACTGGCACGACATCGGCATCCTTGCCGCCGCCAAATACATTGCCCAGGCCGCCAAACAGTCCCGTGACGGCGCCATTGATCGCCTCGCCGCGGGCCTTGATGGCGGCCTGCTCACTGGCCTTGCGCTGGGCGCTGGTCTGATGGCTTTCAATGGCCGTAGTGTCAGCGGCCTGCAGCGCCAGCAATTGCGGGCTGCGGCTCACCGATGGGCAGGGGCCCAGCGCATCGAGCGGGGTGCGATTGTTGGCGTTGAAAATATAGCGCCCTTCGCAGACATCCCAGACGGGCGGGGTCTTGGTTAGCTCGAAAATGTCGGAGCCTTCCTTGATATTGCGCCAGAAATCGAGATGCGGGCTGGCTACGTTCTGGGCCAGCTTGGCGCTGCTCATGCGATAGGGCAGGATCTGGATCTGGAAGCTCGGGTTGCCGCCCTTGAAGGTTTCGCGCGCCAGCGCATAGATTTCGGCAATGCCGGCATCGGTCATGGCGAAACAGCCTACCGATTTGCAATCGCCATGCACCATCAGGTTGGAGCCGGTACGGCCAAGGGCGCGGTCGAACTTGTTGGGGAAGCCGACATTGAAGGCCAGGTAATAGGACGAGTTCGGGTTCATCAGGCCGGGAGTGATGGTGTAAAAACCCTCGGGGCTCTGATAATCGCCTTCCTTGACCTTCGGCCCCAGTCCGCCCGAATAGGCGCAGATGGCGTATTGCTTGAACAGCGCATATTGGCCCGATTTGGTGCGTTTCCACACCTCGAGCACTTCTTCCTGCTTGAAGACGCGGATGACCATGGGCTCGGACGGCGAGGAGCCGATGCGCGCCAGGCCCGCGAGCGTTTCGCTCGAGAGCGGCCGATTGGCCTTTTCATTGCCGCCCTTGACGAAGGTCGTGCAGGCGGCAAGGCCGAAAGCCAGCCACAGCAGGATGATCAGCGAGCAGATATTGCGCAGAAGCGTGGACACCGGGAGCCGCCAGATGATGCGATAATTGGAGTGACCCTTAGCGGGCCATAGTTACCGCAGCATGAGTATTCGCGGTGAACGATTCCTTACCATGCCGAAAAATTGGCTGGAAGCGGGCCGTTCACGCGAAGATGTGATGGCTTGTTAGAGCGTCGTGCCGATGGCTAGGAATTTTTCGCGGCGATGCTCGCGAGTTTCCAGCCGCCCCTTGCCGGCAAAGTCGGCGAGGAACTTGTCGATGGCCGCGCTGGTCGAGGCCATGATCTGCTCGGGATGGCGATGAGCGCCGCCGGTGGGCTCGGGAATGATGCCATCGACCACACCGAAGGCCAGAAGATCGGCCGAGGTGATCTTCATGGTGGTGGCGGCGTCCTGGGCCTTGGCCGCGTCTTTCCACAGGATGGAAGCGCCGCCTTCGGGGGAAATCACCGAATAGATGGCGTGTTCGAGCATGAGCACGCGATTGGTGGTGGCGATGGCGATGGCGCCGCCCGAGCCGCCTTCGCCGATGATGATGGCGAGGTTGGGAACGCCCAGTTCGAGCGATTTTTCGGTGGAACGCGCGATGGCTTCAGCCTGGCCGCGCTCTTCGGCGCCGATGCCGGGATAGGCGCCGGCGGTATCAACGAAGGAGATGACCGGGATATTGAAACGGTCGGCCATGTCCATGATGCGGACGGCCTTGCGATAGCCTTCGGGGCGGGCCATGCCGAAATTGTGCTTGAGGCGGCTTTCGGTGGAATTGCCTTTTTCCTGGCCGAGAATGGCGACGGGCTGGCCGTTGAAGCGCCCGAAACCGGCCTGCACAGCGGCGTCTTCGCCGAATTTGCGGTCACCCGAAAGCGGGCTCCACTCGGTGATCAGGCCGGTGATGTAATCGGAAAAATGGGGGCGCTGAGGGTGGCGGGCAACCTGCGTTTTCTGCCAGGGCGTCAGCTTTTTATAGATCTCGACCAGCGCCTCGTCGGCGCGGCTCGACAGGCGGTTGACTTCCTCATCGATGGACACAGCCTGGTCGGTCGCCGCGAGCGACTTGAGTTCGGCGATCTTGCCTTCAAGATCGGCTACCGGCTTTTCGAAATCGAGATAAGACTGCATCCCACCGCCCGTTTGGGGTCGTTTTGCTGCGACCGTAGAAGTAGGGGGCTGCTCTTGCGCCCCAAAGTGGCCGGAAAGTGGCGACCGATCACCTCCGAGTCAAGACTACAACGCTAATGCGCTTAATCGGTGCACATCTGGCTAACATTTCAAGCAACGCGCAGCCACCTATTTCGCGGAATCGCTCAGGGGATGGTGCTGCTCCACAAGGCTGCGCAGCTTTTCGTCGAGCACATGGGTGTAAATCTGGGTGGTCGAGATATCGGCATGGCCCAGCAACATCTGCACCACCCTTAGGTCGGCGCCACCACCCAGCAGGTGACTGGCAAAGGCGTGGCGCAGCACGTGGGGCGCGACGCGAGCCGAACTGATACCGGCGCGGCCGGCGAGCAGCTTGAGATCGCGAGCAAAGACCTGGCGGGAAAGATAACTCTCGGCGCCGGTGGCGGGGAAAAGATAGGCGCCGGGCTCCAGTGTCTTGAGATAGACGCGGATGGCGTCGCGGGCACGGTCATTGACCGGCACGATGCGCTCCTTGTTGCCCTTGCCGATAATGGTGATGAAACTGGCGTCGCGCATGACGGCGGAGCGCTTCAGGCTGACCAGTTCGGACACGCGCATGCCGGTGGCGTAGAGCAGTTCAAGCAGCAGATAGAGCCGCAGGGCGGCGGCCTGCTTTGGCGGAGTGGCGGGGGTATTGGCTTCGGCTTCGGCGGTGGTCAGGAGCTTATCCACCTCAGCGATGGACAGCACTTTGGGCAAGGCGCGGCGGCTTTTGGGGCTCGAAACAATGCGGGTTGGATCGTCGCCACGCAGATTGTCGGCGCACAGGAAGCGATGAAACTGGCGGATAGCGGAGAGGCGGCGGGCGCTTGAGGACGCCGATAGGCCCTGGCTGCGCAGGTCGTCGAGATAGGCGGTGACGGTTTCGCGGGGCGCAGTGAGCAGGGTCTGCTTTTGGGCTTTGACGAAGCCGGCATAGTCTGTCAGGTCGCGGCGATAGGCGTCAATGGTGTTTTTGGCGGCGCCGCGTTCGGCTGACATCATTTCAAGGAATGAGCCGATAAGATGATCCCCGGTCACGGCGTGGGCGCCGCATCGGTGGGCGTTGGTGCCTGGCCGGGCAGGGTGGGCTCGCCGCCGCCAAGCAGGTCGCGCTGGGGAATGCGGATCGTGGTTTCCTTGGGATTGGGCTGCACATAGGTCACCAGCGCAATCATGCCGCCATAGACCAGGCCAGCGAGAAACAGCAGAATGATGATCAGGCGGATGAGCGTGGGCATGGCGATCCGGCGGTTGAACTCTTTGCGTAAAATTGCCTGCAAATGGTTTCCATCTGGTAGGCATAGTCCAGTTTGCCAATTTTGCCTCCTCGAAATGCGGGAAGCGCCTG
Organism: Hyphomicrobiales bacterium; assembly: GCA_900470445.1. GTDB lineage: Bacteria > Pseudomonadota > Alphaproteobacteria > Rhizobiales > Devosiaceae > Devosia. The sequence goes on along the minus strand of UCAU01000003.1, from coordinate 42,324 downwards.
CATGTTCTTGACAGGCAGGACCGGGACGGCTTGATAGCGCGCAGATAGACCTGGAGCCCCAATTGAGCCGATCCGATCCGGCAAAGCGGCAGGCCCGCGCCGAGGAACTTGCCGCCCTGTTGGCCGGCAGGCCGATCGTGCTTGTCGGCATGATGGGGGCGGGCAAGACGACGGTGGGGCGGCGGCTGGCCGCCAAGCTCAATCGGCTGTTTCTCGATAGCGATGAAGAGATCGAAAAAGCCGCGCAGATGAGCATTCCGGAAATCTTCGAGCAGCGCGGCGAGGCCGAATTCCGCGCCGGGGAGGCAAGGGTGATTGCCCGCGTGCTCAAGGACCCCGATATTATTCTGGCGACGGGCGGCGGCGCCTTTGTCAGCGCGGAAACGCGAGCGCTGGTCAATGCCGAAGCCATCTCAATCTGGCTCAAGGCCGAGGCTGATATTCTGTTCGAGCGGGTGTCGCGGCGCTCCAATCGCCCCCTGCTCAAGACGGCCAATCCGCGCCAGACGCTCGAAAAATTGATCGCCGAACGCTATCCCATCTATGCCGACGCGCATGTGACCGTGCTGTCGCGCGATGTGCCGCAGGATGTGGTGGCTGCCGATGTGATCGAGGCCGTGCTGGCCCATCTCAAGAATTAGGACTGTTCGCTCATGGCCGATATCGCCCACAAGGTTCACGTTGCACTGGGCGAGCGCGCCTATGACATTCTGATCGGCGACCGGCTGCTTGATGAGGCCGGGGCGATACTGGCCGAGCGCTTTCCCGGCAGGCGCTTTGGCATCATCACCGATGAAAACGTGGCCAAGGCGCAATTGCCGCGGCTGATCGCTTCGATGGATGCAGCCGGGCTGGGGCATAGCGAGATCGTGCTGCCGGCGGGGGAAAGCACCAAGGGCTGGCCCGGGCTGCAGGCAGCGGTCGAGGGCATATTGGCGGCGCGGCTGGAGCGCGGCGATCTGGTGATCGCGCTGGGCGGCGGGGTGATTGGGGATCTGGCCGGATTTGCCGCCTCGATCGCGCGGCGCGGCATGGATTTCGTGCAGATGCCGACTTCGCTGCTGGCGCAGGTCGATAGCTCGGTGGGCGGCAAGACCGGGATCAATTCGCCGCATGGCAAGAATTTGATCGGGGCGTTTCACCAGCCCCGGCTGGTGCTGGCCGATTTATCGACACTCGACACTTTAGCACCCCGCCAATTTGCCTCGGGCTATGCCGAAGTGGTAAAATATGGGCTGATCGACGACGAAGATTTCTTCTTCTGGCTTGAGGAAAAGCGCGAAGAGATTTTTGCCGGCGGGCCGGCCCGGGGCGAGGCGATTGCCCGCTGCTGCGCGCACAAGGCGCGGGTGGTGATCGAAGACGAAAAGGAATTAGGTGTCCGCGCGCTGCTCAATCTGGGGCATACTTTCGGGCATGCGCTGGAAAAGGACACCGGCTATTCCGACCGCCTGCTGCATGGCGAAGGGGTCGCTATCGGCATGGTGCTGGCGCATGGTTTTTCCGCCAGACTGGGCTTGGCGCCAAGCCAGGATACCGGGCGGATTGCGGCGCATTTGAAAAACGCGGGCCTGCCAACCATATTGGGTGATATCGAAGGCGGGCTCGGCTCAACCGAGACGCTGATGGCAGCCATTGCGCAGGACAAGAAGGTCTCGCGTGGGGCGCTGACCTTCATTCTGACGCGCGGTATCGGCAAGGCCTTCATCGAAAAAGGCGTGGCGCCGGAGGCGGTATCAGCATTTTTGGATGAGATGCGCAGATAGACGCCCATCCCGACCGATAATGCTGTATCTTGCGGCCCCGACCTTGTGGCTAGAACGGCCCTTCGGCAGGCAGAACATCGATGGCCAGGGCGTGTACGGGGCCTTTGAGTTCGGTTTCGAGCGCGTCCATGACCGCGCGGTGTTGCGCGACGCGGCTCAGACCGTCAAAATGACGGGTCGCGATTCTGACACGAAAATGGGTTTCACCACCCTCCCGCCACCCGGCGTGACCATGATGCTGGCTCGACTCGTCGATCACATCGAGGAAAGCGGGGGCAAATTTAGCGGTGAGCTTGGCTATGATGGTCTGTCTGGCGGACATCGTGGCAGGTTCCCTTGGTCTATTGGCAAGTAACTAGGCGAGAATGAAACTGCAATCCAAGCTGTTCGATAACATTCGCATCAGGCCGCGCCGGGAAGAGAAGCCTGCGCCGGTGGAGCAGATCTGCGACTGGGAAGGCTGTGACCGGCCCGGTACGCACAAGGCACCCAAGGGGCATCGCAGCGAGGGGCAGTATCATCATTTCTGCCTCGAGCATGTGCGCCACTACAATACCGCCTTCAATTTCTTCGCCGGCATGGAGAAGGACGAGCTGGAAGAGGCGCTGCATGCGCCGCCCAAGGCTGATACCCGCAAGAGTTTTGCGACGGGTCAGGCGGGCGCACGGCCGGCCAGCACGGCGGGCCTGCGGCCCGGAGACAAATATGGCGATCCGTTCGGCGTGTTTGCGCGCTACCGGCACCGGCAGGCGCAGACGCCGGCCTCCGAACGCGTCAAGCCGCTGCATGAGCCGGACCGGCGGGCGCTGGAAACGCTGGGCATTATGGGCCACGCCAAATCGGACGAGATCAAGCGGGCCTACAAGACGCTGGTCAAGATCCACCACCCCGATGCCAATGGCGGCGACAAATCATCCGAGGACCGGCTGCGCACGATCATCGCGGCCTATTCGCATCTCAAGAAGGCGGGCTTCGTCGCGAAATAGTTGAGTTCGGTAATGGTGGCCTGCAAATGGCAGTTTTCTGCGCTTCCGGTGCTCACGTACTCATGTACGCTCCGCTCCGGTTCTCGAAAACCACCATTTTCGACTCTCCCTGACCGAACTCGTCACGAGAGGCAGGGGTGAGCAATCCACGGCTACCCCCCTTGTCACATTGCTGCTATAGAGCGCCCGTCTTTTCGTTCTCCCGCCTCGATTTTCTCTCCTTCCTGCAAGAGCCCTCCAATGAGTGAATTCAGCAATCTGCCCGACACCGACTACAAGGCCCGGGACCTGTTCGGGATCGACACGGACATGGTGGTCAAGGGCTATGCCGAACGCACCAGCCACGTGCCCCCGATCGACCCGGATTACCTGTTCGACCGCAATACCACTTTGGCGATCCTGGCCGGCTTTGCGTTCAACCGCCGCGTCATGGTGCAGGGCTATCACGGCACGGGCAAATCGACCCATATCGAGCAGGTTGCGGCGCGGCTGAACTGGCCGCTGGTGCGCGTGAACCTCGATAGCCACGTGTCGCGTATCGATCTCGTCGGTAAGGACGCGATCGTGCTCAAGGATGGCAAGCAGATCACCGAATTCCGCGATGGCATCCTGCCATGGGCGGTGCAGAACAATGTCGCACTGGTGTTCGACGAATATGACGCGGGCCGTCCCGACGTGATGTTCGTGATCCAGCGCGTGCTGGAAGTCGCGGGTCGGCTGACCCTGCTCGACCAGAACCGCGTCATCGTGCCCCATCCGGCGTTCCGGCTGTTCTCGACCACCAATACGATTGGTCTGGGCGATACGTCGGGGCTCTATCATGGCACCCAGCAGATCAACCAGGGCCAGATGGACCGCTGGAGCCTGGTGACGACGCTGAATTACCTGCCGCATGATAAGGAAGTCGGCATCGTCCTGGCCAAGAACAAGGCTTATGGCGAGACCGAAAAGGGCAAGAAGCTCATTTCCAACATGGTGCGACTGGCCGATTTGACGCGCCAGGCGTTCATCAATGGGGACCTCTCCACCGTGATGAGCCCGCGTACGGTGATCACCTGGGCCGAGAACACGCAGATTTTCGGCGGCGATACCGGTTTTGCGTTCCGGCTGACCTTCCTCAACAAATGCGACGAGCTCGAGCGCCCGGTGGTGGCCGAGTTCTATCAGCGCGTGTTCGGGGAAGACCTGCCCGAGTCGTCCGCCAATCTGGCGGTGACGGCTTAATCCACGCCCCAGAGGTCGTGGCAGACTGGATCGGCTCATGGCCCAGAATATCTATGACGACGCCAAATTCTTTGAGGGTTACAGCCAGTTCCCGCGTTCGCGCCAGGGACTGGCTGGGGCTCCCGAATGGGCGTCGCTTAAAGCCATGTTGCCGGAGCTGACGGGCAGCCATGTGCTTGATCTGGGGTCGGGCTTTGGCGCCTTTTGCCGCTTTGCGGTGGAGGCGGGCGCGGCCGAAGTGGTGGGTGTCGATCTCTCCGAAAAGATGATCGCCAGCGCCAAAGAGCGGGGGCCGGGCCTGCCGATCCGCTATGAGCAGGCTGACCTTGAGACTTATGTGCCCCAGAAGGGGGCGTATGATCTCGTCTTCTCCTCGTTGGCCGTGCATTACCTCAGCGACTTCGATGCTTTTGCGGCCAAGGTGAGCGATGCGCTGGTGCCGGGCGGCGCCTTCGTCTTTTCGATGGAGCATCCGATTTTTGCGGCGCGAGGCGAGCCGGAATGGCTCGATTCGGGCGGCAAGCGGGTCTTTGCGCTGAGCGATTATGCGCGCGAAGGCGAGCGGGTGACCAATTGGGTGGTCGAGGGCATCGTCAAATACCACCGCAAGATGTCGACCATGGTCACTGCATTGCTGGTGGCGGGCTTTGTCATCGATGCCATGGATGAATGGTCGCCCAGCGCGGATGATCTCAAGGCCATGCCCGGCCTTGCCGACGAAATAATACGGCCCATGCTGCTGTTGATGGCAGCACACAAGCCAGACCAAGAACACTAAGCCGGACCGAACCTCATGGCACAGCCTCCTCGCAGCAAAGCCAATAGACCCGACCAGACCCAGGTCTTCAAATCGGCCATGGGTGCGACCGTGCGAGCCATTGGCGGCAAGGCGGATCTGGAAGTGACCTTCACCTCCGACCGGCCGCTGCTGACCTCGGACAAGGCGCGTCTCGCCAATCTGCCGCGCCTGCCGACCCGCCGCGACGTGGCCATTGCCCGCGGGCAGGGCGATGCCATGGCGATGCGGCTGGCCAGCCATGATCCGGAAACCCATCGTAAGCGTAGCCCCGTGGACCCCATGGCGCGGGCGGCATTCGATGCGCTGGAACAGGCGCGCGTCGAGGCTTTGGGCTGCGTGCGCATGCCGGGCATGGTCGGCAATATCGGGGAAATGCTGGAAGACCGGTTGTTCCGCGCCAATTTTGCCGAGGTCGATGACAAGGGCGATGCGCCCATTGCCGAGGCGCTTGGCCTGTTGCTGCGCGAGAAGCTGGCCGGCGTGCCGGTGCCGCCTTCGGGGCATGCGCTGGTCGATCTGTGGCGCAAGGAAATCGAGGACAAGGGCGGCAAGTCGCTCGAGGATCTGTTGACGCGCTACGAGAACCAGGACGAGTTTTCCAAGGCCGCCAAGGCGCTGCTGCGTGACCTCAACCTGGTGCCCGAAAGCGAGCTGGATGATCCGGATGCCTCCGATGAGGAGAGCGACGACAATCAGGAGCCCGATGCCGGGGACAGCTCGGACAAGGCGCCGGAGCAGGGCGAGGGCGAAAACGAAAGCTCGGATGCCGATCAGGACCAGCAGGCCGGCGAGTCGGAAGAAACCGGCGACGTCGAAGGCATGGAATCGGACATGGCCGATACCGATGAGGACGCGGCCGCCGAAGCCGGCGAAGACGCGCCCATGCCCCCGCCTGCCAAGGATGGTGGGGAGCGCCTGTCCAACCAGTTCCAGTACAAGGTGTTCACCACCAAGTTCGACGAGATCGTCAAGGCGGCCGAATTGTGCCCGCCGGACGAACTGGATCAATTGCGGGCGCTGCTCGACAAGCAGCTGGAAAACCTGGCGGGTGCGGTGGCGCGCCTGGCCAATAAGCTGCAGCGGCGGTTGATGGCCAAGCAGAATCGCAGCTGGCAGTTCGACCTCGAAGAGGGGCTGCTGGACACGGCGCGGTTGACCCGCGTGGTGACCGATCCGATGCAGGCGCTCAGCTTCAAGGTCGAGAATGACACCGATTTCCGCGACACGATCGTGACGCTCCTGATCGACAATTCGGGCTCGATGCGCGGGCGGCCGATCACTATTGCGGCGATCTGTGGCGATATTCTTGCCCGCACCCTGGAGCGCTGCGGCGTCAAGGTCGAGATCCTGGGCTTTACCACCCGCGCCTGGAAGGGCGGCAAGAGCCGCGAGGCGTGGCTTGAGGCCAATCGGCCGGCCAATCCGGGGCGTGTCAACGACGTGCGCCACATCATCTACAAGGCAGCGGACGAGCCGTGGCGGCATGCGCGGCGGAATCTCGGCCTGATGATGCGCGAGGGGCTGCTCAAGGAAAACATCGATGGCGAGGCGCTCGAATGGGCGCGCAAGCGGCTGATGGCGCGGCCGGAAGCCCGCCGCATCCTGATGGTGATTTCCGATGGCGCGCCGGTCGATGACTCAACCCAGAGCGTCAATGCCGGCAATTATCTGGAAGCCCATCTGCGGCAGGTGATCGAGGATATCGAAACGCGCTCACCCATCCAACTGGTGGCCGTGGGTATCGGGCATGACGTGACCCGCTATTACCGCCGGGCGGTGACGCTGCTCGATGCCGAAGAGCTGGCCGGGGCGCTGACGGATGAATTGGCGGCGCTGTTCGATGAAGAGCCTCCGGCTCAATCGCGCCGGCGCGGCCGCGGATGAGATTGCTCGCTGCTGCCGGGATCATGGCGCTGCTGGCGGGCATACAGCCCGCCGCAGCCGCCGAGGTAACCGTCAGCGCCGTCCAGATCACCCGTTTCAAGGATAGCGCGCTCGACCAGCCCGTGGACAAGCTGATCTGGCGTGGCGGTATCGCCATGGTCAGCCAGGAGGATACTTTCGGGGGCCTGTCGGGGCTGACTTTCACCGGGGCGGATCACCGTGCGGTGTTTGTCAGCGATCGCGGCAATTTCGTCTCCGGGCAATTGGCCTATGATGACGCGAACCGGCTGTTCGGCTTTATCGGTGTCAGTATCGAGCCCATGCGCAATTCCAAGGGTGATTTGCTGCCCCGGCAATATGCACGGGATGCCGAGTCAGTGGATACCGTTTATCGCGAAGGGCTACCGGTGGCGGTGCGGGTGGGATTCGAGAATTTGACCCGGGTGGCCGATTTTGCGCTCAGCAATGGCGTGCCGGGTGGCGCCGCGCGCGAGGTGCCGATCCCTGATTGGCTCAGCGAGTTGCGCACCAATAGAACAGTGGAATCGGTGTGCGTGGCGCCGGCCGGCTCCCCGATTGCCGGTTCGACGCTGTTGCTCGCCGAGGGGGCCTTCGATGCGGACGGCAATCACCGCGGGTGGCTGTTGGGGCAGAGTGACAAGGGGCCGGTGAGCTATCGTTCGAGCGCGGCGACCGACCCTACCGAATGCGCTTTCCTGCCCAATGGGGACCTGCTGGTGCTGGAGCGCGGCGTGTCGTTCCTGAGTTTTTCCATGGCCTTGCGCCGCGTGCCGGCCGCCGAGGTGCGAGCCGGCAATGTGATGGCGGGCGAAGTGCTGCTGTCGGCCGGCGGCGGGGAGGTCGACAATATGGAGTCGATGGCGGTTTATACGGCGAAAGATGGGGAAACGCGGATCGTTATTGGCTCGGACAATAATTTCAATGATTGGCAGCGGAGCTTGTTGCTGGAATTTGGCCTGCCTGAGGCGCCGATACAGCGGTGATGCCGGCCTGCAAGCCGCAGCTTTCTGCGCTTCCGGTGCTCACGTACCGATGTACGCTCCGCTCCGGTTCTCGAAAGCTACGCCTTTCGGCTCGGCCTGACCGCCGTCTCGGCACCTCAGTGCCCTCCACCAGATCAGGTATAGTCGTCAGGCCCGCGCGCCCAGCGGCGGGAGGGGCATGATCCGGCCCATCAGGGCCCGGTAGGGGGCCAATAGCAGCAGGGCGGCGAGGAATTTTACCAGGAAATCGCCGGAGGCCAGGGAGATCCAGAGCGGGACTTCGGGGCCGACGCCCAGCCAGGGGGCGGGGAAGGCCAGCGAGCCATCTTCGAGGCCGAACAGCAGGTCGATGCCGACGAGTGCGGGCGCGAAGGCGACCGTGAAGAAGATCGCTGTATCGATCATCGAGCCGAACAGCGAGCCGGCCAGCGGGGGCAGGAACCAGGCTTTGGCAGCGCGCAGGCGCGAGAAGACAGCGATATCGAGCAATTGGCCGGTGAGGAAAGCCGCAGCGGAGGCCAGGGCAATGCGCTGGGTGGTGGCGGGGCCGCCTTCGGCATTCCAGGGCAGCGGATGATAGCTGAGATAGAATGAGAGCCCTAGGCCGACCAGGAAGCCGACCAGAACGACGAGCCGTGCATTGCGCGGGCCGTCATAGCGGTTGGTGAGGTCGGTAACGAGGAAGGCAAAGGGGAAGGTGAAGGCGCCCCAGGTCAACAGATCGGCCAGATTGACCGAGCCAAGCTGGACCTGCAGCGGAAACAGCACCAGAATATTGGACGCGGCGACGACCACGACCATGGCGGCAACGGCCGCCAGGAAACGAGCAAGCATCAGAATGCACCTCAATGTAACCGCGGCCCGGCAGCAGACCGGCGCGGATGTTCGTCTTGGCCATCATAGCGCAAAACAAAACCGCGTGGACACGTCATCCACGCGGCTAATTCTTATAGGCCGACCGTTTCGCTTAGGCAGCAGCGAGAGCGGCGCGGACTTCCTTTTTGATGCCCTGGGCCAGGGTCGACAGGGTCGCGTCGTCCTGCTTGAGCAGGAAGGCGTCGAGGCCACCGCGGTGCTCGACGGTGCGCAGGGCCGCAGCCGAGATGCGCAGCTTGACCGGACGGTTCAGCGCGTCCGAAATCAACGTCACGTTGAGCAGGTTGGGGAGAAAGCGGCGGCGGGTGCGGTTGAGCGCGTGGGACACGTTGTTCCCGGTCATTACGCCCTTGCCAGTCAGTTCACAGCGACGTGCCATTTGGAGATATCCTAATTTGTGTAAAGGTCCTACGTGGCGGCTCAATACCGCGACGGGCCTCGATTGTTGTGAAATCTTGGCCGCTCTTTAGAGAAAAGGGGGGGGCGCGTCAAGAAGACAGCGCCCGCAAACGCCCGTGATTGCCTTGCATGGGCCACAAGGGCACGGCAATTTCATCATTAATAGTGATTCGCTGCGGCGTCCGGGCCTGCCTGCTCGCCCCCAAAGTGTTGAGACGACGCGCCCGTGACCTATTTCCGTTCCGCTTTCGCCGCAATGGCCCTTATGGCCGCGACGCCCGCTCTTGCCCAACAGGTGGATGCCCGCGCCAGCTATGTGCTGACCCTGGGCGGCATCAATATCGCCATGATGGATGTCGAGCTCAGCGACACCGGCTCGCGCTATGCCCTTGATCTCACGGCCAATGTAGCGGGGATGGGCGCCGTGGTGGCCAGCGGCACGGCCAGCGCCCATGCCTCGGGCAGTTCGGCCAATGGGCTGGTGTCGCAAAGCTTTAATCTCAAGACCCGGGCCAATGGCGAAGCCTTTAGCGTGGATGTGACCTTTGCCGGCGGCGAGGTCAGCGCCTTCAAGGTCGAGCCGCCGATCACCGATACCTATGACCGGGTACCGCTGGAACGCCGGCATCTGACGGGCGTCGGCGATTTCCTCTCGGCCTTTGTGGTCAAGGGCGGAACGCTCGACAAGGGGCTGTGCCAGCGCAAGCTCAATATCTTTACCGGGGTCGAGCGCTTCAACATCGCCATGAGCTATGCCGGCGAAGATGAAGCCACCTCGCCACGCACGGGCTATCAGGGGCCGGTCGTGGTCTGCAGCCTCGATTACCAGCCGATCTCGGGGCATTTCACCGAGTCCGAAATCACCAATTACCTGGCCGACAAGAGCCGTATCCTGATGTGGTATGCGCCGCTGGGCCAGACGGGCTATTTCGTGCCCTATCGGGTGCTGCTGGGCACCAATATGGGGGATCTCTCCATGGTGCTGACCAGTATGAAACCCTGACGCTTCGTCCCGTTTCGATACGGTCAACGGGTTTTTTGCCAAGATCGCGGCCCGACACCGGGCATTTTTGGGGGCTGCGCTGTTAAGTCAGTGCGGCCCTCGTGCTTTTTTGCGATTAGCGTTTCGTTCAGACCTGGCCGAAAACGAGCAATCTTCATGCTTTGGTGATGGAGTTGAACGGGTTTGGCGGGGAGCGGGTAGGTTTTTGGCGCTGGCGTCGCCGGCTAGTGGACGAGCGATGTGGTGGGCCACCAGATGTGGTGGAGAACAAAGCCGCATTGGTTGATTCTCTGCCGTTTCTTCCCTGTTCGTTCCGGGTTTGGTTCAGAGGTGAACGGGGACGGGGGTGATGGCGCGGAATTGTGCCGTTTCGGGACGGGAGGATGCCCGAGTGACCAAGCCAGCCACGGCGTCATTCCGGCAGGCCGGAATCCATGCTGAAGACCATCCCGGCGCTGGATGTATGCGGATGGCCACGGACATGGATTCCGGCCTGCGCCGGAATGACACGGTGGCTGGGAATGGCATTGTGGACGGGGAGGACCGCCTCTGTCCCTGGATGGGACGGTCAATGGGGAATATCCTCAATCTTGCCGCTGAGACCCGCAGAGATGGGGCGGCGAAATCTCTACGGGGCAAAAAACTGAGAACCCACGCGATTTACCTTTGCTTCATGGATCGCGAAAAATCGCGGATTTTCATGGTTTGGTAGCGGAGTTGAACGGGAAAGTTCCGTTGGCGGCCAAACCCTGGTTGCCGCATTCGCGTCTGGTGGGGCGGGGTGCCGCGACCTACTACCAGTGGTGGAGAACAAAACGGGATTCAGTGAGTCGCGCCGATTCGGTTCTGTTTCGTTCCCCGGGTGTTCCCGCCCTTAAGCCAGATGACATTTCCGTCGCATTGAGTGTGCATTTGTGGGACAGCCCGCTGGGGGCTCGTAACCGGACAGAACTGCCCCTACATTGGCGGCGATGACTTTTACACCCTACCAATCGGTCAAGGCGATTCTTGGCCCGACCAATACCGGCAAGACCTATTTCGCCATCGAGCGAATGCTGGCCCATCCGAGCGGGATGATCGGGCTGCCGCTGCGTTTGCTGGCGCGCGAGGTCTATACGCGGGTGGTCGAGCGGGTCGGCGAGCAGGCCGTGGCCTTGGTGACCGGGGAAGAGCGAATCGTGCCGGCGCGGCCGCGCTATTGGGTGTGCACGGTCGAGGCCATGCCGCTCGATATCCATGTCGATTGCGTGGCGATCGACGAAATCCAGACGGCGATCGATTTTGACCGCGGACATGTATTTACCGACCGGATCTTGAATGCGCGGGGCCGCCAGGAAACCCTGTTGCTGGGCGCGGCGACCATGGCGCCGGTGATCCGCAGGCTCCTGCCCAATGCCGATATCGTGGATCGGCCGCGCTTTTCCCAGCTCACCTATGCAGGGTCCAAGAAGATTTCGCGCCAGCCGACGCGCTCAGCCATCGTCGCCTTCTCGGCGCGGCAGGTCTATGCCATCGCCGAACTGATCCGGCGCGAGCGGGGCGGGGCTGCGGTGGTGATGGGGGCGCTGTCGCCCCGCACGCGCAATGCGCAGGTCGAGCTTTATCAGAATGGCGACGTGGATTTCCTGGTGGCAACCGATGCCATCGGCATGGGGCTGAACCTCGATATCCACCATGTCGCCTTCGCCGACGACACCAAATTCGATGGGCATCAGAGCCGGCCCTTAACTGCGGCAGAATTGGGGCAGATTGCCGGCCGGGCGGGTCGTCACGCGCGCAATGGCACGTTCGGGGTGACCGGGGGCACCGAGGGATTCGAGGAAGAAATGGTCGTGGCGCTCGAAACCCACGATTTCGAACCCGTCAAAGTGCTGCAATGGCGCAACAATAGGCTAGATTATTCATCCATCCCCGCACTGCTAGACAGCCTCGAACAGAGCCCGGAAAACCGCAGTTTGACGCGGGTTCCGGTGGCCACGGACCAGCGGGCGCTCGAATTTGTAGCGCGCAACGAAGCGGGCAAGCTGGCGCGCGGTCTGGACGGGGCTCGGCTGTTGTGGGAATGCTGCCAAATCCCTGATTATCAGGGGATTTCGCCGGCCAATCACGGGGAAATCGTCACCCGAATTTACTCGGATTTGAAACGAAATGGAACGGTCGACCAGGACTGGATTGCCGAGCAGGTTCGCTTTTGCGACAATGCCAGTGGGGACATCGATACGCTCAGCAATCGGATCAAGCAAATCCGCACCTGGACGTTTGTCGCCAATCGGAAAAACTGGCTTGCAGACCCTTCACATTGGCGCGAAAAGACCCGAGACATTGAAGACCGCCTGAGCGATGCCCTGCATGAAAGGCTCACTCAGCGGTTCGTCGACCGGCGCACGAGCGTCTTGCTTCGCCACCTGAAAGACAAACGTATGGCATCTCCCGAGATCAATGAGCGTGGCGAAGTTCGGCTGGAAGGCCATCTGATCGGCACACTCGAAGGCTTCCGCTTTACCCTTTCCCGCAATGACGGGGACGTCGATACCAAGGGCTTGCGGGCGGCCGCCGATCACGTGGTGGCGCCCGAAATTCACAATCGGGCCGACCGACTGGCCGGGGCGCCGAACGAGGAGTTCGTGCTGGCGACCGATGGCAAGCTGCGCTGGAAGGGCGATGTCGTCGCCGAGCTGATCGAGGGCGATGCGCTCTATCGCCCGCGCATCCTGATTCTTGCCGATGAGACACTGACCGGGGTGGACCTGGAACGCGTGCAGGACCGGTTGAGCCTGTGGCTGCGCCATCACATCAATACCGTGCTCGAAAGCGTCATGGCGCTGGAAGCGCCGGCCGATATCGAGGGCGCTGCGCGGGGTATTGCCTTCCAGCTCTATGAGCATCTGGGGCTGTTGCCGCGGGCGCAGGTGGCCGACGAGGTCAAGGCGCTCGACCAGGATGTGCGCGGCAAGATGCGCAAGCTGGGCATCAAGTTCGGCGCCTATCACATTTTCCTGCCGCTGGCGCTGAAGCCGGCGCCGCGCGAACTGGCGCTGATTCTGTTTGCGCTGAAGCATGGCGGCATTCGCCAGCCGGGCGTCACCGACATTCCCCATATCGTGCTCTCGGGCCGCACCTCCTTCTTGGTCGATCCCGAGGTCGATACCAGGCTCTATGAGATCGCCGGCTTCAAGGTGGCCGGCAAGCGGGCGGTGCGCGTCGATATTCTGGAACGGCTGGCCGATATCATCCGGCCGCTGATTGCGCTCGATCCGACCCGTCATCAGGGCGATGTGCCGGTGGGCGCGGCCGAGGGCAACGGGTTCCGCGTGACGGTCGAGATGACGTCGCTGCTGGGGTGTTCGGGCGAGGATTTCGCCTCGATCCTGAGCTCGCTCGGCTATCGCGTCAAACGCACGCCCAAGGTCGCGGCGCCCGTGGCCGCTGAAGCCAGTGCGGAAGCGCCGGCGCTTGGGGAAGTGCTGGCGGAGAATCCGGTATCGGTCGATGCTGTTGCCGAAGCGCCGCTGGAGGCCGTCGCGGCCGAGGCGGAAGTGGTTCCTGTGGCGCTTGAAGCCGAAATTCCGGCGACGACCATCGTCGAATCTGAGCCGGCTGTGGTTGCAGATGCGACCCCCGCCGAGCCCGAATTCGATGAAATCTGGTTCCCTGGCGGCAAGCGGCCCGAGACCAAGCGGCATGAGCATCGCCGCCGTCCCGAGGGCGAGAACCGGCAGCAGCGGCCAGTGGCCAAGCGCCGCCCCGAGGGCGAAGTGCAGGACCTGAGCAAGGCCCAGCATCTCAACCCCAAGCCGAAATTCGAGCCGCGCGGGCGCAATGACAACCGGAAGAATGAAAGGCCCCGCGACGAGCGGCCCAAATTCGACAAGCCGCGGCCCGAGCAGCGCGAGGCCAAGTTCGATCCAGACAGCCCCTTCGCCAAGCTGGCGGCCTTGCGCAACAAGAGTGCGGAGTAGCGATTGACAGGAACGAGCCCGACACCCGTCCGCAAGGAACGGCTCGACAAGTTCCTGTTTTTCTCGCGCGCCCTCAAATCGCGCACGCTGGCGCAAAAGGTCATCGAGACCGGCGCCATCCGCGTCAATTCCGAGCGGACCGATAAAAGCGATTACAAGGTTGGCGCGGGCGACGTGCTGACCATGGCGATCCATGGCCGCATCGTGGTCTGGAAAATCCTCGATGCCGGGGTGCGACGGGGACCGGCCAGCGAGGCAATGACGCTCTACGAGGACCTGTCGCCGCCCAGCTTGCCCAAGGCCGAGCGTTCGCCCTATGAGGCCGCCATCGCGCCGCGCGACGAAGGAGCGGGGCGTCCGACCAAGAAGCAGCGGCGCGATACGGACCGGCTCAAGGATGGAGAGGCATAAATATGCCCTTCGGCGACATTCCAACCCTCACCACCGAGCGACTGGTGCTGCGCGCACCGGCGCTGGACGACTTTGCTGATTATGCGCAGTTTCTGGGCTCGCCGCGGTCGCGCTATATGGGCGGGCCCTTCGACACCAGGGGCGCCTGGCTCACATTCTGCCACGATATTGCCTGCTGGGAGCTGTTCGGGCATGGGGCGCTGATGATCGATCTGCGGTCAACGGGCGAGTGCGTCGGGCAGGTGGGGATCAATCATGGTCCGCTCTTTCCCGAAAAAGAACTAGGCTGGCTGATCTATGCGCCCTTCGAGGGGAAGGGCTATGCGCTGGAAGCCGCGCGCGCCATGCGGGACTGGGCCTTTGCGGTGCTGAAGCTGCCGACGCTGGTGAGCTATGTCGATCAGGACAATGCACGGTCGCGGACGCTGGCCGAAAAGCTGGGCGCCCGGCTCGATCCGGATGCACCAAGGCAGGACAAAGAGGATCTGGTCTATCGCCATGTGGCAGGATGATCGGCCGGCGCGGGAAAATTTGCTGGCCATTGCCCAATGCGGGCCAAACCCTGCCCCCGCACGATCTTGCAGGGAAAGCCAAAAGGGTTTAGCACCGCAGCCGTTGAGACCATCCGGCCCCGTCCCTCCCGGCGCCGGACCATCGTTCGGGACTGCCCAATAGATGACCTATATCGTCACCGATAATTGCATTGCCTGCAAATATACCGACTGCGTCGAAGTGTGTCCGGTGGACTGTTTCTACGAAGGCGAGAATATGCTGGTCATCCACCCGGACGAGTGCATCGACTGCGGCGTGTGCGAGCCTGAATGCCCGGCCGAAGCGATCAAGCCCGATACCGAAAGCGGGCTGGACGAATGGCTGGCGCTCAATACCAAGTTTGCCTCCATGTGGCCCAACCTGACCGAACGGCGCGATCCTCTGCCCCAGGCCAAGGAAAAGGACGGCGAAGAAGGCAAGCTGGCCAAGTACTTCTCAGAGGCCCCCGGCGAAGGCGACTAAGGAACTCTGTCGAGCGCTCCATCCAAGCATATCCACGGTGTCATCCCGGCGTAGGCCGGGACCCATCTCGAGATATGGCCGTTGCCGCAAGGTGTTGGTAAGACCTTCAACGCTGAGACCAAGCATCTCAGGATGGGCCCCGGCCTACGCCGGGGTGACATCGAGTGTGTTGATGCTTATCTGACGAGCCAAGGCCATATCCCGGTCACATTGACCGCCGTCCCGCGGCGGCATGAATCCGTCATTGATTCGTAGTTTTTGATTTTGCTGAAATTTTGTGCTATGGTCTCACTATATGCAGTTGAGCCCGTCACCAACCCGTGCCTGATGGCACGATTTTTTTGACCGACATTGGTGTGTTGCCTGGCCTCCGGGGAAAGCGGACCTGGAAAGCCATGGGGTTTTTGCTGCGCGCAGCGCCCACGATTTGGGCGTTTATGAGTTTGGAGTGGACGATCCTTCCCGCAGGGAATTGTCCATTTGGGGCGTCAACAAGGAGTTCCAAGACTATGGTAGCCAAGAAGGTACAGACACGGCTGGGTTTCAAGACGGGCGAGTATGTTGTCTATCCGGCGCATGGCGTCGGCGTGATCGTCTCGATCGAGGAACAAGAAGTCGCCGGCCTGACCCTTGAGTTGTTCGTCATCAGTTTCGAGCAAGACAAGCTGACCCTTCGCGTGCCCGTCGCCAAGATCAAATCCGTCGGTATGCGCAAGCTGGCCGAAGAGGACATGGTCACCCAGGCGCTGACCACCGTGACCGGTCGTGCACGCGTCAAGCGGACCATGTGGTCGCGCCGCGCTCAGGAATATGAAGCCAAGATCAATTCGGGCGATCTGATCGCCATCTCCGAAGTCGTGCGCGATCTCTATCGCTCCGAAGAGCAGCCCGAGCAGTCCTATTCGGAACGCCAGCTGTTCGAGCAGGCGATGGATCGCATGAGCCGCGAAATCGGCGCGGTCAATCGCCTGACGCTGACCGAGGCCGTGCAGCTGATCGAAAAGAATCTGGCCAAGTCGCCCAAGCGCACCAAGGCCGACGCCGCCGAAAGCGACGAGGAAGCTGCCGCCTAAGCGGATGCTTCAAGGAAATACGGAAAGGCCGGTGGAGACACCGGCCTTTTTGTTTGGACGTGCGCTTGGACTTGGTGAGGGCGGGCCCTCGCTTGGGGTCCTAGCCCTTGAGCACGTCACCAAGCCGACTGGTGGCGCTGCCGGGCTTGAGCGGTTTTTGCTGGTTTTCGTGCGGGGCCCAGCCGGAGAGCCAGATGATGTCGAGCGTGGCGCGGATGCGGCCATCAGGGTCGGCGTCGCGCTCGCCATAGGCGCTGGCGGCGGCGGCGAGCAAAGCGGGCGTGGCGAGGCGCCGAGGGCGGTCGGCCAGGGGATTGGCGGCGCCCAGGGATTTGAGCTCGGCCATCAGCGCGAAGGGATTGGCATAGCGCACGATGTGGGTTTCGACGTCGGCGACCGGCAAAGCGAGCCCCGCGCGTTGCAGCAATCCGCCGGCATCGCGGACCTGGATCATCGGCGCCACGCGGGCCGAGGCGCCGCCGGTGACCAGACTATCGGCGGCGAGGAAGGCTTCGCGCAATTCGGTGAGGGTGTCGCCGCCCAAAGCGGCAATGGTCAGCAGGCCATCGGGCGCCAGAATGGCGCGCAGGCGGGCGATATAGCCGGGCACATCGTTGACGGCCTGCAGATGGAGCAGGGAGACGATGAGATCGAACGGGCTTTCGGGCAGATCGGCCAGGTCGTCGGGGCCGGCAAAGGCCGCAAGCCGCTGATAGGTGAAACTGGCGCTGGCGGATTGGCCAATAGTTGGCAGAGCGTCGATGTCGGGGCCGATGATCAGCGCGCGGGGAAAATCGCGGATCAGCGTCCCGATCCGATCCTCGAGATCGCCCAGCACCAGGTCCAGGACGAAATTGTTGGCGCCGGGCGCGCGGCGCGCCAAATGGGCTGCGATCAGCGCGGTGTCGAAGATTTTGGGCGGATTGGCCATAAAGGGGATTGCCGGGTTTTGCGCGCGTGGCAGGATGGCTCGTTATGGAGAGCCAGGACGAGCTTGTCAAAACCACGCCTTTACATCGCCGGCTTGCCCTGGGCGTGAGGCGCGCCGGGCAGGTCCTGCTCGATCAGCTCTATCCCCCGGTTTGCCTCTCTTGTGACGCCCCCACGGGCACGGCGGATACGCTCTGTGCCAAATGTTTTGCCGCGCTGCGGCCGATTACGGCGCCGCTCTGCCCGGTGCTGGGCCTGCCTTTCGAGGTGACGCTGGGTCCCGATACCCTGTCGGCTGAGGCGATTGCCGATCCGCCGCCTTTTGAGCGGGCGCGGGCGGCTTTGGTCTATAATGATCTGGCGGGAACGCTGGTGTCGCGCCTCAAATATGGCGATCGGCCAGAGCTGGCGCGGTTCTGCGCGCGGCTGATGGCGGGGGCGGGCCATGAATTATGGGCTGAAAAGCCCATCCTGGTGCCGGTGCCGCTGCATCCGGCGCGATTGCGCGAACGGCGCTATAATCAATCGGCAGAACTGGCGCTGCAGCTGGCCAAGCTCACCGGGCTTGACTGCGAAATGGGATTGGTGCGGCGCGTCAAGAAAACGCGGCAACAGGTGGGGTTGAGCGGCGACGGGCGGGCCCGCAATGTGGCGGGGGCCTTTGCCGTGGATATTGAGCGGCTGGCGCGACGGGCAGGACGGCGGCTGGTTTTGATCGACGATGTCTATACCACCGGGGCGACCTGCAAGGCCTTGGTGCGGGCGCTCAAGAAAAGCGGCGTCGAACATATCGATGTGATGAGCTTTGCGCGCGTTGTGATCGCGGCGGAAATGCCCATATAGTAGGAAACCACCGCAGCTTTCGGAGAGCGCAGATGAGCAAGATCGAGATCTACACCACCCCGACCTGTCCCTATTGCCATGCGGCCAAGGCGCTGCTGAGCGACAAGGGCGTGGATTATACCGAGATCACGGTGCTCGATCCGGACCTGCGCGCGGCCATGACCGAGCGCGCCCACGGCCGCCGCACCGTGCCGCAAATCTTCATCGGGGGAACCCATGTGGGTGGCTATGACGACATGGCCGCGCTTGACCGGCAGGGCGGGCTGGACCCCTTGCTGGCGGACTAATATTTCGCCACGGCGTGGCACCCCGGACCCAAAAAAAATGAAAATCGCTGCCATTCAGATGCGTTCGGGCATGGACCCCGACGCCAATCTTGCTGCGCTTGAACCCATGATCGCCGAGGCGGCTGCAGCGGGCGCGTCCTATGTGCTGACGCCCGAAGTCACCATGATCTTTGCGGAGAATCGCGAGGGACTGGCCAAGGTCGCGGCGCCGTTCGAGGGCCACCCGCAATTGGCGCGGATCGGGGCATTGGCGCGGCAATACGGCATTCATATCCATATCGGTTCGCTCGCCGTGCCGCTCGAGGATGGCCGCTTTGCCAATCGCAGCGTGCTGTTTGGGCCCGATGGGGCGATCGTTGCCACTTATGACAAAATCCATCTGTTCGACGCCGATATTGCGGGGCTCAATGCCTATAAGGAAAGCGCCACCTATAGAGGCGGCGAGGCGGCGGTGACGGCGCCGCTGGGGGAAATCACCCTGGGCTTTTCCATCTGCTACGACATGCGCTTCCCCAGGCTCTACAATGGCTTGGCCAATGCAGGCGCGACGCTGATTGCGGTGCCCGCGGCCTTCACCGTGCCGACGGGGCAGGCGCATTGGGAAGTGCTGCTGCGGGCGCGGGCGATCGAGACCGGCTCCTATGTGATCGCGGCGGCGCAGGGCGGGCAGCATGAAAATGGGCGGGCAACCTACGGGCACTCCATCGTGATCGACCCATGGGGGCGGATCGTGGCGCAGCTGGCGCATGACGAGCCGGGTGTATTGCTGGCCGATATCACTCCTGACCTGGTGACTGAGGTGCGCGGCCGCATTCCGGCTTTGGTCAATGCGCGTGATTTTACCCTGCCCGATACATTGCAGGACTAATCTTATGACTTATATCATTGAACAGACGGGCGCCGCGCGGGCGCCAAGGACGGTTCTGTGATTCAGTATTCCCTCAATTGCGACAAGGGCCACCATTACGACGCGTGGTTCAGGAACGCGGCGGCGTTCGACGAACAGCAAGCGCGCGGCATCGTCAGCTGCGCCGTGTGTGGTTCGGGCAAGGTCAGCAAGGCGCCCATGGCGCCGGCTGTGGCGCGCACCGACCAGCAAAAGATTTCCCTCAGTTCCAGCCATCCCGAAGCCGCCAAATTCCGCGAGCTGCTGCGCGCCTATCGCCAGAAGGTGGTGAGCGAAGCCGATTATGTCGGCGACAAATTTGCCGAAGAAGCGCGCAAGATCCATTTCGAGGAAGCCGAGGCGCGGGGCATTTACGGCGAGGCCACCCGTGACGAGGTGGTTGCACTGGCTGAAGAAGGCATTGAATTCATGCCGCTGCCGGACCTACCCGAAGAACACAATTAGCGCCATCGGCGCCTGATCGAACAATATACTTCACCCCGAGCTTGGCGAAGGGCGAGGACTTGTCGGCATCTTTTCAGTGATGCTGCCTACCCTTCCGGCGCTGTTCTGGCGCATTCACACGGAGACTTCAAAATGACGAAACTTGACGCAGCTCTTTCGGGCAGCTTTGCCATTGGTGGGGACCTCAAGGTCAACCGGCTCGGTTTTGGCGCGATGCGCATTACCGGCCCCGGCATCTGGGGGCCGCCCGCCGATGTCGAAGAGGCCAAGGCCACGCTGCGGCGCCTGCCGGATCTCAATGTCGATTTTATAGACACGGCAGAAAGCTACGGCCCCTATATCAGCGAAGAGCTGATCGGTGAGGTGCTGGCCCCCTATGCCAAGGGCACGATCGTCGCCACCAAGGGCGGACTGACCCGTACCGGGCCCAATGAATGGCCGCAACTGGGTCGGCCGGAATTCCTGCGTCAGGGCGCGATCCTGAGCCTGCGCCGGCTCAAGATCGAGCGGATCGATCTGTGGCAGCTGCATCGCATCGACGCCAAGGTGCCAGCCCGCGAGCAGTTCGAGACCATTGCCGAGCTGCAGAAGGAAGGCATTATCCGCCATGCCGGCCTCAGCCAGGTGAGCGTGGCCGAGATCAAGGAAGCCCAGAAGTACTTCAAGGTCACGACGGTTCAGAACCTCTACAATTTCGCCAATCGCGAGAGCGAGGACGTGCTCGATTATTGCGAGCAGCAGGGCATCGGCTTCATTCCGTGGTTCCCGCTGGCCGGTGGTGATCTGGTCGAGGGCCACGCCGAAGCCAAGGCGGTCGTCGCCAAGCACAATGCCTCGCCCAGCCAGATCGCGCTGGCCTGGCTGCTCAAGCGCAGTCCGGTCATGCTGCCCATTCCGGGCACGGGCAAGGTCAAGCACCTGGAAGACAATGTCGCCGCGGCTGGCATCCAGCTTAGCGACGAGGACTTCGCCACGCTGGACGCCGTGGCCAGCAAAGGCTGATCCAAGCCTGGTTCGAGACTATTCCGGGGCCGGCAGCGCAATGCGCTGCCGGCCTTGCTCGTTTGGGCGAGCAAAAGCGGCTGTTGCAGTTGTCCGGCGATTTGGGGGGATTAGGTCGGTTCGATAGGGAGGGTGGAATCCCCGCTATCGAACCTGACCAACGAGCAATCTTGGCAGACCGCTCGAGGGCTGAGCGAGCCTCTAGCACGGTTCGACGGCGCTGGACAGCCCCAAGCAAAGTTTCTAAGACGAGAAATTCATCGTCAAGAGATCGCTTTGCCCCAATCAGTTTCCGAGCAGGCCCAATTGCTTACACGACCGACGATGAGTGCTTTAATGCTGCCGGAGGGCACGCCGCGTCGCGGTCTGCTCCCAACGCCTTGGCCGCGGAGCGAAGTGTTTCTGTCGAGCTATGAGCGGGATGTGCTGTTCTACGATGCATTCTGGGACGTGCACGCGCGGGATGTCATTCTGATTGGGCCGCCACCCATCGATCTTGGCGGGTCATACCGGGAGGCGGTATTTAGAGCGCTTCCGTCAAATGACAAGCTTGGAGCAAAATGGCACCGTAGCTCGTGGGTCCACGTGTTGTCGTTACGCGCTCCCAAGGGGACCACGCATATTGAAGTTACATTTGCTGGTGTAGCGCAGCAGGTGGCGGTTGGTCCCAATCACAGCGAATTTTTCGCCGGAAACAACCTCCTTTTCACGCAGTCCAAAAATAACGATCTAGCTTGGATACGTGATTGGGCGCAGTTTCACGTGGTCAACCAGGGCGTGGACGCAGTTCTGCTGTTCGACAATAATTCGACACGCTACGGACTAGACGAGATTCAGGCCACGCTACTAGCGGTTCCGGGTCTGAAAAAGGTTGCCGTTGTCGCTGTGCCATTTACGTTTCCGCGTGAGGACGAGGCCTATCCGCGAAATATCTTCTGGGCAGATTTCTTGCAGCGCTCGGTAATCGTTGACATGTTTCGGCGGTTTGGGATGCTGGCGAACGGAATTCTGAACTGCGATATAGACGAGCTGGCGGTGCCTTTGACACAAGAGACGGTGTTTGAGGCCGCCAATAGGTCCCGCTCGGGCACAGTGTATTATCGCTTCTGCTGGGTCGAGCCCGTACCGGAGGCGTCCCACCGGATATCGCCATCGCGATTTCAAGAACATTGCTGCTGAGGCTGATTATATGGCGGGTCCGACGACCAAATGGGCACTGACGCCCAAGCGGCGCTGGATGCGAGCATTGAAAATTCAACCACAAACACATGCGGTTGAAAACCGTCCGATGCTGACGCGGCATAAGCCCAACAATGCGTTCATTGCGCATTTTCGTGGCATTTCCACGAGTTGGAAATATGACAGGCCGGTTGAAATCAGCGCGAACAAGGCTCTTCGTCGCGATACTGCTCTTACGCAGGCGCTCGATCGCGCCTTTCCAGACTAGCAGCTAAAGCCATCTTAATGGCATGTGAGCGAGGCGGCGTACTTGTCAGTACGCCGCGTTCAGCGCAAGTGGCTTAGAAATCCAGCTTGCCGAGGTCGCGCACGGCGCCGCGGGCGGCGGACGTCGCGAAGGCGGCGTAGGCGCGTAGGGCCTGGGTCACATTGCGCTTGCGCGGGTGGGCCGGCTTCCAGCCGAGCGCATCCTGATCGTGGCGGCGCTGGACCAGTTCGTCGTCGGTCACCAGCAGCGTGATCGTGCGGTTGGGGATGTCGATTTCGATCGTGTCGCCTTCACGGACCAGGCCGATCGTGCCGCCTTCGGCCGCTTCGGGGGAGACGTGGCCGATGGAGAGGCCCGAGGTGCCGCCGGAGAAGCGGCCGTCGGTGAGCAGAGCGCAGGCTTTGCCCAGGCCCTTGGACTTCAGATAGCTCGTTGGATAGAGCATTTCCTGCATGCCGGGGCCGCCGCGCGGGCCTTCGTAGCGGATGACGAGGACGTCGCCCTCCTTGATCTGATTGGAGAGGATTGCCTTGACCGTATCGTCCTGGCTCTCGAACACACGGGCCGGGCCGGTGAATTTGAGGATCGAGTCATCGACGCCGGCCGTCTTCACGATGCAGCCATCGATGGCGATATTGCCCTTGAGCACGGCCAGGCCCCCATCCTTGGAGAAGGGGTTTTCGGCCGAGCGGATGACCCCGTTCTGGCGGTCCAGATCAAGCTCGGCCCAGCGGTTGGACTGCGAAAAGGCCTGGGTGGTGCGCACGCCGCCGGGGGCGGCCATGTAGAATTGGCGCACGCTCTCCGAATTGGTACGGGAAATGTCCCACTTGTCGATGGCGTCGCCCATGGTCGCCGCATGAACCGTGGGTTCGCTGCGATTGATCAGGCCGGCGCGGTCGAGCTGGCCGAGAATGGCGAAAATGCCGCCGGCGCGGTGCACGTCTTCCATGTGCACGTCCGATTTGGCGGGCGCGACCTTGGAGAGCACCGGCACTTTCAGGCTGAGCCGGTTGATGTCGTCCATGGTGAAATCGACGCCGCCTTCATGGGCCGCGGCCAGGATGTGCAGCACGGTATTGGTCGAGCCGCCCATGGAGATATCGAGCGCCATGGCGTTTTCGAAGGCGGCCTTGGTGGCGATGGAGCGCGGCAGCGCCGAGGCGTCGTCCTGCTCGTACCAGCGCTTGGCCAGGTCGACGATCAGGTGGCCGGCTTCCTGGAACAGGCGCTTGCGATCGGAGTGCGTCGCCAGGGTCGAGCCATTGCCGGGCAGGCTGAGGCCAAGCGCTTCGGTGAGGCAATTCATCGAATTGGCGGTGAACATGCCCGAGCAGGAGCCGCAGGTAGGGCAGGCGGCTTCTTCGACGGCCTGCACTTCCGCATCGGTATAATGATCGTCGGCAGCCATCACCATGGCGTCGACCAGATCGAGCGCCTGCAGCTTGCCCTTGAGCATGGCCTTGCCGGCTTCCATCGGGCCGCCCGACACGAACACCACGGGGATGTTGATGCGCATGGCGGCGTTCAGCATGCCGGGGGTGATCTTGTCGCAATTGGAAATGCACACCATGGCGTCGGCGCAATGCGCGTTGACCATATATTCCACCGAGTCGGCGATCAGGTCGCGGCTGGGCAGGGAATAGAGCATGCCGTCATGGCCCATGGCGATGCCGTCATCGACCGCGATGGTGTTGAATTCCTTGGCAACGCCGCCGGCGGCCTCGATTTCGCGTGCCACGAGCTGGCCGAGATCCTTGAGATGGACGTGGCCGGGCACGAATTGGGTGAAGCTATTGACCACGGCAATGATGGGCTTGCCGAAGTCGCCATCCTTCATGCCCGTTGCCCGCCAGAGCCCGCGGGCGCCGGCCATGTTGCGGCCATGGGTGGTGGTGCGGGAACGATAGGCAGGCATGACACTTCCTCGGGCTTGGCGCCGGTTTGGCCGACGATGGTTGATCTTCTTTAGACCCATTCCAGGACAGGATCAATAAAAAACCGTACCGTACCGTACGGTACGGATAGGTTTTGATGGTGTTGGATGGGGGCATGACAAAGCGCCGCCTGGCGCGGTTATCGAAGAGACGGACGGACCCCGAGACGGCTTTCGCCTCGTAAGGGATAAAAAATGAGACGGAAGCCGTCTCGGGGTGCCGGGACTTTTTCGGACGGCGCGATCGCAGACCCCAGCGTTTGCCGTAGCGCCCGCCCGATTGCCTCGTCCGCTCGACCCGGAGCGGAGCGCGACCTCCCCTCCCCCGGCTGGCCTCCGGACGCTCGTCGCTGCAGCGCCGCCCGTATCCCGGAAGATGGAGGGAGTATGCGGGGGGATCTGGGTGGGGGATAAGTTTGTGTGGGGGGTCGCTGTTCCTCCAATTATCGTCATCACCCGGCTTGTCCGGGTGATCCATGTCTGGGCACCAGCGGCAGCATGGATTGCCCGGACGAGCCGGGCAATGACGGTGGAAACTGGCTTTGGGGAGAGGCAACGAATCCCCCTGCCGACCCGAGAAAACAGAGGTTCCCGCCTGCGCGGGAATGACATTGTGGGGTAGAGGGAGCCACGGAGGGCCGGAAAGACCTTTGGCGTCCGGCGTGGGGATAGCGCGCAGCATGGATTCCGGCCTGCGCCGGAATGACGTTGTGGGTGGGGGGCGAGTTGGTGCATGCCACCATTGCTCCCAATATCACCGCATCTCCCTCGGGCTTGACCCGAGGGTCTTTCTCAATCTGGCGCAAGTGACGAGTGGCCCTCGGGTCAAGCCCGAGGGAGAGCGGTGGGGAGGGGAGATTGGAGACAACCGTTCAATCCATCGCGGCGTCATTCCGGCGGAGGCCGGAATCCATGCTGAAGATCATCCTCAAGCTGGATGCGTGTGGGACGCTACCGACATGGATTCCGGCCTCCGCCGGAATGACATTGTGGGTGGTACGAGTCCCGAACGAACACTCCCGCTCAAGCCGGAGGGAGGCGATGGCGCTGCGGGCAGCGTCAAAAAACTAGAACTTGTAGCGCAGGCCCAGGGTGGCGGCGTTGGAGCCGTCGAGATTGGCGATGGTGCTGAAGCCGCCGGAGCGGTGCTGGACGCGGCCGAGCACTTCCCAATTGGGCGCCGCGGCGTGAGAAATGGCGATTTCGGGGCCGAGATAATAGAGGAAGGGCGCACCATCCTCGCCATTCTGCTCGGCGCGGGTCGCTTCGGCGCCGATCAGGCCGGTCACTACGGAGAAGCCCCCCGTGATCGATGTGGCGATGCGGAAATCGCCCAATTGCCAGCCATCATAGCGGATCACGGCGCCGGCCCATGCCTCGGCCGAGCTTTTATCGCCCAGGCGGGCGCCGAAACCGGCTTCGACACCGAATTTGAGACCCTGTGGGACTTGGTGGAAGAATTGCTGATAGCCCATGCCAACGAAGAAATTGCTTTCATAGTTGACGTTCCAGAAGGCCAGCGTGTCCCCGAAATAGCCCTCCGAAAACGGTCCGCCCATGACGAAGACGTTGCGTTCGACGGAGTCGTTCGCTTCCTGGGCTTGAGCCACAGGAGCAATGCTTGCCAGCAGAGCGCAGGCTAGGGGCAGGGCGATCTTCAACACGACGGATTCCAGACTGGGTGACGACAGGGCAGGCTGGGCGCGGGCAACAGCTTGCGCCAGCATGCCAAGGTGGCCGCACCACATTAAAAAAATGTGTCTAGTGTGGGGCGGAAATGGATTGAACCGCAGTATAGCCGCAAGCGGCCGCGGGGAAGCGGACTTTGTGCAACACTGTCCTGCGCGTCAGTTATTGATGCGGGTGATCAGCCAGTCGCTGGTGCTGCAGCTGTCGTCAGAGCAGACATTGGCAAGCCACAAGGCGCCATTGGCAAAGCCAACGCCTTCATCGGTGACGATCAGATCGGCATAATCCTGATTGGCGATGGCATCGATGGTTTCAGGCAGCAGCAGGGCATCGAAATTGCCGGTGAAATCCTGCGGCGTGAAAATGTCGTAGAGCTCCCCATTGGCGGCGACCTCGAAAGGATAGCTGCCCATGTCGGCCAGCGCCTCGCTATCGCCTTCGGCAAAGGCGGTGGTGATGGTGGTGAAATAGGCGTCGAAATTGCCTGCCGCTTCGATGCCATAGACGCCTTCAAGGGCGGCAAAGACATCGTCGTCGGTTTGGGCGAGGGCGGGGCTCGCGGCAAAGGCCAGCAGCAGAATGGCAGCAAGAATGCGCATGAAATCTCCTCGGATGAACGAGTCCGGTGTCACAAAGGCCGCTCGGCCATGATCATATAATTGACGCCCATGTCGCGCGAGGCGCGCCATTCGTCGGCCAGGGGGTGATAGACCACGCCGGTTTCCCCGGTGACCTTGAGCCCATTGCGGGTCAGCAGCGCCTTGATCTCGTCGGGGGTGAGGAATTTGTTCCAGTCATGGGTGCCCACCGGCAGCCAGCGCAGCACGCGTTCGGCGCCGATAATCGCCAGGGCATAGGCGCGGGCGGTGCGGTTGAGGGTGGCGGTCAGCATGAGGCCGCCGGGCTTGACCAGGTCGGCGCAGCTTTTCATGTAAAGCGGCACGTTATCGACATGCTCGACCACTTCCATATTGAGCACCATGTCGTATTTTTTGCCCGTGGCGGCGAGGGCCTCGCTGGTGGTCGTCTGATAGTCGATATCGAGGCCCGACTGCTCGGCATGCAGCTTGGCAATGGTGATATTGCGCTCGGCAGCATCAATGCCGGTGACCGTCGCGCCCAGCCGGGCCAGGGGCTCGCAGAGCAGGCCACCGCCGCAACCGACGTCGAGTATCGTCAGGCCCTCGAAGGGCCGCATGGCGCCGCCATCGCGACCGAAACGGGTCAGCAGGTGATCGCGAATATAATCCAGGCGCACGGGGCTGAATTTGTGCAGCGGCTTGAACTTGCCCTTGGGGTCCCACCATTCTTCGGCCATCGCGGTAAACTTGGCGATCTCGGCGTCGTTGATCGTGGTCTGGGTCATGGGGCGGCTCCGTTTGGTTCTCCATATGCCCCGTTCGAGGTGAGGCAGGCAAGGCGCGTGGGGTCGCAGGTTGCGCAAGTGTACACTTTTGTGTACTTTGTACTTGAGGCAAGGGGGGCTTTGCTTTGGAGTTTGAGTGGGACGAGGAAAAACGTCTGGTCAATTTGAGCAAGCATGGTGTCGATTTCATACGTGCCGTGGCGATCTTTGCGGAGCCGGTCGCAGATTTTGCAGATGATCGCTTCGACTATGGCGAGGCCCGTAGGATTTCGATCGGTTTCATCGACGCGGATTGCTACGTGCTTGTGTACACCAAGCGAGTGGATGTGCTGCGGATCATCTCTGCCAGAATAGGAGGTCGGCGTGACCAAAGAAAATATCACACGTATTTCGCTGGACGAGATCATTCGGATGAAAGAGCGCGGTGAACTGCCGCCGCAAAATCCTAATGTCCAGCCCGGGGAAGATTTGCCTGACGAGTTTTGGGAGAATGCTGTTCTCGTGGACTATCGCGAGCCGACCTCGGTCCACCTCAAGCTCGATCCGCTGGTCTTTGCCTGGTTCAAGCAGCAGGGCAAAGGGCACCTTACGCATATGCAGAATGTGCTCAAGGCCTATGTGCAGGCTGAGATGCGCAAGAAAAAGCACGGCAACCGCCACCCCGACGCCGCCGAGTAGGCACACGTTCTTTAGTTGATCGCGCCCCGGCTTTGTCGTATGTCCCGGCGCGAATTCAGAGCGTACCGGCGGGTTCTGCCGGAGGAACGGGGTAGGGGTCTTGGCCCGCATAGTCGTCAAGTTCGGTGGCACATCAGTGGCCACTGTCGAACGTATTCGCCAGGCCGCGCGCCATGTGAAGCGCGAAGTCGAGGCCGGCAACGAGGTGGCGGTCGTCGTCTCGGCCATGTCGGGCAAGACCAATGAACTGGTCGGCTGGGTCAATGAAGCCAGCCCGCTGCATGATGCGCGTGAATATGACGCGGTCGTGGCTTCGGGCGAGCAGGTGACTGCGGGCCTGATGGCCATTGTGCTGAGCGAAATGGGCATCCAGTCGCGCTCTTTTGCCGGCTGGCAGGTGCCGATCCATACCGATGACGCGCATGGCGCGGCGCGGATCACCGAGATCGATCCGACCGAGCTCAACAAGCGCCTTACCGATGGTTGGGTGCCGGTGATCACCGGGTTCCAGGGCATTTCCCCGCATGGCCGGGTGACGACGCTGGGCCGGGGCGGCTCGGACACCTCGGCAGTGGCCGTGGCGGCAGCGATCAAGGCGGATCGTTGCGATATCTATACGGATGTGGACGGTGTTTACACGACCGATCCGCGCATCGTGCCCAAGGCGCAGCGGCTGACCAAGATTTCCTTTGAGGAAATGCTGGAAATGGCCTCGCTCGGCGCCAAGGTGCTGATGATCCGCTCGGTTGAAATGGCAATGGCGCATAAGGTGCGCCTTCTGGTGCGGTCGACCTTTGATGACCCGGACGCGCCACAGCTGGCGCCGGACGGGAGCCCGGGCGTTCCCGGCACGCTGGTATGCGATGAGGAAGAGATCATGGAAAAGCAGATCGTTTCGGGCGTGACGCTCGCCAAGGCAGAGGCCAAGATCACCCTGCGCGACGTCAAGGACAATCCCGGTGTGGCCGCCGCCATTTTCGGCACGCTGGCCGATCAGGGCATTATCGTTGACATGATCGTGCAGAACATTGCCGATGATGGGGCGACCACCGACATCACCTTCACCGTGCCCGATAGCGAATATGACAAGGCGATCAAGACGCTGAAAGATGCGGGCGATCGCATCGAATATGCGCGGATTTCCGGCTCAAAGGGCGGGGCAAAGGTCTCGGTCGTGGGCGTGGGCATGCGTAGCCATGCGGGCGTTGCGAGCTCGATGTTCAAGGCCTTGGCCGACAAGGGCATCAACATACAGCTGATCACCACTTCGGAAATCAAGACCTCGGTGCTGATTGATGAGCAATATGCTGAGCTTGCGGTTCGCGCGTTGCACACCTATTACGGTTTGGACAAGAAGGACGCCTGAGATCAGTTGAGGGGATCTCGGCCGCTCCTTTAAGCAGGGGGGTGGCTTTTGCGGGCCGCCAATAAGGCATGGTTACGTCCATAGGCGGCCCGAGGGTGCTGCTGCGGCAATTGCGCGAGACGATGGCGGAGCCCCTGGCAAGCCAGGAGCGGCTGGACAAGATCGTCTCGCTGATCGCCGAAAATATGCGCGCCGATGTGTGCTCGTTCTATGTGCTGCGCGATGACGGCGCGCTGGAACTGTTCGCCACCAAGGGCCTTGCCAAAGAATCCGTCCATATGACGACGCTCCGGCTGGGCGAAGGGCTGGTCGGGCTGATCGCGGCCGAAGCCGAGCCGCTGTCGCTGGACGATGCGCCCTCCCATCCCGCCTTTGCTTATCGCCCCGAAACCGGGGAAGACCGCTATTTCGCCTTCCTCGGTGTGCCGGTTTTGCGTGCCGGGCAGACCCTGGGCGTGCTCGTCGTGCAGAATGTCGAGCGGCGCAAATATGGCGAGGATGAAACCGAGGCGATGCTGACTACGGCCACAATCCTGGCCGAGATGATCGCCACTTCCGACTTCGACAATCTGATCAAGCCGGGCTCCGATATCGATCTCAGGCGTCCCCGCATGTATACCGGCGTCAGCTTCACCGACGGCATTGCCCTGGGCACCGTGGTTCTGCACGACCCGCGTGTCGTCGTGACCAATTTCATCGCCGAGGATACCGAGCAGGAAAAGCTGCGGCTCGAATCGGCGCTGGAAAAGATGCGCGTCTCGATCGATGCCATGCTCGACCATGGCGATATGCAGCCCAGCTCGGATCACCGGGAGATTCTGGAAACCTATCGCATGTTCGCCAATGACCGGGGCTGGGTGCACCGGCTGACCGAGGCGATCGATAACGGGCTTTCGGCGGAAGCCGCGGTCGAGCGGGTGCAGAACGATACGCGTGCGCGCATGCTGCGCCAGACCGATCCCTATATTCGCGACCGCCTG
This sequence comes from Hyphomicrobiales bacterium, assembly GCA_900470445.1. Classification (GTDB taxonomy): domain Bacteria; phylum Pseudomonadota; class Alphaproteobacteria; order Rhizobiales; family Devosiaceae; genus Devosia. Next base: position 12,051 of record UCAU01000003.1, on the reverse strand, counting down.
CACGATCTGGATGACCTGGCCAATCGCCTGTTGCGGGTGCTGACCGGGGATGGCCATGCGCTGGGGCGCAAGGAATTGCCCGAAAACGCGATTCTGGTCGCCCGCAATATGGGGCCGGCCGAACTGCTCGAATATGACCGTACCAAGCTGCGCGGCGTCGTGCTCGAAGAGGGCGGCGCGACGGCGCATGTGGCTATCGTCGCGCGGTCGCTGGGGCTGGTGGCTGTCGGGCAGGCGCAGTCGATCGTCTCGATGTGCGAGACCGGCGACGAGATCATCATCGATGGCACGGCCGGCATCGTGCATCTGCGGCCGACGCCCGATATCGAGCAGGCCTATGTCGACAAGGTGCGGGTTTCAGCCCGGCGCCGGGCGCATTATGCCGCGCTCAAGGACAAGCCCTCGATCACCAAGGATGGCGTGGAAATCACGCTACTGCACAATTCGGGCCTGGTGGCCGATCTGCCCATGCTGGACGATACCGGCGCTTCGGGCGTGGGGCTGTTCCGCACCGAATTGCAATTCATGATCGCCTCGCGCCTGCCACGCCTGCCCGAGCAGATGGAGCTTTATGCCGAGGCCATGGCCATTGCCGGGGATCGGCCCGTGGTGTTCCGCCTGCTCGATATCGGCGGCGACAAGGTGCTGCCCTATCTGCGCTCGGCGCAGGAGGAAAACCCGGCCATGGGCTACCGTTCGATCCGGCTGGGGCTGGATCGGCCGGGCCTGTTGCGCACGCAAATCCGCGCGCTGCTGATGGCGGCCAATGGGCGGCCGCTCAAGATATTGGTGCCCATGGTCACCGAGACGTTCGAGTTCCTGCAGACCCGCATGGTGGTGCAAAAGGAAATCGAGCGGCTGCGGCGCGCCGGCAAGCCGACGCCGTCACGGCTGGAGCTGGGCGCCATGGTGGAAGTGCCATCGCTGCTGTTCGAGCTCGATCAATTGTTGCCCGAGGCCGATTTCGTCTCCATCGGCTCCAACGATCTGGTGCAGTTCCTGACCGCGTCGGACCGGGCCAATCCGCGCGTGTCCAAGAATTACGATCCGATTGCGCTGCCGCGCCTGCGGGCCATCCGCATGGTTGTGGAAGCGGCCAAGCGCTACAATATTCCCATCACCATGTGCGGCGAGCTGGCCGGCAAGCCGCTCGAGGCGCTGGCGCTGATGGCGATTGGCATGACGCGGCTCTCCATGGGGCCGGCCTCGATCGGACCGATCAAGGAAATGGTGCTCAATCTCGATCTCAAGCCGATCCAGCAATCGGTGGGTGCGGCGCTGAGCGAGGGCGCCGATGGGGTGACGATCCGCCAATTGCTGCAAGAGTGGATCGACAAGCAGAACCTGCCCGTCTAGCGCGCCCGATCTCCACGCCATGCCGGCCTGCAAATGGCGCCTTTCTGCGCTTCCGGTGCTCACGTACTCATGTACGCTCCGCTCCGGTTCTCGAAAGGCACCATTTTCGGCTCGGCCTGACATGAATCTCGGCGCACGCTAGTGCCCTCCATTAGGCCGGCACCCTTGCGATCCCGCTGCGTTATCCCTAAAGCGTGCCTGTTCCAGACTTGAAAGCATTCCTCATGGCATCTCTTCCCCAGGACAAGCTCGACGCGCTCGAGACGCGGTTTCAGTATGTCGAGGCGGCTTTGTCGGGTGGGGCCGGGCCGGATGAATTCGTCAAATTCAGCAAGGAGCATGCCGAACTAGCGCCAATCGTCGGCGAGATCCGGGCCTATAACAAGGCCCTGAAGGATCGCGCCGAGGCCGAGGAATTGCTCAAGAGCGGCGACAAGGACCTGGCCGAAATGGCCCAGGCGGAGATCGAAGAGCTCGACGAAAAGATCGAGGCTTTGTTCCAGGCCGTGCGCATTCTGCTGCTGCCCAAGGACGAAGCGGATGAGAAGTCGATCATTCTCGAAATCCGTGGCGGCACGGGTGGCGATGAGGCGGCTTTGTTCGCGGGCGATCTGTTCCGCATGTATGAGCGCTACGCCGCCAATCACGGCTGGAAGGTCTCCGTGATGGAAGAAAGCCCCGGCGAAATGGGGGGCTTCAAGGAAATCATCGCCAATGTCTCGGGCAAGGGCGTTTATGCGCGGATGAAGTTTGAATCGGGCGTGCATCGCGTACAGCGCGTGCCGGCGACGGAAGGCTCGGGCCGCATCCATACTTCGGCGGCCACTGTGGCGGTGCTGCCGGAAGTCGAAGATATCGATATCGAAATCCGCAACGAGGATATTCGCATCGATACGATGCGGGCCTCGGGCGCCGGCGGGCAGCACGTCAACACCACCGATTCGGCGGTGCGGATCACCCATATTCCCTCGGGCCTGGTCGTCACCTCGGCGATGAAGAGCCAACACCAGAACCGCGCCCAGGCCATGCTGGTGCTGCGCTCACGGCTCTATGAAATGCAGCGCGAAGAACGCGACAGCGCCCGCTCGGCCGAGCGCAAGGGGCAGGTGGGGTCGGGCGATCGTTCCGAACGCATCCGCACCTATAATTTCCCGCAAGGGCGGGTCACCGATCACCGCATCAATCTGACGCTCTACAAGCTCGACAAGGTGATATCAGGTGAAGCGCTGGACGAATTGATCGAAGCGCTGATCACCGAAAGCCAGGCCGAACAATTGGCGGCGATGGAGCAGTCCAACTGAGCGCCACACCCACGATCGGGATGCTATGGCGCGGCTGGCGCGATGCCTTGGACCGGCAGGGTTTTGGCTCCCCGGCGCTCGACGCCAAGTTGCTGGCCAGCTACGGGCTGGGGCTGACGGCGCTCGATATGGCGCTGCGCGAAAATGAGCCGGTCGAGGCTGGAGCCGCCGAGCGGATTGCCGGGCTGATGCAGCGGCGCCTGCGCGGCGAGTCGGTGGCGCGGATCATCGGCGAGCGGGAATTTTACGGCCTGCCCTTTGCGCTCAATGGCGCCACGCTCGAGCCGCGACCGGAAACCGAACTGCTGGTGGATATGGCGCTGGACGCCCTGCCCCAGGGCGGGCAGCTGCTCGATCTGGGCACCGGCACGGGGTGTATTCCCATCGCAGTGCTGGTCAATCGCGCCGACGCGAGTGGCGTGGCAAGTGATTTGAGTGCCGACGCTCTGGTGGCCGCGCGGAGCAATGCCGAGCGACACGGTGTGGCCGAACGGCTGGCGTTCCTGCAGGGGAGCTGGTTTGAGGCTCTCGCCTCCAGGGGAGAGACCTTCGACCTGATCGTCTCCAATCCGCCCTATATCAATTCCGCCGTGATCGAAACCCTGGCCGACGAGGTCAAAAGCTTCGATCCCCGACTGGCGCTGGATGGTGGGCCCGATGGACTGGCGCCTTACCGGGTGATTGCCCAGGAGGCTGGCAAATGGCTCAAGCGGGACGGGCGTGTGCTGGTCGAGATCGGCCATGACCAGGGCGAGGCCGTCACCGGCTTGTTCGAGGCCGCCGGATTTACCGACGTCACGCTTCACAAAGACCTTAACGGCCTTGACCGGGTGGTCAGTGCACACCATGTTTAGACGGCCAGTCAGGCGATAAAGTGCGCCGCGCAATTAATGCTGGCAAAGACCGGCCGAACAATATAGCTTGCCCTTGCTGTCAACGGCGCATCATGGGCGCCACGGCGACACGCCACCCGATCATTTCCTGAGGCTGCAAGGTGCAGCGCGGTTCCGGCAGAGGCTGGAGCGACGCAGGATAGATCAGGATCATATGGCGACGCTGCACGACGGTGTCGGTCTTCATGAAGCCAGATAGAACCCCATGTTTCGAGCGCGAGCTTGGCCAGGGAGTGGCCAGACCAGGCAGATGCCGGTCCGCCAGACGTGTGACGCTTATTTTTCTAGAGTTAGATAAAGCGACCAGATGAGACCCAATAATCAGAACAAGAACCGGCAGCGTAGCCGGAACGGTGGACGCAAGCACGTCAACCCGTTGTCCCGCAATTTCGAGAGCAATGGTCCGGACGTAAAAGTCCGCGGAAACGCTGCTCACATTGCGGAGAAATATCTCCAGCTCGCCCGTGATGCGCAATCATCAGGCGACTCGGTGATGGCGGAGAACTATCTCCAGCACGCCGAACATTATTTCCGCATCGTCACCGCCGCCCAGCAGGCCCAGAGCGGCCAGCGGCCGGATGGGCAGAGCCAGGACGATGATTTCGACGACGATATGCCCGAGATGAACTCGCGCTTCGCTTCGCCCCAGCCCATCCAGCAGCCAAGCCAGCAGGGTGACGGCGACGAGCAGGGTGAAGGCGACCGCGCCGAGCAGCCGCAACAGCAGCAGCAGGGCGAGCGCAACAATGATCGTGGCGATCGCCAGCGTCGTGACCGCCAGGAGCGGCCGCGTCAGGAACGCCCCCGTCAGGAGCGTCCCGAACAGCAGGAACAGCCCCAGATCGCCGCCGTGGCCGCCGAGCCGGTCGTCGAGAGCGACACTGAAGCAGCAGCCGAACAGCAGGCCGAGGGTGAAGCCCGCAAGCCGCGCCGTCCACGCCGCCGCCGTCCGGCGGGTGGCGATGCCGGCGATCCGGCTGGCGCGCCGCAACCCGATGTCGGCGAATTGCCCGCCTTCCTCACCGGCGGCAAAGCCGCAACCGCAGCGGAATAATCCGCAGCGACAATTTCCAAGGCCGGGCAGCAATGTCCGGCCTTTTCGTTTGCAAAGGCCTCCCCATATATCTGTCATGATGAAACAGCGCCGATATTGAAGCTGGTCAATGGCGAGGCACAAAAGTGAAAGCCACTTTTGCTGCCATTCTTCCGGTCCGGGCGTTTCATCAGACGACGCTTCCGCCGTGGGTTCGGTGCCTTTGATGGGCCGGGCCGCGGGCGAGATCAGGAGAGTTGCATGAATATCGAAAAATACACCGAGCGGGCGCGCGGCTTTATCCAGAGCGCGCAGACCATTGCACTGGGCAAGGGGCATCAGCAATTTGCGCCGCTGCATCTGCTCAAGGTACTGCTTGACGACGATCAAGGCATGGCCAATGGGCTGATCGAGCGCGCCGGGGGCGACCCCAAGGCAGCGCGGGCGGCCGTCGAGGCGGCTCTGGCCAAAATTCCATCCGTATCGGGCGACGGCAGCCAGCTCTATCTGAGCCGCGAGATTGCGCGCGTCTTCGACACCGCCGAAAGCGCGGCGCAGAAGGCGGGCGACAGCTATGTCACCGTCGAGCGCTTGTTGTTGGCGCTGGTGGTCGAGAAGGACACCGATGCGGGCAAGATTTTGAGCTCTGCGGGCGTGACGCCGCAGGGGCTGAACACGGCTATCGAGGCGATCCGCAAGGGTCGCACGGCGGATTCGGCATCGGCCGAGAACAGCTATGATGCGCTCAAGAAATATGCGCGCGACCTGACCCAGGATGTGCGCGAGGGCAAGCTCGACCCGGTGATTGGCCGCGACGAGGAAATCCGCCGCACCATTCAGGTGTTGAGCCGTCGCACCAAGAACAATCCGGTGCTGATCGGCGAACCCGGCGTGGGCAAGACGGCGATTGCCGAGGGCCTGGCCATCCGCATCGTCAATGGCGATGTGCCCGAGAGCCTCAAAAACAAGTCGCTGCTGTCGCTCGACATGGGTTCGCTGATTGCCGGCGCGAAATATCGCGGCGAGTTCGAAGAGCGCCTCAAGGGTGTGCTCAGCGAAGTCACCTCGTCGGATGGGCAGATCATCCTGTTCATCGACGAAATGCATACCCTGGTGGGGGCCGGCAAGTCGGATGGGGCGATGGATGCGTCCAATCTGCTCAAGCCCGCTTTGGCGCGCGGTGAGCTGCATTGCGTGGGCGCGACGACGCTGGATGAATATCGCAAATATATCGAGAAGGACGCGGCCCTGGCACGGCGATTCCAGCCGGTTTTTGTCGACGAACCGACGGTGGAAGACACCATCTCGATCCTGCGCGGGCTCAAGGAAAAGTATGAGCTGCATCACGGCATCCGGATTTCCGACTCGGCCCTGGTGAGCGCGGCAACGCTGTCCAATCGCTACATCACCGACCGTTTCCTGCCCGACAAAGCCATCGATCTGATGGACGAGGCGGCAGCGCGGTTGCGCATGGCGGTCGATTCCAAGCCCGAGGCGCTGGACGAACTCGATCGTCGCATCATGCAGCTCAAGATCGAACGTGAGGCCCTGCGCAAGGAAGACGATGACGGCTCGCGCATCCGGCTCGAACGGCTCGAAGGCGAATTGGGCGGGCTCGAAGAGCAGGCTCAGACGCTGTCGGCCAAGTGGCTGGCGGAGAAAGATCGCCTGCAAGGCAGCCAGAAGCTCAAGGAAGAACTCGACGCGGCGCGCAGCCAGCTCGAAATCGCCCAGCGGCGCGGCGACCTCGGCAAGGCCGGGGAGCTGGCTTATGGCGTTATTCCAGAGCTCGAAAAGAAGATCAAAAGCGCCGACGAAGCCAATGGCAATGATCCGCTGATGGCCGCGGAAGTCGTGACCCCAAGCGATATCGCCCAGGTCGTGTCCCGCTGGACCGGCATTCCGGTCGACCGCATGCTGGAAGGCGAGCGCGAAAAGCTGCTGCATATGGAGACCTCGCTGGGCGCCCGCGTCATCGGGCAGGCCGAGGCCGTGGCCGCTGTGGCTCGGGCGGTGCGCCGTTCGCGCGCCGGCCTGCAGGATCCGAACCGGCCGATCGGCTCGTTCATGTTCCTGGGGCCAACCGGCGTGGGCAAGACCGAGTTGACCAAGTCGCTGGCGCAATTCCTGTTCGATGACGAGACTGCCATGGTGCGGCTCGACATGAGCGAGTTCATGGAAAAGCATTCGGTGGCTCGCCTGATCGGCGCGCCTCCGGGCTATGTCGGCTATGACGAAGGCGGTGTGTTGACCGAAGCCGTGCGGCGGCGGCCGTATCAGGTCGTGCTGTTCGACGAGATCGAGAAGGCGCATCCGGACGTGTTCAATGTCCTCTTGCAAGTGCTCGATGACGGTCGTCTCACCGACGGACAGGGCCGCACCGTCGATTTCCGCAACACGGTGATCATTCTCACCTCCAATCTGGGGGCCGAATATCTGGTCGACCTCAAGGACGGGGAATCGGTGGAGCTGGTGCGCGGCAAGGTGCTCGACATGGTCAAGGCGGCGTTCCGGCCCGAATTCCTCAACCGGATCGACGAAATCCTGCTGTTCCACCGGCTCGGCCGCGAACATATGGGCTCCATTGTCGATATCCAGTTCGGCCGGCTGCAGCAGCTGCTTCGGGATCGCGATATCAATCTCGAATTGACGCCGCGGGCTCGTGAATGGCTGGCCCATGAAGGCTATGATCCGGCCTATGGCGCGCGTCCGCTCAAGCGGGTGATCCAGCGTTCGGTGCAGGATGGCCTGGCCGAGGAAATCCTGGGCGGCCGGGTCAGCGACGGCTCCAATGTGGTGGTCGATGCCAATGATGATGGCATCGTGCTGCTGCCGGGCGGACCGGCCACGGCCGATGCCGCAGCCTGATCAGACGCAATGGGCCGGTCGAAAGACCGGCCCATTTGCTGTTTGGGCTCTTGCGCGACGGCATTCCACGTGCAAGAACAAATGCAGAACAGTGAGGAGTGTAAAATGCGTGACAAGATCGACTATATCGAGTTCCCCTCGACCAATCGGGGACAGACCAGTGCGTTTTTCCAGGCGGCCTTCGGCTGGGGCATGACCAGCTATGGTCCCGATTATGATGGGCTGAATGATGCGGGTATCGATGGCGGCGTCGACCAGGCCAGTGGCAGGGTCGCCGCGACTATGGCCATTGTGCGCACTGATGATCTCGATGCAGCGGAGCAGCGGGTGATCAAGGCGGGCGGCGTCATCACGCGGGCGCAGTTCGACTTTCCTGGCGGCCGGCGGTTTCACTTTCGCGAGCCGGGCGGAAACGAGCTAGCCGTTTGGGTCGCGCGGGAATAGGCTGTTCGTCCAAGGGTTGAGGGACCTCCAATGAGCCAGGATATTGCCGCGCCGCAAAGCCGGCACTTCGTGCTGATCGCGGCAATCCTGGCCTCGAGCATGGGCTTTATCGATGGCTCGGTCATTTCGATCGCCATCCCCGCCATTCGCGCCAATCTGGGCGCCACGCTCGCCGATGCGCAATGGATCAGCAATGGCTATCTGCTGTTCCTGTCGGCGCTGATCCTGCTGGGTGGTGCCGCCGGCGACCGGTTTGGGCTGCGCACCACCTTCGGCTGGGGCATTGTGGTGTTCGTCCTGGCCTCCATGGTCTGTGCGTTGGCGCCGAGCCCTGCGGTTCTGGTCATAGCCCGTGCAGTGCAGGGCGCCGGCGCTGCCTTCATGGTGCCGGGCAGCCTCGCCATCATCGCCAAGGCCTATCCGCGCGAGGAACGCGGCAAAGCCATCGGCATCTGGGCGGCTGCATCCTCGCTCACCTCCATTGCCGGCCCGATCATTGGCGGCTTCGTTTTGACCGCCTTCGGGGATTGGAGCTGGCGGCTGGTCTTTGCCATCAACCTGCCGCTGGGCGGCATTGCCCTGGCTTTGCTTTGGTTCAAGGTCAATGCGGATCGGCCTGAGGCCGGGCGGCGGCTCGATATCGTCGGCGCAGCTTTGGCCACCCTAGCTTTGATGCTGGTCGCCTATGGCCTCACCGGCGACGGCAGCGAGAGCACGCCGGGCCTGCTGCATATGGCAGGGTTCGTTGGCGGCGGGCTGGTCCTTGGCGCGATCTTTCTCATCTGGGAAGCGCGCAGCGCGTCACCCATGCTGCCGCTGCGGCTTTTTGCCAATAAAGCATTTTCGGGTGCAAACGGGCTGACCTTTGCCCTCTATTTCGCCCTGGGCGGCGCCATGTTCTTCCTGCCCATGACCATGATCGGCGGTTGGGGCGTCACCCCCGCCAATGTGTCCCTGGCATTGCTGCCCATGGGCGTATTGCTCACCATCCTCTCCTCCTTCAGCGGCAAATGGGCCGATACATTCGGCCCGGCGCCATTGATTGCCTTGGGTTCGCTGATCGTCGCCGCGGCCTTCTTCTTGCTGGGCATCACCACGCCGCTGCATAATGTGTGGTTTGCCGTGCTGCCCTGTGTCGCTCTGTTGGGGCTCGGGATGGGGCTGGTCGTCTCGCCGCTGTCGACAGCGGTCATGACCTCGGTGGCCGATCACGATACCGGCGTCGCCTCGGGCGTCAACAATGCGGTGGCTCGTGTGGCCGGGCTGATGGCCGTGGCCCTGCTGGGCTTGGTGGTGGCTTCGGTATTCGAGCGCGCGCTGGGCAGCGCCGCCGAATTGCCGATCTTTTTCGGCCTGCCGGCGAGTGGACTGACCGAAGCTGAAGAAGCCATGCGCCTTGCCGCAACCGACGCGGCCTTTGCCGCCATTGCCTATGTCACCGCCGGATTGAGCCTGCTTTCAGCAGTGATCGCCTGGTTGACGCTGGAGCGCAAAAGCCTGCTCGCCCGAGCCTAGCGGACCGCGGCAGTATCCGCATGCGCCACCGTCACCGGCGCAGGATCGCGCGCCATCAGATCGTTGATCTGGGCCACGGTTTCCTTGAACTTGCCGTCATAGCGCTGGGCCAGGGAATTTTCCTTGGGCAGCTTGACGCTGAGCGGATCGACCAGGTTGCCGTTGATATGCATTTCAAAATGCAGATGCGGCCCCGTCGATTGGCCGGTCGAGCCGACATAGCCGATCACCTGGCCCTGCCGCACCCGCACGCCCGGCTTCATGCCATCGGCAAAACGCGACATGTGGCCATAGGCGGTTTCGTAGCCATTGACGTGCTTGATCTCGATCTTATTGCCATAGCCCGATTGCCAGCCGGCCAATTGGATCGTGCCGTCGCCCGAGGCATAGATCGGCGTGCCCGAGGGCGCGGCCAGATCGACGCCGGTATGGAGCTTGCGCGTGTGGAAAATGGGATGGATGCGATAGCCGAAGCGCGAGCGCAGCGTGCCGCCGCCTTCGAGCGGCCGGCGGGTGAGGAAGCGCTTGCCCGTCTCGCCATCGGGATCGTAGAAATCCACCATGCCGTCATCGGTGCCGAAGCGATAAAGCTGGCGCGTCGTCGAGCCCAGCGTCAGCCCGACATAAAGCAGCTGCTTGCGCCCGCTCGCATCGGGCGCCGATTCCAGCAGCTCGATGGAATCGCCGGCGGTGATGCGTTTATTCATATCCACATCATAGGCAAACATGCCGATGATCCGCTCGATCGTGTCATCGTCCAGATCGTGCTTGCGGCCCGTCTCCCAGATCGAGCGATAGATCGAGGGCAGGTTGGAAACGTTGATCTGCTCGGCATCTTCCTTGGGGAATGCCACGAAGTCGGGCGCCAGCCCCACCACATATTGACCCGTATCGGTCAGCGCGACGGTGGCGATATGGGGGTCGCCCGTCGCGCCATCGGGCCGGTAGATGCTCATGCGATAGGGTACCAGGCTGGTCGAACTGGAATTGAGCGGCCCATAGAGAATGCGCAGCCGAATGCCCGCCGGCAGGCCGGTCGCCGGAATGAGGTTTTTCAGCGTGTTCTCGACCATGGCGATCTGATTGGCAGTAAAGCCGTTCTTGGCCAGGGTGTCGGAAAGCGGACCCACTTCGCGGATGGTCAGGAAGCGCTCGGTACGGCCCAGCGTGGTGTCCGAGGCGACGGTCGTCTTGGGCATGATGGTGACGTTCTCGGCGACCCCGCCCAGTACATTGCTGTCACTGCCCGGCATGGGGCTGAGATCGCGCACACTCGGGCCGAGCGCGGCATAGGCCAGCGTCGGGCCGGCGGCGGCATCATCATAGAAGGTGGATTCGACCACAGTGCGGACATAGTCGGCGGCCGACTGGTCGGAAATAGTGGCCTGCGGCACAAAGCTTGCCGGCATGGCGGCGAGCTTGACGGCAACTTCGCCCTCGACCTGCGCGCCATAGACATCGGTATTGACGTCGACCGCATTGGCCGACTCCATCGGCTGCGTTGCATTGAGAATAGCCACCGGATCATAGGTGGGTACATCGTCCGACAGGGCGGTGGCGGCGGTGGCGAGCGTGGCGCGGATGCGCACGAAAGGCTGGTTGCGAATAATGTCGCGGCCATCGACCGTCTGGCGGATCGAGGCTTCGATCACTTCGAGGTCGGAGCGGGTGGCAGCGACCGGCCGGATGCGGGCGGATTTGGCCGAGATGTCGGTGGGCGCCTGCGCTTCGTGCTTGGGGGCGGCAAGCTGGAGGGCTTCATAGGCGGTCGAGAAATTGCCCTGGCCTTGGAAGGATACGTAAAGCGCCGCGCCCATCAACAGAACGCTGGTCAGCCCAGTCATCACCGTGCCGCTCAGCCAGGCGAAGCTCAGCTCGCGCCCATGCGGAATTTCGCCATCGGTCGATTGCACCGTCAGTGCCGGGCAGTCCTCGAAGCCGGTGGCCTTGAGCAAGGCGGCATGGCGGTTTCTCTGCGCTGCGTTCAACGCCCCATCCTTAGTCCGTTGCGGTAGGTCTCCGCCAATTCCGCCGATAGAAGCAGGAATTGCACACTCATGCGCGTAACGCGCTCAAGCGCATGGGCGCGGAGTCTATATCAATCCATCCTGCCAATCCAAAAAAAATGCGGCGAAACTGCGTTGGCTGGCGCTTGGGCTCGCCGAAGTGATCGGCATCGGCCGATTTATCCGCATCAAAGGCGCGGCCAAAACCTAGCGCTCTTGTTCGCCGGCGAAAAAATCCCATATGGATGAAACAGCGCGTGACGCCTGAAATCTCTGGCACTTCAGTCGAGTTTTCCACGGCACCAGCTGGTCCCCAGACGAGAAAATGTCATTTTTGTCATTTGGGTCGTTGACAGAAAAACGGGTGCCCCCTATAACCCGGTCATCGCTGAAGAGGGCGGCGCCAAACGGCGGCGAACGAAGCAGCAAGTCACTGAAACGAAAAGAAATTTTGGTTTCGAATTTACGCCAACGACGCTGAGTGCTCTGCACTCCCACTGATGGCGGTTTCTGACAGGGCAGACGATCTGCCGGGCAACCGGAACTGGATCGTATTTCCTGACGAAATTATCGAGGGCATGACACCCTCACCGACGTAAGGCCATTTGGTCCTTGGGTCAGTTTTTTGACATTGT
>UCAU01000007.1 GCA_900470445.1 Hyphomicrobiales bacterium | reverse complement strand
AAGCGCCGCACGGCGCTTGCGCCTGCGGAGACACGGTAACGGGCGGCCTTTGACTCGACCAGTTTAGACTAGGGGAGCCAAAGGCCGCCCGTCACGATCCGCTTTTGTGCAAGGTCCGGTTCAGGCGGTACCATTCTTGCAGGTCCGGCTGCCGAGTTTCCAACCCCACTGGACAGGCGCCCCCATCCCACGGCCACCCCGCCCGGCCCTGCGTGGGGACCGGTGACTGGCGGGATGGGGAGATAGTCGCATGGGGTGAAGGGGGCGGGGATAAGATGGATAAGTGAGCTCTTTGCTGTCCCTAACCACAATGTCATCCCCGCGAAAGCGGGGACCCCTGTTTTGCTTCTTCAACATTCCGAAACGGAGGTTCTCGCTTTCGCGGGAATGACACCGTGGGGGGACGAGTTGGTGCATGCCACCACTGCTCCCAATATCACCGGGTCTCCCTCGGGCTTGACCCGAGGGCCTTTCTCAATGCGGCGCAAGCGGCGAGTGGCCCTCGGGTCAAGCCCGAGGGAGAACGGTGGGGAGGAGGGATGGTGCCCCCAAATCTCAATCAATCACGGTGTCATTCCGGCGCAGGCCGGAATCCATGCTGAAGACCATCCCGGCGCTGGATGTGTGTGGTTGGCCACGGACCTGGATTCCGGCCTGCGCCGGAATGACACCGTGGATGGGGCAAGCGTCGTGCCCCCCGCAACGCAATCTTTATGCCTCTGCGCTTATCTGCTAGAGAGCCCCGACCTTCGGAGACACGCCAATGCGCACCGCCACGATTGCCCGTAAGACCAACGAGACCGAGATATCCGTCTCGATCAATCTCGATGGCACCGGCGCGCATAAGATGGCGACCGGCATCGGCTTTTTCGATCACATGCTCGACCAGCTTTCCCGCCACTCTCTGATCGACATGGATGTGTCCTGCAGGGGCGATCTGCACATCGATTTCCACCACACGGCGGAAGATGTGGGCATCGCCATCGGCCAGGCCATCGCCCAGGCGCTGGGCGACAAGAAGGGCATTCGCCGCTATGCCTCCTGCGACCTGCCCATGGACGGCACGCTGACCCGCGCGGCGCTGGATGTGTCCGGCCGCCCGTTCCTCGTGTTCCGCGCTGAATTCAGCCGGGACAAAGTGGGCGAGATGGATACCGAACTGTTTCGGGAATTTTTCCAGGCCTTTGCCATGAATGCCGGCATCACGCTGCATATCGAAAACTTCTACACCGACAATAACCACCATCTGGCCGAGTCGATGTTCAAGGCGGTGGCGCGAGCGCTGCGCGATGCCGTCGAGATCGATCCGCGCGCTGCCGATCGCGTGCCGAGCACCAAGGGCGTGCTGTAGGCTTTTGTTTTCCGGCCTTTTGCACTAAGTCAGCAAAAACCACGGTGTCACCCCGGCGCAGGCCGGGGCCCATCCTGAGATCTCAAGATGGATCCCGGATCAAGTCCGGGATGACATCGAGTTTTTGGAGCGTTCAGTGACCCTCTTCGCCATTTTCGATCCCAAGCCCGGCCTGTCCTCGGCCCCGGCCGCCATCCCGGAAAAATTCTCCTGGTTCGCGGCGCTCTTGCCTCCGGTCTTCGCGCTGGTGCATGGGCTCTGGCTCGAGCTGATCGGCTTTGTCGTGGCGTTGGTGGCTTTGAGCTTTGCCGCGCCCTGGCTCGGCGCCGACGCCATTATCTGGCTCTATATTTTGTTTGCCGTGGCCATCGGCTTTGCCGCCCCCGGCCTGCGCCGGCATAACCTTGCCTCACGCGGCTGGCGTCATCGCGGCGATCGGGTGGCGGGCGACGCTGACCTCGCGCGGCTCGGTGCGCTGGAGAGCCGCTCATGAGCCTAGTCACCATTATCGATTACGGCGCGGGCAATCTGCACTCGGCCGCCAAGGCGTTTGAGCGCATGGCGGCGGGGCTGGATGACCGGCCGATTGTGGAAGTCACCTCCGATCCCGACCGCGTGCGGCAGGCCGATCGCATCATGCTGCCCGGCGTCGGCGCCTTTGCCGAATGCAAGGCGGGGCTCGATGCTGTGCCGGGCATGGTCGAGGTTTTGCAGGAAAAGGTGATCGCTGGGGGCGTGCCTTTCCTCGGGGTCTGCGTCGGTATGCAATTGCTGGCCAGCGAAGGCCGCGAAAAGGTGGTTACGCCGGGGCTTGGCTGGATTGCCGGGGCGGTCGAAAAACTCACGCCATCCGATCCCAGCCTCAAGATTCCGCATATGGGCTGGAACACCATTGAGGTGTTGCGCCCCCATGCTCTGCTCGCCGGCATTCCCACCGGGCCCGATGGGCTGCATGCCTATTTCGTGCACTCCTATCACCTGGTGACGGACGGGGCGGAGACGCTGGTCGCCACCGCCGATTATGGCGGTCCGGTCACCGCCTGCGTGGCGCGCGACAATATTTTTGGCACCCAGTTCCACCCGGAAAAAAGCCAGGCGCTGGGCCTCAAACTGATCGAGAACTTTTTGCGGTGGGCGCCATGATCCTGTTTCCAGCCATCGACCTCAAGGACGGCCAATGCGTGCGCCTCAAGCTGGGCGACATGAACCAAGCCACCGTGTTCAATGACGATCCGGCGGCGCAGGCCAAGAGCTTTGAGGACCAGGGGTTCCAATATCTGCATGTCGTCGATCTCAACGGTGCCTTTGCCGGCGAAAGCGTCAATGGCGCGGCCGTCGAAGCCATCCTCAAGACGGTGAAATTCCCCGTCCAGCTGGGCGGCGGTATTCGCAATCTCGGCCATATCGAAAGCTGGCTCGACAAGGGCCTGGCCCGCGTCATTCTGGGCACGGTCGCCGTGCGCGATCCGGCCTTGGTGAAAGAAGCCGCGCAAAAATTCCCCGGGCAGGTTGCCGTCGGCATCGATGCGCGCAAGGGCATGGTGGCGGTCGAGGGCTGGGCGGAGACGTCCGAACTCAGCGTCATCGAATTGGCCAAGCGCTTTGAAGGCGCCGGGGTCGCGGCCATCATCTATACCGATATCGACCGCGACGGCGTGCTGGCCGGCATCAATTGGGACTCCACCCTCGAGTTGGCCCGCGCCACCTCAATTCCGGTGATCGCCTCGGGGGGCTTGGCTTCGATGGCCGATATCGAGCGGATGACCCAGCCGGACTACGCGGTGCTCGAAGGCGCCATTTCCGGCCGCGCGCTCTATGACGGGCGGATTGATTCACGTGAAGCATTGGCGCTGTTGCGGCAGGCGTCGCCCGCAGCGCAGCAAGGACGCGCGAATCAAGGAAGCGCGGCATGAGCGAGGCTGCCCGGCGCTTTCCCTGGGCCGCCTATTGGATCGTCTGGGCAGTGATCCTGTTCCTGACCATCCTACCGCTGCTGTCGGTGCTGCTGGCCGCCGCCATTGCCGACGCGCATGGCTGCCGGCTCGATGAGGGGAACGCCCATCCCTGCATCGTCTGGGGCTCGGACTGGGGCACCACGCTCTATGCCATGGCGCTGATGGGCTGGCTGATGATCGCAAGCCTGCCTCTGGGCGGCGGCGCCTTTATCGTCTGGCTCGTGCTATTGATCATCCACCGCCTCGCCTGGGGCCGCGCCGCCAAGGAATCCAAACCATGAGTCTCAAGACCCGCCTGATCCCCTGCCTTGACGTGATGGGCGGCCGCGTGGTCAAGGGCGTGCAATTTGTCGATCTGATCGATGCCGGTGACCCGGTGGCGGCTGCCATTGCCTATGATGCGGCGGGCGCCGACGAGCTGACCTTTCTCGACATCACCGCAAGCCATGAAGGCCGCGACACCATTTTCGACGTGGTGGCGCGCACGGCCGAACATTGCTTTATGCCGGTAACGGTGGGGGGTGGCGTCCGCTCGATCGAGGATATCCGCAAACTGCTGCTGGCGGGGGCCGACAAGGTCGCGATCAATTCGGCGGCGGTAAACGATCCCGATTTCATCGAACGGGCGGCGGACAAATTCGGCAATCAATGCATCGTCGTTTCGGTCGATGCCAAGCAGCGGCTCGACCAGCGCGTCGGTGGCGACAATCGCAGCGAGTGGGAAATTTTCACCCATGGCGGGCGCAAGGCATCGGGCCTCGACGCGGTGGAATTTGCTATGCGCATGGTCGAACGCGGCGCGGGCGAACTGTTGGTGACCTCGATGGACCGCGACGGTACCAAATCGGGGTTCGATCTGGCGCTGACCCGGGCCATTGCCGATGCGGTGGAAGTGCCGGTCATCGCTTCGGGCGGGGTCGGCAGCCTGCAGGACCTGGTCGATGGGGTGAAGCAAGGCCATGCCAGCGCCGTGCTGGCCGCGTCGATCTTCCACTTCGGCACCTTCACCATTCCCCAGGCCAAGCATTATCTGCGCGAGCATGGCGTGGATGTGCGGCTGGACCGCGCGGCCTGATTGACGGCATTGGAGGCATTCATGCCCATGACTCTTGAAACTCTTGACCAGCGCCTGGCTTTGCGCGCTGCGGCTTCGCCTGATGAAAGCTATACGGCCAAGCTGATCGCGCGCGGCATCGAGAAATGCGCGCAAAAGCTGGGCGAGGAGGCCACCGAAGCGGTGATCGCCGCCGTCTCGCGCGACAAGCCCGAATTGACCAAGGAAGCCGCGGACGTACTCTATCACCTGCTGGTGCTGCTGCGCGCTTCCGGCGTGGCGCTGGACGATGTCATGGCCGAACTCGATGCCCGCACCGCCCAATCCGGCCTCGCCGAAAAGGCCGGCCGCAAGGATTCCAACTGAATGAGCAAGCGCAAGGCGCCCGCCCCTTACCATCACTTCACCAAGGCGGAGTGGTCCGCCTTGCGGGCCGACGAGCCGATGACGCTGACCCGCGAGGATGTCGCCCGGCTGCGCACCCTGTCCGATCCAATCTCGCTGGAAGAAGCCGAGGAAGTCTATCTGCCGCTGACGCGCCTGCTGTCATTCTATGTCGAGGCCATTCAGGGCCTGCATAATGTGTCGGCGCGGTTCCTCGAGACCCCCGACCAGAAAGTGCCCTTCATCATCGGGGTAGCCGGGTCGGTGGCGGTGGGCAAATCCACTACGGCGCGTATCCTGCAGGCACTGCTGCAGCGCTGGCCCTCGAGTCCCAAGGTTGATCTCGTTACCACGGACGGGTTTTTGTATCCCAATGCGGTGCTGACCGAGCGCGGCATCATGGAGCGCAAGGGCTTTCCCGAAAGCTATGATCGCGGGCGGTTCGTGGCCTTCCTGTCCGACATCAAATCGGGCAAGGGCAATGTCAAGGTGCCGGTCTATTCGCACCTGGTCTATGACGTGGTGCCGGGCGGGGAAGTCGTGGTCGACCGGCCCGATATCCTGATCGTCGAAGGGCTCAATATCCTGCAGCCCGGCGAGCTACCCAGGAACGGCAAGCCCATCGTCTTTGCTTCGGATTATCTGGATTTCTCGGTCTATATCGACGCCGATACCGATGATCTCGAAGGCTGGTATCTCGAGCGCTTCTTCCGCCTGCGCGAGACCGCATTCAAGGACCCGACCTCCTATTTCCGCCGCATCGCGGAAATGAGCGAGGCCGAGGCGGAAAGCTTCGGCCGCATGATCTGGCGGACGATCAACCTGCCCAATCTGCTTGAGAACGTGCTGCCGACCCGCGGGCGGGCTGATCTGGTGCTCAAGAAGGGCCGGGATCATCTGATTGAGGATGTGCAGTTGCGGCGGGTTTAGGTCCCACCTTCCCCCTTCTCCCCTTGAGGGAGAAGGTGCCGCGGAGGGACACCGAATTCGCGAAGGCGAATTTCGGTTGGGATGAGGGGTCTCTTACTGCTGCATTTCTGGCATGGGAGAGCGCAGCACCCCTCACCCTGATCATTCTTCTGAACGAAGAATGATCTGTCCCTCTCCCTCAAGGGGCGAGGGGAAGAAAGAACGCCCTTCAATAAGTCCCGTGTTGCGGTTGGCTCAGCACGATCTGATTGCCGTCGGGGTCGCGGAACTTGGCGGTCTTGAAGAAGTCGCCGATGGCCTTGGCGACTGGCACGATGCCGTGCAAGCTGAGCCGGCCCAGTTCCTCGGCAATGTCATCGACCACCAGGGTCAGCGCCGAGGCGCCGGCGCGGTCGGCATCGGTGAACACCTGGATCCAGCCGCCGCCGGGCGTCTTCCATTCGGCTACATCATTGATCGGTCTGGCGTCCGGCATGCGGCCGAACAGGCGCTCGTAAAAGTCGATCGCCTCGCCAATGTCTTCCACGGCAATGCCGGCCAGGGCGTTGGTGATGGTCATGTCGCGTCCTGATTTGGTCTGCGTTTTTCCAACATTAACACGCTCATTGTGTTCCGGTAGCGGTGTTGGCGTTTGCAGCGGTCGCTGCTATAGCCGACGTGACTGTTTGGAGATGGACGATGACGCAGCTGAAGGTGATCGTGGCGGGTGCTGGCGGGCGCATGGGCGTGGCCAATATCAAAGCCATCGCCAATCACCCCGATCTGCTGCTGCATGCCGCCATCGACCGGCCCGGCTCTGCCGCGATCGGCAAGGATGCCGGCTCGTTCGTGGGTGGGGACGCCTTGGGTGTCGCCATCACCGACGATATTGACGCCGTTCTCGATGGCGCCGATGCGATCATCGATTTCACGGCGCCCGGCGCCAGCGTTGCCCTGGCGCAAAAGGCCGCCGCGCGTGGTCTCGTTCATATCATCGGCACGACCGGCTGCTCGGAAGCCGACGACGCGGCGATTGTTGCCTCTGGTGCCGCCGGTGCGCGCATCGTCAAGTCCGGCAATTTCTCCATGGGCATGGTGGTGCTGACCAATCTGGTGCGCCAGGCTGCGGCGGCCTTGGCCGATTACGACGTCGAAATCTTTGAAATGCACCACGCCAAAAAGGTCGATGCGCCTTCGGGCACTGCACTCATGCTGGGCGAGGCCGCAGCCCTGGGCCGCAATGTGTCGCTCAAGGACAAGAAGGTCAGTGGCCGCGATGGCCATACCGGCGCCCGCGAGCCCGGCACCATTGGGTTCACGGCTTTGCGCGGCGGCACGGTGATCGGCGATCACATGGTGATCCTGGCTGGGCCCTCCGAGCGCATCGAGCTCAACCACAAGGCGGAAGACCGCACCATCTACGCCAATGGCGCCGCCCGCGCCGTGCTCTGGGCCCATGGGCAGAAGCCGGGCCTTTATTCAATGGTCGACGTGCTCGGCCTTACCGACTGAACAAGGACAATTCCCAAATGACCGGCACCCTGATCCTCGTGCGCCACGGCGAAAGCGAGTGGAACCTCAAGAACCTGTTTACCGGCTGGCGCAATCCGGACCTGACCGAAAAGGGCATTGGCGAAGCCCGCGCCACCGGCAAGGCGCTCAAGGCCAAGGGCATCGTGCCCGATCTCTATTACACCTCCGCCCTGCGCCGCGCCCAGCACACGCTGGACCTGATGCTGGAGGAGATGGACATTCTCAACGTCACCATCACCCGCAATATTGCGCTGAACGAGCGTGATTATGGCGACCTGTCGGGCCTCAACAAGGATGACGCCCGCGAAAAATGGGGCGAGGAACAGGTGCTGATCTGGCGTCGCTCGTTCGATGTGCCCCCGCCCGGTGGTGAGAGCCTCAAGGATACGGCGGCGCGCACCCTGCCCTATTACGAGGCTGAAATCTTGCCGCTGCTGAAGGCCGGCAAGACTATCCTGATTGCTGCTCACGGCAATTCGCTGCGGGCGCTGGTGATGGCGATCGAGGGGCTGACGCCCGAACAGATCCTGAAGCGCGAAATCGCGACCGGGCAGCCCACGGTTTATAATATCGGGACTGAAGGCCAGCTCGAAGCGCGGATCGAGATTTAAGGGGGATACCCCCATCTAACCTCCCCCTGATAGGGGGAGGAATCTCTCCACTCTTGCAACACGATAGAGTCCCAACCACCGGCACGTTCCTCCCCCTATCAGGGGGAGGCTAGGAGGGGGTACTCCGAGCCCGTGGATTCACGTGAAACTTAATGCGCGGCGGAAATCACGCCGGCTTCCCAGCCGAGAATCGCCCGCTTGCGCGGCACGCCCCAGTGATAGCCGGTCAGTGCGCCTGATGTGCCCACCACGCGATGGCAGGGCACGACGAAGCTGATCGGGTTCTTGCCCACCGCCGCGCCCACTGCGCGAGATGCGGTGGGGCGGCCGATATGATTGGCGACTGCCGAATAGGTCGTCGCCTGGCCCACTGGAATCTTGAGCAGCGTCTCCCAGACCTTGACCTCGAAATCGGTCCCGATCAGCACCACCCGCACCGGGCGGTCGGCCGACCAGCGGGCCGGATCGAAGGCCTGGGCGATCATCGGCGCGACCTTGGCGTCATTGCGGGTAAAGCGGGCATTGGGCCAGCGATTGGCCAGGTCTTCGAAAGCCTGTTCCACCGTAGTATTCGCATCGGCAAAGCCCAGGCCCGACATGCCATATTCGGTGGCGGTGACCACGGCGAGGCCAAAGGGCGACGGGCCGACGCCCCAGACCATGTCCAGCCCTGCCCCACCAGCGCGGAAAATCCCCGGCGGCATGGCTTCATAGGCGACGAACAGATCATGCAGCCGCGAGGTCGAGCTGAGACCCACTTCATAAGTGGTGTCGAGCACGCTTTCCCTGGCGCGCAGCAGACTCTTGGCATGGTCGAGCGCCACGGCCTGGGCAAAGCTCTTGGGCGAGAGGCCGCACCAGCGGCGGAACAGGCCGGTCAGCTGCCGCTCGGTCAGCCCCAGCGTGCGGGCAAAGCGCGGCAGGTCGGCGACGTCCGGACCATTTTCGCTCAGATAGCGGATGGCGGCCTGGATGGTTTCGTAATCACTATCGGGCGTAAGGGGCATGATCTGGTTCATCGGGACACCCATGATCGGTTTTTTGTCATGGCTTGATCTAGGCATTTGGATCAGCCAAAGCGACCCGATTTTGACGGCTCACGCCCGCGCCTTGCGCAGGGCCGTACCGAACGCCTTGGCGAAACTGGCCTTGTCGTCGCCATTCAGAAACGCCCCGATTTCCATTTCGTCCCGATTGGCGCGCAGGCGCAGCGCCAGGGTCTTTTCATTGACGTCCCGATCGAGCACCAGCCGCACGGCATTGGGATTGAACCGGCGCAGCACCCGATCGCCCTTGGCATCGACGCTCACCACTTCGAGCTGATCGGACCATAGCCGGACGATCTCGCGCTTCTTGCCCTGGCGCGAGGAGAGCAGCAGGGTCGCGCCAATGGCGATCATGTCGAGCACGATAAAGCCGAGCAGCGGTCCGACACCGGCCGAGAGGGCCAGCAGCAGCGGCGACAGGATCAGCAGAATCACCAGGGCGACGACAAGCTGCATTCCCCCCCGTCCCAGCGTACGATGGGGGGTCAGCTCGGCGGCAAACAGCGGCGAAGTGGTTGTGGCTTGCATCGGCATGGCTGTCTCTGGGAAAGACTATAGGCGCAGAATCAGTGTCGAGAGAATGGCTGTGGCGAAAAAAGTGAAGAGCCTGCCCAAAGCCGATGTCGAAGCCATCTTCGCCCGGTTCCATGAGATCGAGCCGGAGCCCAAGGGCGAGCTCGATTACATCAATGCTTTTACCCTGTTGGTGGCGGTGGTGCTGTCGGCGCAGGCGACGGACGCCGGCGTCAACAAGGCGACCAAGCGCCTGTTCGAGCTGGCGCCCTCCCCGGCGGCCATGGTGGCTTTGGGCCAGGAGCAAATCGAAGCTGAGATCAAGACCATTGGCCTGTTCCGCACCAAGGCCAAGAATGTCTTTGCGCTGAGCCAATTGCTGCTGGAGCGGCACAATGGCGAAGTGCCGGAGGATCGCGAGGCGCTGGAGGCCCTGCCCGGCGTTGGCCGCAAGACGGCCAATGTGGTGCTCAATATCTGGTTCAAGCAGCCTACCATTGCGGTGGACACCCATCTGTTCCGCGTCGGCAACCGCACGGGACTGGCGCCGGGCGCGACGCCGCTGGCGGTGGAACAGGCGCTGCTCAAGGTGATCCCGCCGCAATATCTGTTGCATGCGCACCATTGGCTGATCCTGCACGGGCGCTATGTCTGCAAGGCGCGCAAGCCCGAATGCTGGCGCTGCGCGATTGCGCAATGGTGCCGGTTCGAGCCCAAGACGCCGCTGCCCCGGGGCAGTTAGGCCACGCCATAGCCCCGCGCCATGGCCGCCGCGAAAATCGGGATCAGCACCAGGATGGCCACTTCGCCATGCAGGAACTTGCGACTTGCGGCGATTTCGCCGGCAGGTGGCGTGAAATCCGGTTCGCTGGCCAGGCGCTTGCGCCAGCGCAGCAGCGACAGGGTCGGCTGGATCGAGAGCAGGCCCACGACGACAAAGGCCGCCATCTTGGCCCAGAAGGCGAAATTGGTCAGGTAATAGCTCGCCTCCACGCCGCCGAAGAAGACGCGGGTGAAGCCGACAACGATCACCAGCGTGGCGACGCCGCCATAGGCGCCGTCAATCCGCGCCAGCTGGCTGAGGCGGGTGCCGGCAATGCCCGGCCGCAGCAGGGCAAATTCGGCGGCGATGATGCCGACGAGGGTGAACACCGCCAGATGGTGCGCGATGGCCAGGATCAGTCCGATATCCATTTGCGAGCCCTCAACGCTCTATGTTATCAATGCTCACATATCTGCTCCTTCATGTGATCAATGTCAACATCATCATCAAACGCGCCCTATCATCACGGCAATCTGCGCCAGGCTCTGCTCGAAGCGGCGCTGACTATTCTTGAGCGCGATGGCGAGGCGGGGCTGGGCCTGCGCGACCTGGCCCGCGCGGTCGGTGTCTCGGCGGCGGCGCCCTACCGCCATTTCGATAGCCGGGCGGCTTTGCTCGAGGCATTGGCCGTCACCGGCTTCCAGCGCTTCACTGCGGCGATGGAGGCCATTCCCCTCACCAATCCGCCCGATCTGATGGCGGCCATGGGCAAGACCTATGTGCTGTTCGCGCTCGACAATGCCAATCTTTTCCGGCTGATGTTCTCGCCCCAGCTCAAAAAGGATGGCCGCCCCGGCCTGCGCATGGCCGCCGACGCGGCCTTCGACACGCTGCGCCATATCAGCGGCGGCGACACCAAAACCGGCCGCATTGCCGCGCTGGCCGCCTGGGCAAGAGTGCATGGGCTGGCGGTGCTGCTGCTCGATGGCCAGATCGCGATAAGGGCTGGAGAGGACACCGAGGCACTGATCGCGGAGATCGTTGAGCATCTGTAAGACTTGCCCCGGCGCCGCTGCCCGTCTAAACCGGGCGTCGGAAAATTTCCTCACCGGCGGACCCTTTTCATGTCCCATTCCCGTTTTGACGTCCTCACCATCGGCAATGCGATTGTCGACATCATCGCGCCGGTCGAGGCGGGATTTATCGAACGCGAAGGCATGAGCGAGGGCATCATGCACCTGATCGATACCGATCGGGCCGAGGACCTTTACGGCAAGATGCCGCTGACCCGGCAGCAGATTTCAGGCGGCTCGGCCGCCAATACCGCCGCCGGCGTCGCCTCGCTGGGTGGCCGCGCTGCCTTTGTTGGCAAGGTGGCCGATGATCCGCTGGGCGACGTGTTTGAAAGCGATCTGGACGCCATCGGCGTGCATTACAGCACCAGCCGCCTCAAGAATGGCGCGCTGACGGCCCGCTCGATGATCTTCCTCAGCGAGGATGGCGAGCGCACCATGAACACATATCTGGGCGCCTGCCACCAATTGACCGAGGCCGATATCCGCCCCGACGAGATCGGCGCGGCCGCCATCACCTATATGGAAGGCTTTTTGTGGGACCCGGTCGAGGCCAAGAAGGCTTTCGTGCTGGCCGCGCATTACGCGCACAAGAATGAGCGCGCCGCGGCCTTTACGCTCTCAGACCCGTTCTGCGTCGACCGCTATCGCGCCGAATTCCTGGATCTGATCCGTTCCAAGACCATCGACTATGTCTTTGCCAATGTGCATGAGCTCAAATCGCTGTACCAGACCGACGATCTGGGCGAAGCGGTGCGCGAAATCGCCAAGGATGCTGAGCTTGCCGCCATCACCATGGGCGCCGACGGGGCCATGGCGATCTATAATGGCGAGATCACCTCGGTGCCGGCCTTTCCGGTCGACAAGGTGGTCGATGCCACCGGCGCGGGCGACCTGTTTGCCTCGGGGTTCCTGCTGGGCATGGCGCGCGGGCAGACCATGGAATCGGCCCTCAAGACCGGGTGCCTGGCGGCGTCGGAAGTAATCAGCCATATCGGCGCACGGCCGCTGGTGGACCTGACGGGGCTGGCCGAAGCGCACGGGCTGGCGGGGTAATTACCGCCGCAGTTCTGCCCGCGTCTCATCCAGCGCCGCCGCCGTCTCGCCGGTCGGCTTGAATTCCAGGCCGATATAGCCGGCATAGCCATTGGCGGCGAGCCAATCGAGGGTCGGGGCCAGCGGCAGGCCGCCAGTGCCGGGTTGGTTGCGGCCGGGATGGTCGGCGACGTGGATATGGGCGATCCGCTCGACCCGGCCCGCCAGCACGTCCTGGGGGACTTCACCCATCACCATGGAATGATAGAGGTCGTAAAGCAGTGCGATTTCGGGACGATTGACGGCTTCCACGATGTCGAGACCTTCAGCCGTCGCGTGCAAGAAGTAGCCGGCGTGATCGACCAGGGTGTTGAGCGGCTCCAGCGCCAGCTGCACGCCCGAGCCCTTGAGCACATCGGCCGAGCGCGCCATGGCCTCCACCAGCGCATCATGCTGGCTCGCGCGCGATACGCCGTCTAGGAGCGGGCCGGCCTGGGCGATCATCACCTTGGTGCCCAAGCGCTGGGCGACGGCAAGGCTTTGCGCCAATCCGTCGAGGAAGCGGTTGTGGTCGCTGATGCGGGTCAGTTCGGCAAAGGGTTCGGCGACGATGCCAGCCAATGCCAGCCCGGTCTGCCCCAGCGCGTCTTCAATGGCGTTGAGGTCCTTGTTGGACCAGAGCCAGAATTCCACCGCATCCATGCCGGCCGCCTTGGCCAGGTGAATGCGCTGTGCCACATCGGCCGTTTCCGGCACGAAGAGCATGTCGATACAGGCCGAATAGCCCTTCATGCCAGCCGCGTGCCGCTGTTCATTTCGTTGAGAATGCCCAAGGCTGCAGCCTTGGGATCGGGCGCCGCGATGATCGGACGACCCACCACCAGGTGGGTCGCGCCCAGGGCCAGGGCTTCGCCCGGCGCCATGACGCGCTTCTGATCGCCCAGGGCCGTACCGGCCGGACGAATGCCGGGGGTGACGATGAACATCTTGTGCCCCAGAATGGTGCGGACCATTTCGGCCTCGTGCGGGGAGGTCACCACCCCGCCAATGCCCGCATCGCGCGCCTGCTGCGCCCGCAGGGCCACCAGACCTGCCGCATCGCGGGCATAGCCAGCGTCTTTCACGTCCGCATCGTCCATCGAGGTCAGCACCGTGACGCCGAGCACGCACAGATCCGAGCCTTTGGCCGCCTTGGCAGCAGCCTGCATGGTCTTGGGATAGGCATGCACGGTCAGCATGGTCGCGCCGGTCTCGGCAATGGCGGCGACGCCCTTTTCGACCGTGTTGTCGATGTCGAGCAGCTTGAGATCGAAGAAGACTTTCTTGCCGGCCTTGAGCAGGTCGCGGCCCAGCGCATAGCCATCGGCACCGTAGAAGCACTGGTAGCCGATCTTGTAGAAATCCACGCTATCGCCCAGCAGGGAGACGATTTCCTCGGCGCGCGCGCGTGACGAAACGTCGAGGCCCACGATTAACTGGCCAGTCATGGTGTTTCCCTCCGATGTCGCTATTGCTGTGGCGTTAAAGCAAATCCGGCTGCGCCGCAAGCCTCAGCGCTGATGCCAGCCTTGGGCGATATCCTCGATACGGGTCCATTCGCTGTGCAATTGGCTGCCGGCAAAGTCGAACACGAAGCCATTGCCCCCGCCGGGGCCGCCCGTCCGGCCCTGGTCTTCGGCGCGGCTGATGGCGCGGCCAGCAATATGGCATTTGAGCAATGTACCCACCGCGCCATGGCCGCAAAATACCACTGGCCCATCGCCGGACACGCCGGCCAATGCCGTGTCGACCGCGTCCACGATACGGGCCTGGGCATCGATCGCCCGCTCCCAACCATCCACGCTGGTGTTTGGCTCACCAAAAAAGCGGTCGGCGGTGGCTTCGAACAGCTCGGGCGGCAAGAAGCCGGTGGCGCTGCGATCGTTCTCGCCCATGGCGTGTTCACAGACGATGACGCTGCCGGTGACAGCGGCGATGATCTCGGCCAGTTCCACTGCCTTGCGCTCGCTGCTGGAAAAGATCGGCGTGCCGGACGGGATCACACCGCGGGCGGCAAAGGCCTCGGCGCGGCGCCTGCCCTCCTCGGACAGGCCCCAGAGCGGCACCGGCACATTGGGGTCCATCCTGACCTGCGGATGGGTCACATAGAGCGCCAGCATGGTTCAGCCCCGCGAAAAATGGGTCAGTTCTTTGACCATGCTGTCGACCTTGCGGATGATGGCGGGCTCGATGGGCGCGCCGGCCTCGTCAAAGGCTTCGCTGGCCGGCCCGATGCCCAGGAGGGTCGGCACCACCAAGGCGCCCACCTTGGTCAGCGATTCGCGCAAATGGCTGAGGCCCCAGATGGTGCCATATTTGCCCGAGCTGACCCCGCCAATGCCGAATATGGCGTGCTGAAACGGGCTGGGCCGCTGCCGGCTGACCCAGGCCAGCGTGTTGATGATCAGTGGGGAGGCCCCGCCATTATATTCGGGGCTGGCGATGAAGATAATGTCATGGCTGCGCCACAGCTCGGCCAGGCGCACCGCGGCTTCGGGCACATTATCGGGTTCCAAATCCTCATTGAAGATCGGCATGTCGAAATCAGCGAGATCGAGCGCCGTGACGGTGACACCAGCCTCTTCGAGCTTGCGACTGACATGAGCCTGCAACAGGCGATTATACGATCCGGTGCGGATGGAGCCGGAAAGGGTAAGAGCGGTCGGCATGGTTGGGGGAGTTCCTGCTGCGGTTCGGCAAGTCTGCCTGCGCGCCCTCGCTTCGGCAAGAGCCGGACTTGACTCCCTAGCGGCATCGCGCTTAACTTAAGCAAATGCTTTAGTAATAGCGAGAGACATCATGGCCACCAATATCTTCATCAACCTGCCCGTCGCCGATCTGGAAGCGTCCAAGACGTTTTTCGGCAAGCTGGGGTTCAGCTTCAATCCGCAATTCACCGACGAGACGGCGGCGGCCATGGTGATCGACGAGAACATTTTCTCCATGTTGCTGACCCATGAAAAGTTCAAGCAATTCACGCCCAAGGCGATTGCCGACGCCAAGACGTCAAGCGAAGTGCTGATCGCCATTTCCCGCGACAGCCGCGAGGCGGTGGGCGAGCTGTTCGACAAGGCGATAGCAGCCGGCGGCACCGAAGTGCGCCCGGGCGATGATTACGGCTTCATGGTCAGCAAGGCCTTTGCCGATCTCGATGGCCATATCTGGGAGGTGATGTGGATGGACCCGAGCTATGTGCAGGGGTGAGGGTTTGGCACCTCTTCCCTCGCCCCTTGTGGGAGAGGGACGGCAATTCTGCGTTCAGCAGAATTGACAGGGTGAGGGGTACTGCGCTCGCCTATGCCAGAAGTTCAGAAAGTCCCCCTCATCCCAACCGAAATTCGCCTTCGCGAATTCGGTGTCCCTTCGGGCACCTTCTCCCACAAGGGAAGAAGGAAGGGGCTCGGAGCGTTCGTGCCATTCGAGCGTAGCTCTCATGGCCTTGCTGGCTAAAATCGCACCAACGGAGCGATTTTCTACCGCCATCAAGCCTCGAACATCTTCTTGAGCTTGTCGAAGAACCCACCCGAAGTCGGGCTGTTCTCCTCGGTCTCGAGCCGGGCGAATTCCTCGAGCAGTTCGCGCTGCTTGCGGCTCAGGGCTTGGGGCGTTTCGATATCGAGCTGCACATAGAGATCGCCGACATCCTTGCTGCGCAGCACCGGCATGCCCTTGCCCTTGAGGCGGACGCGCTGGCCCGGCTGGGTGCCGGCGGCGACCTTGACCTTGGCGCGGGTGGCGTCGAGCGTGGGCACTTCGAATTCCCCGCCCAAGGCCGCCGTGGTCATGGCGATGGGGACGCGGGCATAAAGATCGGCCCCGTCGCGCTGGAACAGCTCATGCGGGCGGATCGAGATGAAGATGTAAAGATCGCCCGGCGGGCCACCGCGCAAGCCCGCTTCGCCCTCATTGGCGAGGCGAATGCGGGTGCCGTCCTCGATGCCTTTGGGGATATCGACCGAGAGCTTGCGGTTTTCCTGGCGGCGGCCCTGGCCACCGCAATCGGTGCAGGGCTGGTCCATCATCTGGCCGCGGCCCTGGCAGACCGGGCAGGTGCGTTCAATGGTGAAAAAGCCCTGGGCCGCGCGCACCTTGCCATGGCCATTGCACTGGCGGCAGGTATGGGTGCCGGTGCCCGGCTTGGCGCCCGAGCCGTCGCAGGTGGTGCAGCCCACCAAAGTGGGCACGTCGATTTCGACGGTGCGGCCGGCAAAGCTTTCTTCGAGGCTGATTTCAAGATTGTAGCGCAGGTCGGCGCCGCGCAGCTTGGCGGCGCCACCCCCGCCCCCGCCGCGGCGGCCGCCGCCCATGAAGTCGCCAAAGATGTCCTCGAAAATATCGGACATGGAGGAATTGAAGTCGCTGCCGAAACCGGGGCCGGGACCACGCCCGCCGCCATTTTCGAAGGCGGCATGGCCGAACCGGTCATAGGCGGCGCGCTTCTGGCCGTCCTTGAGCGTGTCGTAGGCCTCGTTGATTTCCTTGAACTTGGCCTCGGCGTCGGCATTGCCGGGATTGCGATCGGGGTGGTGTTGCATGGCGAGCTTGCGATAGGCACTTTTCAGCGCTGCATCGTCGGCGCCCTTGGCCACGCCAAGCACCTCATAGAAATCCCGTTTGGCCAAGAAACAACTCCGAATGCATTTTGGGGGCGCATACGCCCCTGATCAAACCAGCCCCACGTCTCGCCCTAGATGGCAATCGACCCCGCTCCCCGCAAGGGGTTGGGGTCGCTTAACGGGCAAAACCATCGCCGCCGCTCTTAGCAAGCGACGGCGGGCGGTTCAACATTGCTGATTCGGCGGATGTTCAGGCGATCACCCGCGCCGGTCGGACATAAAAGCCTTGCTCAGCGCATCGGCGGCGTCGCCCTGGGCGAACAGCGCCTTGGTGACCAGGACGCCGAGGCCAAAAAAGCCCTGCGTTACCCCGTCATAAACCCAGCAATTGACCGGCACATGGGCCGCTTCCAGCGCTTCGGCCAAAGCCTCGCCTTCCGAGCGCAGTGGATCGATCTCGGCCAGCACGATGGTGGCAGGCGCCACGCCGCGCCAGTCGTCGCGGGCGACCAGATCAATGCGCGTGTCCTTGATCTGCTCGGCATCCTCGAACAGATGCCGGAAGCGCCAGCGCATGGCGGCCAGCCCGATCGGGCGGACCCGGAGCGTGGCGCCATAGGAGGCGGTGGTGAGATCGCTGCCGGCAATGGGATGGATCAGCAATTGATGCAGCGGCTGGGTCACGCGCTCCTTGCGGGCGCGCAGGGCCACATTGGCGGCGAGGTTTGCTCCGGCATCTTCCCCGGCAATCGCCAGCCGGCGTGGGTCACCGCCCAGCTCGCGCGCCTTGGCAATCAGCCAGCGCCAGGAGGCCCAGGCGTCGTCATGGGCGGCCGGGAATTTGTGCTCGGGGGCGAGGCGATAGGCCACCGAGACCACGATGGCGCCGGTGCGCCGCGCCAGGGCGCGGGCCGAGGCATCGTGGGTATCGAGATCGCCGGTGACAAAGCCGCCGCCGTGGAAATAGAGGATCATCGGATTGAGCCGGCTGAGCAGGCCCAAGGGGCGATAGAGGCGCGCAGGCAGGCTCGTGTCCTCGCCGGTCTCGACGGCAATGTCCTCGGCAGTCACGCCATCGTCGGCGGCCTCGCGGGTCTGCAGCGCCAGAATGCCGGCAATGGCGTCGGCGGCCTTGGGCTGGCGCCTTGCCGAGGCGGGCGTTGCCTGTTCCAGCGGCCGCGCGCCGAGTTCTGCCAGGGCGTCGAGCACATGCTTCATATCGGTATCGAGCCGGCTCATCGGATCGCCGCCGATCAATTCGGCAATGCGCCCGATCGTGTCGGCCTGGTGGGCCGGCTCAGGAATAGTCGCGCTGGAATCGCTCATCGAGCCACCTCGTTTCTGGTGCCTCTGTTTGATCCCCCCATTCGGCCGGGATTTAGGCCCAATCGTGCTGTTTTTGCGGCGGGTGATTCACGTGAAACGGAATGGCTGGCATTGGTGCAATGCGGTCACAACCCTACCTCTCCCCTTGAGGGAGAGGGACGGCATTTCTGCGTTCAGCAGAAATGACAGGGTGAGGGGTTCTGCGTCATCTCATGCCAGAAGCGCAGAAAGAGACCCCTCATCCGCCCTTCGGGCACCTTCTCCCTCAAGGGGAGAAGGTGAGAACGTCCGGCTCAAAAACAAAAAAGGGCCCGGCTTGCGCCGGACCCTTTCATCGAATTCCGAAACCGGACCTAAGCCGACTTCTTGTCGTCGTCGTCCTTGACCTCTTCGAAGTCGGCGTCGACGACATCGTCTTCGTCCTCATCGGCAGTGCCATTGGCCTTGGCTTCGGCTTCCGCCTGGCTGGCCTTGTACATGGCTTCGCCCAGCTTCATCGAGGCTTCGGCCAGGGCCGCGGTCTTTTCCTTGATCGCTTCGCCATCCTCGCCGTCGATCACGCCCTTGAGGTCGGTGATGGCGGCTTCGATGGCGGTCTTGTCCTCCGCCGAAACCTTGTCGCCATATTCCTTGAGCGACTTTTCGGTCGAGTGGATCAGGCTTTCGCCCTGGTTCTTGGCTTCCACGGCTTCGCGCTTGGCCTTGTCGGCCTCGGCATTCTGCTCGGCTTCCTTGACCATTTTCTCGATGTCAGCGTCAGACAGACCACCCGAAGCCTGGATGCGGATCTGCTGCTCCTTGCCGGTGCCCTTGTCCTTGGCCGAAACCTGCACGATGCCATTGGCGTCGATGTCGAAGGTCACTTCGATCTGCGGCACACCACGCGGTGCGGGCGGAATGCCGGTCAGATCGAAATTGCCGAGCAGCTTGTTGTTGGCGGCCATTTCGCGTTCGCCCTGGAACACGCGGATGGTCACGGCCGATTGGCTGTCCTCGGCGGTCGAGAAGGTCTGGCTCTTCTTGGTCGGAATGGTCGTGTTGCGATCGATCAGGCGGGTGAACACGCCACCCAGCGTTTCGATGCCGAGCGACAATGGCGTCACGTCGAGCAGCAGCACGTCCTTGACGTCGCCCTGCAGCACGCCGGCCTGAATGGCCGCGCCGAGTGCAACGACTTCGTCCGGATTGACGCCCTTGTGAGGTTCCTTGCCGAACAGTTGCTTGACCACTTCCTGCACCTTGGGCATGCGGCTCATGCCACCGACCAGCACGACTTCGTCGATCTGGGCTGCGGTCAGGCCGGCATCCTTGAGCGCCTGCTTGCAGGGCTCGACGGTCTTCTGGATCAGGTCATCGACCAGCGATTCGAACTTGGAACGGCTCAGCTTGAGCGTCAGATGCTTGGGACCCGAAGCGTCTGCCGTGATGAAGGGCAGGTTGATTTCGGTCTGGGTCGAGCTGGAGAGTTCGATCTTGGCCTTTTCGGCAGCTTCCTTGAGGCGCTGCAGAGCGAGCTTGTCATTGCGCAGGTCGATGCCCTGCTCTTTCTTGAACTCGTCGGCAAAGTAATCGACCAGACGCATGTCGAAGTCTTCGCCGCCCAGGAACGTGTCGCCATTGGTCGACTTCACTTCGAACACGCCATCGCCGATTTCCAGCACCGACACGTCGAACGTGCCGCCGCCAAGGTCATAGACGGCGATCGTGCCGGCAGCCTTCTTGTCGAGGCCATAGGCGAGCGCCGCAGCGGTGGGTTCGTTGATGATGCGCAGCACTTCAAGCCCGGCAATGCGGCCGGCATCCTTGGTGGCCTGGCGCTGGCTGTCGTTGAAGTAAGCGGGAACCGTGATCACCGCCTGGGTGACGTTTTCACCCAGATAGGATTCGGCGGTTTCCTTCATCTTCTGCAGGATCATGGCCGAAACCTGCGAGGGCGAATACTTTTCGCCCGAGGCTTCCACCCATGCATCGCCATTGTCCGCCTTGACGATCTTGAAGGGGACCAGATTCTTGTCCTTGGCGACGACGCCATCGTCAAAGCGGCGCCCGATCAGGCGCTTGACGGCAAACAGCGTGCCTTCGGGATTGGTGACCGCCTGGCGCTTGGCCGGCTGGCCGACAAGACGTTCGCCATCCTTACTGAAGGCGACCATCGAGGGGGTGGTGCGGGCCCCTTCCGCGTTTTCGATGACCTTGGGATTGGCGCCGTCCATCACTGCAACGCAGCTATTGGTGGTGCCCAGATCGATACCGATAACTTTAGCCATTACTCTAGCCTCTCTTTCAGCAAACCCATTGAGGAGCCCTCCTTGCGAAGCAGCCCCGTGGCCGCGCAGGCCGGGTTCCTTGCAACTGGAATGTGCCCATTGCTGGGCCTTGGGCGTATATAGGGGGGTGAGCATGGCGCTTCAAGCGCGCAGAGCCCGGATTTGCCTTGGGTTTGATTCATTGTTGTACGCGGCCCGGCAGGTGCGCGGCGCCGTTCCCGCCGCGCTGCCATGATCGGGCCAGCCAATTAGTCGGTCAGCGTATATTCGTCCAGCGTGCAGATATCGACTTCGTTCACCTCGAGGGTAGCGCCTTCGCCGGTCTCGAAGCGGAAATCATAGAGGCACTGGTCCGAGCCGTCGCCAATGCTTACCGTGCCCTGCATGCCCGCTTCCAGCGTGCCATCGGGGCCCAACAGGTCCTCGCCCCAATTATTCTCGGCGCTGGGCGTGGTGTAGAAATAATGCAGCGATTGCGAGCTGGCATTGATCAGCGTGAATTCGACATTCTGCGCCAGGGCCGGCGCTGCGCCGCCCACAAGAGCCAGGGCGGCAAGACCGCCCTTGAGAAGATTATGCATGGATTGTCCCCAAACCGGCCGTCTGCTGCGGCCGGGCGAGATAGATGGCACGCGGACGTGCCGCCGCCAAGCGCAATTCCATGGCGCTGGTGAACGTGGCCCCCTTGCCCGGACGGCCCTGGGCAAGGCAGTCTCATCACGGTTCATTTGAGGAGTTGCTGCCATGCCGATCGCCATCACCCCCCAGGACGTGCTGATCGTCGTCGACACGCAATATGACTTCCTGCCCGGCGGCAATCTGGCGGTGACCGGCGGCGACGAGATCGTGCCGCTGATCAACACCCTGGCCAGAAAATTCACCAATGTCGTGTTGACCCAGGACTGGCACCCCGCCAATCACATTTCCTTTGCCAGCAATCATCCCGGCAAGGCTCCGTTCGAGACCATCGAGCTGCCCTATGGGACCCAGGTGCTCTGGCCCGACCATTGCGTCTGGATGAGCCACGGCGCCCAGATTTCGGCCGATCTCGACATCCCCCAGGCCCAGCTGATCATCCGCAAGGGCTATAATCCCCGGATCGACAGCTATTCCGGCTTCCAGGAAGCCGACCGCGAAACGCTGACAGGCCTGGCCGGCTATCTCAACGAGCGCGATGTGGACCGGCTCTATATGGTCGGCCTCGCCACCGATTTCTGCGTCGGCTGGACCGCCATCGATGGCGCCGCTGCGGGCTATGACGTGACAATCATCGAGGACGCCACGCGGGCGATCGACAATGCGGGGAGCCTGGAACGGGCCTGGGCCGATATGGCAGAGGCCGGCGTGGAACGGGTGCTGAGCAAGGATATTCTGGGGTAGCTATCTCACCGCACAGATCACCACCTGCCGCATGCTGGTGGACGTGAGCGGGCCATGATCAAATCCGCCAAAGCGCTCGATCACCGCAAACCCGCCACGCTCCAGCAAGAGCAGCAGCTCCTGCGGATAGATTTGCCGCATCGCCAGTCTGGTATGGCGGAAGTCCTGCTCCGCCGGATGTGACCAATACCAATCGATATGGCTGATCTGAGCGATCGGATCATAGGCGATGGTTTCCTCGATACGGACCTCGCCCAATTCGGGGTGCTCGAACAGCCCCAATAGCTGGCGCTCGTCGCCGGGCCGGCTGAGTATCCACGCGCTGGGCACGAAAATATCGAAGATGAGCCGGCCATCCGGCTTTAAATGCCTTGCCGCGCTGGCAAGGAAAGCCAGCTGGTCCGCGGTCTGGGTAAGATGCAGGAGGGAATTGGCCGCCACGATAATCGTGTCAAAGCGTCGCCCCAGCGCGAAATCGCGCATGTCCAGTTCCAGCAGCGTTGGCGCTAATCCCTCCGCATCCGCCCGCTGCCGCGCTGTATCGAGCATGATCCGCGAGAGATCGCCGCCCGTGACATCGGCACCTGAGCGCAGGAGCGGCAGGGTGAGCCGCCCGGTGCCGCAGGCCAGTTCCAGCACCTGCCGGCCGGACCCGCCTGCTGCCTCGACATAGAAGCGCTCCATGTCCGGATCGGGCGGCGAGACCAGATCGTAAAGCTCAGGCCGCTCGTAGAAATCGTCTGCCAAGGCCGTGCTCCTCCCCAAACAACAAGGGCGCCATTGCTGGCGCCCCTAGATTGGTGAGCTGGCCTCAGGCCGTCAAACGCTCTTATCCACCGTTTCGTCCGCCGGGGCGTGGCTGGGGCCGCCTTTGGCGACGCCGACCATGGCGGGGCGCAGCACGCGGTCGCCGATGGCAAAGCCCGCCTGCACGACCTGCACGACCGTGCCTTCGGGGCGGCTGGGATCGGGGACTTCGAACATGGCCTGATGCTTGTGCGGATCGAATTTCTGGCCTTCGGCCTCGATCGGCTTGACGCCGTGCTTGGCCAGCAGGCGCTGCATTTCGCGCTCGGTCATTTCGATGCCTTCGATCAGGCTCTTGGTGGTCGCGTCGCCCGATTCGCGGGCTTCGGGCGGCAGCACCAGCAGGGCCCGGCTCAGTGCATCGGTGGCCGAGAGCATGTCGCGGGCAAAGCCGGCAATGGCGTAGGAACGCGTATCGGCGACATCGCGCTCGGTGCGCTTGCGCAGGTTTTCCATCTCCGCAATGGTCCGCAACACCCGGTCCTTGAGCTCGGCATTCTCGGCGCGCAGCGCTTCGATCGGGTCGATCTCAGGGGTCGCTTCAGGGGTTTCGACTTCGGGCGTTTCGCCATTGGCGGCGTTTTCGTCGCTCATCATGAATTTGGGTTCCGCAGAGAGTTCGGGATTTAGTCAGCCATATCGGCCAAACATGGCGCTTTTTCAAGCCTTGGGAACACCGCACTAGCGCTTGCGGGCCATCATCGCGGAAATCACATTGGCGGTATAATCCACTACCGGCACGATGCGGGCGTAGTTGAGCCGGGTCGGCCCGATCACCCCCAACACGCCGACTACCTTGTCATTGGCGTCCTTATAGGGGCTCAGGATCACCGAGGAGCCGGAGAGCGAAAACAGCTTGTTTTCGGAGCCGATAAAGATGCGCACGCCCTGCGCCTTTTCGGCGTCACCCAACAGGTCCAGCAAGCCATCCTTGCTTTCGAGTTCGTCGAACAGTTGCCGCATCCGCGCCAGATCGTCCGAGGCCATGGCGTCATTGATCAAATTGGCCCGGCCGCGCACGATCACCGTGGGCTGGCTCGAAGCCGATGGCTGGCTGAGCGTGGCAATCCCCGCATCGACCAGCTTTTGCGTCAGCTCATCGAGTTCGGCCCGCTGTTCGGCGCGTTGCTCGGCCAAGACCTTGCGCGCCTCGGCAATGGTACGGCCGACCACGTGATGGGCGAGATAATTGCTGGCCTGGGTCAAGGTGCTGGCGGCAAGGCCCGGCGGCAGGTCGAGGATGCGGTTTTCCACCTGCCCGTCCTGCCCCACCAGCACGGCCATGGCGCGGCTGGCGTCGAGCCGCACGAATTCGATATGGCGCAGCACCATGTCGGCCTTGGCGGCGATCACCACCCCTGCCCCCTGGCTGAGGCCGCTCAACAGCTGGCTGGCCTCGGTCAGAAAATCCTCGACCTGGCCCTGCCGTCCTTCGATATGGCTGGCGATCTGGCTGCGCTCGC
The DNA here is from genome assembly GCA_900470445.1 of Hyphomicrobiales bacterium. Taxonomy (GTDB): domain Bacteria; phylum Pseudomonadota; class Alphaproteobacteria; order Rhizobiales; family Devosiaceae; genus Devosia. The sequence continues at coordinate 22,984 of UCAU01000007.1, read as the reverse complement.
GTTCATCGACCGCGCCTACCTCGAGCATGGCATCGACGAAGAACCGCAGACCTTCCTGCGTCGGGGCGCGGCCGGCCGAAGTATGCGGCGCCGCGATCAGCCCCAGATCTTCGAGGTCCGCCATGACATTGCGCACCGAAGCGGGCGACAGCCCCACCTGCAGCATGCGGCTGAGATCGCGCGAGCCCACCGGCATGCCGGTATCGAGATAGCGCTCGACGATCTTCTTGAAGATGTCCTGGCTACGGGCATTGAGGACGCTGAGAAAGTCTTCCGGGGGCTTTGTCATGAGAAAAGATTCAAATTATCCCTTTAACCCTGAGCTCTCATTTAAGGGCATTGCTGCCTCCCGCCAAGCGTCCGCGACTTGTGAGCGAGGCCCATCAGGGTTAAGAGGCGGTTAACAGCCCTTTTCTTTGACTTGTCTTCAGGTGATTTGCCCATGCGGCCTTCCGGACGTGAGCCCAACCAGATGCGCGCCGTAAAAATCGAGCGCGGCGTCGCCCAAAAGGCGGAAGGCTCGTGCCTCGTCAGCTTCGGCAATACCAAGGTGCTGGTAACGGCATCGGTGGAAACCAGCATTCCCAGCTGGCTACGCGGCAAGGGCCAGGGCTGGGTTACCGCCGAATATGGCATGCTGCCCCGCGCTACCGGCAGCCGCACCCGCCGCGAGGCGACCGCCGGCAAGCAATCGGGCCGCACCCAGGAAATCCAGCGCCTCATTGGCCGCTCGCTGCGCGCTGTGGTCGACCTGCAATTGCTGGGTGAAAACCAGATTACCGTCGACTGCGATGTGCTCGAAGCCGATGGCGGCACCCGCACCGCCTCGATCACCGGCGCCTATATCGCGCTGGCCGATGCGCTGAGCTGGATGGGCGAGCGCAAGCTGACCAAAGGCAATGCGCTGCGCGAATCGGTCGCCGCGGTTTCCTGCGGCATCTATCGCGGCGCTCCCGTGCTGGATCTCGATTATCTCGAGGACGTCGAAGCCCATACCGACGCCAATTTCGTCATGACCGGCTCGGGCAAGTTCGTCGAAATCCAGGGCACGGCCGAACAGGTCCCCTTCAGCCGCGACGAGCTCAATGCGCTCATGGCGCTGGCCGAACAGGGCATTGGCGAACTGACCCTGCTCCAACAAGCGGCGCTCGCCTCATGATCGGCTGGATTCTCAAAAAACTCACCGGCAATCAGCCCGCCCCCGAGCCCATCCGCTCCACGCCGGGCGAAAATTGCGCCCTCTGGCATGACGTGAGCCGGGCGCTCGATCAATCGGCCCGCGCCGCCAGCGAGCGCAAAGCCAAGGGGGCAGCACGATGACCTCGATACCCCGCCTGCGTGATGGCGACCGCCTGGTTCTGGCCTCCCACAACAAGGGCAAGCTGGTCGAATTCCAGGAATTGTTCGAGCCCTTCGGCCTCGAAATCATTTCGGCGGCCGAGCTCGACCTGCCCGAGCCCGAGGAAACCGGCACCACCTTTGCCGAAAATGCCCGCATCAAGGCCCATGCCGCCGCCCAGGCTTCGGGCATGCTGGCGCTGAGCGATGATTCGGGGCTCTGCGTCGATGCGCTGGGCGGCGATCCCGGCGTCTATACGGCCGATTGGGCCGGCATGCCGCGCAATTTCGAGCATGCCATGAAGCGCGTCGAAGATGCCTTGCAGGCGGCCAATGCCACTTCGCCCAACCAGCGCCGCGGCTATTTCAATGCCACGCTATGCCTCGCCCATCCCGATGGCCGCGATGAACTTTTCGTCGGCCGCTGCGATGGCACCCTGGTCTGGCCGCCGCGCGGCGAGCGCGGTCATGGCTATGATCCGGTTTTCATGCCCGATGGCTATGACATCACCTTTGGGCAGATGGCGGCCGAAGCCAAGCATAGCTGGGCCCCCGGTCAGCAGGGCCTCAGCCACCGCGCCCGTGCCTTTTCGAAATTCGTCGAGGACCAGATTGCCAAGGACTGACCGCATCATGTGGCAGCCATTATTGGGAGCAGGGAATGCCGCAATCCAGCAATGACCTGTTCGGCGTCTATGTGCATTGGCCGTTCTGCGCGTCCAAATGCCCCTATTGCGACTTCAACAGCCATGTCCATCGCGGCCCCTTTGACGAGGAAGGCTATGTCGCGGCCTATGAGCGCGAAATCGCCCATGCCGCCGAGCTGGCGCCCGGCCGGGTCGTCCAATCGGTGTTTTTCGGCGGCGGCACGCCCTCGCTGATGAGCCCCTGGGCCACCGGCAAGATCATTGACGCCATTGCCAAGCACTGGACCGTCGAGCGCAATGCCGAGATCACGCTCGAAGCCAATCCCACCAGCGTCGAAGTCGACCGCTTCAAGGGGTTCCGCACCGCCGGGGTCAATCGCGTCTCGCTGGGCGTGCAATCGCTGCGCGACAAGCCGCTGGCAGAACTCGGCCGTCGCCATACGGTGGACGAAGCTATCCGCGCAGTGCGCATCGCTCAATCGGTGTTCGAGCGCTCGAGCTTCGATCTGATCTATGCCCGTCCCCACCAGACCCTGGAAGATTGGGAAGACGAGCTCAAGGAAGCCCTCTGGATGGCGCGCGGCCATATCAGCCTCTACCAGCTGACCATCGAGCAGGGCACGCGCTATTTCGACCTGCACAAGGCTGGCAAGCTCAAAATGCCGGACGAGGACCTCTCGGCCGATTTCTATGAGCTGACCCAGGAATTGACCGCTGCCGCCGGCCTGCCCGCCTATGAGATTTCCAACCACGCCCGCCCCGGCCAGGAAAGCCAGCACAATATGCTCTATTGGCGCTATGGCGAATATGCCGGCATTGGTCCGGGCGCCCATGGCAGGTTGATGATCAACAATCAGCGCCACGCCACCGCCGCCGAAAAAATGCCCTTCGACTGGCAGAAAAAGGTCAACACCGCCGGCCACGGCATGGTGGTGGACGATGTGCTGACCTGGGAAGAACAGGGCGACGAATTCCTAGTCATGGGCCTGCGGCTCAAGGAGGGCATTTCGCCGTCTCGTTTCACCGCCATTTCCGGCCGCAAGATCAACCAGCGCCAGATCGATGATCTCAAGGGCTATGGGTTCGTTGAGACCCTGCCCAATGGCAATATCCGCGTGACGGACCGCGGTTGGCCGGTGCTGGATGCCGTGGTGGCGGATCTGGCGGCCTAGAGTTTTACGCCGTCAATCGTCACCGCCCCACCCGGCGCGAGCTTTTTGATCACCAGCCCATATTCGCTGCGGCCATTGCCCAGGAAGCGGAATATCCCATCGCGTCCGTTGAAGCCCGATGCGGCCAGTATCAGGCTCGGGTTATAGGGCGGGTTGGCCATGGACAACGTGTTCACATTGGCGAGGATCGTTGCCGTATAGGCGATGGTCGATAGCGGATGCGGCTGGGTGCCGAAGCGCGCCTGGTATTCGCCGGCAATGGCATTGAGCCCGCCATCGTCGACGCTGGGATAGATCGCGCCGCTCAGTGACTGGGACTGCAATATCGCCATGTCGCCCTGCCAATCGGCCGAGCCTACGAGGAGCAGCCGGCCTGGCGCCACTCCGGCTTGCTGCAAGGCCGCGGCAAAACCTGGTGCGCTGGCCCGGTCGGGCAAAAAGAGCGTATCGATCACCCCGCTCTGGATCAGCGGTAGCGCCTGGCTGATGACCTGCTGCACCTCCCCGGCGCTTGAAAAGCCGTAAACCGCCTGCGGCTGATAGCCCGCGACGGCCGCCTGTTGGCGGAACGCGGCCTGTTGGGCCTGCCCAAATTCGGTATTGGGAAAAATCCCGGCAATGCCGCGCCGGCCCTGCGTCCGCACGTAGGCGAGGGAGCGCTTCATCTCGGCGTCGGGCAAGACGCTCAGCAGATAGACGCCGGGGCTGGCCGCATTGGGATTGTTGGAAAACCCGATCAGCGGCAGCCCCGCCGAGCGCGCCACCGCACCTGCCGCCGTTACCTGATCGGCCCGCAACGGCCCCAGGATCAACTTGGCGCCATCGGTCACCGCGGCACTGGCGGCGCTAGTCGCGCCCTCGATGCTGGTGCCGGTATCGCGCAGGGTGATGGTGATATTTTCGGCAATATTGGGATTGGCTTCGATAAAGCTGATAGCCAGCTTTGATGCATTGGCCAGCGCCATGCCGACCGAGGCCGTGCCCGGATCGCCGCTCAACGGCAACAGCAAGGCCACCTTGACCGGACCGCGACCGAAACTCTCCGAGGGGCCTGTCGCCACCGGCATGGGCATCATGCCGACCTGCTGCATCGGAATGGGTTGGCCCGGTGGCGGGCTCGAGTCACCAAAGGGAAAGCTGAAGCTGCGCGAACCGATCTGGTAGTCGCCCGGAGTGCAGGAGGACACGGCGAGCAGCGCCGCACTCAGCAGCGCCAGCCGGATTCGTCGCGTGGATGGTTTGACAATGCCCACCCCATGCCCTCGAATTGATAGCAATCGGTTAACATCTTGCGCCGATATCGTTAACTCGGCGTCAATGACGTGCGACAAGGCAAAGCCATGACCGAACCCTCCTCCGGCTATTTCATCGCCGGCACCGCCTTTGCCGCCCCGCCTCTCGCCCCCGGCCTTTATGTCGTGGCGACGCCGATCGGCAATCTGCGCGATATCACCATCCGCGCGCTCGAAACCCTGGCCGCCGCCTCGGTCGTGCTGTGCGAGGACACCCGCATGTCCGCCCGCCTGCTCGACCATTACGGCATCAAGGGCCGCCGCGTGGCGCTGCATGAACACAATGAACGCGCCAAGGCTGATGATATCGTCGCCCGCGTCGCCGCCGGCCAGGCCATCGCGCTGATTTCCGATGCCGGCACGCCGCTCCTGTCCGATCCTGGCTTTCCGCTGATCCGCGCTTTGGCCGAAGCCAATCTGCCGGTCTTTCCTATTCCCGGTGCTTCGGCTCTGCTCTCGGCGCTGGTCGTGGCGGGCCTGCCCACGGATGCCTTTGCCTTTCACGGCTTTTTGCCCAACAAGGCCGGCGCCCGGGCCGCTGCCATCACGGCGCTCAAGGATTCACGTGAAACTTTGGTGTTTTACGAAAGCCCCCGAAGGCTCGATGACACGCTGGCGGCCATGGCCGACATCTTTGGCGAGCGGCAGGCGGCGGTGGCGTTGGAGCTGACCAAACGCTTCGAGCGCGTCCATCGCGGCACCCTGCCCGTTCTGGCCGCCGAATTTGCCGATACCGAAACCAAGGGCGAAGCCGTCATCGTCGTCGCCGGCGCCGCCGAGGCTTCTGCTCCAGACGCCGCCGATTGGCAGGCCGATCTCGTCGCCGAAATGGAGAAGCACCCCCTGCGGGCGGCCGTCGATGAAGTGACCAAAAAATACGGGCTCAAGCGCAAGGAAGTCTACGATGCCGCCCTCGCCCTCAAAGCCGAAAAGTAAGGCGCGCCTCAAAGCTCATCTGGGCGGTCATCGCGGTGAGGCGCTGGCCGCGTTTTTCCTGCGGCTAAAACTCTACCGCATCGTGGAGACCCGCTACAAAACCCCGGTTGGGGAAATCGACCTCATCGCCGAGCGCTTTGGCGTGACGGTCTTTGTCGAGGTCAAAACCCGCAATAAAGCCAGCGCCCATGCCGAGGCCCTGGCGGCGGTCAATCAAGCGCGCATCGCGCGGGCCGCCGAATATTGGCTCAGCCGCCATCCGGCCAAGGCCCATACCGACCTGCGCTTTGACGTAATTTTCCTTGCACCCCGCACATGGCCGCGCCATTTGGTGAATGCGTTCGACGCGAGCTGATAGGGTCGCGCCTGGAACCAAGAATCAAACAAGGGCCAACAGCATGCTCAAAGTCGCCGTCCAGATGGACCATGTCGCCAGTATCAATCCACGCGGCGATTCCACCTTCGCCATGATGCTGGAGGCGCAGGAGCGCGGGCACCAATTGCTGCATTATACGCCCGATAGCCTGGCCCTGCGCGGCAATGTGGTTTCGGCGCTGGCCGCCCCGATCACCGTGATCGATAAGCCCAAGGGCGAGCATTTCACCCTGGGCGAAGCTGCGCGCATTGATCTGTCCACCCAGGACGTGGTGCTGATGCGCCAGGACCCGCCCTTTGACATGAACTATATCACGCTCACGCACCTGCTCGAGCGCATCCATCCTAAGACCCTGGTGGTCAATCCGCCCGCGGCCGTGCGCAATGCGCCCGAAAAAATCCTCGTCACCGATTTCCCCGAGCTGATGCCGCCGACCCTGGTGACGCGCGACCGCAGCCAGATCCATGACTTCCGCAAGGAGCATGGCAATATCATCGTCAAGCCGCTCTACGGCAATGGCGGGGCCGGCGTGTTCTTCATCCAGGAGGGCGACCACAATCTGGCGAGCCTGCTCGAACTGTTCGAGGCCAATTACCGCGAACCCTTCATGATCCAGAAATATCTGCCGGATGTGCGCAAGGGCGATAAACGCATCATCATCATCGATGGTGAGCCGGTTGCCGGGCTCAACCGCATCCCCGCCGATGGCGAGGCGCGCTCCAACATGCATGTCGGCGGCCGCCCCGAACTTTCCCCGCTCACCGAGCGCGAGCGCGAAATCTGCGCTGTGATCGCCCCGGCTCTGAAAGAGCGCGGCATGATCTTTGTCGGTATCGACGTCATCGGCGACTACCTTACCGAGATCAACGTCACCTCGCCCACCGGCATCCGCGAAATCAAACGCTTCGGCGGCCCGGACATCGCCGTGATGATCTGGGACGCGATCGAGAAGCGGCGGAGCTGATTTGCGGTGCGCCCGCTGGCATCACTCGTCGATCTTGCGGATTTTGCATCAGGCACGCCGATCACTGTAGCGCGTTGCACCGCGTCGGGTTTCATTGAGGAGTTTGTCGCCGGAACTTGGCCGAATGGCCGGGCGGTGGTGGCGACGGACCGCTTCTATGGCGCCAGCCTTGCCAAACAACTCACCGGCGCGGCCGCTGCAATCCTCGTCCGCGATGGACAACTCGATCCGGACCAACCAGTCGCGCGCTATTTGAGTGATCTGCCGCTTTGGGCCGCTGACATTACGCCGCGTCAGCTCGCCCATCACATTGCCGGCCTGCCTGCTGGTGGCGTGCTTGAAGCGCAGGCGCCGGGTGATTGGACCGAGGATTTTGTCTCTGCGGCGCTGGCTGCCCTACCTGGTTTGGCAACGCCGCCTGCTGCCAGCTACGCCTACTCCAATCTCGGCTACATTCTCCTAGCCAGGCTCGTGGCGAGCATTTCCGGCGAGCCATTCGCGGCCTTCGTCAATGCCCGCCTGCTGGTGCCATTGGATATTGAGGGCATGGGTTTTGCGCGGGATATCAGAACCTATCCGCAGGTCGCCCATATGGGACAATGCCTGCCCCTGACGCAGGGTGATGGCGGGCTCTGGTCAACCAGCCGGGCCTTTGCACTCTGGCTGCATCAGCAAAATCAGGACGCGCTGGGCCTTGCCGACATTGTCGAGGCTCCCGGGCAACTCGCCAACGGCATGAACACGCCCTATGGCTGGGGTCTGGGTCTGCGGACCCATCAAGGCCATCGTTTGCTCATCCATGGCGGCGAATGGACCGGCGCTGTCGCCAAGGCGGTGCGCTGCCCTGTGCGCTGCCTCGCTGTTATTGCCATGGCGGCCAATTGCCCATTCCAAATGTTGGATCGCTTGGTCGAAATGGCGTTGAACGACGCCTGGTGATCGCGCTAGCCCCCGCCCCTCTAACCCGCTAATGCTGGTGGCCAAAAGCGGGGACCTTGCTGCAATGCCCACAACGACATTCTTCGTCGCCTTTGCGACCCTGTTTGCCACTGTGGGCGTGGCTGACATCGCCTTTATCTTCGCGGCGCTGACCAAGCATAATACGGCCAAGCAGCGCTTTGCCTTTGCCACGCGCGGCGTGATCATTGCCGGGTTGATCCTGTTGCTGTTCGGCGTTTTGGGCAGTGCCATTCTCGAGGTGTTCGGCATTACCATTCCTGCGCTCCGTACCGCCGGCGGTCTGCTGCTGTTCTTGATCGCCATCGACATGGTGTTTGCTCGCCATTCGGGCGGCACCGGCACCACCGATGAGGAAGAGGTCGAGGCTCGTCAGCGCGAGGACATTGCCGTGTTTCCGCTGGCCATGCCGTTGCTGGCCGGCCCCGGCGCGATCTCGGCGGTGATCCTGCTCACCACCGGCACCAAGACCGATCTCGAATTCTGGGCCGTGCTGGTCGCCATCGTGGTGATTCTGTTCCTCGCCTGGCTGACGCTCCTGGTCGCTATCCCCATCCAGCGCCTGCTGGGCGTTACGGGCCTGGCCGTGGTGTCGCGCGTCGTCGGCATTCTGCTGGCGGCTTTGGCGGTGCAATTCGTCTTTGACGGGGTCAAGGCCAGCGGCCTGCTCGGCGGCTAGAATTTTCGTAAAATTGCTATGTTAATCAAGTCTTAACACGGGTCTTGACCCTGCCGAACTTGGGGCGCACCTATCCCTCAAGACCTTGAATGAGGCGGAGGGGCTTAATGCGTATCACCGCGGCAATCGTCTTGCTGATCTTTGCCATTATCGGTTCCGGCGCGGCCGGCATTGCCGCCACGCAGACATCGCCATCCCAGCTCAGCACGGTGCAATAAAAAAACGGCCGGCGTGAGCCGACCGTTCGACATTTCAGCAAGACAAACCTGGCCCTATTTCTTGGCCACATTGCCGGTGCTGCCGGCGCCCAGACCCGTCACGGGCTTGGCCGCAGCGACCTTGTCCTTTTTGGGTTTCTTGGCTTCCTTATTGCTGCGCATTTGTCCTTTGGCCATCTAATGGTCCTCCTCTAGTCGGGCGCCCGCCCGCAATTACATGGGTGAGGCTAATCCTGCCCCAAGAGGCTGGCAAGGCCCGCAATTATTTGGCGTAGCCGCACCGGCCGGTCGGCAAGAGCGCCGCAATGGCGCGTGGATCGCAACCGGTCGAGAGGAACGTCAGCCAGTCATTCTGGTTGCCGTAAAACGCATTGCGATCCACTTCCCCACGCACGCCACGCACCACCCCGGTCTGGGTCCATTGCCAGAAGGTCCAGGTGCGGTTGTGGTAGCGCTCATGCGGCTCGGCAGCGGTCGAGCGCAGCCAGAACGCATTGGGGAAATACTCGCCTTCCAGAATATCGCGGTGGAAATTCATGTCGGTATAGATGATCGGCAGCTTGCCGGTATGACGCTCCATGGCGTCCAGCATGACGCGGATCTTTTCCAGCGCATCGGCCCGGCTCGGCTTGTTCTTGCAGCTCGAATGATTGTTCCATTCCAGATCGAGCACCGGCGGCAGCGCATCGGGATCGTTGGGCACATTGGCCACGAACCAGGCCGCCTGCTCGGAGGCCAGCGAACACCAGGTCATGAAATGATAGGCGCCGCGCGGCATGCCTGACTGGCGCGCCCGCTCCCAGTTCACCCGGAAATTGGGATCGACATAATCCTTGCCCTCGGTCGCCTTCATGAAGACGAAATGGATGCCGGCGCCAAAGGCGGCCTGGAAATCCACATTCTCCTGATAGCGCGCCACGTCGATCCCCTGGATCGGCATGTTGCGGGCGCGGTCGACGCCCTTATGCGGGCGATTGTCGCCGGGAATGGCGCCATAGAGCCCCCCGCCGGTGGAACAGGCAGCCAGGATGAACACGACGGCCGCGGCCAGCGAGGTCTTGGCAATGGCGGAAAACGAGAAGAATGGCCGGCTGGCGGTCATTGGGCGGAACTCTATGCAACAAACAAATCTGGCCTTTGATTCAACATGGCGCGGTTAATGGAGGATTAGGGTAACCAGTGTGGCAGCGCGCATGGTTAATGAGCCATATTCTGTTCGCCAAACGTTCTTGTCGGCCAATGGGAGTCCTGCTAGGCTTGCCATGGGTTTAGGGGAGCTTGAGGCATGGTTACCCGCGTTGCGACCGTGGCGTTTCAGGGCATTGAGGCCGTGCCGGTCGATGTGCAGGTGCAGATCGCGCCGGGCGTGCCGAAATTTCTCATGGTCGGACTGCCCGACAAGGCGGTCAAGGAATCCAGCGAACGCGTCCATGCTGCGCTGATCGCCTCGGGCCTGGGCCTGCCGCCCAAGCGCATTACGATCAATCTGGCGCCGGCCGACCTGCCCAAGGAAGGCAGCCATTACGATCTGCCCATCGCGCTCGGCCTGATGGCCGCCATGGGCGCCATCCCGCAGGATGCGCTGGATGGGTTTCTGGTGCTGGGCGAACTGGGCCTGGATGGACGGCTGGCCTCGGTCAGCGGTGTGCTGCCGGCCGCCATTGCCGCGCAAAGCCGCGACCTGGGGATTATTTGTCCCGCGCCCTCCGGTCCCGAAGCGGCCTGGGCCGGCGAGGGCATCGATATCATTGCCGCCGAGAGTCTGCTGGCGCTGGTCAATCACCTGACCGGCCGGCAATTGGCAGCGCGTCCGCTGCCGCGCAAATATCTGCCCAATGGAGCGCTGCCTGATCTGAGCGAAGTGCGCGGCCAACAGGTGGCGCGGCGGGCGCTCGAAGTGGCGGCGGCGGGTGGCCATAATATGCTGATGATCGGCCCGCCCGGCGCTGGTAAATCCATGCTGGCGGCGCGTCTGCCCTCAATCCTCCCGCCGCTCAATCCGCGCGAATTGCTAGATATTTCGATGATCCAGTCCATTGCGGGCGAATTGGCCGGCGGCGCCATTTCCGATCGGCGGCCGTTCCGCGCGCCCCATCATTCGGCCTCCATGGCGGCTTTGGTCGGCGGCGGGCTGCGGGTGCGGCCGGGGGAAGTGAGCCTAGCGCATAATGGCGTGCTGTTTCTCGACGAATTGCCCGAATTTGCGCCCCAGGTGCTCGATAGCCTGCGCCAGCCGCTTGAAAGCGGCGAGACAGTGATTGCCCGCGCCAATGCGCGCATCAATTATCCCAGCCGGGTGCAACTGATCGCGGCGATGAATCCGTGCAAATGCGGCATGGCCGGCACGCCGGGCCATACCTGCAAGCGCGGCGCGGCCTGTGCCGGCGATTATCAGGCCCGGGTGTCCGGCCCGTTCCTTGATCGCATCGATATCCGCATCGACGTGCCCGCTGTCACCGCCGCCGATATGATCGCCCCATCCAATGCGGGTGAAAGCTCCAATATTGTCGCCCAGCGTGTTCATGCGGCGCGTGAACGGCAGCGCGAGCGCTTTCTCGAACATGGTGCGCCCGACATTTTCACCAATGCCGCCGCCGGACCGACGCTGATCGAAAAGCTGGTCAATCCCGACCGGGAAAGCCAGGCGCTGCCGCTGCAGGCGGCCGAGCGGTTCAATCTTTCCGCCCGCGCCTATCATCGCGTGCTCAAGGTCGCTCGCACCCTGGCCGATTTGGCCGGAGTCGATCGCGTCGCTCGCCCGCACATCGCCGAAGCATTGAGCTATCGCGTCAATATGGGGCTGGCATGATGGCCCACCGCATTTCCGCCGGCGCGTTGGTGCTGCGCGACAATAAGATCCTGCTGGTCCGCCATTTTCGCCCCGGCATCCATGATTTCTGGGCGCCACCGGGCGGTGGCGTCGAAGGCGAAGAGGAATTGTCGACCGCAGCCGAGCGGGAGACGTTCGAGGAAACCGGGCTGCGGGTGCGCGCCGGCGCCATGGCCTATATCGATGAATTGTTCGATGACAGGGAGCGCATGATCAAGTTCTGGTTCCTGGCCGACTACGTCTCGGGCGAACTCGACATCACCGCCAATCCGGCTGCGGGGGAATCCATCTCCGAAGCGGGCTGGTTCGCCCGCGACAAGCTGCCCAAGGGGCATGTCTTTATCGGTCCGGCCGATGGCCAATTCTGGGATGACCTCAAGACCGGCTTCCCCGCGCCCATCAAACTCCCGCTGCGGCGACTGCTTTTTTAGACGGTGTCTTTCGGCTCCGGCGCTCTGAGGGAGAGTTTACGCTGGGTGCATTCAAGACTGCGGTGTCATTCCGGCGCATGCCGGAATCCAGGTCCGCATCCAACCACAACCATTGCTGTTATCGGATGTTTCAGAGCATGGATTCCGGCCTGCGCCGGAATGACATCGTGGGGGAGGCGAGTCCGGGTGAACCCTCCCCTCAAGGGGAGGAGGCGAACGGTCAACCGTCCGGGTCCTGTTTGGACACGGATGTACTCATGCCCCTGTGCATAAGCCTGTGGACAAATGTTCCACGTGAATCACGGCTCACCGCACGCTCGTATAGCCGCCGGGCACGCCGCGCGGGGACAGCACCACCTGCCAGAGGCTGATATTGCGGGCGCGGAACAGGGCGGCGAAGACGTTGAGATAATAGCGCCACATCCGGTAGAAACGCTCGTCATACTGGTCTTTCAGCTGCGGCCAGGCCGCGACGAAGCGCTCATGCCAGGCCATCAGCGTCTTGTCGTAATCGGCGCCGAAATTGTGCCAGTCCTCCATCACGAACAGGCCCTCGATGGCCTTGCCGATCTGGGCGATGGAGGGCAGCATGCCATTGGGAAAAATGTATTTTTCGCTCCACGGATCGCCATGGCTGGTCGAGCTGTGGCCGCCAATGGTGTGCAGCAGCATCAGCCCGTCCGGCGCCAACAGGCTCGCCGCCTTTTCGAAATAGGCGCGGTAATTCTTGTAGCCGACATGCTCGAACATGCCGATCGAGATGATGCGATCGAATTTTCCGTCCAGCGCCTGATAATCGAGCAATTTGGTCTCGACCGGCAGATGAGCCGTGCGTTCATTGGCCAAAGCCGCCTGTTCCTTGGAGACGGTAACGCCCACCCCCGACACGCCATAGCGCTCGGCAGCAAATTGCAGAAAGCCGCCCCAACCCGAGCCGATATCGAGAATGCGCATGCCCGGCTGCAGCCCCACCTTGCGGCAGATCAGATCGAGCTTGGCTTCCTGGGCGGCATCGAGATCCCCCGCATTATGCCAATAGCCGCAGGAATAGATCATGCGCTTGTCGAGCATGGCGGCGTAGAGATCATTGCCGATATCGTAATGCTTTTCGCCCACTTCGGTGACGCGCAGGCGCTGCATATTGAGCAGCTTGCCCTTGAGCACGCTGCCGATCAGCGCCAAATCCTTGGGGAAATTGTCCTGGATATTGGCGGTGATCAGCTTGAACAGAAACTGGTCGAGCGCTTCGGCATCCCACCAGCCATCCATATAGCTTTCGCCCAGGCCCAAAGTGCCCTGACTGAGCACGCGGCCATAGAGGCGTTCATTGTGCACCTGCACGTCCCAGGGATGAGAACCCCCGATCTCGATCTCCGTGCGGGCCAATTGGGTTTGCACGAAACGCTTCGCAGTATCTGACATGACAAACGGCATGAAAAAATGGAAGGAAGCCCTAGCCTACATCCATCGTCGTTTACCGATCAATGGTTTTCTCGAGCTATTTTTGGCCCCGCAAAAGCCTGCTTAACCGGCCTGTGGCTATGCTGGCAGGCGCGGAGGCAGAACATGCGCAAAAGTGGGCAATTGGTCGACTGGAACGATGATCGCGGCTTCGGTTTCATCCGCGATGCCGAAGGCGAGCGCTATTTCGTCCATATCAAATCCATCAGCCGCATCGCTACGCGTCCGCTGATTGGCGATCAGCTCGATTTCGACACCGGCGTTGATGCGCAAGGTCGCCCGCGTGCAATCAACGCTCGCATCCGGGGTGCCAACCCCGCCCCGACCCGGGCCGTGCGATCGTGCGGCCTGCCGCCGGTCGCCAATGAGCAGCGTTTCGATCCGCGGCCCTGGCTTGCCGTGGGTCTATTGGTTTTGCTCACTTATGACCTGGCGCTGGGTCTCGCGCCGCTCTGGCTGGGGGCCGGCTATCTTGGGATGGGCGCCTTGTCCTTCGGGCTTTATGCCACCGACAAGCACTATGCCCGGACCAATCAATGGCGCATTTCGGAAACCATGCTGCACAGCATTGATCTGGGTTTTGGCATCATTGGGGGCCTATTGGCGCAAAGCCGGTTTCGCCACAAAACGGCCAAGCCCGGCTTTGCGCTGTTCACCTGGTGCCTGGCCGGCCTGCATGCGCTCTGGCTCGGCGGCATAGCGATTGGCCGCATCGCGCCGGATGATCTGGCGAACCTGCTCAATCTGTTCGGCTGATTCACGTGAAACGAGTGCGGCTTGCCGCTGGCTCACTCGCCACGCCGTTCCGTGGCCAGTACCTCGCGCCATTCGCGTTCCAGCATGGCGCGGCGCTTGCCGTAGCGGTCCTCGGTCATCAGCAGCGACACGATGCGGTCGGTGCGGAAATTGCGGAAGGCCTGGCGCAGGCAACACCAGGCGGCGATGACCTGCTTGCCTTCGTAATATGCCAGTTGCACCGGCCAGATGGCGCGCTCGCTGGGCCGCCCGCTTTCATCTTCATAGCAAATATGCAGCGCTTTTTCGGTCCGCATGGCCTGCCGCACCTGGCCCAGTACCGGCATGGGGGTCTTGTTGCTCCACACCGCCACCGGCCATAGGCCGGTATCGTTGATGCGGTCGCGCAAATCCTCGGGCGAGGCGGTGGCGATCTTGGCCAGGGCATTCTGTGCCGCCGCGCCCAGCCCGTCATCGGGTTGCGCGCCCACCCAGCGGGCACCCAGCACCAGGGCCTCGAGTTCTTCGGGCGTGAACATCAGGGGCGGCAGGAAGAAGCCGGGTTTCAGCATATAGCCCACCCCCGCCTCACCATCGATGGGCGCCCCAAGCCCGATAAGCGTCTGCACGTCGCGATACAGCGTGCGCACGGAAACGCCCTGTTCCTCGGCCAAAGCGGCAGCCGTGACCGGCCGGCGATGGCGTCGCAGCGCATCCATGACGGCGAAGAGCCGCTCGGTCTTGTCCATGGTTCGTTCTCCTCTGGCGCCCTTGGATGCCAGATTCCCGGGACGGAGCCAAGCGTCTGCATGGCCGGTGTCGCGGCGCCAGAATTACGCGATCTGGCCATGAAACGCACGGATGTCGTGGGCCATCGCCTCGGGCACTTCGAGCGCCGGGAAATGGCCGCCTTGGCTCAGTTCGGTCCAGCGCACGATATTCCAGAGATTGCGTTCGCCCCAGGCGCGCGGCGCCGGATTGTCGGCGGGCGGCACGAGAATGGCATGGGGCACGTCGTGCCGGGGCGGTTTTTTGGGCAATTCGGCATCGGCAAAAGCCTCCTTGTAGAGCCGCACGGAGGAGCCGATCGTCTGGGTGAACCAATAGACCGAGAGAATGGTGGCCAGATCTTCGAACTCGAAGGCATTGCTGATATCGCCACCATTATCCGACCAGGTGCGATATTTTTCGAGGATCCAGGCGGCGAGCCCGGCCGGGGAATCGTTGAGGCCGACGGCGAGCGTGGCGGGTTTGGTGGCCTGGATCATGGCATAGGCGCCCTCGGCAAAGGCCCAGTAATTGCCGCGCTCGACATAGGCCTTTTCCTCGGGCGAGAGATCGTCCGGCTTGGGAAAACCGAAATAGACATTGATGTAATGCGCTCCGATCAGCCGGTCGGGAAAGTCGCGCACCAGCGCCATCACCGCGCCAGCGCCCAGATCGGAGCCGGATACGAGAAATTTTGGATAATCGAGGCGGCTCATCAGCTCGGCCCAGAGCGGGGCGACCCGGGTCAGGTTCATGCCGGGCCGGCTGGGCTTGCCGGAAAAGCCAAAGCCGGGCAGCGAGGGAATGATCACGTCAAACGCCACGCCATCGACCGGCTCGGTAAGCAGCGGCACCAGCGGCAGCAATTCGACGAAATTGGATGGCCAGCCATTGGCCAAGAGGAGTGGCACATTGGTCTGGCCGCGGCCGCGCACATGCACGAAATGCACCAGCTCGCCCGCGATCACCTCGGTGAATTGGGGGAAAGCGTTGAGCCTGGCTTCGGCGGCGCGCCAATCGTAGCGCGTGCCCCAATAGGCAACAAAATCGCGCAGGAAGTTGTCGTCTATGCCATCGCCCCAGCCGGCATCGGGCAGGATATGGGGAAACCGGGTGCGGGCGAGCCGGTCTTTGAGATCGGCAAGATCGGCGTCGGAAACAGCGATGGTGAAAGGGGTCATGTCGTCTCTCCTCATGTCGCAGCAACGCGGCATCATGAGGAAAGCTTCATTCACGCGTGCTGACAGGCCGTGGCAGCAGTGATTCGGGTATCACTGCTGCCAGATTCTGTCGCAGGCTCGTGCCGCTCAGGCGATCTCGAACTCGCACCAATGGCTATAGGGGCGGTCGGGCGAATAGATCACATTGGGGAAATGCGGATTGTGCACCGCATCGGCAAAGGCCTGGTCCTCAAGGCAGAAGCCGGCATGTTTGCCATAATGCTTGCCATTCAGGCCCGGCACCGGAATGTCGGTCCAGACGCCATTGTAAACCTGCACGCCCGGCCGGTCGCTCCACAGCTTGAGCGTCAGCGCCTGGTCCGGTCCGACTACGGTGGCGATCGGATCGGCATGATTGCGGCCGGTGTCGAGCACCATGCCGATGTCGTAATCCACCGGCGCGCCATTGCCGTCGCGCATGCTGCGCGGCTGGCGCAGGTCATAAGGCGTGCCGGCCGATGGCAGGATGGCGCCGGTTGGCGCCAGGTCCTCGCCCAATTGGGTATAGGCCGACGAATTGACCTGGATGGTATGGTCGAGCACATCGGCTGATGTGCCCAGGTTGAAATATTGATGCTGTACCAGGCTGATCGGGGTGGCCCGATCGGTCGTTGCGGTCAGCTCCAGCAACAGGCGATGGCCCTTGAGCCGGTAGGTCGCGGTGAAATTGACATTGCCGGGATAGCCCATCGCGCCGTCCGGGCTGAAATGGGTGAAGCGCACGGCGGTATTGGCTTCGTCCACTTCCCCGTCCCACACCTGCCGTCCCAGACCCTGCTCGCCGCCATGCAATTGCAGGCTGCCGGCATTTGCGGGCAGGTTGTAGGTTTTTCCATCGAGATCGAAGGAGGCATTCTTGATGCGGTTGGCGACGCGCCCGGCCAGCGAACCCAAATGCGGGCTATGGGCGGGATAGGCGTCGAAATTGTCGAATCCCAGCACCACCGAGCGCGGGGCCCCGGCCACCGGCACGCGCCAGTCGCGCACCACCACGCCATAGCCGATCAGGTCGACTTCAACGCCCGTATCGCTCACCAAGCGGAACTGATCCACCCGCTTGCCTGCGTGTTCGCCGAATGTCGATACCGCAATGGTCATGCTGCCCCTCCAGGTTTTGGCGCTATGGTCTAGCGCGCTTTCTCGGCGCCCTGCAATGTCGGACTTGACCTTTTCTCGGGCGGTGTCGAGTGTACGCACAATGAGGGAAGGAAAGTGCCGTGAATGAGATCGCTGGCAGACGGCGCGTCACCGTCCATGACGTGGCGCGGGTGGCGGGCGTATCGCTGGCCACGGTCGATCGCGTGCTCAATGGGCGTCCCGGCGTACGCGCCGCCACCGTTGAAAAGGTCGAAGCGGCCATTGCCGAGATCGGCTTTCACCGCGATCTGTCGGCGTCGCTATTGGCCCGCGCCCGCGACATCGGCGTTACCTTCATCATCCCCGATGGCTCCAACGCCTTCATGGCCAGCCTTGCCGAGGCGATCGAGCGCTGGACGGCGCCGGCGCTGAGCGATCGGGTGCATATCCAGATTTTGCGGGTCAAGGCGCTGGATGGAGCGGCCCTGGCCCGGGCGCTGGATGGGCTTGACGCAAAAACCTGCGATTGCGCTGTCATCGTGGCGGGAGAAGATCCGGCTGTGCTGGCCGCTGTCGACGCTGCCAGCCGGCGCGATATTGCCGTGCTCACTTTGGTCTCGGACCTGCCCGGTTCGCAGCGCCGCCATTTCATCGGCATCGACAATGTCGCGGCCGGCCGCACCGCGGCCTCGCTGCTCGGCCGGTTCCTGCCGCAGGGCGGTAAGGTGGCACTGATCGCCGGCTCGCTGCATCTGCGCGATCACTCCGATCGCCTGGCTGGCTTTCATGCGGCATTGGCCGCCGAATTTCCTGCCGTCACCGTGGTGGGGCCGCTCGAGGGGCATGACGAAGCCTCACAGACCGAATCAATCGTCGCCGCGCTCCTCGTTGAGCACCCCGATCTTGCCGGGCTCTACAATCTGGGCGCGGGCAATACCGGGCTGGTCAAGGCGCTGGAGAGCTCCGGCCGGGCCGGCGCCATCCGCGTCATCGCCCATGAATTGACCGCCGCCACGCGGCAAGGCCTGGTGGGCGGGGCGATTGACGTGGTGCTCGACCAGAATCCGGACGGCGAAATTCGCCAGGCGATTGCGGCGGCGCGGGCCCTGGCTTTGGGCGGCAATGGGCTTTCCGGTAACGCCCCCATTGAAATCGGGATTTTCCTGCGCGACAATCTGCGCTAAGAAGCACGCCATCACCAAACCGGCGTGGCCCGAAAATGGGCCGGGAGGACGTTCAGATGTTGTTTGTGACCGCCAATGAGGTACGTGCCTCATGACTTTTCTCGGCATCGATATCGGCACATCCGGCGTCAAGGCGTTGCTGATCGACGATAATGGCAAGCCTGTTGGCGACGCTTCGGCCCCCGCCGTCGAGCCCGTGCGCCCCCATCCCGGCTGGTCCGAACAGAACCCCAATGATTGGTGGACGGCAACGCTGGCCGCTGTGGACAAGCTCAAGGCCAGCCACGGAGCTGATCTCGCCAAGGTGCGCGGCATTGGCCTTTCCGGCCACATGCATGGTGCCACCTTGCTGGGCAAGGACGACGAAGTGCTGCGGCCCTGCATTCTGTGGAACGACGGCCGCTCGGCTGCCGAATGCCTCGAGATGGAAGCCGCCCTTCCCTCCCTGCGCGACATTGCCGGCAATATCGCCATGCCCGGCTTTACCGCCCCCAAGATCGCCTGGGTGCGCAAGCACGAGCCGGACATTTACGCCAGAATCGCCAAGGTGCTGCTGCCCAAGGCCTATGTGCGGTTGTTGCTGAGCGGTGAGCATGTCGAGGACATGTCCGACGCCGCCGGCACGCTGTGGCTCGATGTGGCCAAGCGCGACTGGTCCGATGAATTGCTGGCCGTAACCGGGCTGAACCGCTCGCATATGCCGCGCCTGGTTGAAGGCTCGGCCCCTTCGGCCAATCTCAAGCGCGAATTCGCTGCTCGCTGGGGCATGTCGGGCGATGTGGTCATTGCCGGCGGCGCTGGTGACAATGCCGCTTCGGCCTGCGGCATCGGCGCCATCCGGCCCGGCGAAGGCTTTGTGTCGCTGGGCACGTCGGGCGTGCTGTTCGTTTCCAACGATAAGTTTCGCCCCAATACCAAGGGCGCCGTACACGCCTTCTGCCACGCCATTCCCGATACCTGGCACCAGATGGGGGTGATCCTGTCGGCCACCGATAGCCTCAATTGGCTCTCGCGCATTACCGGCCAGAAACAGGCCGATCTTTCCCGCGCCGCCGAAGCCCAGTTCAAAGGGCCGGGCGAGGAAATCTTCCTGCCCTACCTGTCGGGCGAGCGCACCCCGCATAACAATGCTAGGGCGCGCGGCTCCTTCACCGGCCTCAGCCAGAGCACCGAGCCGGCGCAATTGGCCCAGGCTGTGATGGAAGGCGTGACCTTTGCCATGCGCGATTGCCAGCGTGTCCTGTCCGATGCCGGCACCAGGATCGACCGCCTGCTGGCCGTCGGCGGCGGCAGTAAATCCGCGCTCTGGCTCAAGCTGCTGGCGACCAATCTCGACATGGAAATCGCCCTCCCCGAGGATGGCGATTTTGGTGGCGCGCTGGGCGCCGCCCGGCTCGGCCTTTGCGCCGCGACCGGGGCCAGCCCGGCCGACATCATGACCATGCCGCCGATCAAGACCGTCATCGCGCCCGACACATCCCTGTCGGCCGCCTATTCCGATCAATATGCGCGCTATCGCGCCCTTTACCCTGCCATCGAGGAGGCAATTTCGTGAGTGATTTTTTCAAGGGCCTGAGCCAGGTCAAGTATGAAGGCCCTGCCAGCAAGAACCCGCTGGCCTATCGTCATTACAACAAGGACGAAGTGATCGCCGGCAAGCGGATGGAAGACCATATCCGCCCGGCCATCGCCTATTGGCACACCTTTGCGCAGGAAGGCGGCGACCCGTTCGGCGGCCGCACTTTCGACCGCCCCTGGTTCGACAAGGGTCTCGAAGGCGCCAAGCTCAAGGCCGAAGTGGCCTTTGAATTCTTCAACCTGATCGACGTGCCCTTCTTCGCCTTCCACGACGTTGACGTGGCCCCCGAAGGCGCAACGCTCGAGGAGAGCAACAAGAACCTGCGCGTCATTGGCGACATCATCGCTGCCAAGATGCAGGAAAGCGGCAAGAAGTTGCTCTGGGGCACGGCGAACCTGTTCTCCAACCGCCGCTATATGGCGGGCGCCGCGACCAATCCCGATCCGGAAATCTTCGCCTATGCCGCCGGTCAGGTGAAGGCCGTGCTCGAGCTGACCCATGAACTGGGCGGCGAGAATTATGTGCTCTGGGGCGGCCGCGAAGGCTACGAAACCCTGCTCAATACCAAGATCGGCCAGGAGCAGGACCAGATGGCCCGCTTCCTGCATCTGGTCATCGAGCACGCCGAAAAGATCGGCTTCAAGGGCCAGATCCTGATCGAGCCCAAGCCACAGGAGCCATCAAAGCACCAGTACGACTTCGACGTCGCCACGGTGTTTGGGTTCCTGCAGAAATACGGCCTCGAAAAGAAGGTTAAGTGCAATATCGAGGTTGGCCACGCCTTCCTGGCCGGTCACTCCTTCGAGCATGAACTGGCTGTTGCCTCTTCGCTGGGCCAGCTCGGTTCGGTCGACGCCAACCGCAACGATCTGCAGTCCGGCTGGGATACCGACCACTTCCCCAACAATGCGGGCGAAATGGCTCTGGCCTTCTACTACATCCTCAAGCAGGGCGGTCTGGGCAAGGGCGGCTTCAACTTCGACGCCAAGGTGCGCCGCCAGTCGCTGGACCCCGCCGACCTGCTGCATGGTCACATCCTGGGTCTCGACACCCTGGCGCGTGGCCTCAAGGGCGCCGTCGCCCTGATCGAGGATGGCGAATATGATAAGCTGCTCGATGGCCGCTATGCCGGCTGGGACAATGGCCTCGGGCAGGACATCCTTGCCGGCAAGCTGAGCCTGGCTGACATCGCCGCCAAGGTGCATGCCGATGGCATCAACCCGCAGCCCAAGTCCGGCCGCCAGGAATATCTCGAAAACCTGATCAACCGCTTCGTCTAAGCCAAACCCGGACCCCTTCCCTGCCAGGGAGGGGGTCTTTCAACCATCGCAGACCCCTCATCCGGCGCTGCGCGCCACCTCTCCCACAAGGGGAGAAGGGAAGCGGTGGCGGGGAGGAGGAAATATGCCCCAGATCACCAATCCCATCCTGCCCGGCTTCAATCCCGACCCGTCCATCCTGCGGGTGGGAGATGATTATTACATCGCCACCTCGACCTTCGAGTGGTTCCCGGGCGTGCAGATCCATCATTCCAGGGACCTTGCCAATTGGGACCTCGTCACCCGCCCGCTGACGCGCAAGGCGCAGCTCGACATGCGCGGCGATCCCGATAGCTGCGGCGTCTGGGCGCCCTGCCTCAGCCATGACGGGGAAAAATTCTGGCTGGTCTATACTGACGTCAAGCGCAAGGACGGCTCGTTCAAGGACGCGCATAATTACATCGTCACCGCGCCCGACATCGAGGGCCCCTGGTCTGATCCGATCTATGCCAACTCCTCGGGCTTTGACCCCTCGCTGTTCCATGATGACGACGGCAAGAAGTGGTTCGTCAACATGCTGTGGGATCACCGCACGCGCCCGCTGAAATTCGCTGGTATCGCGCTGCAGGAATTCGATCCCGCCCAGGGCAAGCTGGTCGGCCCAATCAAGAATATCTACCAGGGCACCGATCTCAAACTGGTCGAGGGTCCGCATCTCTATAAGCGAAACGGCTGGTACTATCTGCTGACCGCCGAAGGCGGCACCGCCTATGACCACGCCGTCACCTTCGCGCGCTCGCGCACTATCTGGGGACCCTACGAGACCCATCCCGACAAGCACATCCTGACCTCCAAGGACGCGCCCTTTGCCGCTTTGCAGCGCGCCGGGCATGGCGATCTGGTCGAAACGCCCGAGGGCAAGACCTATCTGGTGCATCTGACCGGCCGCCCCACTACGCAGAACCGCCGCTGCGTATTGGGCCGCGAAACCGCCATTCAGGAAGCCTATTGGGGCGAAGACGACTGGATTCACGTGAAACACGGCCCGGTCCCCTCGCTGCATGTGGAAGTGCCTGGCACATTCGACACTGCCAAATACTGGGCCGAGCAGCGCTATACGTTCGAAGGCGCGCTGCACAAGGATTTCCAATGGCTGCGCACGCCCGAGCCGGAACGGATTTTTGCCCTTCAGAACGACAAGCTGCGCCTGTTTGGGCGCGAGTCGATCGGCTCCTGGTTCGAGCAATCCCTTGTCGCCCGCCGCCAGACCCATTTCTCCTACGATGCGGAAACCGTGCTCGATTTCGCGGCCACGGACGAACGCACGATGGCGGGCCTTACCGCCTATTACAGCCGCTACAATTTCTTCTATCTGGCGGTCACCGCGCATTCCGACGGCCAGCGCGAATTGCTGCTGATGAGTTCGGAAATGAGCTGGCCCGACGGCAATCTGCGCTTCCCGGCCGATCCCGTGCAGATTCCCAACACAGGCAAGGTCAAGCTGGCCCTGAGCATTCGCGGGCCCAAGCTGCAATTCTTCTATGCGCTCGAAGGGCAGGATTTGCAGCCCATCGGTCCGGTACTCGACGCCTCGCTCCTCTCGGATGAATGCGGGGGTCATCAGGCCCATGGCAGCTTCACCGGCGCCTTTGTCGGCATGGCCGCGCATGATCTGAATGGCACGACGAGTCCCGCTGATTTTGATTATTTTGTCTATCGGCCAGTCGAGGACCCGACGGATCGCTACGAGGTCTGACGAGGAAAGCCCGCCTCCCCTCGCCATCCACAATGTCATTCCCGCGAAAGCGGGAACCTCTGTTTGCTTTCCGGCATCCAAAACAGAGGTTCCCTGAGTTCTCAA
>UCAU01000073.1 GCA_900470445.1 Hyphomicrobiales bacterium | reverse complement strand
TGTCATCCGTGTTTTCGCTGTTTTTTTTTTTCAAGCAGAAGACGGCATACGAGATCATGCCTAGTCTCGTGGGCTCGGCATTGGGCGTGGAAGTGGCGGGGCGGACGATGCGGTTTGGGGGATTGGCCAGCCTTGCGCTGGCGGCGGCTTGGCGCGTGGCAATGGCGGTGCTGGCGCTGGCGGCGCTGACGGTTGCCGCGCTGGCGCAGTCAGTGACGGTCAACCCGGCGACATTACCGAACCCGGTCTTGGGCGGCTCCTATTCGCAGACGATGTCGGCGACTGGCGGGTTAGCGCCCTATAGCTTTGCCGTGGAGCCGGGAGGGGCGTTGCCGCCCGGGCTGAGTGTGAGTTCCGGCGGGGTGCTTTCCGGCATGCCAACGGCGCTCGGCACCTATAATTTCGTGGTTCGCGCGACAGACAGCACCGCCAGTGGTGCGGGCGGGCCGTTCTCCGGTACGCAGTCCTATTCGTTGACCGTTGGGACCGCGCCGCCGCCCGTTGTCACGTCTGTCACTGTTCCTGCGAATGGCATCTGGACCGTCACGCAGAGCCTGAACTTTATCGTCAATTTCGATCAGGCGGTGACGGTCACCGGGGGGCCGAGCATTGTGCTGACCGTCGGTACGACAGGCAAACAGCTATCCTATGTCAGTGGGTCTGGCTCGAACGCGCTCCGCTTCAGCTA
This sequence comes from Hyphomicrobiales bacterium, assembly GCA_900470445.1. Lineage (GTDB taxonomy): Bacteria > Pseudomonadota > Alphaproteobacteria > Rhizobiales > Devosiaceae > Devosia. The sequence continues at coordinate 10,950 of UCAU01000073.1, read as the reverse complement.
TGTCATCGAGCCGGGCGACGTGGACTCTAATGGGGTAACGGTCGGAGCGTTGTCGCTCAATGGCGGCACGATCCGCAATGCGACGGGCAGCGATGCGGTACTGACGCTCAACTCGATCGGGAGCACCAGCGGCGTTTTGATCGACGGAAACGCGATTGTCGCTGTGGATGACAGCTACAGCGTGCAGGAAGATCAGCAATTGGTGGTTTCAGCCGCCAATGGCGTGCTGGCCAACGACACTGGCGCAAATCTGGTCGCCACTCTGGTGGTTCCGCCGGCATCGGGCAGCTTCGGTCTTAACGCCGATGGTTCATTTACCTATGCCCCGGCCGCCAATTTTTTCGGGACCGATAGCTTCCAGGTACGGGTCAGCAATGGCGCCTACACGGCGAATTCCACGGCGACGATTACGGTGGTTCCGACGACGCCCGTGGTGAGCGGCGTAGCGCCGTCGCAAGGGCCGATGACGGGCGGAACGGCGGTGACGATCAGCGGCTCAGATCTGTTCAGGGCGACCGGCGTGAGTTTTGGTGGTGCGCCTGCCAGCTTTACGGTGAATTCGGATACCTCACTCACCGCGACCGCGCCCGCGGGGGGAGTGGGTGCGGTGGATATCGTGGTCAGCAAGGGCAGTGCGAGAGCGACACTGGCGGGTGGCTTCACCTATGTCGGGCCGGGTGCCTTGAGCGTGGCCGATGGCGGGGATTTCTCCGCCTCGGGACCGGTGGGCGGCCCGTTTGCGCCGGCGTCCAAGACCTGGACGCTGAGCAATGGCGGCGGCAGCGACATCGATGTGCTGGTGAGCGGGCCAGGCGGGGTGTTCGATATCAGCGGGGCGGCTGATGGCGTGCCGTTTACGCTGGCGGCGGGTGGCAGCACGGATATCACGGTGAGTCTCAATGCCGGAGCCAATGGCTTGACGGCTGGCGCCGTGGGCGGCGCGGTGACTTTCGTCAACCAGACCAATGGCAGCGGGAATACCACGCGGCAGGTGAGCCTCGATGTGCAGGCGGCGGCGCTGGGTTCGGTGACGATCCGGCAGGAAACGGTCGGCAGCGACGCGGTGTTCGGATTCCGCTCGGCGACGTCGGGGCTAAACCTGTCGATTGCCACGATGGGTGGCAGTGGGCAGAGCGCCGATATCGCGCTGCCGGCGGGACGCTATAGCGTGGTAGCCGACGATATGAGCGGGGCCGGCTACACTCTGATGGGGCTGGTCTGTTCAGACAGCGACAGCGTGGGCGATGTGCCGAGTCGCACCGCAAGCATTGTGCTGGATGCGGGCGAAGCGGTGATCTGCACTTTTAGCGCGGTCAATTCGGCGGAAGCGACCACGGCGCTGATCGAGGAATTCCTCGACGGCAGGGCGCGACAGATATTGGCCAATATACCAGACGAGGAGCGCCGTATCGCGCGGTTGAACGGGGTGGTTTCGGGCGGCGGCAGCCTGGGCTCGACGCTGCTGAGCTATCTGCCGGGAGTGGTGGAGGGCGGGCCGGTCGGGGTTTCGACCTCGCTGGCGGCGATCGACGCCATGGCCGGCAACCAGCAGCCTGAGGCACTGGATGTGTGGTTCGAGGGCAAGTTCTCGCTGTTTGAGAACGAGGGCGGGGAAAAGTTTAGCAGCGCCGCGCTGGGAGTGGATTATCTGCTCAATCCGGACCTGTTGATCGGCGGTTTCGTGCAGTTCGATTTTGCGTCGCGCAATTTTGACGGTGGGGCACAAGCATCGGGCACGGGCTGGCTGGCGGGGCCATATCTGACGGCGCGGCTGAACGACAATCTCTATCTCGACCTGTTGGCGGCCGGCGGGCAATCGTCCAATACGATCAGCCCAAGCGGCAGTTATGAGGATGATTTCGACGCCACGCGCTATCTGCTGAGCGCGGCGCTGCAAGGCCAATGGAGCCACGACGCGTGGACTTTCTCGCCGCGCGCCCAGCTGAGTTATTTCGAGGAAACCAGCGATGGTTATACCGATAGTCTGGGCGTGAGCATTCCGGCGGTGACGGCGGGCCTGGGGCAATTGGCCGTGGGGCCGGGGATCGGCTACCGGCTGACGCTGGACAATGGCGTGGTGGTCGATCTGGGGCTGCGGGCCGAAGCCGTGCTGGATATTGCCGGCGGTTCAGAACTGGGCGAATTGCAGGGGCGGCTGTCGGGCACGGTCGGGTTTGGGCTGGTGGGCGGCGCCAATATCGGTTTGTCGGCGCGGCTGGATGGGATTGGCTCGGGCGAGGATCGTGGCAGCGTTGGCGTCAGGTTGAGCCTGCCGGCGCGGTAGGTTCATCGCCATCACCCGGCTTGTCCGGGTGATCCATCTCTCAGCATCAGCTGAAGCATGGATTGCCCGGGCGAGCCGGGCAATGACGGTGGAACCTGGCTTGGGAGAACGCCCCTAAAGAGAACACTGCCGCATGGCGGGGTGTTGGAACGCCAAAACGAAAAAGGCCCGCGTGAAGCGGGCCTTTTGTTTGTCGTATGCCTAGGATCGGTTCGGGATCAATAGACTTTGATCGAGGAGACCGTACCGCGCAGATAGGTGGGCAGGGCGGGCTTGGACTGCACGATGCGTTCGCAATAGGACTGGAAGTAGCGGTCGCGGCAGGTGGCGACCGAGACGGCGCCCGTCAACTGCACCGAGGCGAAGCGGTTGTCGAGATTTTGCAGGGCCAGATCGTCGATGGTGGTGCCGCTGTTGAAGCAAGTGGAGGCGCCGGTGAAATTGGTGCCTTCGAAGAAGCAGACAGTGCCGCGGCCATGGACGACGACCGGCTCGGGGTGGCGGCCATAGTCGACATAGAGGCTGGAGGCCCAGCCGCGCTGGTTATTGGCCGCAACCAGGCACCAGTCGCGCTGGCAGCGCAGCACCCGGATCGGGGTATCGGCCGGGATATGGCCGGTGACGGCAAAGGAGCGGTCGGGGCCGGAGGCCAGGACCAAGGGCTTGACGCTCCAGGCGTGCGTGCCGGTCTCGCCGGCCGCAAGGCTGGCCGTGGCGGCGCCAAGCAGTATGACGATGGCCAGGCAGGCCGAAATGAGAGTGGTGACAAGACGCATGATGGAACCCTCGCGAACAAAGCGCGCGCAACTTACCGCGCTGCCGCCCGATCTCCAAGCCCCGGATGCAGAAAGAAAAGGTGGGCGCAGCCCTTGAAGATGCGGGGTTTTGCGCAGGGGACCTGCCGCCCGCCTTCGGGTGAGTATTCGTCCTGGACTTACCCACCGCATTCTTGACTGCACCCAGAGCAAACAAATCGCCTTCAAGGGGAATGAAGCTATCGCAGGGTCTGCTGGTGGAGGGTGACAGCGGTGCCCGAGGCCGCCTGGGTGGCGGGCAGGAAGACCACGATTGCGGCCGCTGCAAGAGCGATGGCCGCGATGACTTTCAGCAGCGTTCTGCCTTTATGGGATTTCATGGATGACGCTCCTCACTCAACGCCAGACAATTTTCACCACACTAGAATAGAAACGGGGCCGGACGAACAGAAGTTCCCGGCCCCGTTTCAATATGGTTGCTAGTTCAATACCTTAATAGACGTCGACCGAGGAAGCCTGGCTGTCGATCTGGCCGCGCAGGCGCGGGGTATCGGAGCGCAGCGTGACGCAGGCGCCGTACTGGAACTGGTCGGAGCAGAGATCGACACGGGCGCCGCCAAAGACCTGGACCGAGCGGATGGCGTCGTTCCAGCCGCGAGGCAGGCTGTCCATGGTTTCCCCCTGATCGAGGCAGAAGCTGCGGCCGCGCATGTTGCGCTCGCTGAAGAAGCAGGCACCGGCATCTTCATAGACCGGAGGCTGGGGCCGGGGCGGCTGGGGTTGCGGGCGCGGCGGCTGCGGCCAGCCGGGATTCCAGCCGCCATTGCCATTGCCAGGATTCCAGCCACCGCCATTGCCGGGACCGGGGCCGGGATTGCCGGGGAACCAGCCGCCGCCATTGCCGGGAACCGGGACGGGTTGGGGTTGTGGCTGAGGTGGCTTGGGATTCATCGACACGCCGCCAAGCGATACATAGGCGGCCGAGACCCAGCCGGAGACGCGGCCGTAATTCACCTGGCACCAGCCGCTGCTGTCGCATTGAGCATCAACCCGCGTGCCGGCCTGCAGCACGTCGACCACAGCGGTCTGCTGACTGGGGCCGGAGCGCACGTTGACATTGGTGGTGACGGTGGCCGGCGCGGCCAAGGCGGCGCTGACCGACGCCAGGGCGGCCATGGCGGTGAAAATGGCGAGGCGGAAGGATTTCATGTGTGCTCCCCGTGGGCCGCCACTCGGCGGTTGATGGCGCTTAATAAACATCAGTCAGGTGAATGTGGGCTGAACGATGGCTTCAGGGTTCGATACGGCGCTTCTGGCCATCTTCGCCCAGCGAGACATAGACAAAGCGCCCTTCGGTGACCTTGACGCGATCATCGAGCCGGTTGCGGCGGGCCCAGGCTTCGAGGCCCACCGTGATCGAGGTGTTCCCGACCCGCTCGATGGAGGTATAGACGCACAGGATATCGCCGACCTTGACCGGGGCGATGAAGGTCATGGCTTCGACGGCGACGGTGACGACGCGGCCCTGGGCGCGCTCGACGGCGGCGATGGCACCGGCAATATCCATCTGGCTCATCACCCAGCCGCCGAAAATATCGCCGGCGGGATTGGTATCGGCGGGCATGGCCAGGGTGCGGATGGTCAGCGCGCCCTTGGGCTCGGAGGTCTCAACGATCATGTTCGGGTCCTTTCACGGGCCAGCGGCCAACCGCTTCTTCCCAATGTTTGCGGCAGAGCGAGATATAGACCGATTTCTCGATCGACACCTGTTCGCCATCGGTCAGCACGCGGCCCGATGTATCCTGGCGCACGACCATGGTGGCCTTGGCGCCGCATTCGCAAATGGTGCGGATTTCGCGCAGCACATCGGCAATGGCGAGGAGCTGGCTGGAGCCGGGGAAGAGCTTGCCGCGGAAATCGGTGCGCAGGCCAAAGCACATGACGGGGATTTTGAGGCGATCGGCGACGCGGGCAAGTTGCCAGACCTGGTCGGGCGTGAGGAATTGTGCCTCGTCGACGAACACGCAATCGACCTTGGCTTCGTCCATATGGTCGCGCACGGCCTGGTAGAGATCGTCGTCGGATGAATAAAGCTCGGCCGGCTCGGCAATGCCGATGCGGGAGCTGATCAGGCCCACGCCATCCTGGGCGTAAAGCGCGGAGGTATAGAGCAGCGGGCGCATGCCGCGTTCGCGGTAATTATAGGCGGCCTGCAGCAGGAGCGTGGATTTGCCCGCATTCATTGCCGCGTAGGAGAAGTAAAGCTTGGCCATGCGGATTGCGGGACTCGAGGGGTTGGCGCCGGGTGTTTCATCAAGCCAATAGACCGGAATGGGCAAGGCTAGAAGCCTCGCCGGTGGCGTTCAACAGTTTTGCCAAAAAAGAGGCCGCCACGAGGGCGGCCGAAATGCCGATCTGATCGGCGGAGCCGGGGTTGGCGGCCGGGCTCCAAAAGGCCGGGCGCGACGTTGGGGACGTGGGGCGCGGCAGTCCGGGCTGCATGGGGATCGCCGGGACAAGGCAGAGGCTAGCGGCATTGCATGACGGGGACGTGACAGGCCATTCAGCCCGAGTTCAGTTTGCGGGCGGCAGCATGGGCTCCTATCTATCGGCGGATCGGTCCGTGGGAGAATTGGCATGAAGGCAATGGTTCGCGCATTGGCCGCATTGGGTTTTGCCGCGGCGGCGACGCTGCCGGCGCTGGCTTCGCCGGTGGGGGTGTGGGAGGTGGAAAGCCGGGACTCGCGCTACAAGGTCACGCTATGCGGGGACGGCACGCAACTGTGTGCCGAGCTGATCTGGCTGGGCAATGGCGGGGATAGCCCGGAAAACCTGCCCTATCTCAATACGCTGCTGATTGACCATGCGCCGCAGATCAAGCCCAATCAGTGGAAGGGCGACCTGCACCTTTATGGACATAGCGCCAGCGGCACGATTACCCAGGTGGGCGAAGACCAGATCTCGCTGCAGGGATGCTTCATGCTGGTGGTGTGCCGGACCTATCAGATGCACCGATACAGCAATTAGGACACCCGCCGCCTGGCCCAGAGCGGCGGTACGGTTTCGACCAGCAGGATGGCGAGGAAGATCAGCGCCGCGCCGAGATAGCCGATGGGTGGCAGGCGTTCGCCCAGGATGAGGGCGCCGCCGAGCGCGGCGAAGAGGCTTTCGGCGGAGAGGATGATCGCGGCGTTGGCGGCGGGCAGATATTGCTGGGCAATGGCCTGGCCGGTGAAGGCCACGGCGGTGGAGAAGCAGGCCGAATAGGCGATCTGCACCCAGCCATTGCTGATGCTGGCAAAATCGGGCGCTTCGATCGGCACGGCCAGCATGGCCGAGATGATGCCCACGCTGAGGAAGGTGATGACCGAGAGCAGGATGGGCAGGCCGGTGGCGGTGGCCAGGTGCCCCAGCAGCAGGACATGCAGGGCCCAGAACACGGCGCAGGCGATGATGAGGGCGTCGCCGAGATTGAAGCTATCGAAATTGCCGCCATTGAGCAGGTAGATGCCGAGCAGCGCTATGGGCGCGCAGAACCAGATGATCGGGTGCGGCACAATGCGCGCCGCGAGCAGGCCGATGACCGGGACGAAGAAGACGTAGAGACCGGTGAGGAACCCCGAATTGGTCACCGTGGTCAGCATCAGCCCATATTGCTGCAGGATGGAGCCGGCGAAAAACACCGCGCACATCAGGGCGACGAGTTGCCATTGGCGCGGGGTTGGGCGGCTGTCCGTATGGCGGAGTTCGCGCAAAGCGAGCGGAACGATGAGCAGGCCGCCGATGATGAAGCGGGTGCCCGAAAAGGTCAGCGGCCCCATGGCGTCCATGGCTGATTTTTGCGCCACGAAGGCGAAGCCCCAGAGCATGGTGCAGAACAGGAGCGTTAGCGCGGCGAGGGGGCGGGACATGGGGTGTTTTCGGGTTTGTGGTCTGAGGCTTTCCTTCTCCCCTTGAGGGAGAAGGTGCCCGAAGGGGCGGAGGGGGTCTTTCTGCATTTCTGGCATGGGAGAGCGCAGAACCCCTCACCCTGATCATTCTTCTGGACGAAGAATGATCGGTCCCTCTCCCTCAAGGGGCGAGGGGAAGAGGGGCTCGCTGCCAGGTTCAGGGGAGTTCGGCATCCAGCGCTGCAATCAGCTGCGTGATTTCTTCGGGCGTGGTGTAGTGCACGAAGGAGAGGCGGAGGACGCCGTGGTTGGGGTCGACGCCCATGGCTTCGAGCAGGCGCACGGCGTAGAAATTGCCGCCGCTGGCCATGACGCCATGTTTGGCGAGGCGCGCCGCAACTGTCGCGCCGGGTTCGGACAGGATCAGCGAAATGGTGGGGGCGCGGCTTTCGGCGTCGTCGGGGCCGACGAGGCGCACATTGTTTTTGCCGCGCAGGTAATCGAGCAGCGGGCGGACCAGGGCGGTTTCCTGATCGCGCATGGCCTGGCGGGCGCGGGCGAAGGGATTGCCGCTGCCGCCGGCAATGTCAGCGACGGTCTCGAAGTAATCGGCAATGGCGCCGACGGCAGCGATCTGGGCGTGGTCGGGGCCGGCGGGCGTCAGGCGATAGCGCAGCTTGGCGTCGTTGAAGTAATGGCCCTGATTGGGCAGGGCGCGCGCCAATTCGGGGCGAATGGCCATGACGCCGAGATGGGGGCCATAAACCTTGTAGGCGGAGAACAGGTAGATATCGGCGCCGAGTTCGGTCAGGTCGGGCAGGCCGTGGGGGGCGTAGCTGACGCCATCGATGGCGGTGACGGCGCCGACGGCATGGGCGCGGGCCGAGATTTCAGCCACGGGATTGATTTCGCCGACAATATTGGAGCAATGCGGCGCCGCGACGAGGCGCACCTTGGCGTCGAGAATGGCGTCGAGCCCGGTGAGGTTCAGGCGGCCGGTTTGCGGATCGACCTGCCATTCGCGCACTTCGATGCCGCGCGCGGCAAGACGCCGCCAATTGCCGGTGTTCGCCTCGTGATCCTGATTGGTGACAATGATGGCGTCGCCGGGCTTGAGCCAGGCGCCGAAGGCATTGGCCAGCACATAGGTATTGGCGGAGGTGGAAGGGCCGAAATGGATCCAGTCGGGATCGACATTGAAGGCTTGGGCGATGCGCTCATAGCTGCGGTTCATCGCCTCGCCAGCTTCGATGGAGGCCGGGTAAACGCCATAGGGCTGCACTTTGGTGGCGCGATAAAAATGCTCGAGCGTGTCGAGCACAGGCCGGGCCGTGTAGGAGCCGCCGGCATTTTCGAAGAAGGCTTGGCCCACAAGGGAAGGTTCGGCAAAGGCGGGAAAATGCGCCCGAATGCGGGAAGGATCGAGAGGCAGGGCGGTCATCTAATCATCCAAAAAAGTGCCAGAGATTGGTAGTGGATGATTGGGCAAAAGCAAACCCCGGCCGTTTGCGGGCCGGGGTTTGTGCGCGCCTCTTGGTGAGGGTTAGGCCAAGAGCCACGCATGGGACGGCGCCACCACAGGAGGTATAGGCGGCGCCGAAAGGGATTTGCCTAGCCGTTGGCGGGCGCGGGCAGGGCCGGCTGAGCGGCGCCGGGGCCGGAAGGACGCGGGCCACCCTGGCCGGGGCGGCCCCAATTGGGACGTTCGCCGGGCTGGGGCGCGAGGGCCGCCTGCTGTTCGGGGGTGAGGCTATCGAAGAAGGCGGTGACGGAGGGCTTGATGGCTTCGAGGGCCGTCAGGTTGGCCGAGGTGATAGCGATACGCGCGTCGAGCCGGGCGGCGATATCGGGCTTTGCGGCGTCGGCTGTGGGGCGAGCGGCGTCGGCGGCGGTGGCGAAATCATCGGCGGCGGCGAGGATGGCGGTTTTCATGGCGTCGAACAAAGGCTGCTGCTCGGCGGTGAGCTCGACGCGGTGGCTGAGCCGGACGAGGCCGATTTCGGCGGCTTCGGCACCGCGCTCGAAATTGAGGAAGCCACCGCCATGGCGGATTTCCATGTGACGCATGCCGCCTTGCGGGAACTGGCCGGGGTGCTGGAAGCGATTGTGATCATGGCCGGGCTTTTGCACATCGGCGGCGGCAGGAGCAGCGGGCGCTGCCGGGCCTGCTTCCTGGGCGAAGCTGGGGGCAAGGGAGGTGAGGCCAAGGGCGGCGGTCAGCAGCGCCACGATGGCGGGCTTGGAGATCGTCTTCATGGGAGCAAGTCCTTTTGCATGGGACCGGTTCGTCCGGTATCGAAAGGACCATAGGGCAGGCGATCTGTTCGCGACCTTGCGGGCGGATGAAGACTTGGTCAGGTTGGTAAGGAAGGGGGCGACATGGTGGATTTGGTGAATGACCCATTTCCCGATCTGGCGGCGCTGGACGGGCTATGGCGCAGCGCCTGGGGCGGACCGGTGGCGGCGGGCTATGGGCGCGTGCTGGAGCGGAGCCTCGTGCATGTCGGGGCCTATGAGGCGGGCGTGCTGGTGGGGTTTGTCAATGTGGCGTGGGATGGCGGGGTGCATGCCTTCGTGCTCGATACGTGTGTGCATGCGGAGCATCAGCGGAAGGGGATTGCGACGGCGCTGGTGCAGCGGGCGGCGGAGTTGGCTCGGGTGCGGGGCGCGGAATGGCTGCACGTGGATTTTGAACCGCAGCTGGAGGGGTTTTATCGCGGCTGCGGGTTTGCGCCGAGTGCGGCGGGGGTGATGCGTTTGGTGTGAGGGCACTAAAGTCCTCACCATCCACGGTGTCATTCCCGCGAAAGCGGGATGCTGGAGAAGAAAACGGAGGTTCCCGCTTTCGCGGGAATGACACTGCGGGGGAGCGGGCATCCAAGCATGGGATGGCGCAGAACCCCTCACCCGGTAATTTCTTCTGGACGAAGAAATTACGGTCCCTCTCCCTCAAGGGGCGAGGGGAGAGGGGGCTCGCCGGCTTAGTGCCCTAGATAAATCGGATTGCTCAGTGACCGCCTTATCGGCTGGTTGGCTAGGTCGCTGTCTTTGAGCCCCCACGGCAGGTCCGGACCTTCCAGCGCGCTGGTAAAGTCGGTGATCAATCGCGCGCGGCTTGCCTCTGCGATGATTTCGGCGCGGAGGAAGGTTTTGGCGCCGGATAAATCCAGCTCCGTCTGCCAGTCGTCACTGGGGATGAGTGTTTCGGCGAGGGGGCCGGCGGCGTCGATCCAGACGAGGCGGTCGCCGGCGGCGCCGTGGATGGTGGCGGTGGCTGTGGTGGCCCCGTTGACCGTCGAGCCCATGGGCTGGCCATCGACGGTGATGGAGAGATGGGGGCCATTGGGGCTTTCGGTTATGTAGCCGTGGCCCGCTTGCATGGCGGCGAGGACGGCGGCTTCGGAGAGTTCGTCCAGCCAGAGAACCGTCGTGGGGCGGGCGAGGACCAGCGGGCCTTCGGGCAGGAGGCGGTCGGGCTGGTGATAGTCGGAGCCGCCGATGGCGGAGATGCGCAGGCCGGCGGCGAGGCGGCGGTGGTAGCGCTCGAGGGAAATCCAGTTCCAGGCCAGCCAGGTGGATTGCCAGACTTCCATACAGTCGATTTCAGGCAGCTCGTAGTCCCAGGGGATGGTGGGCTTGTCGTGGTTGATCGAGAGCAGGCCGCCTTTATCGTGCACCGACTGGGCCAAAGTATGGGCATCGGAGGGCTGGGTCATGCGGAAATCGATCCAGTCATCGACGCCAAAGACATTGGCATGGCCGATAGCGGTGGTGATTTCCATGGCGCGCACAAAGACCAGGTCGGGCGAGGACTGCGGGTGGAAATAGCGGCGCTGGGTGATGGTGTTGTGGTCGGCAATGGCGAGGAAATCGAGGCCCGCCTGTTTGGCGGCAGCGTGGAGCAGTTCGGGGCCGCCCTTGGCGTCGGAATGGTAGGTGTGGCAGTGCAGATCGCCCTTGTACCAGCCGGGTGCGCGGCGGATGGGGAAGGTGCGGGCGGGCTGTGGCGCCAGGGGGCGGG
>UCAU01000010.1 GCA_900470445.1 Hyphomicrobiales bacterium | reverse complement strand
CGGGAACCTCTGTTTTCTTGACATCGCCCGGCAAACGGAGGTCCCCGCTTTCGCGGGGATGACATTGTGGGTGGGTTGGATAGTGCCACGACCTCGTGGTTCGACAGGCTCGCCATGAGGTCTACTTTTAGCACGCTGGCCAATCAGTAGACCTCATCCTGAGCTTGTCGAAGGACGAGGGCGTGCCTCTAATCCCGCACCTTATACGGCTTCTGATCGCGCATGAATCTGGCCAGCGCTTCGAGATCCGCGTCGCCGCCGGGGGGCAGCACGACTTTCAGGTTCACATAGAGGTCGCCGCCGCCATAGAGGCCCTTGCCTTTGAGGCGGAGGGATTTGGCGGTGTCGACGCCGGGGGGCAGGGTGAGTTCGACCGATCCGTCGAGCGTGGGCACGCGCACCTTGGTGCCCAGCACGGCTTCGTAGAGCGTGATGGGGACATCGGTGCGCAGGTCGGCGCCGTCGCGGCGGAACTGCTTGGATTTTTCAAAGCGCACGGTGACCAGGGCATCGCCCGGCTCGCCGAAGGGATTGGGATTGCCCTGGCCCTTGAGGCGGATCTGCTGGCCTTCCTCAACCTTTTCGGGGAGCTTGACGGAAAGCACCTTGCCCGAAGGCATGCGCACGGGGATCGAGGCGGCCTTGTGGGCATCCTCGAGCGAGACGGCCGCAGTGACGACGACGTCATCGCCCTTGGGCGCGCCTCGTGCGCCGCCAGCGGCTGCGCCGGCAAAGGGGTCCCATTGGGCGCCGCCGGCCGGGCCGCGACCGGCGCCACCGCGGGGCTGGCCGCCAAAGCCGCTCATGAATTCCTTGAGGATGTCCTCGGCCGAGAACCCGCCCTGGCTGGAACGGCCGCCGCGTGCGGCGCCCGGATTGAAGCCGGCAAATTTGGGATTGCCATCGGCATCGATCTCGCCCCGGTCGAACTGGGCGCGCTTTTCCGCATTGGTCAACAGGTCATAGGCATTGGTCGCCTCGGCAAACTTGCCGTGCGCCGAGGTATCATCGGGATTTTGGTCGGGGTGATACTTCTTGGCGAGTTTGCGATAGGCGGACTTGATGTCCTTCTCGCTCGCCGAACGTGGCACCCCAAGCACGGTATAGGGATCGCGCATCTGGTCCATTCAATGAGTCTGGCGTTGCTTCGCCAAGGTTTCCCGTCCTATATGGCGACCACCCCCCGCCTTGTCCAGTTTTTGGGTGCATAGAGATGTTGCAAACCCTCACCGAACGCCTGTTCGACGACGGCGACCGGGCCGATCTCGACCCTTTTGCCGTGTTTGAGGAATGGTACGCCCTGGCCCAGGAGGCCGAGCCGAACGATCCCCACGCCATGGCCTTGGCCACAGTGGACGATGAGGGCATGCCGGATGCGCGCATGGTACTGCTCAATGCCCGCGATGCCAGGGGCTTTTGCTTCTTCACCAATTTCGAAAGCGACAAGGGCCGCCAATTGCTGGCGCACCGCAAGGCGGCGCTGCTGATGCACTGGAAATCGCTGCGCCGGCAGGTGCGGATTCGCGGCAATGTGGAAGTGGTGACGCCGCAAGAGGCCGACGCCTATTTCGCCTCGCGCGCCAGGGGCAGCCAGATTGCATCGTCGGCATCGGCGCAATCGCGGCCGCTGGCCAGCCGGGCGGAACTGTCGGCGCGCGTGGATGCGTTGACCGCCGAAGTGGGCGAAGGGCCGGTGACGCGCCCGGCGCATTGGTCGGGCTTCCGGGTGGTCCCGCAAGTGTTTGAATTCTGGAAAGACGGGCAATATCGCCTGCATGACCGGGTGCGGTTTGTACGTGAGGGCGCACACTGGGTGAGTACTCGGCTCTATCCATAGGGATTCGGCCGCAAACCCATGAGCGAAACACACGATCCGGCGGGCCATAACGCATTCGACGATCTGGCGCGGGACGGCGTTTATCAGGCGATTTTCGGCCGTCGCGACGTGCGCAGCCAGTTCAGCACGGCGCCATTGGACGATGCCGTGTTGGCGCGGCTGCTCAATGCCGCCCACCACGCGCCCTCGGTGGGCTATATGCAGCCCTGGAACTTCATCATTATCCGCGACATGGCGCGCCGGCAGGCCATGCGCGAGCTGTTCCTGGCGGCTCGCCAGCAGGAATTGCCCCAGATCGAAGCGGAGCGACGGGCGCTTTATGCCAAGCTGAAGCTGGAAGGCATCTGCGAAAGCGCGGTCAATATCTGCGTGACCTGTGACCGAAATCGTAGCCGGAACTCGCCGCTCGGCCGCTGGCACAACCCGCAAATGGACCTCTACAGCACCGTCTGTGCCGTGCAGAATTTCTGGCTGGCGGCGCGGGCGGAAGGCATTGGCGTGGGCTGGGTGAGCATTGTGGATACGCCGGCTCTGCAGCGCCTGCTGGGCATGCCCGACCATGTCGTGCCCATTGCCTATCTCTGTGTCGGACCAGTGCACGGCTTTGCCAATAAGCCCGATCTCGAGCGGGTTGGCTGGGGCACGCGCCTGCCGCTGGCCGACCTGATCATGAGCGATCGCTTTGGCGGCGAGGGTGAGGCCGAACTAAAGCAGATCGCCAGGACCTTGTCCGGCTAGCCGCGGCCGATCTTCAAACTCCCGCAAGACCTTGGCGCTACCATGCGCGGCGAACTGAACTGACGGCGGCAAGTTGCGCATTCTGATCCGGACATCGAGATGGGCTATCTGGGCGCGACGCCTGGGCACGCTGGCCCTGCCGCTTGTGGTAATCCCGGTGCTGCTGCATCGCGAGCGGTTCATTACCGGCGATCTGTTTCTGGTGGCGGCGGTGCTGGCGGGGCTGGTGGCGCTGTTCGCCCTGCTGATCTCGCTGATCGCATTGGCCCGGCTGTGGCATACGGGCGACCAGGGCTGGGGCAAGGCGCTGGCGGGGCTGGCGCTGGCCTTGGTGTGTCTGGCCCCATTTGGCTGGTATGGGAGCCTCGCCCTGCGCTATCCGCCGGCGACCGACATGGCCACCACCGAGCGTGGGGCGCTGCCGCTGGTATTCGAGCCGGGAACGGCCGCCATGCCGGCGCCCAGGCTGCTGACGCCAGCGCAACAGGCGGCGATTTTCCCCAATGCGCAGATGCGTACCTATCCGCTGGCGCCCGAACAGACCTTTGCCATGCTCGAGCGCATGGTGGCCGATCGCGGCTGGGACGTGCGGCTGCTGCGCGAACCCACGGCCGATAGCCCCGGCCGGATCAATGCGCAGGCCATGACCTTGCCGGGTTGGCGGGAGGAGGCGGTGCTGCGGGTGACGCCCATTGCGGAGGGTTCGCGCGTCGACATGCGCTCGGCCTCGCTCAATGCGCTGCATGATTTCGGCTCCAACGGGCAGCGGATCGAGGAATTTTTGACCGCGCTGGACGACGCGGTGACGGTGTTGCTGCGGGATAATCCGGTGGTGGCGCCGGTGGAGGGTGAGGCCGAGACGGCGCCGCCGGCGGTGCCGGTGAATTAGCTGGGCGCTTACTGCCCACACTCACCCCACAAGCGGTGTCATTCCCGCGCAGCGGGAACCTCTGTGGGTGGATATGGGGTCGGAGCGAGGACTGGGGCTACGCCGCCAGCCGCGTTCCAAACCACCCCCGCCGCGCCTGCAGCAGACCCTGCGCCTCCAGATATTCCACATGCGCGGTGATGGTCATCGCCGCTGCACGCCGCACCATGAGCGGCTGGGTGGGATAGATCGCCTTCACCACCGCGCCGATGCTGCGCGCGCCCGCTTTGACGGCGGCAAGGGTCTGCTCGTTGCGCCATTGGCGGTGGGCCAACAAGGTCTTGGCGTAATCGGGGCCATCGGCGACGGGGCCGCCATGGGCGGGCACATAAAGCCGATAGGGCAGGGCGATGACCTTTTCCAATGAGGCCAGATAATCGGCCATCGAGCCATCGGGCACGCTGACCAGGGTGGAATTCCAGCCCATGATGTGATCGCCGCTGAGCAGGATATCCGTGCCGGTGAGGCCGAAGGCCAGGTGATTGGCGCAATGGCCCGGCGTGGTGTGGACCGTGAGTTCGATATCCCCGGCGGTGATGACCTCGCCATCGCGCAGGGTGCGGTCGGGCATCAGATCCCAATCGCAGGACTTTCGAATCGGATTGCGCTCGAAACGGCGCAGCGGGCGCGACAGCCGGTGCGGGCCGCCAAACCACAGCGGCGCCGCAAGCATGGACGCCATGCGCCGGGCCAGCGCGCTATGGTCGCGATGGGTATGGGTGAGGATGATGGAATCGACCGGGCGGCCGGCAATGGCCGATATGAGCGCGGCGATATGGGCTTCGTCTTCCGGGCCGGGATCGAGCAAAGCCAGCCGTTGGTGGCCGACGAGGAAGCTATTGGTGCCGGTGAACGTATAGGGGCTGGCATTGGGCGCGGTGATGCGGACAAGGCCCGGCGCCACGCTGACCGGCTGGCCGGTTTGCGGCGCAAAGCTCTTGTCATAGGCCGGGGAGGGGGCTGGTCTGGTCATTGCGCTGGCTTTGCCGAGGGACTAAGAAGTCAGGAGTAATGCGCGCGCCGGACGGGCGGCGCTTTGATTTGAAGCATGGAAGGTATGAAATGGCCGTGACTTTGACCACGCCCAACACGCTGCTCGGCGTATTCCAGCCCAAGGGCGACGCTGCCAAGCTGGCATCCACTCTCGCCACGGTCGTGCTCGGCACGCTGCTGCTGACCATTTGCGCCAAGATCAATGTGCCGGTCTGGCCTGTGCCGGTGACGCTGCAGAGCTTTGCCGTTGCCGCGCTCGCCGCCGCTTTTGGCGCCCGTATCGGTGTTGCTACCGTCGCGCTCTATCTGGTTGAAGGCGCGCTCGGCCTGCCGGTTTTCGCGCTCGGCGGTGGCCTGGCCTATCTCGTTGGTCCCACCAGCGGGTTCCTGTTCGGCTTCCTCGCCATGGCCGCCATTATCGGCTTTGCTGCCGATCGCGGCGCTTCGGGCAAGCCGCTGACCCTGTTTGCGGCCATGCTGGCCGGCGGCGCGGTGATGTTCGCGCTCGGCTTTGCCTGGCTGCTCGCCATGTCCGGCCAGGCCGGTTGGATCGACCAGGCCAATGTCGTGGGCTCCGCCTTCGCCAAGGCCGTGCAGCCTTTCATCATCTGGGACGTGCTCAAGATGGCGCTGGCCGCCTTGACCGTGACCGGCGCCTGGGGCCTGTTCGGCAAGAAGCGCTGATCCCTCTCCAATCGAATTGAGAAAGCCGGTCCTGATGGGCCGGCTTTTTTGTTGGCGCGAGGGCGATTGGCGGCAACGTGCAGGCTTCCGGCGCGTTGATGGGCCGGAGGGCAAAAATGGCCAATCACTATGTCGTCGCCGAACAGGACCGCGCCTGGCACTATAGCTTCAAGGGTGCACTGGTGGGGCCCTATACATCCAAGCAAGCGGCCATCGACGCCGCCATCCAGCAGGCCCAGGCCTCGGGTGACGGCGATATCGAAGTGGTGGTGCGCGACGCCGATATGCGCAGCGAAACGGTGTGGCGGCCGAAATAGTGTCGGGAAAAGCAAAACCCCGGCCTCTTGCGAAGCCGGGGCTTGATTGGTCGGAGTAGAGTGATTCGAACACTCGACCCCCTGCTCCCGAAGCAGGTGCGCTACCAGGCTGCGCTATACTCCGTTAGGGATCGCGACAATCGGGTCTGCGGCGCCGTGCGGGCGCCATGTCGTGATTGGGCGCTTTATAGCGATGCTTCCAGCGGCACACAAGCGCCTCCACATGCGTTTTTCAACACCCTTCCAGCCATGTTGCGAAGCGCCATCAAACCGTGTACGAACCGCCCCAGTTGGGGTATCGCCAAGCGGTAAGGCACCGGTTTTTGGTACCGGCATTCCTAGGTTCGAATCCTAGTACCCCAGCCAGATTTCCGCTAAGTTGTTGAAAACGCTGGATTCCAGCGAAGAGCCGCGCCGCAGCGGAAGCCCGCTGTATTACATGGGTGTGTTACATGCTCTGGAGCATGTCGCCTGCCGGCCATTTCTCACCGCTTTCGCCGCAACGCCGTCTACTATTGGCGGCGCTGGGCGCCTGGTCCAAAAAGGTGCTCCTGCAGGTCTGTTTTGGCGTTAAGGAACCCCGAACCGCTCGCAGTCTATCGTCCCGGCTAACCGCCAGAAGCGAGGAATTGTTCCCGCTTTGGATAGCCAGCCGCATGAACAAAACCCAACTTCTAAACTACCTCCATCAATGCCTTGCCCAAGAGCGTGCAGCGCCACCATAATTATGGGCTAATTGTGCCAATCAGCGAACGGTTTTTCAGGCCTTGCTCCACGGGGAGCGGAGGCTCGCTTCCTCATTCGAGCAGGCAATTACTGGCCGTTGCATGGATCAGGCGTACTCAGTGCCTCACGATACCGGGCTCATGGCGCTCAGCAGTGCTTCGATCTTGATGGTGGCGAAATTGGAGAATGTGTCCGATACGGCGTAGGGCAGAATGATGCGGCTGCCGTGCCGGATGGCGCCGCAGGTATAGACGACATTGGGCACATAGCCTTCGCGCTGGGACGGATCCGGATGGACCAGCGGCTCGCGGGAGCGAGCAATGACTTTGCTCGGATCCGCCTTGTCGAGCAGCGCCGCGCCAATCGCATAACGGCGTACCGGGCCGACGCCGTGGGTAAACAGCAGCCAGCCTTCATCCAGTTCGATGGGCGATCCGCAATTGCCGATCTGCACAAATTCCCAGGGCCATTGCGGCCTGAGGATTGGCTTGCCGCCATCCCAGGTCAGCAGATCATCGGAATAGATGAGATAGAGGTTCTCATTGTCCTGCCGACCGATCATGGCGTAGCGGCCATCGATCTTGCGAGGGAACAAAGCCATGCCCTTGTTGCGGGCGGCGCTGCCCCTGAGTGGGGTCATGCGGAAGCTCAGGAAATCCTGCGTCTGGATGAGTTCAGAGCGGATGCTGCGGCCGTCATAGGCGGTGTAGGTGGCATAGTAAGCGCGCTCGTCCCCGTCCTCGAACAACACGAAGCGGGCGTCTTCGATGCCGTTGGATTGGGCGGCCGTGACCGGGAACAGCACGCGTTCGCTGATGTCCTGGGTGTCGAACGTCACTTCGACCGGGCCATCGATCTGTGGATCGAAATTGTCGGGCAGTTTCGCCGTTGCCGCCAGTCGCGCGGTGGGGTCAATGGAGACGGCCCCATCCTTGGAGAGGGTGCCAGCCCTAAAGGTCAGTGAGGAGACGTGCCCTTCTCCCACAGCGCGCAGGCTGAGCACGAAGCGCAGGCCGCCGGGTGGAGCCAGCGTTTGGTCGGGATGCGGGACGATGCTGGGGTTGAACAAAGCCGAGGCTTCGAAGGAATATTCGTTGAGAAAATAGGCACCGACCAACTGGCTCTGCAGCTTGGTGAAGGGGGCATGGTCAAACAGCGCCTCCTCCATTTCTGCCGCGCGAGTTTCGAAACTGCGCAGCAGATTGCGATGCCGGCCCTGGAAATTTTCCAGCACGTCGGCCAGTTGGCTGGCTACGGTCGCGTCGTCCAAAGCCAGGACCCGGTCGACAATATGGTTGGCGCGGGTCTTGTCGGTCGGCTTGAAATCTTTGGGTTCGGTGGCCGGCTTGAAGGGCCGAACGATCACCCGGGCGGGATCAGGACGGAGATAAAGGGCCTGCCGGTTCAGGAATGTTGCTTGCGACAAGGCGACCTCGAAATTGCGGTTTTGGGAAGGGCTGGATATCGCCGCGATGCGGCGGGTGTGAGCGGTCGGGCACCAGTGCGACGCGTTCGAACTGACGCATATCGGCGAGGCTGAGCAGGTAAGAGACGACGGACTCCCCGCCCCGGTTTTCGTTGCGGCGGTCGGGATGGAGGCCATCCCGGCAGGAGCCGGTTTCTGGATCGACCAGCGGCAGGCCCAAATCATTGCTGCCCAGGAACCAGGCAAAGGCCCGACTGGCATCGTCGCGCCAGCGTGGCTGGGCGGTCATGCGCCAGGCGGCGAGGCACGCAGCGATGGTGGCGGCCGCTTCCACCGGTTGCTGATCGAAGGGTTTGGGTGGCAGGCGGATATCGGAAAATCCGGTGCTGCCTACGGGGCGAAACTGACCGTTCGGGCTGGTCTGGCGGGCCATGAGCCAGCCGAGCATCCGCAATCCGGCGACGCCATAGGCCTCGCTGGCGGTGGCGCGGCCGGTAAGGATCAATGCTTCGCAGAGACGTGCATTGTCATAGGAGAGGCCTTCTTCGAGCCAGATCCAGTCGGGGGATTCCACCTTTTTCAGTAGGGCGATGAGGCGGTCGGCTAGCACCAGCCGCAGCCGGGCGGCAAATTTGTCGTTAACCACCACGGCGCAATAGGCATGCAGGCCCAGCAGCGTGAAGGCCCAGGAGCGGGGCGAGGCGAAGCTTTCGGCGACGGGGAGTGCCTGGGCAAAGAGCGCAGCGGCCCATTCCCGCCGCGATGCCGATGCGCCGCTGCGGGCGGCAACGCCCAAAGCCCATAGGGTGCGCCCGTGGCTATCTTGCGAGCCCTGCTCTTCGAGCCAGCGCCGATCAAAGCTCATGAAGTTGCGGAAGCGGCCACTATCGGGATTGAAGGCGTGTTGCACGAAGGCGGCATAGGCCGATGTGAGCCGGCCGGGTAGGCATTCGCGGCCATCGGCGTCGAGCACACTGGCCAATAGCAGGCCGCGGGCATTGTCATCGACGCAATAGCCATGGGCACGGTCGGGCACGCAGTGAACGGCATGCTGGAACAGGCCGGTCCCATCACTCATGGCTTCCAGATGATCGAGCGCCATGGCCGGCAGCTTGGGCGTTTGCTGGCCGCGAAGCAGGTTATGTGCGCGCCTTGGCGCACTCGCCTCTTCCAGCACGGCGACATAGCGTTCTGCGGTCCGCTCCCAGGTCATGTGGCGGCTATGGGCATAGGCGCGGCGGCGCATGGCCTGGCGCCGGGGCTCGTCATTGAGCAGGTCCGCTATTGCTTGACCGGTGGCATTGGCATCGCCGAAGGGCACGAGGATACCCTTCTCGCCATCGAGCAGCTCTTGCGCGTGCCAATATGGAGTCGACACCACCGCATTGCCCAGGCCAAAGCTGTAGGCCAGCGTGCCCGAAGTCATCTGCGCCTGGTTTAGATAGGGCGTCACATAGACATCGCACATAGCGATATATTGCAGCAGCGTGGGCCGATCGACGAATTGGTCGAGAAACACGACATGCTCGCCAATGCCCAATTCCGCGGCGCGCGCCTGCAGGCTTTCGCGATAGGCCTCACCCCGGTCACGCACCAGATTGGGGTGCGTCGCGCCCAGCACGACATAGACCGCATCGGGCCGGCTTTTGAGCACCAGCGGCATGGCGTCGATCATCACCTCGATGCCTTTATTAGGCGAAAGCAGGCCAAAGGTGAGGATGACGGTTTTGTCGGCATAGCCCAGGCTCAGCTTGGCCGCGACGGGCTCGACAAAGGCGAAGTCGGGAATGCCATGGGGGATCACCTCGATCTTGGCGGCATTGGCGCCGTCGATGGCGAGCAGCAGCTCACGACCCTTTCCAGCCATGACCACGACGCGCGCCGACATGGCCAAGATGCGCTCCAACACGCGCCGTTGCGCGGCACTGGGCTCGGCCAGAACGGTGTGCAGCGTCGTCACCACTGGCACAGTGAGCCGATCGAGCAGGTCCAGGATATATTCGCCAGCCTCGCCGCCGAAAATGCCGAATTCGTGTTGTAGCGAGACGGCGTCGAACCCGCCCTTGTTGATGAAATCGGCGGCGCGGACATAGTCCTCCAGCCGATCCTGTTTCACCTCGAAGGCCACGGCCTTGGGATAGGTATAGCTACGGCCGGCATCGGTCATGGCGATGATTGCCGTTTCGAGCGGCAAGGGCGAGGCGGCGACGGCCTGCTGCAAATCGGTGGTGAAGGTGGCAATGCCACAGCGGCGCGGCAGGGAATTGCCGATAAAGGCGATGCGCTTGATGCGGGTCATGCCGGCACCTCCAATTGGGTTGCGGCTTCGATAAGGCCCGCGGCCACATCGGGGCCCGGATAGGCCACAAGGGCGATAGCGCCTGCGGAGCCGGAGGTGAGTTCGGCGCGGTCGGCGGACATGAGGGCGACTTCCCCGATATCCAGATCGACACCGCCCAGAGCCAGCCTGCCGGATATGGCCATGATCCAGGTCTCGCCCGAAGCCGTCAGGCGCTGGCGGGATGCGGGCAACAAGGTGAGGCGTTCGAGGATGAAAAACTCATTGGCGACCAGAACCGTGCGGGCCTCGCTCAGCTTGCTAGCGGGCGTCTGCGGGGCGGGCGGATTTGCGTCTGCCACGGCAATGGCATTGTCGAGATGCAGTTCACGATCCCGGCCATAGTCGAACATGCGGAATGTGGCGTCGCTGCGCTGCTGGATTTCGGCAATCACGAGGCCTGGCCCGATGGCGTGGATGGTGCCGGCCGGCACGTAGATGACCTCGCCCGCCCTCACGTCGCGCCAGCCGATCAGCTTGGCGACCGAGCCATCAAGGACCGCCGCGCGCAGCTCTGGCGGTGTCAGCGCGCTCTTGAGCCCGATAGCCACTTGTGCGCCGCGCCGGGCCGAAAGGACATACCAAGCCTCGGACTTGCCATTGGGCAAGCCGATGGATTGAGCGAAGTCGTCGTCGGGATGGACCTGCACTGACAGGCGCTGTTCGGTGAAGAGGAGCTTGAGCAGGAGGGCCGGCGCCTCGGCATTCGCGTCGGCCGGCTCGTACCACAGTTCCCCTACCGGCTCGCCGCGTACAATGACGCTGCTCCAGGGCAGCAGGCTGCGGCTCCCCCAGGGCTTGCGGACAATGTCGATGCGGGCGCGCTGGACCCGGCCGACGGCTGGCACAGCGGGCAGCCCTGTCGCGGGCGCCCTGGCTGGCAGCGTGGAGAGTGTCAGTGTTTCGCCTTCGGCGCAGAGATCGCTGCGACCGTCCCCTTTGCTGCCGTGGTCTCGAC
Organism: Hyphomicrobiales bacterium; assembly: GCA_900470445.1. Classification (GTDB taxonomy): domain Bacteria; phylum Pseudomonadota; class Alphaproteobacteria; order Rhizobiales; family Devosiaceae; genus Devosia. The sequence continues at coordinate 85,041 of UCAU01000010.1, read as the reverse complement.
GGCCGGTAGCTTTACGGCCTTTGGCTTCTTGGCTTCACGATTGCCGTTTTTCCGGTCTTTTGACATGGCTATTTCCTCGGTTGATTGCGGGTCTATTCGAACAGGCCGGGTGGAAGTCGCCCGATTTCGAGCAACACGATGGGCGTGTCATAGGCATCGGTTTCGATGTCGACCTCCTGGGAGAAGGCGACCACCCCGGCGCGGATCGGGCCGAGCCGTTCGGCGGTCGCAATCGCCGATTCTTCGGTTTTGCAGGGCCTCACGACATCGGCAACGAGCTTGGAGCCCTTAAGGGTGAACCCCTGGACCAGGTAGGCAGTCGTCATTTTGGCTCCTTGAGAGCGAGATAGGCTAAGCGTTGGGTCTAGCGACAGGGCGGCTAAACGTTGACCATCCAGCGGCCAGCCAGCAGCAAGACGCTCAGCACCAACATGAAGCCGGAAGCGAAGGCTATCGTGCGCCCATAGCTGATAAGTGGGCGGGAGGTGGCAGCAGCCCCGGCCTTGGTCGGCGGCAATTCAACCGGCATGACTGGAACTGGGCAGCACCCCGGTCGCTTTGGCCGCACCACTATCGACAAGTGTGCCGATGAGCTGCACCAGGCTCTGTTTTTCCGGCCCAAGGCCCTCAGCCCGCAGGAAGTCGAGCAATTCGGCGTCGCTGATCGTGCCGCCCGATGGCTCATTGGCCCGGTGGCGCACCACGACACGCTCATCGATCCGCACCAGGGTCCAGCGGTCGCCATTGCTGCTTTTATAGATGTCTCGGCTGTTCTGGGTCATTGCTGCGGCCTTTCTCAGGCTTGGAACTTCTGGTCGGCACGAATGAGAAGAATGGCACTTTTCAGCGCCGCCACCGAAAACGGCTTCGCCAAGACGTTCCGGCGCCTATGCCGGGATGGCAGCACGCTAATATCTTGGCAGGAGGTGAAGATGAACGGGATCGCTGCTTCATCCAGCGCATCAGCAACACCGAACTCGGCACCGGATTGGTTTAGCGCGCATTCCACCAGCGCCATTTGTGGAGCAAAGGTCTTGATGGCCAGGAGTGCTTGCCCGGCAGTGGTCGAGGTCACACACACCCGGCAGCCCAGCTCGGCTGCGAAGTCTTCCAGGAGAATGGCAATCAGCGTCTCATCTTCGACGATGAGAAGGCGAATATCGGATAATAAGCTTCTGGTTCGAGCCATCTGCTCCTCCGTTGCGGAAGAGCGATCAAGGTTCTCTCAATCGGAAACGCCCGTGGCCTTGCTTCCGATAGCCTCACTGTGCGCCTTGTGGAGGCACATAGCAAACGACTTCGCACAGGGCACAGGTGATCAAAGTCGAGAGGGGGGCGATGCCTGCCAGCTCAAGCAAGAGTCTCTGGCGCAGATGGGCAGCCTTACGGGTGTATACATTTCCTGACCCCTTAGTGCTGCGAAATGCCCACGCTCACCGGAGCGGCCGCTCTTTTGTTCCGACCTGTGGGCTGTCCAGCTGTCGTATTTTTTGGAACAATCTGCTGCTCCTATTTCTCGCCCAAAGAGGATTTCCTATGCTCGCCAAACCCATCGCCGCCCTCGTATTCGTTCTGGCCCTTGCCACCCCGACTTTGGCGGAGGATCAGGTTGTCGATGTCCCCAGGGACGATGCGCAGATGAATGCGGCCATGGATAAGGCCCGCGCTGCTTTGCCCGACTTCTGGGCGCGCTTTGCCGACCCCGCCGCCAATGAGGCGGATTTTTCCCTCAAGCTCGGCATTTCCGACGATGTCGGCACCGAGCATTTCTGGTGCGGCGAGATCGAGGGCGATGCCAATTCGGCTACCTGCGTCATCTCCAATGAGCCGGTTAACGTCCACACCGTCTCCTATGGCGAGCGCGTCGCAGTTGATCCCGAGATTATTTCGGACTGGCTTTATTATCGCGATGGCAAGATCGTGGGCGGGGAGACCATCCGCGCGATCCTGCCCCGTCTCGAAAAGAAAGAAGCTGCGGCCATGCGTGCTCTATTGGCCGAGCCGTGACAGCTTTGGCAAACTTCAGCCGCGAGTTGAACGGGCGGAACGCATTTGGTCCGTTCACCTAGCCCGTCAGGTGGCTATTCGTTGAGTATCTTGGCCATGGAGGCACCGATCTGGCCACCGGCATAGGCTTGCCCATAGTTCTCACGGGCCGTTTCGGCCAGCTTGACGAGGGGCGGCAGCGCGGAGACGCGCCGGCAGAGCGCGGCGGTCATCGGTGCGGTTTGCTCGAATAGACCGTGGATTTTGCTGAAGCGCTCGGTCATCGTGGTCCACAGCGTAGCGGTAATCACGTCGGCAATGCCTGGCGCCCGGCCGCCAAGGATGTGGCCGGTGTCCTTACCCAACCCATTTCGCCGGCCAGTATCTTCCCAGATGCTCATCCACTTCGCGAGCCGAGGCACAAACGCCTCCCAGCGCTTTTCGGTCCACATGTGGTCGCCGCCATTGAGGCTGATTTCGTCGATGACATCGTTGGCGTCATTGACGATCTTGATCGTCATGGCCCGCAGTGCAGGCGTGTCCGGCATCAGCTCCAGTGTTTCCCCCAGATAGAGAATGATGGCCGGCATTTCGGCGAGGGCAACGTCGGCCTTGTGGTCGATCAGGACAGGTGGTCCCATGAAGGGCACAGGCATGTCCCCCACCGGGCCCTCCATCAACCGCGAAATCTTGGCGTCACCGCCCTCTGTCCAGGTTTTGCCAGCAAAAGCCAGCACAGCGCGCACAAACTGGCCGCGAAAGGGCACGGACCAGTAGAGAAGTTCGTAATCAGCCAAAGTTCATCTCCATCGCTGGTGGAATGAAACGCGCCGGCGCCCGATCGGTCGCGAGGCCAGGTGCGGATCGCACAAAAAAAGTGGCGAGAAAGATAAGGAAGGCGGCAACGGTTTCGGCCAGCGGTTAGTGTCGGGACCTTAAGTCCGCCTATGCGAATGGCGGTTTTGGGGAATTCAATGAGTAGGCACGAACGACCGGAATGGGGCGCGTTTCTGCCTGGCAGCTGTCGACTCCCCTCGGATAATCCCACGCCGCTAATGTCAACCCAAAGCGCACAAACGGCCAAGCAGCCAAGCAGTAGAGCACCAGACCAGGCGGCGGTGGTTAGCAAAGCGCCGTCTCCTTGTACGCTGGGGATGGCGCCTTGCCGCCATCCCCCCGGCGGGTCCCGATATTGCATTGTCGAACGGCAATTGTTCGGGTCACTATCTCAAGCTTGGTGTGCCGCGTAGTTGGTGCGCAGGAATTCGGCGGTCGTCATCGGCTTGCGACCGAGAAGCTTCTCCAGATCGCCAGTCTTGCCGCCCCATTCTCCTGCGTTGACGCCTTGCACCCACCCAAGCGCAAAGCGGGCAGCCGGCTCGGGCAAACCGGCAGCCATAAGGTGGTCAATATAGTCCTGGTCGGTGCCGGCAACAAACAACACCGGCTTGCCGCTGATATCTGACAGGATCTGGGCAATATCCGCGAAGGATACGGCAGGATTCCCATAGAGCGCGTACGTCTTGTACTCGTGACCGTCTTCGCTCAGCACAACGGCATGCGCCTCTGCCAGGTCTTCACGGCTGGCATATCCCGCCTTGCCCGCGCCAGCCGGCGCGTGAACCCCTGTCTCCAGGGCGTTGCCGCCGATGTAGAATGGGATGCTCTCGATAAACGGCGGATGACCGACCAGCGTGTAGGCGAGGCCGGAAGCCTTCAGCCTTTCCTCAACGAACAGGTCCTGCTCGGTGATATCGGGCAAGGTGAAGGCAGATACCGCCTCGTGGATGATCGGCATATAGACGATGTGCTTAACGCCCGCCTGGCGTGCAGCGCTGATGACATTCTGGTGCTGGGCATTGCGATCGGTGAAGGCCGTGGCGGACACGAGCATGATCTTTTCAATACCCTCGAACGCGCGCACCAGTCCGTCATATTCGAAATAATCGCCCTGGCGGATCTCAATCCCCGCAGCCGCCAGATCAGCCGCCTTGGCGGGATCGCGGGCCAGACCGACAAGATCAATGGCCGGCAATCGCTTCAGGAGGTGCTGGAGAGTCTTTTGGCCGATATTGCCGGTCGCGCCGGTTACGAGGATCTTGGTCATGGTGATTTCCTTTTGCAGATCGACATCGTCGTTCGGTCCAGTTAGGACAGAACATACCTGCAAACCAGTACCGACTATTTGGTAAGTGTCAGATCAGAGGCCGAAATGACTGAGAGGAATTTTCAATGTGGCCTGGAGGCGGTTCTTGCCATCCTTGGAGGCAAGTGGAAGCCGCTGGTCGTCTACCATCTCGCCAGCGGACCCAAACGCACTGGGCAACTCCGCAGGCTCGTCACCAATGTGAGTGAGAAAATGCTGATCCAGCACCTGAAGGAACTGGCGGACGATGGTGTCATTCGTCGGATTGACTTCCAGACCGTGCCGCCGCACGTCGAGTATGAACTAACCGACTTTGGTCAAAGCCTGGCCGGAGTACTCGCGCCCTTGTGCGAATGGGGCACCCGTCACACGAGGGAGGTCGCCATGATTGTGCAAAACCGTAAACGCGCATCAGAGGCGGCATAGTTTTTAGGACCGCGGCATGACCAGAGTCGGCATTTGAATAAACCAGCTAGGAGGGGATAGGCCGGTAGCCACCCCGATGTCGGCCGACCACATACTCGAGAATTGGCGTCCGCTTTTAAGCGAAAGCTGCGGCAATCTGAAAGACCGGAATGGGGCGTGTTGCTGCCAGGCAGCAACCGACCCCATTTCTGCCCTCCCATGATCTGTCGCTAAACCTGCAAAGCTGCCGCTACGTATCGCGAGCTTGACCGGTTGCATGGCCGCATAGGCGAGCGACCGAAATGAGGCGCAAGGCACTCATCGCGCGACCACCGGATCCGTCAAGCCATTCAACCTGATCTGGTTCAACTCGGCGGTGGAGAAGACGCCGGCCTTGTGGAGCCGGATATATTCCTCGGAAACACTGGAGCCAAACACGAGGACGTCGTCGGTGTTGACCGTCACGATGACGCCGGCGTCATAAAGTACCCTAATTGGATGGTTCGCGATGCTATCGACCCGGCCAAGCATGACGTTGGACGTCGGACAGATGTTGAGCCGAATTTGATGGTCCGCGAGGAAGCGCATGACCGCCGGCGATTCTGCTGCTGCAATCCCATGCTGCACTTCATCGAGCCCCAATTCTTCGACCGCCTGCCAAACGTCGTCCGCAGTTCCCCATTCTCCCACATGAGCCTTGAGGCGAAGGCCCTTTGCGCGGGCAGCTCTATAGATGGGCTTGAACACAGTGATGGGCTGAGCCAGTTCATCTGCGTAGAGGTCGATACTTCGATAGGAGCCTGCCTCCAGCAACGGCTCAGTCCAACTTATGAGGGCGTCAACCAGGCAATGCCGAGATAGTCCCAGTTGGGCGATCCATTCGATTTCAGGTGCCACGCGCTCATGGATTTCCCGCATGGCCTGAGTGAGTGCCAAGGCGTTCCCATTCCAAAGGGTTAGTGCCCAAACATCTTCCCCGGCTTCAAGGCGCGTAACGCCGTCATCTTTGGCCTGCACGAATGTTGCTTCGAGTGCCAGCATTCGTCCGGCGGCGCCAGGAAAGGCCTCGCCGATCCGATTGGCACTTGCCCATTCGTGCATCTCGTCCATGGAGGCCAAAACGCGATCGAGGGGAACAATGTCAATGCCCGTCCTCTCACGGACAAAGCTGCGGCTTCCACCGAGGGTTGCATGCGTATGAAGTTCGCTTTTGGGATACGCAATGAGAGCTTCGCGGTCGTGATTGGCGAGTGCGGCTTCAAATGTCATGGTTGTCCCGCTGGTATGCCGGCGAGAACAACATCGCGGTCGCCGACACGTCAATGACAGCTTTGGGATGTTCCAAGTCCGGGGCAAACAACCGCATCGGGGCGTGGTGCTGCGGGCGATGACGCGCGACTATGGCAGCTCTCGACCCTAGGCCAGTCATTGGCGTTGCCGAAAGCGGTCGTTGCAGCGATAGGCCGAATGTGGAAGCAATATCCAGCACAGTCGTAACCCCATGACGAGACCGTAGTGATGAACAAATGGCTATGGCTTGCAGTGATCTCTTTGTCGATCAGCGGACTCTTTATTGCGTTCCTCGCTTCAGCCATGATTGCGAAAGGCGGATCTCATGTCGTGTATTGTCCGAACCTTCCGGCGGGGCATTTCTTGCCCTGCATGCCATCGCCTGCTGGCATAGGCATGGCTCTGCTCATGACAATGGTCTACGCCGTGCCAGTGTTTGCGGTCGGCTCATCTTTCGTACTTTTTAGCGGCAAAAGGCGCGGTCATTAAGGGCACAAAGGCCCCTAATTTTGTTGCGCGATAATTAAAGTAGACGGACAGCAGCCCACCCCAATCTGGTCATTGACGGGCGAATTTGGAAGTCCTGAAAGCAGCCAATCGCCTCCACAACAGCAATAGCTGCTCGGCGCTCCTTAGTGGCCGCTGCCACGCAACTGTGCGAGCTACAAGGCCATTCTCGATATTGCGACGAACGCGATCACATTGGTGGCGGCTTCGGCAGCAAACATTAGCCGATCCACCTTGTGGCTTGAGGACCAGAAAACTTCCCAGAAACACAGCTTTCCGCGGGCTAGCTGTCATTCCATTCGGGCACGGTTCATGTGTTTCGGATGGAGCGGCGGCTGCCGTTTACCGTCACCTGGTGATAATTTCAAAGTCGCCGTCAGCTACAATTTAGGTCAATTCCCCCGACGATATACGCGATCTGACCTTTAACGATCAGGGAGCGTTCGTGAATGTCATCGCTAAATTCTGACTACAGGCCGGCAACCTGCAATGATTGATTGAAGGGCTTCCCCTTTCGATTTTGCCACTCGCGTTCCAGGCTGCCGCGCTTCCCTTGCGTGAGCGGCACTGGCGGTCGCTTGCCGGCGTATATGGGTGGAGTGAGTGGACTGGGAAATTCTGATGACACGGCCGTGCAATGCGATCGCTGTGAAAGCCGCGGCAAAGTAAAATTTTATGTATTCATAATATTTTAACTCATTAATTGCGCCTTGGCGCGTGGCTGGTAGCTATGGCGGCATACGTAACTTGGGTGCTGGGCATGACCGCTGCCAATCTATCCGCCACTGGACTGCAGACAGCTGGTGTTGCTCTTCCTCTCGTGCTCGATGTTGACGACACACTGATCCTCACCGATTTGCTGCACGAGACGGCGGTGGCCTATTTCCGCGCCAATCCGCTGCGTGTGTTCAATCTTGTCCTGTGGACCTTGCAGGGCAAAGCCACGCTCAAGCGCAAGCTGAGCGAGCAGGTGCCCGTCGATGTGGACAGCTTGCCGGTCAATGAGGAACTGGTAGCCTTCGCCCGTGCCGAACATGACAAGGGGCGTTCGGTTGGGCTGGCCACCGCCGCCGACGAATTGCTTGCGTTGCGCCTTGCTCGTCGCTTCGATTTCGTCGATTTCACCATAGGCAGCAACGGCACGCGCAACCTCAAGGGCGTTACCAAGGCCGCCGCGCTGGTGGAACGCTTCCCCGATGGTTTCGCCTATGCCGGGGACGGGCGCGCCGACCTTGAAGTGTGGGACAAGGCACGATCGATCGTGCTCTCCGGCGCATCGGCCGATACCGCCACCAAGGCGCGTGCGCTGGGCAAGCCGGTCGAAGCCGAATTCTTCCGCCCCAGACTGGGCCTGCGCGGCTGGCTCAAGGCGCTGCGCGCGCATCAATGGGCCAAGAATGGCTTGGTCTTCGTGCCACTGATCCTCTCGGGCATGGCGACCGATCCGGCCGCTATATTGTCCGCATCCATCGCTTTCGTCGCCATCTCGCTGATGGCCTCGGGAACTTACCTGCTCAACGACCTGTTCGATCTCACCGACGATCGCCTGCACTGGACCAAGCGCAATCGCCCGCTGGCTTCGGGCGCCCTGCGCATCAAGCACGGCGTTCCCGCTTCGGCCGGTCTCATCGCTGGCGGCCTCGCACTGGCAGCACTAATCGGTCCGGGCACACTGGGACTGCTCGTCGCCTATATGGCCATTACGCTACTCTATTCATTCTACATCAAGCGCCAGCCTATCGTTGACGCCTTCACGCTGGCAGCCCTGTTCACCATGCGCCTGGGGATCGGCATTGCCGCCGTGGGCGCGGTGCCCTCGCCCTGGCTGCTGGTGTTTTCAATGTTCCTCTTCACCTCGCTTTCCTTTGCCAAGCGTCAGACTGAAATCCAGAAAAGTGTTGCCAAGGGACGGCTCGCGGTCAATGGCCGCGGCTATCTGGGCACCGATGCCAGCATGGTAGTGGCGATGGGCGTGGCGACGGCCATGGCGGCCATCACCATCATGGTGCTCTACATCATGAACGACGTTTACGGCGCTGGCTTCTACAATAGCCCGGTCTATCTCTGGGTCTTCCCCGCGGCGCTGTTCATGTGGGTGTCGCGCATTTGGCTGCTCTGTCATCGCGAAGAGCTCAACGATGATCCGGTGGCCTTCGCCATCCGCGACAAGATCAGCATTGCGCTGGGCGGGTTGATGGGCGCGGCCTTCCTCGCCGGATGGCTGTTCTGATGCCCGGGCTACTGCAACGCCTCGCCAGCAATCAGGTCTTCCGTTTTCTGCTGCTTGGCGGCGCAGCGGCCGCGATCAACTGGATTGTGCGTTTCCCGTTGTCGGCGGCCATGCCGATGGCAGCAGCCGTTATTCTCGCCTACATGATCGGCATGGGCGCCGGCTTTACGCTCTATCGCAAATATGTCTTCCCGGGCTCCACCCGCCCGCTGATGGAGCAGACCATGACATTCATCGGGGTCAATCTTGTCGGCGCGGTGGTTGTGCTCGGCTTGACCACGCTTTTCCTGCAGATGCCGGCCGCTGCACCCTGGCCAAATGTTGTGCGGGAAGGGCTTGCCCATGGCGCCGCCATCGGCGTTGGCGCGGTGATCAATTTCATCGGCCACAAGCAACTGACTTTCCGCCTGGCGGGATAGACCGGTTCAGCCGGTCATTTTAACAAGCATGCCATCCCGCCCGCAGGAATTTAAAGCCGTGACCGTAAAGCGTATTGCCATAACAACCATTCTAAGCGGCTTGGTGCTGGCCTTTCTCGCAGTTCTTGCCCTGGCAATTCTGCGTGAAGTGCCCGGCACCAATTCTTACGCCGTGCTTGCCGAGGGCTGGCTCAATGGCAGGTTCGATACGGACCATTGCTTTGATACCGATTGCGCCCTTTTCAATGGGCTGACTTACATCATCTTCCCACCGCTGCCCGGCGTCATAGCTTTGCCCTTCGTTGCCTTGTTTGGCAGCGACTTCCGCTTCTTCGTCGTATTAAGCGCGCTCACCTGGGCCGGCAGCGGCTGGCTATGGTGGCAGATATTCCGCCGCGAAGCCGCCGGGCGCGATCAGGTCACGCTGCTCGTTTTGCTGACCCTTTTTGCCACCCCGCTCGCCTTTGTGGTGCTGCGCGGCGACGGTGTCTGGTTCTTTGCACAGAGCTGGGGCTTCCTGTTTTCCAGCGCTGCCCTCTATGGCGCGCTGGTACGCCGCAACGCCCTTTTGGCCGGTCTTTTCATCGGTATGGCCTTCCTTTGCCGGCAGATGACCATCCTCTACCTGCCGCTGCTCTATGTGTTGCTGCTGGAGGCAAACACGGCCTGGTACAGCATCGATCGTGCGGCCATCAAGCGCGCCCTCTCGCTCGCGGCCTTCCCGGTGATCGCGATCCTCATCTACTTCGCGTACAATTATGTCCGCTTCGGCTCGCCGCTCGAAACCGGCTATTCCTACATCTTCCCGGTCGAATGGGATGTCGCCGATAGCGGCGGCTTCTTCCTGCGCCTGCGGGTGCGCGAGCTTGGGATATTCTCGCCGGATTACTTCCTGTTCAATGCCGTCTATATGTTTGTTGCCGGTCCGCATGTGGACTTTGCCGGCCGCTACATGACCGAAATGGCGGGGTTTGATGCCAATGGTGCCTCGCTCTTTTTGGTGACGCCGATCATCCTGTTGGCCTTCCTGGGCAAATGGGATCGTGCCTTCTGGTTTGGTCTGGGCACCTGCGGCCTCGTCATGGGATTGACGCTGCTATATCATTCCAATGGCTTTTCGCAGTACAGCGCCCAGCGTTATGCGCTGGACTGGTTGCCCATCCTGCTGGTCTTCCTCGGCCGCGCCCTCAAGGCGGAATGGACCCCGCCATTCGCGCTTCTGCTGGCCTATTCAATGGGGGTGACCCTCGCCATGCTGGCCATCGGCGGCATCATAGCTGGCTAGCGAGGCGCCGCGCGCTTCATGCGCTTGCTGCTTGGGTCTCGGCCTGTGCCGCGGACGCAGAGTTCCGCGGGTTCGATCAGGTCCTGCTTACCGTTAGCTAGTCCAGCTTTGTCTGCCGACGGGGCGGGACTATCGTCCGCTCAGTTGGTGCCTGATACCCGACCATGTAAGGGGCAGGGTACTGAGCGTTCTGTTCCTCAATCGCTCACTCGTCCCATTCGGAACAGCTTTGAAGAACCCGCCATATTGCTATCCTGTCTTGTTGCTGTTGCCACACATCGCGGGGCGAACTAGTAAGTCCGAACGGTGGGGGCGGCAAATGCGTCGTTTCCGTTGGCAAGGGTAACCGCCATGTGAGCGAAGTGCCGCTTAGCTAGGCTCGGTGGCGGCGGTTGCCTCAGCGAGCGAAATGGTCTGGGCCGTGGGTGCCATGGCGCCAGTCGTGGCGTATTCGGCGACGCATATTGTGTCGGCCCAGCGGGTGGAGCTGCGGTCGAAGACGAAGGGCGGTTGGGAGGGATGGTAGACCTGGTGGGTCAAGACCCATTCTAGCTGTGCCCCGATGATGAGCGGATCGGCGTCGGGCTGGCGGGCGAGAACGGCGACGATGCCGCGGCCGGGGTCGGTGTGGCAATCGTCCCAGGCCTGACGGATGATCTGGCTCAGCGTTTGCGCCAGGCCGGGATGGGCGTCGAGGAGCGATCGTTTGGCAACCACGGCGCTGGAATAGATGTCGAGGCCGTGATCGGCAAAATAGAGGAATTGCAGGCCCGAGCTGTCATGACCGCGCATGGGCATGGCGAATTTGATGGTGGCGTCAAAGCAGGTGGCGCCGAGCACAGCGTGATCGGCCATGAGTTGATCGCGCTCGGCCGGTGAGACGATCTGCATGTCATAGCGCATACCGGCGAGTCCGTTGCGGGCCAGCAGCAGGGGGAGCAGGCGAGCAGAGGTGTCGCCCTGCGGACCGCAGAGCCTGGCGCCGTCGAGATCGCGCAGCTGGAGCGGGGTTTCCCGCCGCTGATAAGCAATCGCGCAAGGGCTGCGCACATAGATCGGCAGCAGGGCGGCAATTGGTGCCGTGCCCGATCGGATGGCGTGCTCAAGGACGGAGGTGACGTCGCCAAAGCCCAGGTCGGCCTCGTCTTCGAGCAGAGCGCGCGTTACCTGCGATGAGCTGAAGCCTTCAATGAAGGTGATGTCGATGCCTGCCTGCGCAAACAGGCCGGCATCTGCCGCGTAGAGGAAGGGGGAGTTCTGCCCCTGATAGTAATGGTTGAGTTTGAAGCGGAGTTTCATGGGATCACCTGCTCTGGCTCCGCCGCGGGGATATGGCCGGCATCACGGCGAAGCCGCAGACACATGAAGGCGGAGACGATCGTCAGCCCGGCCAGGCCAATAAAGCTGAGCTGGAAATCAACGAGCTGCAGCTGGCCGGCGCCGCGCAACGCCTGGGACAGGTTGAGGCAGAGGCTGCCGACCACGACGCCCATCAGGATGGTGATCTGCATCAGCATGGTGGCGAGCGTGGATGCGGAGCTGCGTTGCTCGGGCTGGATGTCGATGAAGGCCAGAACATTGAGGCCGGTATAATGCAGGGAGCGGGTGGCGCCGCCGAAGACTAGTAGCGCGATGACCAGAGGAGCCGGCGTCACGGCCGTCAGGGCTGCGCAAAGGCCAACGCCGAGGGCGCTGAGCAGGCCATTGGCGAACATGGCGGTGCGGAAACCCAGGCGCTCGAACACCGGTGTGGTGATCATCCTCACCCCTAGATTGCCGGCGAAATAAGCCATCATCAGGCTGCCCGCCTGGAACGGATCGAGGCCGAAGCCGACCTGGAACAAGAGGGGCAAGAGGAACGGCATGGCATTGAGCGCAACACGATAATAGCTGCCGCATAACAGGGTGGAGAGCGCAAAGGTATCGACCCGAAAGGCAGCAAAGTCGAGCAGCGGATTTTTTGCCGTGAACATGTGGCGGACGGCGAGTGCGCAGAGCACGGCGCCGATGGCGATAAGGCTGCCGGCGAGGGCCAGATCGGCCTCACCATGCACGAGGCCATCGAGCCCCGAGAGCAGCGCTCCCATACCAAGGGCGGACAGGATGAAACCGGGCCAATCGAGCGGACGATCGAGCCGCACGCCATCATCGGGGATGAATTTTGGCACCAGCACCAGGGCGATCAGCCCGAGTGGGATATTGATGAAAAAATTCCAGCGCCACGACAGATAGGTGGTGATGAAACCACCTATCGTAGGGCCCAGCACCGGAGCGAACAGCGCCGGCCAGGTGATGAGCGAGAGGGCCCGCAGCAATTCGCCGCGCTCGGCACTGCGCAAGACGATGATCTGGCCGACCGGCACCATGAAGGCGCCGCCAATGCCCTGCACGATGCGCGACAGAATGAACTGACCCAAATCCTGCGAAATGCCGCAGAACAGCGAGCCGAGGGTGAAGACCACGATAGCCGAAAGGAAGACCTGGCGGGCGCCGAGCCGGTCGGCCATCCAACCGGCGATGGGAATGAACACCGCCATGGTCAGCATATAGACGGTAATTCCGGCGGTCATGGCCAGCGGCTGGACGCCGAAGGCTTTGGCCATGGTGGGTATTGCGGTGTTAACGATGGCGTTGTCGAGCATCTGCATGAACAACGCTGCCGCCACGAGAAGGGCGATGGTTCTGGTTTGCGAAAGCATGGGCCTAATCCGCATTCATGCAGGCAAGGCGGGCGTCGTCGCCGGCGCCCGCTTTCTGGCAATCTCAGGCGGCGGCGACCCTGCGCACGATGGCCCGGACCTCGTCGGGAGTTGCCCATTTGGGATAGCTCGTCAGCGTCGCGATGCTGGCTTCGACCAGGGCAATGACCTTCTCGACCTGGGCGTCCGTCAGCTCGATGTTCAATTCCCTGGCGACGGTGCGGGCCACCTGTCCGTTGCCGCCTGCGGCCCAGACCCAATGATATTTGCTCCCGGTCAGGCCGGGAGCGACGCTGCTGCCCATGGCGGCGAATTCCGTCTCGCCCTGATCGGCGCTGATCCGCACGATATCGTGCGGTGCTTCGCGCAGAAACTGATGCGCACCGACCACCGGCTTGAGCGGCGGCACGGGGAATTTCATGATATCGGCCAAGCGATCGGACGCCCATTGCAGTTTTTCGAGCCTGATGCCGGTATCGGCGCCATAGAGCACGTCGAGCGCCAGCACCACTTCCTCAAGCGCAGCAAAGCCCGAGCGGTAGGACACCCCATTCAGCGCCACATCAGGGGAGGCACCAGCCAGAACGGCAGCAATGGTGCCGGCCGTCGCCATGCCGAAATCGTCGTGGGTATGCATGGTCATCGGCGTCGGCTTGCTCATGCCGGCGCGATAGGTGCGCACGAAATGGCCCATGGCCTGGGGCGAGAGCGCGCTGGTTGAATCCATCAGATCCAGTCGGCGCACACCGGCGTCGATAGCGGCGTTGGTCAGGGCCATCAGGCTGCCAAAATCACGCCGGGCGCAATTGGCGACGGTCAGGTTCCATTCCATGCCGGCGGCGTGGATATAGTCCGACATTTCGTGCATCTGCTCGACCAGCCGCTGGTGGGCGTCCGGGGTGGGGGGCTGCAGCAGACCGGGATTGAACAGTTTGAAGCCCATCTCGGCAAACATGTCGATGGTCTGCTTCATCAGTGGCATGGGCGTTTCGCCATTGCCGAGCATCGTATCGGTGAAGATGTTGCATTTGAATTTGAAACCGCCACCGGCAATCGTGCGGGCGGCCTGCATTTCGTGGGGATCGGCACCGCCGCTGCGGAACCAGACATTGAGGCTTTCTTCCTCGATGCCGAGTTCGTCAAGGATCTCGCCGATGGCCATCAACTCACTGGGGCTGGGGCGGACGCCGACGGTGTAGATCACTTTGCGGATGGTGCTGTCGATCAAGCCCAGCGGCGTGGGGATCTCGAAGCCGGCGGTGACTTCAGGCATGAAGTTGAACGGGCTGACCGCATGGCGGCCAGGCACGATATGGGTGCCGCGCTGATTGCTGGTCGGGGCCGCCGCTGCTTGGAGTGCGTTCATTTGATGGTTTCCTCGGGAGTGGTTGTATTGGCGACGCCGGCAGGGCCGTTGGTCAAAAGGTCGGACAGCCATGGCGACAGGCCGTTGAAGATCGGGCCGTCCGCGCTGTAGCTGCTGGTAGCGGCGAGACCGGCCAGGGCATTGCTGAGTGCCATGCGTATGGTCGTGCGGTGGGGGTCGATCACCGGCAGCGTGACGCTTTGGGCAATGTGATCAAGGGTCGGGATAAGCCCCGTGCCGCCGATAATGACGCGTGCGGCGCCAATGGCGAAAGTGCGTTCGGCGATCTGCGGACCGGCAATGGCGGGATCGCGGCTGTCCTCGCCAAGGGCGATAATGCCGGCCAGCCGGTCGGCCAGTCCGCGCTTGTGTACCAGTTCAAGCAACATGTCGTGCCAGGCCGTGCCGATGGTGGCGATGGCAAATTTTCCCGACAGCGCGGCGGCGGCCTCGATGCCGCCATCGGCAAAACCATAAACGGGCACGCCAGCAATTTCGGTCAATGCATCAAGGCCGGGATCGCCGAAACAGGCGATGATGACCGCGTCCGGGCGAATACCTCGTGCCAGCGTTGCGGCATAGGCGTCGAGCACGGCATGACCGGCAACCGAGACCGAGGCGCGCGAGGAAATGTAGCGGGCGCCAAAATCGGCGGTGACCGCACTAAATGTTGCTGCATCACCAACCTCATCGATAGCCAGCAGCCGGATCGACTCGGTGATTTCGGCGGACGTGTTGGGATTGATCAGCAGGATTTCCGGCCTTGTCATCGCGCGCAAACTCACCTTGAAAGCTCTCGCATACACAGTTTGTACCGTCTTGGTAGAAAGTTTTGTATACGATTTCAACTGGGATTTTCACAATTGATCCGGTGACTCCCTGCGAGCGAGCACACGCACTGGGCATAAAACCAGCGAAAATGCCTGAAATTTGGCCACATCTGCCCAATTTTTGGGCTGATTCATGCTATTGACGACTTTTTAGAAGTGTGTTCGATTGGCGTTCTGTATGTATACGTAAGTCCTGATAAGATCGGGCTGCCACACTCGCTGCGCAGGGAGCAGAAGAATGCCGCAACGGAAACACCTGTCACGCTCAGGCGTGAAGTTCATGACCATGCTCGGGGTGGGATTGATGGGCGGCCTGATGGCCACTTCCTCGCTTTTTGCCGCAGACCGGGCCAATACGGTGATCATTTCCGGCGCGGGTGCGGTGAATACGCTTGACCCGATTTCGGCCAATTATTTCCAGACCAACGATCTAACAGCGCGCATCTACAGCCCATTGATTACTTATGACGCTGCCCTCAACGTGATCGGTGATCTGGCATCGTCCTATGAGGTCGCCCCGGACGCATCGGCGATCAGCTTTACTTTGCGCGACGGCGCCAAGTTTCACGATGGCACGCCCATCACCTCCAAGGACGTTGCTTATTCGCTCGACCGCATCAAGCGGCTGGCCACGGGCGTCGCCTCCTATATCGACGTCTATGCCAGCACCGAAATCACCGATGATACGCATTTCACCATCAAGCTGACCAAGCCGTCATCGCTGTTCCTGACTTCGCTGAGCCGCATCTACATCATCAATTCCGCCCTCGCGACGGCCAATGCGGGTGCTGATGACGCGCAGGCCTGGCTTGCCGCGAACGACGCGGGCAGCGGTCCCTATGCGCTGACCTCCATCAACGGCAATGACATCACGCTCGACTGGGCAGAGGGATATTGGGGCGATCGCGGCGACCGGCCCATGTCCCTGTTGTTCCGCCGTTCAGACGAAAGCGCGCCCAAGCGCGATGAGCTTAGAATCGGCAATATCGATGTGGGCCGCAACATCCTGCAGCGCGATCTGGATGTGGTCGCCAACGAGCCTGGCGTCGCGGTGGTCTATGGTCCTGCGCCGCAGGTAAACGGCATTTATTTCAACACTTCGACCGGACCGACCGCGGATCCCAAAGTGCGTGAGGCCATCCGCCTTGCCTATGATTACGAGGGTGCGCTGCAGGGCATCCATCGCGGCAAGGGTAGCCTGCCTGCGGGCCCGCTGCCCGACACACTGGCCTGCCGGCCGGATTTCCCCACAGTGACGCGCGATGTTGAAAAGGCCAAGGCTTTGCTCGCCGAAGCCGGGGTGAGCAACCTGACGATCACCCTGCGCTTCCAGCCCTCGTTCGAGGATCAGGTGCAGGAAGCAACCCTGCTGCAATCGAACCTCAAGGATATCGGGGTGACCCTGAACCTTGAGCCGATCGCCTTCCCGAACTATCTGCAATTGCTGCAGGACAAGACGCAAATCCCACAGATGATGCTGCTGTCGGAGAATTCATTGTTCCCCGATCCGGGCGTGTTCCTGACCAAGACCTTTGTCTCGACGGCCATCGGCACCAACCGCGCCGGCTACAGCAATCCTGAAGTTGACACCCTGCTTGGCAAAGCCGTGGCCAGTGCCAATCCCGACGAGCGCTGCGACCTCTACAAGCAGACCCAGGAAATCCTCGAGAAAGATTCCGTGTTCATGCCGATGTATTGGGCCGGCTCTTATGTTGCCTATCGCTCCGATCGTCTGTCCGACCCTTCGGTCGGCGCGGTCAGCATCAACGGCAACTTCGCTCCGCTCGACTACGACCTGCTGACGAAGTAGCTGGCACATGAGCTATCTGCGCCTCATTGGACAACGCTTGATCATGACAGTTCTCACATTGTGGGGATTAGCGAGCCTGGTGTTCATCATGATCAAGCTGCTGCCTGGCGATGAGGCGCAGGTCGCCGCTGGCCCCGGTGCTTCCCAGGAGCAGGTGGCGGCGGTGGCCAAGCGGTTGGGTCTCGACCTGCCGCTGCCCGAGCAATATCTCACCTTTATCGGCCGGATCATGCACGGCGACCTGGGGACCTCGGTCGTATCGGCCAAGCCGGTGCTCAACGAACTGGCTGCCGTGCTGCCGAGTACGCTGGAGTTGATGCTCTTCGCCTCCATTCTGGGGCTGGTGATGGCGTTTCCGGCGGCGCTGATCGCGGCCACATATCGGGGCAGGGCGTTTGACGGCGTCAGCCGTATCGTCGCGGTGGTCGGCGGCGCCATGCCGGCATTCTGGCTGGCACTGATGCTGCAATATTTGCTGGGCAGCGTCTGGCGCTTTGCCCCGATTTCCGGCCAGCACTCGTTTGGCGTCGCGCCGCCCAACGTTACCGGTATGCCGACGCTGGACGCATTACTGGCCGCAGATTTTCCGGCGTTTTTCGATGCGCTGAGCTATCTGATTTTGCCCGCCTTCGTCTTCGCGGTGCCGTTCGCCTCGCAGGTCTATCGCATGCTGCGGGCAACGTTGCTGGGAGTGCTTGCCTCCGATCTGGTGCTGCCGGTGCGGGCAAAGGGGGCCTCGACCTCTCGCATCGTGTTGCGCCACGCTCTGCCCAATTCGCTGCCGCCCACGGTCAGCCTGATCGGCACGTTGGTTGGCGGCATGGTCGGTGGTGCGATCTTGGTCGAAACGGTGTTCGCGCGACGTGGCGTGGGGAGTTTCCTCGCCAATGCGGTGGCGCTCAAGGACACCTATGCGGTGCTTGGCGCCGTGATGTTTGTCGGCATCACCGTGTGCCTGGTCAATTTACTGGCCGATGTGGTCACGCTGATGCTCGATCCGCGCATTCGCGGTGCTCAATTGCGGGGGCGCGCATAATGACACTGGTTATGCCCAGAACTTCCCTACGCCGCAAATCGCGGTTCTCGGCCTACGAAATGACGATATTCAGCGTCGTCGCCATCCTGTTTCTATTGGCGCTTATCGGCCCGCTGCTGGCGCCGGATTCCATCTATACCTCGAACATGATCGAGACCCTGATGCCGCCAAGCGCTAGCCATTGGCTGGGGACGGATGATCAGGGGCGCGACATTTTCTGGCGACTGATTGCCGGTGCCCAGCTGTCGCTGCTGTCGACGGTTCTGGTGGTGGCGCTCTATTCGGTCATCGGTATGATCGTGGCAACTCTGGCGACAGTAGGACCGCGCTGGGTCGACGAGCTATTAATGCGCATCACCGATATTGGCCAGTCGTTGCCGGGACTGGTGGTTGCGCTGGGGATTGCGACCGTGCTTGGCCCGAGCTTGCAATCGGGCATTATCGCGCTGGCCGTCACCGGATGGCCGATGACGGCGCGCATTCTGCGCACGACCATGCGGCAGACCATGGAACAGCCCTTTGTCGAGAGCGCGCGCATTCTGGGAGTGTCGCGGACGCGGCTGATGCTCAAGCATGTGCTGCCCAATTCTCTCGACGTCCTGATCGTCAAATGGGCCGGCGATATCAGCTTCACCATGCTTATCCTGGCGGGCCTGTCCTTCATCGGGGTGGGGGCGCAGCCGCCCAGCCCCGAATGGGGCGCGATGATCTCGGGCGCGCGCGGCTATATGTCGATCGCGTGGTGGTCGGTGGCAGCGCCGGGCGCCGCCATCGTCATCAATGCCGTCGCATTCGCATTGCTGGCGGACATTATGCAGGTCCGTCGCGACCCTTCGCTGAGGGCGTGAAATGGGAGTGGATACGATCGTCACCGAAGGCAAGCCTGCAATGGCGGCAGACGCGGCGCCGCTCCTCAAGGTCGATGGCCTGACGGTGGAAATTGGCGATCGCGACAATAGCGTGCGGCTGGTCGATGGCGTCAGTTTCACTATCCGCAAGGGCGAGCGCGTGGCCCTGGTGGGCGAATCCGGCTCAGGCAAGTCGGTCACGGCGCAGGCCATCATGCGCCTCAACAGCCGGGTACGGCTGTCGGGCCGGATCGACTTCGACGGCACGGATCTGCTTGGATTGTCGCCGCGGCAGATGACGGGGCTGCGTGGCAGCGGCATGGGAATGGTGTTCCAGGACCCGATGAGCTCGCTCGATCCGCTGATGACCATCGGCGATCAGGTGGCGGAGACGCTGCGCATCCGGGGCGTCAGCAAACGTGAGGCGCGGCAGCGCGCGCTCGATGTGCTCGACGAGCTCAAGGTGGATCGCGCCGCAGAACGGCTCAATTCCTATCCGCACGAATTTTCCGGCGGCATGCGGCAGCGCGTGGTTTTGGCGATGGCGCTGGTTGGCGAGCCGCAATTGCTGATCGCGGACGAGCCGACCACCGCGCTCGACGTGCGGGTGCAGGAGCGCGTACTTGACCTGTTGGACGAGATATCGCGGCAGCGGGGGCTGGCCGTGCTGCTGATCACTCATGACATGGGTATCGTTGCCGGCTTTGCGGACCGTGTAATGGTGATGTATTCGGGGCGAATCATCGAAGAGAACAATGCCGAGCGCCTGTTCAGCGGCCCGGCGCATCCCTATACGGCCGGCCTGCTGGAAGCTGTGCCGCGGGCCGATCGTACGGTCGGGCGGCTGCCCTCGATAAGCGGGGCACCACCCTTGCCGGCCGCGCGGCCCAGTGGCTGCCATTTTAACCCGCGTTGCGGCCAGGTGATGGATATATGCCGGACCATTGCGCCGGGCGAGACCGCCACTGCGGGCGGTCGTGTCCGCTGCCACCTCAATGGAGGCTTGTGATGTTGCAGATAGAAGCGATTTCGAAGTCGTTCGGCGGAGCGCCGGTGCTCGAGCAGATCAGTCTCAATCTCGATGCCGGCCAATCGATTGGTCTGGTCGGCGAGTCCGGTTCGGGGAAGTCGACCATTATCCGCTGTACGCTCGGGCTGATCAAACCCGATAGCGGGTTGGTGAGCTATGATGGGCTCGACATCCACCATGCCGGGCGCGCCGACACGCTGCGCTTCCGCCGCGACGTGCAACTGGTGTTCCAGGATCCCTATGCCAGCCTCAACCCCCGCATGACGGTCGAGGAACTGGTGGGCGAGGGCCTGTTGGTCCACCAGCTCGAACGCTCGGCGGCCGCGCGGCGCGATCGCGTGGTTGAAATGCTCGAAATGGTCGGCTTGGGCGCCGAGGCTTTGCCTCGATACCCGCGCTCGTTCTCGGGCGGGCAACGCCAACGCATCGCCATCGCGCGGGCCTTGGTGATCCGCCCACAATTGCTGATCTGCGACGAGCCGGTCTCGGCTCTCGATGTGTCGGTACAGGCCCAGGTGATCAATCTGCTGCAGGACATGCAGAGCAAGCTCAATCTGGGCATTCTGTTCGTGGCGCATGATCTGGCCGTGGTGCGGCATCTGTGCACGACCGTCGCGGTGCTCGAAAAGGGCCGCATTGTCGAACACGGCACGCGCGAGGAGGTGTTCGACAATCCGCAGCACCCCTATACGCGTTCACTGCTCGAAGCGGTGCCGGTGCCCGATCCGGCCGTGGGGCGGGCCCGCCGCCAGCAGCGGCGAGACTTGCTTGAAAGCGTAGCCTAGATGAAATCCTTCGGAACGATCGTGCCGTCCTCCAATGTCATGGTGGAGCGGGTGACCCTGGCCATGACGCGGGACGCGCCCGATGTCTCGCCGCATTTCGCCCGTTTCGGCTTTGCCGGGAGCAGTGACAGCGTGGTGGACGACTACCACTGGCCTTCGATGATGGGCGCAGCCCAATTGCTGGCCGATGCGCATGTCGAGCTGATCTGCTGGAACGGCAGCAAAGGGGGCGAGCTGGGGTTCGACCGCGACCGGGAGCTATGCCGCCGCATCGAGGACGAGCATGGCATTGCTGCCGTGACTTCGGTGCTGGCGCTGGATGAATTGCTGCGCGGGGCCGGGCTCAATCGGCTGGCCTTCGTCACGCCCTTTCGTCAGCCCGTCAACGACAAGATCGTCAAAGGCTGGTCGGCTGCAGGCTACGATTGCGTAGCCAGTCTTGGGGCGGGCCTGAGCGACAATTTTTCTTACTCGACCATGGCGCCCGATACTTTGCGGGACATGGCGCGGCAGGTGTCTGCGGCAAAGCCGGACGCGATCCTTTATTATTGTACCAATCTGCCCGGTGCATGGCTTTGCACCGCGATGGAGCAGGAGCTGGGTATTCCCGTACTCGATTCCGTTGCCGCCGGGGTGTGGAAGTCGCTTTCCGCACTTGGCAAGGCCGATGGCCTTGCCCCGGTGTGGGGACAATTGTTGCGTCAGCCCTTGTAGCCGCGCAGCCAGGCAATTGCCGGGCCGAGGCGTTTGAAGACATCGAGCTGGTCGGGAACCGGCGCGTTGTCGCGGGCGCGCTTGACCGTGCCGGCGATGAGGCCGCGATATTCGTCGAGCGTGACGCCCTGTTGGGCGGCAAGCCATGCTTTGTCGAAAACCGGCATGGCGAACTGGCCGCGATGAAATTCGATCCAACGCGGCACGTCACCCGACAAGCTGAGAATGCCGGGCCAATCAAGGTCGCCATCACTCATCGGCGAGAGATAGCGCCGCATCTGCTCGCCATCGAAGGTCTGGTAGCAATTGTCTACATGGACTTGCGCCAGATAGGGCGCGATGCGGCGCGTTGCCTCAACGGCGTCCTCGATGCGGCAGACGACGTTGACCGGGTCATGCGCCACTCCCAGGATATCGGCGCCGACCGCCTCGATGATGCGCAGGATTTCAAAGGTCGTGATTTCCTCATGCGTCTTGATCAGTAGTTTGACGCCGCTCTCGCGCACCACGGGTGCGAGCTGTTTGAGGCCGGCGATGACGCTGTCGAGCTGGGTCTGCCAGGGCAGGGCGGGGTCGTCGCGATCCTCGATCATGCCGACAACGAAGAACAGGCTGGGCACACCCAGTGCCGCAGCGGCGCGCAGTGCTTTTGCAAGACCGGCGACCATGTCGCCATTGCCCACTGCCACCAGGGCCTTGGCCCGGTCGGGGCGGGAGGGATTGAACGCGCCCACGCCAGCGGCAAGCTTTAGCCCGCGTGCCTTGGCTTCATCGGCGACCCCGGCAAGGAAATCGTGGTCGAGTGTGGGGCTGAGCGTGAGGATATTGCCGAACATGACGGCATCGAGCCCAAGGGCCTTGGCGGCATCGAGCGTCTGCGTGGCCGTGTGCGTTTCATAGCCCGGCAGGCTGTTGTTGAAGACCCCAATCATGTCGTGCTCCCTCAGAATTTGATGACCATATCGTCGCCCCTGAATTATGTATACAAAAATTATGATGATGGTATGCGAACTATGCATGCCAGTATTGCGTTGGGCGCTGTGGTTTGCGGGAAGAGCGGGAGCTGCGAGACGTTCGGTTGGGCCGCGCCAAAGCGCCGTGCAGCAAGCAAATTTTGCGTCAGAGCTCTTCTGCATGGACTTGTCGCATCGTTGGGTGATTTGGTTCGCGGCACGCTACGTTCGGTGCATTTCAGTCGATATCTAGATACATGTGGACTATATTTTGTATTGGATTTGTTGACATCTGAAATACAACAGAACAAGCTCGCCTCCAGCAAATCTTGGTGAGGGACGCGAGATGGCCAGTGTGCAGATGCGCAATGTGATCAAGGACTTCGCTGGCACACAGGTGCTCAAGGGCGTCGATTTCGACATCCACGATGGCGAATTTCTCAGCCTGGTGGGGCCATCCGGTTGTGGCAAGTCCACGCTGCTCCGGATGCTCGCGGGGCTGGAGGAAATCAGCGGGGGTGAAATCCATATCGGAGGGCAGGTCGTCAATTCCCTGGCGGCCAAGGATCGGGACATCGCCATGGTGTTTCAGAACTACGCTCTCTACCCGCATATGACTGTGCGCGAAAATCTCAGCTTCGCTCTCGAAATGCGCCGCGAATTCAAGGCGCATATCGAAAAGCAGGTGGTCGAAGTCGCCAATATCCTCGGCCTGCAGGCATTGCTCGATCGCTATCCGCGCCAATTGTCCGGCGGTCAGCAGCAGCGTGTGGCGATGGGCCGCGCCATTGTGCGTAATCCGCAAGTCTTCCTGTTCGACGAGCCGCTGTCCAATCTCGATGCCAAGCTGCGCGTCCATATGCGCACCGAAATCAAGGATCTGCACGAGCGGCTCAAGACTACCACGGTCTATGTCACCCACGACCAGATCGAGGCCATGACCATGGCCGATCGTATCGTGGTGATGCGGGCCGGCATTGTCGAACAGATCGGCACGCCGCTGGAACTCTACGATCGGCCAGCCAATAGTTTTGTCGGCACATTCATCGGTTCGCCCGCCATGAACCTGTTGCGCGGCAAGCTGGTTAGCTCTGGCGAGGGGGCGGTATTCGAACACCAGTCTTCGGGCCAGACCATGGCCCTGGGCAAGACGGCCACTATAGCGGCGCCCGGGACCGAAATCGATCTGGGCATCCGTCCCGAACATTTCGCACTCAGCGACAAAGGCTTCGCCGCCAAGGTGGTAGTGGTCGAGCCCACGGGGGCGGAAACGCAGGTGGTTGCTGATATTGGCGACGAGCGGGTGACCGCTGTCGTCAAGGACCGCGTCTCGATCGGACGCGGTGACATGATTTTCCTGGCACCGGACCTGCCGCGTGTCCATCGCTTCGATGCCGGGACCGGCAGCCGTCTCCCCTAGTCCGGCCCCACATCGCTGAATGGGGCGGCGCGGCCGTCTGGCGCTGCCCCACCTTTGCCAATCTGACCAATCCGCTCTGCCGGCCGCGATCGCTCGCGCCCGAACGGAGCGCTGCAACCCAAATTTCGAGGGACATCATGAAGAAATCATCTGACCTTCCCGCGCTGAAGTCGACGCTGTCGCGTCGCGCTGTGCTGACTGGCATCGCCGCTGGTGCGGCCACATTGGCCCTGCCGGCCCTTCTGCCGTCGCGGGCCTTCGCCGCCACGCCTGGTAGTAATCCCGGCAAATACAAGATCGACCTGGGAGGTTATAGCGGGCCGGAACTGACCTCGGCGCCGATCACCCTCAAGATCATGCGGCAGGAATATCCGCCGGAGGTCAATGAGGTGATGAACGCGCAATATGCGGCATTCTCTTCGGCTTATCCGAACATCACCATCCAGGAAGAGCGGGTGCCCTATGGCGATCTGCCAACCAAGGTGCAGGTCTATGTCGCCTCGGGCCAGGCCCCCGATATTATGATGGGGCGCAACGATTTTGCGTCCGCCTATGCCGCTGGCGAACTCACGCTGCCGCTGCAACAGTTTTTGTCGGCCGACTTTATCGAAGACGTCTACGCGCCCCTGCGGGAATCGGCGACCATTGATGGTAATCTGGTTTGCCTGCCTTGGGAGACCAACCCGGTCTATATGGCGTTCAACCGCGATATCTTCGACAAGCTTGGCATCACCCCACCGCCCGAAGTGGCCGAATACGACGGCGGCTGGACCGTCGAAGAATATCTCAAATGCTTTGACGACGTCACCAAGTCGCTGCGGGCCAGCGGTGATACGCAGACCTTCGCTCTGGCCGCTTCGGGCTATGGCAATGGCGGGCCCGGCTCCAATTATACCCAGCTCGAAAGCATCTGGGTGCGCATGATGGGCGACCCCAATGCCGCCAAGGATTCCTCGGCGTACAACACCTTCATGGGCGTGTCGGAGGATGGCTTCACCGCCAGCGGTTACCTCAATACGGCCGAGGCGGCTGCCGGCATGGCCAATTACAAGACCGTGTTCGCCAATGGCTATACCCCGACCGGGGTGGTGCCCGACCAGTTCCGCGGCGGCGCTGCCGCGATTACCTTCAGCGGCACCGGTACGGTCAAGCGTTTCCTCAAGACCGGCCAACCGTTCAATTTCGGCATGTCTCCGGCGCCCAAGGGCACTATCGCCTACACCACCACGGTCGCCGATTCCCCAGTGATCTTTTCCGGCACACCCTATCCGGCCGAGGCCGCGGCGCTGCTCGCCTTCATCTGCAACGACACCAATCGCTTCGCCTTCCACGAGGCATGGGGCTCGATGCCGGTCCGCAAGACCCTGGTCGATGCACTGCCCGAATATGCCAGCGACCAGCGCCTCAAGCTGGGGACCAATGTGGCCGATCATGCCTTTGGACCGCCGAAGTCGGTGGGCTGGTTCGACTATTTCAGCGCGATCAATCCGGCGGTGAAGGACATTGCCCTGGGCGCTGATCCGCAGACCCGCCTCAACGATGTTGCCACCCAGATCGATGGCCTGCTCGCCAAGTACAAGTGATCCCAAAGCCCCACCGCCTTGCGCCGGCGGCGGGGTACCATCACCAGGAGGACCCGGACACGATGAAGTTTCCCACTTGGACAGTGAACCCGACGCGCCGGGGCGAACTCGCCATCGGCCCTTTGATGATCCTGCCGGCAGCGCTTGGTCTGTGCATCTTTCAATTCTGGCCGCTCGGCGTGGCCGTCCTCAACAGTTTTCGCGCATTCAACCCGTTCAACCACCGTGCCAATGGCTGGGTCGGCTTCGGCAATTATCAGTCGGTGCTGGCCGATCCGACCTTTCAGTCTTCGTTCTGGATTTCCCTGGTCTATATGGCGCTGATGATCGTCATTATCGTCCCGTCTGCGCTCGGGCTGGCCATTCTGCTCGACAAGCGCATGCCAGGCACCGCATTGGCGCGCGGCGCCATTCTGGGGGCGCTGGCGTCTTCGGAAGCCGTCGCGGCGCTGATCTGGAATGCCATCTACCAGCCCAATAGCGGCCTGCTCGACGTGATCTTCCAGACCTTCGGATTGCCTTCGCAGCCCTTTCTCACGAGTGGCCCTCTGGCGGTGGTCTGCATCGTCATCATGACGGCGTGGAAGGATATCGGCCTGCCCATGCTGATTTTCCTCGGCGCGCTACAGGCCATCCCGCCGCATCTGTTCGAGGCTGCATCGATGGATGGGGCCAACCGCTGGAACAAGTTCTGGCGCATCACCCTGCCGCTGCTGCGCCCAAGCCTGGTGCTGGGCCTGTTCATGACCACGATCGCGGCGGCCCGCCTGTTCACCCCGATCCAGATTCTGACCGCGGGCGGGCCGAATGGGCAAACCTCCAATATTGCCTACTTCTCCTATGCCCAGGCCTTCCTGTTCAACTCGCCGGGGCCGGCCGCGGCGAGCGTCGTGCTCATGCTGCTCATGCTTATTGTTATCACCATCATCCAGGCCCGCGCCCTGCGCAGCCGCTCGGGAATCTGATCCATGGCCGTTGCAACATTCAACACCAGTACAGACAGCACAGCTGCACACCGCGCGCAGCGGGCGCGCGCACGGCGCGGCAAAGCCATCGGCGTTGCGGGGCTCCTGGTGGTCGCGATCTTCTTTGCTTTCCCGATCGTCTGGTCGGCGCTGTCCTCGCTCAAATCGACCGATGACATCGTCAAGTTTCGCTATCCGCTGACCTGGAAAACCTTCATCCCGCCGTTTCCGACCCTCGAGAACTATTTCGCACTGTTCTTCCAGCTCAATTTCCAGCGGGCACTGTTCAATACGATCATTGCCAGTGCCGGACAGGTGACCATCGCAGTGGTCACCTCTACGCTGGCCGGCTATGCCTTTGCGCGGCTGCGGTTTCCGCTGCGCAATGTGCTGTTCGGGCTGCTGCTGCTGACCGCGTTTATCCCGCTCGAAGTGATCCTGGTGCCGCTCTATGAGGTGGTGCGCGGCATGGGGCTGGTGTCGACCTATCCGGCCCTGTTCCTGCCCTTTGCCTGTAGCCCATTCGGCATCTACCTGATGCGGCAGGCCTTCAACTCGATCCCTGTCGAACTCGATGATGCGGCCCGCGTCGATGGTGCCTCGACGCTGAAAATCTTCTGGCGTATCGCGCTGCCCAATGTGCGGCCGGCCCTGGCAACGCTGGTGCTGATCCAGTTCATCTGGTCGTGGAACGCCTATCTGTGGCCGCTGGTGATCATCCAGGACCCGGCCATGCAGATCGCTCAGGTGGCCATTGCCGGCTACAAGAGCGTGCCGAACTTCCCGCTCGACGGGCCGCTCTTTGCCGGCGTGACCGTCGTCACCATCCCCCTCGTCGCCCTCGCTATTATCCTGCAGCGCTATTATGTGCGCGGCCTCATGAGTTCAGGAATTCGCTAATGACTTTGCTTTCATCCATCGACCGCATTTCGGATTCTCGGCTGCTCGAACGCATCGCCGCTGCGCGGGCGATCATGGCCGATGCCGGCGTCTACGTCCTCATGATCTACTCGCATCCCCGCCCGGGTGGCGGCGTGCTGCAATATCTGTCTGGCTGGGCGACCAAGGCCGGCACCATCCTGCTGCTGCCGCGGGAGGGGCGCGGTATTATCCTGGCGGCCGGGCCCAATAATACCCGCGTCTTCAACCAGCGTAGCGGCTTCTTCGCCGATGCACGCGCCTATGGCCCCAACGCCCCCTTCGCCAGCCTGCTGGCCGATGCTCTTGCCGAACTCGGCGTTAGCGGGGGCAAGATCGGTGTGTCGGGGACGCCCTATATGCCAGCGCCGCTCAAGGCCTCGCTCGATGGGCTGGTCAAGGAACAGGTGTTTCTCGGTGACGCGCTCGACGCATTGCGCCTCGTTCGGCATGCCGACGAAGTGGCCATGCACCAGCGCGCCGCCGATATTTCGGTGGCCATGATCGAACGGGTGATGGAGCTGGCGCGGCTACCCGGCACGACACCCTCCGGCTTGATGAGCGAAGCTGAATTCACCGGTCGCAAGCTCGGCGCGGATAGCTCCAGCCTGTGGCTCGCCACGGGGGAGAAGCCGCCGACCACCTATTTCGAACTGTTCGAACTCAACGAGACGCTCGGCCCCAACGATCGCGTGCAACTCGGCACCACAGTCACCTATGAGGGCCATTTCGGGCAATGCCTGCGGACCGGTCTCCGCGGCGCTGTCCCGCAGGCGATGCAGGATGCCTGGGCGCGCCTGGTCGAGATGCAAGACCGCGCGCTCGCCACGCTAGTGCCCGGTCGGCCGATGTATGAGCTGGTGGACCGGATCGAAGCCGATATCGACGCTTATTGCCCTTATACGAGAGCAAACGATCCGTTCCGCTTCCAGTCGTGCCATGCGCTCGGCGTGAACTATTCCGAGCCCAGCTATGGGCAGGCGGTCAATCCCGAGCGGGATCGCAGCAAAGATGGCGAACTGCCCCTGATTGCGGAAAACATGATCTTTGAAATCCACCCCAATTTCACGTTGCCCGAGCTGGGCCATGTCTGCATTGGCGACATGGCGCTGGTAACGGCGACCGGGGCGAAATGGATCACCAATCACCCGCGCGAACTGGTGCGGCTCGACTGAGGAGATTCAGCAAATGCGGCTTGGAATCGACGGACGAAAGATCCCGGAGGCAAAACAGCGTGGCGGTGTCGCCAGCCTCGATCACGGCAAAGAGCTGGGTATGGACGGATTGTTTTTCCGCACCGTGCTCGATGTCGCTCCCACGCTCGATATGGGCGTGCTCAAGGCCATAAGGCAGCGCGCCGATGAGCTCGGCATGTATGTCGAGATGGGCTTGGGCAAGGTAAATCCCTATGCTCTGCCCGAAACGCCGGAAATGCGCGCGATTGGCGATGGCGACACGCTGCTCGGGTTTCGCCGCATGATGGAGGCCTGTGCCGCCATCGATTGTCGCGAACTCTGGGTCGGCACTGCCAACCACAAGAATTATCGCGGCCGCTTCGGCACCGACCGGTTCCGCACGGATGTGAGCTGGGCCGACCAGCTGGAGGCCATTGAAAAGCTGCTGTTCAAGCTCAAGCCAATCGCGCTTGATCTGGGTATCCACATCAATATCGAAACCCATGAAGAGATCACCAGTTTCGAGGTGGTGCGACTGGTCGAAACCTGCGGTCCGGAAGCTTTCGGTATCGTCTATGACACCTCCAATGGATTGCAGCGGCTGGAGCACCCCACCTGGGTAGCCAAGCGCGTTGCACCCTATGTTAGGCAGACCCATTTCAAGGAAATGGGCATGATGTTCCGGGACGGGGGTCTCGTGACGCAAAGCCGACCCTGCGGCCAGGGCGTCATCGATTTTGCGGCGATCCTCCCGATCCTTGCTGCGGCGCAACCCGAGCTCAACATCACCATCGAGAATTCCAAGCCTTATGAGGACGGACCCAAACTGGCCAGGTTTGGTTTCCTCGAAATCGCCGACCCGGCGGTGATTGCTTTGCACCCCGATTGCACGGTCGCCGAATATGCGGACTATGTCGACATGGTTCACAAATACGAGGTCCGCATCGCCGCAGGCGAAGTGCCTCCGTTGATCGAAGAGGTGCGTGATTTTGACTATGCCGCCTCGGTCAGGGACATCCTGTTTAGCCGCGATCACCTGCGCGGCATTTGCGAAAATCTAAACCTGCCGCTGCGCCA
The DNA here is from genome assembly GCA_900470445.1 of Hyphomicrobiales bacterium. Classification (GTDB taxonomy): domain Bacteria; phylum Pseudomonadota; class Alphaproteobacteria; order Rhizobiales; family Devosiaceae; genus Devosia. The sequence continues at coordinate 55,564 of UCAU01000010.1, read as the reverse complement.
GCGCGCCGCCTGAAGCCAAGGGCCGGAGAAAACATGACTGATCTGCTGCTGGTCCACGGGACTATCGTCACCATGGGGCCTGACCGGGCGATTATCGAGGATGGCGCCGTCGCTATCACCGGCGATCGCATCACCGCCATCGGCAAGACGGCCGACCTTGAGCCAGCCCATCAAGGCGCGAAAATCATCGACTGCAAGGGCAGGGCGATCATTCCGGGTCTGGTCGATGCGCATGGTCATGCCGGTCATTCGCTGATCAAGACGCTGGGGGCCGACACGCCCTCACTGTGGATGCGCATCGTCACCCCAATGTACTTTCACTATACCACCCGCGAGTTCTGGCTGGCCGACGGCTATATCTCGGCCCTAGACCGGCTCAAGATGGGCGTGACCACCGGGGTCAGCGTGGTTGGCTCCGCGCCACGGAGTGATGATCCGGCCTTCGCCATCAACCACACCAAGGGCTATGCCGATGTCGGCATTCGCGGCGTGGTCTGCACCGGTCCAGCCGGTATGCCCTGGCCGCATCCGACGACGCGCTGGACGGACGGCAAGCCCAAATCCCACTCGGTCAGCTTCGATGAGATGATGGCCGGGGCCGAGGCGGTGATCGAAACGGTCAACAATAGCGCGAATGGGCGCATCAAGGCGTTCATCACGCCATTCACCATCATGCCCTCGATCGATCCGTCCAATCCGACGACGCCGGATCGCGCTACGCGCAGCACGCCGGAAGACCGCATGCATGGCCGCCGTATCAAGGAGGTCGCCGCCAAGCACAATGTGCGCATCCATTCCGACGCTTTTGCCGGGCATGTGCGGATGGCCTGGCAGGACCCCGAAAGCGCCATTCTGGGACCAAATGTGCATCTGCAGCACTGTATTGGGCTGTCGCTTGACGAAGTCGAGATCATGGCCGAAACCGGCACCAGCATGACCCATGCGCCGGGCGGCCGCGCGCCGGTGCTCGAAATGATGACGCGTGGCGTCAATGTCGCCATCACCACGGACGGCACCGCGCCTTGGATTACCTTCGATCTGTTGCAAGCCGCGCGCATGGCGCAATTGGCGCATCGCTGGCGGAACCAGGATGCCTATCTGCTGCCACCCGGCAAGCTGATGGAAATGATTACCATCGACGCGGCCAAGGCACTGGGTATGGACCACGAAGTGGGCTCGCTCGAAGTGGGAAAGAAGGCCGATGTCACCATCGTCAACCTGCGCAAGCCGCATCTGGTGCCCAATTGGATGGTGGTGCACCGGCTAGTCTACGAGGCGGTTGGACAAGACGTGGAAACCGTCATCTGCGACGGCAAGGTGCTGATGGAAGACAAAAGGGTTCTGACGGTCAATCCGGACGACATTCTGGCCCAGGCCGAGCGGGAATCCTTTGCCATTGTTGAGCGGGCGGGGCTGCAATCGCATCTGACATCGCCGGGCTGGGGCATGATCCACCGCACCTATGACGCACCGATTGAGCTGCCGCTGCCGCCGGTCATCACCCCATGATTACCCTCGTCAAAGCCGCCTATGTCATTGGCTATCAAAATGGCGACCATGTCATCTTCAGGCACGGCGAAGTCGCCTATGAGAATGACCGCATCATCTTTGTCGGTCAGAGTTTTGCCGGCACGCCGGACGATGTGATCGATGCCGGGTTCGCCATGCTCAGCCCGGGCTTCATCGATCTCGACGCGCTGGCTGACATCGACCATGCCCTGCTCGACAGCTGGCACGGACCGGAAACGGGCTCGGGCCTTGAATGGTCTGCCGACTATTTTACCAACCATCGGCGCGATGTGTTTTCCCCGGAGGATCGTGACTTCCGCCACGAGTTCGCCTTCACCCAATTGATCCGCAACGGCATCACAACGGCGATGCCGATCGGCGGGGAGATGCACAATATCTGGTGCGAAACCTATGACGAATGGGCCGCCGCCGCCGATATTGCGGGCCGGCTGGGGCTGCGAATCTATATGGGGCCGAGCTATCGCGTCGGGGTAAATGTGGTGCGCGACGATGGCAGCCGCGATGTGATGTGGAATGTCGGACTGGGCGAGGAGGGGCTTGCCGATGCCGTGCGCTTTGCCGAGGATTTCGATGGTGCTCACGCCGGACTGATCCGCAGCGTGCTGCTGCCGGCCCGCATCGAAACCATGACGCTTGAATTGATGAAAAAGACCGCCGAGGCCGCCAAGCGTCTTGGCGTCAAAGTGCGTCTGCATTGCCTGCAGGGACAGCGCGAGCTTGAGCTTCTCAAGCAATGGCATGGAAAGAGCCCGCTGGACCTGCTCGATGACACGGGCCTTTTGGGTCCAGACCTGCTGATACCGCATGGCATCTATATCGGCGGCACCAGCCGCAATCCCGATGGCGATGCGACCGATCTTGAACGAATTGTCCGCAGCGGCGCAACTATTATCCACTGCCCGATGACCTCCATCCGCTATGGCACAATGATGGAGAGTTTTGAGCGCTACCGCGCCGCCGGTGCCAATATCGCCATGGGCACTGACTCGTTCCCGCCGGACATGATCCGCAACATGGATATCGGCTGCCACATTTCCAAAGCCGTCGAACACCGAACATCTGCCGGCAATGCCGCCGATATCTTTCGGGTGGCAACGCTAGGCGGGGCCAAAGCGCTAGGCCGTGACGATCTCGGTAGGCTAGCGGTTGGCGCCATGGCTGACATGGTCATCATCGACCTGTCCGACCCACGCGTGGGGCAAGTCGATGATCCGATCCGAACCCTGCTGATGAACTGCACCGGCGCAAATGTCGCCACCGTCATCATCAATGGCCGGGTGGTGATGCGTGATCAGCAATTTCCCGGGCTCGATGCTAAGGCCATGCATGCGCGGGTGCAGGATTACCATGCAAGGATGAAGGCAGCCTATTCGGAGCGAGACTATCGACGCAGGGCAACGGAAAGGCTGTTTCCGCCCTCGTTTTCCACTGTCTTGGCAGAGGGCGGCTGAACATCCCAAGCTGTGTGCAATCGTAACGGCAATTGGACGCAAACTTGCGCTGCATTGGAGAAAACACTATGTAGCGTATTAGAAGAGGGTTCTCATGCTGCAGGTTGATGAATACCGCGCATCCGGCGCGCGCTGGATGTCCATCTACGATGCGCTCAAAGGCGCTATCCTGGCCCATACTTTGATGCCGGGTATGAAATTGCCCGAGGACGAGCTGGGGGAAGTGTATTCAGTCAGCCGCACTGTTGTGCGCGCTGCCCTGCAGGCGCTGGCGCATGATCGGCTGGTGCAGCTCGAACCAAATCGCGGCGCCTTTGTCGCCAAGCCCACCAAGCGCGAAGCCCGCGAAGTGTTTGAAGCGCGTGCGCTGATCGAGCCCAAGGTTGCCGCCATGGCCGCCAGCGTCGCCAAGCCGGCGGATATCAAGGTTCTGCGTCACCACCTCGAAGAGGAACACAAGGCGCTGCATGAAGATCGGCAGGGCGAAGCTGTGCTGCTTTCCGCGCGCTTCCACGAAGCCATTGCCGAAATCGCCGGCCAGACTATTCTCACCGAATTCGTGCGCACCCTGTGTTCACGCTCGGCTTTGATCATCTCCATCCACTGGCGGCGCCGCGACGCATTCTGCGAAAGCCATGCGCATAATGCGCTGGTCGAAGCCATCGCCGCCAATAGCCCTGCGGACGCTTCCGAGCTCATGACCAGCCACCTGGTCGATCTGCTGTCCGGCATTGACCTGACTGATCGTGAGCCGCCGCAGCGCCGCCTTTCGGAACTTCTGAAGCCCTAGGCAGTCTTCAGCTGATGTCGACAATCGCTGCCACGGTGCCACCACCAGCGGGACCTTGATGGGTGGCCGAGCCGGAAATCCATACCAGATTGTCCTGCAGGATGGATGAGAACATTCCCCCGAGTGCCGCCTTCACCTGGTGGCCATATTCTGGGTTCTCCATAATCTGGCGTCGCCCGCGCAGGCGACCTTCAACGGGCAGGCTGAATTTCACGTAGACAGCGACGACTCGCGCGCGGTTTTCCGGTGATAGTGGGCCCGGCCCGACATCGAGCCCAGCCTGGCGCAAGGCTCGTGCCAGAGCGTCCACGTCCAGCGTGTCATTCATTGCCGAGTGGCCAACGCGCAGTCGACCGCCGGCTCCAACCCGATTGCCAAACACTACCAATTGGGTCTGCGGACCATCCCCGCCAACGGGTTCCCATTCATTGGCTGATACCGCGACTTTGCCGGACCACAGATTGAGGTTGTAACTGACCGCCTCGGCCGCGGGCATGGCAAGGCCATCGGTGGCCACGGCAACACCAAGGCCGGCAGCGCCGCTTGCCTTGCGGAACAGCGTCCGCTCGTCAAGTTCGGGGATTATGTGACCGGCGGCACGGGCGTCTGCGAAATCCTGCCGCGTTGGATAATAGGCCTTGCCCACGACATACTCGACCGCGCCAGGATCGATCCCCGCATCAGCCGCTCCCGCCCGGACAGCGTCGGCATTGGCCTCAACGAGCCTGGAAGTCGCCATCCATTCAGGGCGAATGATCTCGGACCGTGCGACACCCATTGCGAGCCGGGCACCGCCACCGCTGGCCGGCTCGGCATAGGCGCGCGTATACACCACGACATGTGGCGTCAGGATGCCGATGCCGCCTGTCGTGAAGACCATTGGAATTTGATCGATAAGCGCTGTCGAGCGTGATCCGCGGTCGAGCAAAAAGCGGCGAATAGCCTGATCGGCATCAAGCCGGCTCGTCTCCCCCTTCTGCCAGCCCTCAGTCTTGCCGGTCACGGCAATGACATCGTCGGGTTTCAGCAGCCCTTCTGACACGAGCCGCGCCAGGCCTGCGGTATCACTGGTGTGATCCAGCGGCACGCGAAAGGCATCAATGGTGGGGACAAGTCCATCGTCAGTCATGTGTATTCTCTCAGTTCAGCCGGCCTGCTTCCCAGGCGCCATGATTGAAATTTTCTAACATTATTGTATCCAGAATAAATGAAATAAGAATACAAAATAGATGGTGCTTTGCGAGAAAACGGCTTGTATGGTTGTCCGAGGCTGGCGCGGTGATTGCCGCTCCTAACGGACTCACGTCTTTATTGGGGCGCACGAAGCTTCAACGCATAGGCGATCCGGCGGAAATCGACGCCTTGGTTAAGCAGCTCGGGTTCGCCCCGTGAACTTGGGAAACTCAACGAGGGTGGTGCACTGGTGCACGCACGTGTCCGCGCCTGGGGGCAAATGATCCTCAAAAACCTGTTCAAGTAGGAGCAGTAGTCGGCCCCGCTGCATGATCGACGCCAAGACCTGGGTCGCGCGCTAACGCATCGAGAAGCGCGCGGTGACTATTTTGATGCTGCAAAGGCGTGATGGTGAGTACGCCTGGCTGCGTCAACCGGCCTTAGAGGCCAAACGTCCACTCGGGCGCAACCTTACCTGAAAGCCGCTAGTCCCGTCGCGGTCACCGCGACCCGACTAGCTGCCAGTCTGCTCTTAGGAATTACGAACGGCGTCGTGAATGGCTGAAATGGGGCGCAACCGGCCACTGCAGAACCCGAAAATCAGGCCATTTTCGATACCAAGGTATCGGCGATTGCGCCGAAGTTGAACTGTTCTCCGGGCTCGCTTCTCACCACGATCCAACCATCGACGAAGACCGATGTCCTGGAAACGGCCGGCTCCTCAGTGGATGGAAGGAAGGCAATGCAACACACGGATTTTCTGTCACCTTTGGCGGCAATGCTGATGGTCTCGGCCCTGTCCGGCCCAGCTCTCGCCCAGACAGCTTTCGCGCCGGCGCCGCTGACACCCGATGAGGTCGGCTCAGGCCCCCGTCTGATCTATCTCCACAATGAATATCCGGCGACGCTCGATCCGCAAAACACCTCGGCTTTCGTCGGCCAGCTTGCCATGGAGATGTTCGATACGCTGGTAACCTATGAGATCGACCCGGCGACCGGCATTGCCGACCAGACCAAGATCGTTCCGCGGTTGGCCGAAAGTTGGGAGATTTCGGACGACAACAAGACGCTCACCTTCCATCTCAATCCGGCGGCCAAATTCTGGGATGGCTCAGCCGTAACGGCCGAAGACGTCTACTGGTCCATCGAGCGCGCGCTGGTCGGCCGTATGGGCTGGGGTACGACCCAGATCGAAACGGGCGGCATCTTCGCGGTCGATCAAATGGAAATCGTCGATCCGCAGACGCTCAAGATCACTTATTCCGATGGCCTGGGCCGCTATTCGCTGCGCAACTTCGCATCCATGTCGCTGACCGTCATGTCCAAGGCCGCCTGCGAGGCGGGACACGGCGAGGGTGATGAGTGGTGTGTGGACTGGATCAAGACCCATGCAATGGGTTCGGGCCCGTACATGCTGGGTGACCAGCAGAGCGGGGAACATATTATCGCCGTCGCCAACAAGGATTACTGGGGCGACGCAAAGCCTTATTATTCTGAAGTCATGTTCCGCGTTGTGCCTGACGCGCAGACCCGCATGCTGCTGCTCGAAAGCGGCGAGGCCCAGATCGGCTTCCTGACGCCCAATGAATATTCGGTGCTGCAGAACTCGCCCAATGCCAAGGTATTCAGCGTGCCCTCCCAGCAGGACGTCGCCGTCTTGCGCTGGAAGCCCGACACCGCGCCATTCGACGATCCGAAAATCCGCGAAGCCGTTATCAAGGCAATACCCTATGACCGGCTTATCGCCGAAGTCTGCCGCGGTTTCTGTACGCCGGTGCAGAACCTTGTCGGCGTCAATACACCCGGCTATGTCGCCGATCCGCTCTTCACCACAGATATCGAGGCGGCCAAGGCGCTGGTTGCCGAAAGCCGCTATGCCGGTCAAGTGCCCAGCTTTGAAGTTCCCGTCGTCAATGGCTCGACCAATATGGCCGCCAGCATCATCATCCAGGACGCGCTGCGCGAGATCGGTCTCGACATGCAGATCAAGCCGCTCACCCAGAATGCCTTCGACGATATCGCATGGGGCAAGCGCGACCTAAAAGTGTCCATCCACTCCATGGGCCCTTGGTGGAACGACTTCATGTACTGGGCCTATTGGATGTATCGCAGCGACAGCGCCACCAATCACATCCAGTATTCGAGCGAAACGCTCGACAAGGATGTGCTCGCAGCGCTGCTGATCCCGCAGGAAGACGAAGCCGACTATATGGTGTTGCAGAACGAGGTGCTCGGCATCCTCAACGGCGAACGCCTCGCTGCGCCGCTTTTCCAGGTTAATTGGAACGCCGCGGTGTCGAGCCAGATCTGCAACGTCAACAAATTCCCTTGGGGCACCATAGCATTCTCCTGGCTGCGCCCCTGCGCCTGATCTCTAGGCGAACCGGCTGCACCGGGATCTCTATCCGGTGCAGCCAATCTCCCCGTAAATCAGGAGACACGGCGATGCGCATTCCTCCTCTGACGATCTATATATTGCGACGACTGGCCATCAGCATCGTCGTGCTGTTTGGCGTTTCGGCTATCGCCTTCTCCATGGCCTATCTCCTGCCTTCGGACCCCGTCACCAGCCGTTATCCTGATATCACCGACACACAGCGCGCCGAGATGCGCCGCCAGATGGGCCTCGATCAGCCCCTGGTCGTACAATATGTGCGCTATATGGAATCGGCCTTTCGTGGCGATTTCGGCAGGTCCTTCGGCACTGGCAATGCCGTCGGCCAAGATCTCGCCATCCGCATTCCCGCAACGCTTGAACTCGCCATTTTTGGCATCGTCTTTGGCGTGCTTGGCGGCCTTCCCATGGGCATGTTGGGGGCGGTCTATCGCGGTAGTTGGATCGACCATGTCACCCGCGTGCTCAATCTGCTTGCGCAATCCATTCCGGCCTTCTGGCTCGGGGTAACCTTGATCTTCTGGCTCTACTTCCAGTTGCGCGTTGTGCCGTCACCAATCGGGCGTTTGTCGCCGATACTCAGCGCGCCGCCAGTGGTCACCGGGTTCTACACCGTGGATGCCATGCTAGCCGGCCGCTGGGACGTTGCCTGGGCAGCGCTGCGCCAACTCATGCTACCGGCCTTCGTGCTCGGGCTTGGCGTCGTTTCGCCCGTCGCCCGCATCACCCGAGCGGCCATGAGCAACGCGCTGAAAGAGGATTACATCACCTTCGGCCGCGCCCTTGGACTCAAATCGCGGCAACTCATATTGGGCGATGCCTTTCGCGGCGCCATGATCCCCATTGTCACTACGCTCGGCTTCATCGTCGCCAATGTACTGGCAGGCGCCGCCATTGTCGAAACGGTCTTTGCCTGGCCCGGCCTGGGTCGTTACGCGGTCACCGCCATTACCACCAGCGACATGGCGCCGGTCTCCACCTGCATTCTCCTGATCGCCTCAAGCGTGGCTGTCGCCAATCTTCTCGTCGACATTTCCTACGCCTTCATCGACCCCCGGATCCGCAATGAATATGCACAGTGAGCCGATGAGAACTCCCGTTCCGGCCGTACGCCAATCCTCGCCGCGTCCAGCCTGGCGGCGCGTCTATCATGGTATTTTTGGGGGCGATGCGCTCGGTTTTGCTGGGGCCACACTGCTTGCCCTGCTGATCGCCGTCGCTGTTGTCGGGCCGCTCCTGGTCACGCAAGACCCGCTGCTGACGACGCCCAAGACGCTGCTGCCGCCATCCGCCGAACACTGGCTCGGTACCGACCATTTCGGTCGCGATGTATTTTCGCGCACGGTTAGTTCGCTACGGATCGACTTTATCGTGGCTGGTGTCGGCGTTGCCGGTGCTGTGTTCATCGGCTCCTTCATCGGCCTGGTATGCGGCTATCTCGGCGGCTGGCTCGATGAAGTGGTGATGCGGTTTGTCGACATCGTCCAATCGTTCCCGCTTTTGCTCATCGCCATGGTCCTGATCCTAGTCATGGGGCCGGGCTTGGAGAGCATCCTCGTCGTCACTGTGCTCATCAATATCCCCACCTATGCCCGTGTCATTCGCGGCGAGGCACTGAGCCACAAGACGCTTGAATATATTGACGCAGCGCGCTGCTCTGGGGCCAGCGAAGCATCGATCATCTTTCGCCATCTCATGCCCAATACGCTGTCGCCCATTATCGTTCATGGCAGCCTCAATCTCGCAGCGGCCGTTGGCAATGTGGCGGCGCTCTCCTTTCTCGGCGTCGGCATCCGCCCGCCCACGCCCGATCTCGGCGTCATGGTCGCCGAAGGCACGAACTACCTCATCCAGGGCGCCTGGTGGATGAGCATCGGACCGGGCCTGGTGCTCGCCGCCACCATCTTCAGTCTAAACCTCGTCGGCGATTGCCTCGAAGGTCGCCTCGATCCACGCCGGACGGAGGGCTGAGCCTTGGTGGACATTCTTTTCTCTCTGGATGGCCTGAGCATTGACAGCGCGCGCGGCGGTGAGCGCCGGCGCATTGTCGACCACATGGACCTGAGGGTCGAACGCGGCGAACTCTATGGGCTGGTGGGCGAAAGCGGCTCCGGCAAGTCCATCTCGATGATGGCCAGCGTCGGGCTGGCTGCCAGCGGTCTCGATATCACTGGCGGTACCGTGCGCTTTGGCGGTCACAGTCACCCGGCCAGCGACCAGAAGAGCCTGCGCAGCAATCTTGCGCGCGGAGTGTCGCTGCTGTTCCAGAACGCCAAGGGTGCGCTCAATCCGTTCATGCGAGTTGGCCGCCAGGTGGAGCGCGTGGTGCGCCAGAACCGCCGCGACCGCGACGTGGACCGGGAGGTCGAAAGCCTCTTCCGCGTCGTCGGCCTGAACTGGCGCGACCTGGGACACAAATATCCGCACCAGATCAGCGGCGGTCAGGCACAGCGTGTCGCCATGGCCTGTGCGCTTGCCACCGAGCCGGCGCTGCTCATCGCCGATGAACCCACCACAGCGCTGGATGTGACAACCGAGCGCGAGATGCTGCGGTTTCTCGCCCGGCTTTGCGCCGAGCGCGACATGGCCATCGTGCTGATCGCGCATAATCTTTCGCTGGTCTCGGAATATTGCCGCTCGCTCTCGATCATGCACGCAGGTCAGGTGGTCGAGGCGGGCAATCTCAAGTCGATCTTCGCCCGCCCCCTGCACCCCTATACCCAGGGGCTCATCAAGGCCGTGCCCGATGTCGATAGCCCACGCGAACTGGTGCCGTTGATCGGTTCGGTATGGGGCGGGCCCGAGGGCATAGAACGTTGCCGGTTTTCGCATCGCTGCCCCCATGTTCGCAGTCAATGCGAGCAGGGGCGTCCACCTGCGCTCGAGCGGGATAATCGCGCCGTTCATTGCGTGCTCTATGAGGAGGTGCCCGCATGAGCGCCACCCCGGCCTTATCCGTCCAGAAGCTCACCAAGCTGTTCTTCGACCCGAGTCAGCCCCAGGCGATCAGCGTGGGCGTCCGTGGTGTTTCGTTCGACATTGCGCGTGGCGAAGTCGTCGGTCTTATCGGGGAAAGCGGCTGCGGCAAGACCACGCTTGGACGCTGCGTCGTCGGCCTGCAACAGCAAGACGGTGGTGACGTTGTTGTTGATGGCACGGTCTTCTCCGACTTGTCGCCGCGCGAGAAACGTCAGTTTCGCAAGGCCATCCAGATCGTCTTCCAGCGACCCGAAACATGTCTTAATCCGCGCATGTCGGTTTTTACCTTCGTCAAACAGGCCATGCGCAATTTCGAAACCGTGCCCAAGGGGCAGGAGAGGGCGCGGATGACCGAGCTGGCCCAACTGGTCGGACTCAGGGATGAGGTGCTTGACCGGTTTCCCCACCAGCTTTCGGGCGGGGAACGCCAGCGCGTCGCCATTATGCGGGCACTGGCCTGCGAACCCTCGGTGATAGTGCTCGACGAGCCGACATCGGCGCTCGACGTCTCGGTGCAGGCGCAGGTGTTGCGCACGCTCAAGGACCTGCAATCGCAGGTGGGAACCAGTTTCCTCTTTATCAGCCATGACGTGGCGGTGGTCCGCTACATCTGTTCGCGGGTCATGGTCATGTATCTAGGCGTCGTGGTCGAGGAGGGGCCGAGCGAACAGGTGCTCGCGATGCCCTGTCATCCCTATACCAAGGCGCTGCTAGCCGCAGCGCCGCGCATGGCGCCCCTCGCCGATCCCGGGCTATCGCTGCACGGCGAACTGGTGCTGGGCGATGTGCGGCCCGAAGAGTGCCCGGTTCGCGCCCGCTGTCCGCTCGCCCATGAGCGCTGCCACCAGGCGCCACCCATGACCGAACTGCCCGGCGGACAACGCTCCGCCTGCTGGCTGGCTGCCGATCTTGCCGCGGAATATTCCCAACCCACTCTCGATCTCTCTTAGAAGGCATCGCAATGACGACCACCGAGACATTCTACAACCGCTCAATGGAGCTGCCGTCCGAGCTTCTGGTGGGCGCCATCGATAGCCACGTCCACGCCGGCCCGGTATTACGCTCCAATCCAGGCCACCAGGACCCATTCGAAGTGGCCATCGAAGCCCGTGAGGCGGGCATGCGCGCCATCGTCTACTACGATGTCTTCGGCTGGGCCTCGGGCACCGCCTGGATGGTCAATCGCCACGTGCCGGGTATCAAGACATTCGGCGGCTATCTGATGAACTCGGCCCATGGCGGACTCAATCCACGTTCGGTGCGCACGGCCCTTTACATGGAAGAGGGGTGCCGGTTCATCAGTTTCGGCTCCCACTGCACCTATTTCTCGGCATCTCGGGAATCCACCATCATCGATGGCGAGTTGGTCCCGTTCAAGGATGCCTATCCTGAATTCGCCAAGGAGGAGCTTTCCCGGGCCATTCGCATTCCCGAGGAAGGGCCGATCTCGGATGACCTTGCCGAAATCCTGCAGCTGGTCGCCGACCATCCCGATGTCTATCTCAATACCGGCCACGTCTCCGGCCCCGAAGTCATGCGTATTCTCGACCTCGCAGAAGAGTTCAAGATCGGCAAGGTGCTGATCGCCCACCCGGCGCGCCAGCAGCTTTCCATCGAGCAGCAGAAGGATGCGGCCCGCCGCGGTTTCTTCCTCGAAGGGTGCCTTGTCGACTGGCTCTACCCCCACGCGCCGCGCACGCACTATTACGTCGAGAAGAAATACATGGATCGATCCGGCGACCTGCCGCGCGTCCGCCGTTCGGCCGCCCAGTGGATGGCCGATATCCGCGAGGTTGGCCCGGAATATTTCGTGCTCGGCACCGACTATGGCATCCGCGCCGCGTCTTCGGCGGTGCAGGGCATGCGCACGATGATCACGACGCTGCTCGACTATGAGTTCACGCCGGACGAGATCCGCACCATGACCGCCCACAACCCCGCCCGCCTGATCGGGCTCGATCCCCTGTAAGGAGCGGCGCCATGGCCACCTACGAACCCTTCTACAACCGCACCATGGAACTGCCCGAGGAACTCCTCGTCGGTGCCATTGACAGCCATGTGCATGCCGGCCCGGTGCTGCGCTCCAATCCCGGCCATTTCGACCCCATTCAGGTGGCGGAAATGGCCCGCGCTGCCGGTATGCGGACCATTCTCTATTACGACGTTTTTGGCTGGGCTTCCGGCACGGCCTGGATGGTCAATCGCTACCTCAAGGATTTCCGCACCTATGGCGGATATCTGATGAATTCGAGCCATGACGGCATGAATCCGCGTGCGGTGCGCACCGCCCTTAACATGGGCGACGGCTGCCGCATGATTAGTTTCGGGTCGCACTGCACCTATCATTCGGCATCAACGGAATCGACGCTGGTCGATGGCAAGCTGGTACCGTTCAAGGATGCCATTCCTGGCTTTGCCGAAAAGGAACTTGCCCGCGCCATCCGTATTCCGCTCGATGACGAGCCGGTGCCCGATGCGCTCAAGGAAATCCTCGATATGGTGGCCGAGCACCCCGAGGTTTATCTCAACACGGGCCACGTCTCCGGTCCCGAAGCCCTGCGTGTCGTGGAACTGGCGCAGGCCGCCGGCATCAAGAAGATTCTTGTGGCCCATCCGGCCCGGGCCCTGTTGACGGTTGAGGAGCAAAAGAACCTCGCTGCCAAGGGCGTGTTCCTGGAAGCCTGCGCCGTCGATTTCGGCGGCCCCTGGATGCCGCAGACGCATTACTATGTCGAGCGCGAGCTCATGGACATGGGAGCGGTGGTGCACGGCCGTGCGATGAGCTGGCTGCAGGGCATTCGCGATGTCGGCCCCGAGCAGTTCGTGCTCGCGACCGATTATGGCGTGCGCGTGCTGCCTTCGCCCATCGAGGGTATGCGGATGATGATGTCCATGCTGCTCTATTTCGGCTTCTCGGTGGAAGAGGTGCAGACCATGACGGCGCATAATCCTGCCCGGATGATCGGGTTGGATTAATGGCCCCGCCCGATCTCTATGTCCGCAATGGCCTCGTGGTCACCTCCGGCGGCAGCTTCGAGGGCGGGGTCCTTGTGGCCGGTGCTCCTTCGGCTTTTCGCGCCGGTGACGAAGCGTTGGAAGGAGGTACGCAGCAGGTGGCTCGGCGCGCCTTGACGATCTTTGCCGAGAGGCAAATCATGGATAGTGCACCCTCCGGCCAATTCCTGCCCGGCGGCGGTGCAGAGCAAGGAACGACTATGGAAGGACCAGTCAGCCAATGGGGCTAGGCGGATCGACGAGCGGACCGCCGCTTTCGGCAACTCCCGTTCGGCCGCTCTATCGCGACGATGAGGACGGAACCCAGGCTGCACGTCTCAAGCGTTTCCGCATGGTGGAAATCCCAGCAGCCGCGCGCAAGGACCTGTTTGCCCGGCTTGAACGCGCCGCGCGCGTCATTGGAGCGGGCTGGGCGGCGCTTCTTGTCGAGGCCGATCAGGCGACAGAGGTGCTCACCACGCCCAACACACCGGCCTCGCTTCATCGGCTGCTTGCCGATATGCGCTATGCCGCCGGTACCATGTTAGGGCCGCCCGCCTATGTCGTACAACGCGCTGCGAGCCAAGGGTTCGTGCTGGTCATGCGTCCGGTGACCACGACCGGCGAAGTGCAGGGCCATGTGCTGCTAGGCTTTCCCCATTCCAACCGCCCGCGCGGCGACTTCGACGACAGCGTGGCGCTAGTTGCCGACGACATCTCGGCCTTCCTCGAATCCCATTCGCTGAGCGGTCGCATGGATCGGGTGCATAGCCACCTCTCGCTCATCCACCGCCTTGGCCAGATGGTAACCTCCATCCGGGAACGCGAACAGCTCTTCGCTAAAATTACCGAACTGGTCTACGCGTCGCTCGGATTCGACCATGTGCAATTGCTGCTGATCGACGAGGACCAGCAACGGGTCTCCTTGGTCCATGCTGCCGGCCCCCTCGCCGAGAACCTGCTTTCGGCCGACTTCAGCGAAGAGGTTGGTCGCGGCATTATCGGACGGGTCGCGCAGACCGGCCATATGTGGATGAGCCAGAATGTGAGCCAGGACGCGCATTTCGTCTCCAACGCATTGCTGCCTAATACCGCCTCCGAACTTGCCATGCCGCTGCGCCTGGGCCACCGGGTCATGGGGGTGCTCGATATCCAGAGCGACCGGCCCGATGCCTTCCGGCAGAATGACATCCTGCTGCTCCAGACCGTTGCCGACCAGATTGCTCCGGCGATCGAACAGCATCGCCTGCTCGCCGCCGAACGCCGCGAGCGAGAGCTCGCCGATACCCTGGCCGATGTGTCGCGCATCATCTCGTCCCGCCTCGATCCCCGGCATGTGCTGGAAGCGGTGCTGATGCAGCTGGGCCGCGTCGTCCCCCATCGCGGCAGCCGCGTCACGCTTTTGGGGGAGGACGGCCGCATGCGGGTCGTCGCGGCCAAGGGCTACCCCGACGACGCCCTGGTCAAGCGCCATAGTTTTGAGCCATCCGCCGCGCCGCTGAGCCGCCCGGTGATCGAGGCCCATCGCACGCTCATTATCGAAGACGTTCGCAAGGAACTCGATTGGGTCTGGCAACCGGGTACCGAGCAGATCGTTTCCTGGTGCAGCGCGCCCCTGGTGCATGGCAATGATTGCATCGGCTGGCTTTGCGTCGATTGGCCCGAGCCCGGCTTCTTCAAGGCTGACCATGGCCGCGTGGTCCGTGCCCTGGCCGACCAGGCCGTGGTAGCCATCGAGAATGCCCGCCTCTTCGAGCGGGCCCGCGAGCTCAGCGACATTCTCGAATATAAGGTTGCCGACCGGACGCGGTTGCTGCGCGAGGCGCATGACGAGATCGCTAACAAGGCCAATGAACTGCATGCCTTGTGGCGGCGCGTCGTCGATGTGCAGGAGCGCGAGCGACAGCGCATCGCCTACGATCTTCACGATAGCGTCGCTCAGTCCATCATGGCCGCAACCTACCAGCTCCAGGCCATTCGCGGCCGCCTGCGCGGCGACGAGGAGCTCGATCAGCGCCTCACCGGATGCCAGGCCACTCTTGATGGCTCGCTGAGCGAAATGAAGCAGATCATCTATGCCCTGCGCCCCAATGTGCTCGACGAACTGGGCTTGGTCGCCGCGCTGGAGAATTATCTCGGCGCGCTGCCGCACGGCGCCGATCTCGAAACCAGCTTTTCCGTGCTCGGCACTCCCATTGCCCTTGGCCCGGAAGCCGAGCTGGCCATCTTCCGCATCGTGCAGGAGGCTTGCCAGAATGCCATCCGCCACGCCGAAGCCGGGTCGCTAACGCTCCATCTCACCTATAGCGGCCGATCGGTCGATGTCCGTGTTGTCGACGATGGCCACGGCTTCGTCTTCGACGATGCCAAAATGGGCCTGGGCCTCGTCGGTATCCGTGAGCGCACCCAAGTCGTCGGCGGCGCCCTCACCATCAAGACCGCGCCGGGCGAGGGAACCCTCGTTATGTTTTCCATTCCTCTGGAGGCCAGTGCGGCATGAGCATTCGCGTCATGATCGTTGACGACCATCAAATCTTCCGTATGGGCGTCAGGAGCCTGCTCGAAGACGAGGCCGATATCGAAGTCGTCGGTGAAGCCGGCAATGCGCAGGACGCATTGACGCTTGCTGAAAAGCTCAAGCCCGATGTCGCGACCGTCGACATTCGTCTCGGCGGCATGGATGGCATACAGCTCGTCCGAGCCTTAAAGGCACGGCCGTCAGCACCCCGGTGCATGATTCTGTCGACCTATGAGGACCGCCAATATCTCGTCGGTGCCTTGGAGGCTGAGGCCGACGCATACCTTCTCAAATCCAATTCCTACGAAACGCTGCCTGCCGCCATTCGCCAAGTATATGGTGGCACCTCGATGCTGTCGCAGGAGCTCATCTCGGTCATGATGGACGAGTACAAGAAGGTGGCATCGCAGCAGATTCAGCGCGAAAGCGGCCTGACCCCGCAGGAGGTTCGCATGCTGCGCCTCCTCGCCAAAGGCGGCCGCTCGCTCGATATCGCCAA
Source organism: Hyphomicrobiales bacterium (assembly GCA_900470445.1). Classification (GTDB taxonomy): domain Bacteria; phylum Pseudomonadota; class Alphaproteobacteria; order Rhizobiales; family Devosiaceae; genus Devosia. The sequence goes on along the minus strand of UCAU01000010.1, from coordinate 39,235 downwards.
TGAGCTGGCCCTCACCGAGATCACCGTGAAGCGCAAGGTGCAGGAGATAACCACCAAACTTGGCGCTGCGAATCGCGTCCAGGCTGTCGCGGAAGCAATAAGGCGCGGCGTAATTTAGGTTTTGGGAAGCTGCTGATGGGATGTCGGTCGCGCTTCAGGCGTGGTCTGGCGTTCGGACCATGTAGGAGCTGTCCAGAAAGCAGCTGTTCACTTGCCAGCGCCAGCTCCGTTGCCTCGGCCCGAAGGAGATGGTTGGGCTATCTCCGTCTTTGAGGGGGGCATTGCCTTTGCCCTCATTTTTGGGACTACGCCCGTAACTACTAGGACCCGAAAACTGCCGCTAGGTTGAACCTTTTCCCTGTGAAACGATCGCCTAACAGGCCCTTCTCACCGAATTGAAAGCCGTGTTAACGGCGCTTAATGGGAACATCGTCGCCGAGATATTGAGCTATGAGAAACAGGACCGAACGATGCACATGATGGCGGACGTCTGGTTCAAGCGTAAGGTGATGAGTATCCCGTTTAGATGCTCATCACAGTGGCTTTTAAATGGGGCTGCAGTACTCGCTGTTGCGACAGTCACGCTGTGCGCTCCCGTGGTGGCCCAAAACACCCCGCGACGGATTGATCACAACACCGTTGAGGATCCAGCAAGCGCCCTCACCCTCGATATTGGCGGTGTTGTCTACAATGTGCCGGTCAATCGACTTGATACGCTCGTTGAACCTGACAAGACGGTGCCAACAGAGGTTGCAGGCGGCTTCTCTATTACGGGCCTATTGCCGAATTTTGAGATGCGCAATGCAGAAAACGCGCATGAATTTGCTGGAACAGACCTGGTTTTGCCACGCAGCCTTGCCTCGACTTGCTGGGCTAGTCGGGGCGGGGGTACCAGTTTTGGTCTGGGCGGCCGGATGTGCGCCCAGGTTGATCGTTCCGATGGTCGCCCTGACTTCGCGAAAGCAGGCCATCTCCACTTATGTGGAGGTCCACGTGGGTCGTGACTAACGTCGAACCAGGATTCTTGCCAGCGCCTCCTGGATCAGGGTCGCGATCTGGTTGGGGTTATCAAGGTAGGCGCTTTCCAGTAGCCCGTCCGACACCGCGACGAGCAGCGAGGCGGTGACTTCCGGCGTGGGATCTCCGTCGGCTGCAAGCAGTTCGCGCAGAACGCCGTGATACCAGGAACGCCTCGCATTGATGGCTCGCCGCACCTTGCTGTCCGGGTCTGGGTACTCTGCCGCAGCGTTGAGGAACGGACATCCTCGCCAATCCCCCACGACCACGGCCGCGCTGATCCGTCCCAATACGGCGGCGATCATGTCACGCGGCGGTTGCTTTGGCAGCGCGGCCACTGCTTCGCGTCCAATCCGGTTCTGATCTTCGATATAGGCCAGGACGAGGTCGTCCTTGGACGGAAAGTGGTTATAGAAGGTGGCCTTGGCCACACCCGCCTCCGCGATGATGCGGTCGATGCCGACCGCATGGATGCCCTCGGTGTAAAACAACCGGGTTGCGGTCCCAAGCAGGCGCTGACGGGCGGGACTGACCGTCGAGGGCCTATCGGAAATCCGCAAATCCATCGTTTTGGCGCCTCTCATTTACACGGGTTGACCGTAACAGACAGGTCTGTATAGTACAACAGACAGACCGATCTGTCTCTTTATGGTGCTGATAGGTGAAAGGCCGCTCAGACATAAGCCTGGCGTGCAAGAAGGGAGATCCAGGTGGCAACTCTTGATGAATTGGCAGCCGAACGTCCTGCCACAAGCCGGTTCCGCGACTGTCTCCTGCGGGCGCTTGCGTCAGTCAAACACTGGAACGATCGGCGGCGTGCACTGGCTCGGCTGTCGCGGCTGAGCGAACGACAGTTAAGGGATGTGAGCTTTGAGCCCGGGGATATCTGCGGTTCGGTCGAGGTGCGGTGCGCCTTGCCATGGGTAGAGCCGCATATGCGCCCGGATATCCGATGACGCCATGCGTCTTCGATATCGAAGGTTCCGTTTTCAGGAGTACCTTGAAATGAGCAAGTCTTCTTCCACCAGCACCACTGGCCTGCGCCAGTTCCTGAATGTCGAGCAGCAGCACCTCTGGATGGAAGGCGGGAGCAACCTGCCAGACGCCGGCGAGCGCTCGGAATCCATGGAACTACGGTTCAAATATGTGCCGCGTTTCCAGAAGCTGCTTGCCCGCCCGCAGGCACAAACAGTGCTGAAAATCCTCAGGCATTACGGCCAAAACTGCATCCCGATGCCCCGCAAGACCGAGCGGCAGTACTGGTCCGTGTCTTGCCTGCCATCGACTTCCGACAAGCCGCTCGTCCGCGTCAACGCGAGCTGGATGGAGCTTTTCACGATCTATGCGGATGGCGAGGGCATCCGTGCAAGGTTCATCGTGCACCTTTCGGATTTCACCACGGACCATTCACCCGTGGGCCAGGTGGATGAAGGCCTGCTCGAGAACTGCGTCACGACGCCGGGGGACGTCAGCCATTTCTTCCCACGTGGCGAAGACATTTTCGGCATCAATGTGCGTGGTTCCGCCTCGATCAACGAATTCCTCGCGGCCCCCGACGCACTGCGCGCCATTCGAAGATTCAATCTGACGCATATGAATCGCGGCCGGAACGCCTACCAGGCGAGCCACAGCTACAGCGTCGCCGACCACATGCTGGACGGTTGAGACGACCAGAACACGAACCAAAGAAAGGAGAAGACGCATGCGAAAGATCAGGATCATCGAACACATTTCGCTGGATGGCGTGATCCAGGGTTTCGGCGGACCGGAAGAAGATAGGGATGGCGACTATGAACATGGCGGATGGGCCGTGCCGCTTTCCGATCCTGCCATTGGCGAAGCCATAGAGGCCGCGCAAGGCGACCGTTTCGACCTTCTGCTCGGCCGGCACACCTATGATATCTTCACCCGCTACTGGCCGAACTTGAAAGATCCGATGGCGGACAAGCTGAATGCCGCCACCAAATTCGTCGCGACCCACAGGCCCGACAGTCTTGAATGGGGCCCGGTAAAAGGCCTTGGTGCGGACATCGCCAAAGGCGTTGGCAGCGTCAAGGCGAGCGAGGGTCCCGACCTGATCGTCTGGGGAAGCTCGACGCTTACACCGGTGCTGCTACAGGCGGGGCTGGTGGACGAAATTCTGCTGCTTGTCTTCCCGGTCCTGCTCGGCAGGGGCAAGCGCTTCCTGTCGGACAATACCGCCCCGCGCGAGTTTTCGCTTACCAGCACCAAGGCCACATCCTCGGGCGTGCTCATCAATACGTATCGCTACATTGGAGCGCTGCGAACCGGGTCCTTTGCCGAAGCGCCCGCATGAAGTGACGGGGACCGAGAAGGCAAAGGTATTGCCGACCCGCCGTTCTGTAGACAGTTTTGTCTATCGTGAGGAGATTGCAATGAAGACGCATGGCACATTGGATACCATCAACCGGTTCAATCGCGCCTTTCAGGAACACGACCCATCGGCTTTCGTCGACCTCGTCGCGCAGGACTGCGTGATGGAGACAATCCAGCCGGCCCCTGATGGAGAACGCTACGAAGGCTACGCGGCCAATCTTGAGTTCTGGCAGCAATTGGCCGCTAACCGCTCGCTTCGGTTCGACATCGAGGACACAGTCGTGATGGGCGATCGCGCCACCATCCGCTGGCGGCTCAACTTTAGTGACGGCGGATCAGTCCGCGGTGTCAACCTGCTGCAGGTCCGCGATGGCCGCGTCGTCGAGGCCCTGGCCTATGCCAAGTCACCCGGCGCGGCGCCTTTGCCGGCGGCGAACAATGACCACCGACATCACACGCGGACGTCATCGAACGCTTCAACCGCGCATTCGAAGACAGTCATGCGAACGGCCGGCCACGTCAGCTCAATCAGCCTGTTCGACAATGCGGTATAACCGCTTCTGCCCATCTGAGACGTCGTCTTGGTGACGAGCCAACTTCCGCTTTTGGGAAATCAAAGTTGGGGTTGGGACGCTGAGCGGACCTGGTGTCAAGGTCCTGGTTCGGCAAGTGTTTGCATTGCGTTGGCATCGCGTCGCGGCGGCGCACCGAAGAAGCGCTTGTATTCGCGAGAGAATTGCGAGGCGCTCTCGTAGCCCACGGCATAGCCCACAGTGGCGGCCTCGGCTCGCTCGGTTATGAGCCGGCGGCGGGCTTCGTGCAGGCGGATATGTTTCTGATATTGCAGTGGAGTGACGCCGGTTACTGCTTTGAAGCGACGGTGAAAAACCGAAGCGCTCATGCCGGCCACGGCCGCCATCGCATCTATGCTGACCGCATCGGCGTAGTGCGCCTTGATCCAGCCCATGGCGCGCCGGATATGGGAGAGACGGGAATCTGCGCCAGCAATCTGGCGGAGTAGTCCACCTTGGGGACCCATCAGCAGGCGGAAAATCAATTCGTGCTCCAGATGAGAAGCCATGACCCGCACCTCCTCGGGCCGATCCAGCAAGCCAGCAAACCGGCGCCAGGTTTCAAGCATTGCCGGATTGGCCTTCGTGACCCCAAAGCCCGATTTCATGCGCGGTTCAGACTGGCCCGTCATATCCAGCAACAGGCTGGATATGACAGCCGGATCGAGCAGCAAGTTGAGCGCCAGATAGGGCTCGTCGGACGTCGCCTCACAGACCTGCCCCATGGCCGCCAGTTCAGCCGCGACAACGATATATTCGCCCGGACCATATTCGAGAACGGTGTCGCCGATGAAGGTGCGCTTGCGGCCTTGCAGGACAAGGCAAACCACCGGTTCATAGATCAGGCCAGCGGCCGCGGTCAGGTTGTCCATGCGATAAACCTGCACGCGTGGCAGCTCTGGATTGTGTCGGCCCGCATGGCGAAGGGCGATATCGCGGATGTATTCGAGATCACTCATGGCGACATCCCATCCGGCTTGCCTCAAAAGGTCAAGTGATCGGCAGGATCAGGCAATCAATCAGGAGCATCAGGCATGCGGATCGGAGGCTCTCATCCCTACCTTTGCGCGTTAATAGAAAGAAAGGATGCCATCATGCAGAAGCGCAAACTGGGTCGGAATGGACCGGAGGTTTCGGCGATTGGCTATGGTGCCATGGGGTTTCATCTGGCCTACGGCGCCGCGAATGCGGGGCCTGGCCTCGACCTCATCAAGCGAGCCTATGATCTGGGCGTAACGTTCTTCGACACGGCCGAACTCTATGGCTGGGGGGAAAACGAGAAGTTCGTCGGGCAGGCCGTGAAGGGCTTTCGCGATGACATCGTCATTGCCACGAAGTTCGGCTTCACGTTCGAGAATGGCAATTATGGCGTCAACAGCAAGCCGGCGCATATTCGCCAGGTTGCCGAGAACAGCCTGCGCCATCTTGGCGTCGAGCAGATCGACATCTTCTATCAGCATCGCGTTGATCCCAACGTGCCGATCGAGGATGTGGCGGGTACGGTCAAGGACCTGATCGGGGAGGGCAAGGTCAAGTATTTCGGCCTGAGCGAGGCCGGGCCACAGACCATCCGCCGGGCGCATGCCGTGCAGCCGGTGACCGTGTTGCAAACGGAGTATTCGGTCTTTGAACGTGACGTTGAAACCGTGCTGCCGACCACGCGTGAACTGGGTATCGGGTTTGTCCCATATTCCCCGCTGGGGCGTGGCTTTCTGACCGGGGTCGTCAAACCCGCCGCAGAATACGAAGACACCGACATGCGCCGGACCGATCCACGCTGGCAGCCGGGAAATTTCGAAAGGAACCTGGACGCAGTGCGTCAGTTGGGAGACCTGGCCAAGAGCAAGGATGCAACCGTATCCCAGCTAGCCCTTGCCTGGCTGCTGGCGCAGGGCGACGACATGGTTCCCATTCCCGGCACCCGGCGCATCGAACGCCTGGAAGAAAATGTTGGTGCGGCCAGTCTCGTGCTGTCGGCGGATGATCTGGCCCGGATCAGCGAGGTTTTGCCCGAGGGTGCATTCGGTGCCCGCTATGCGGGCAACATGGTTCCCGCCTGGATCTGATTAGACGCGGCGGCGCTCAGGCGCCGCCGTTCGACGTTCGGCGACCGGGAAACTAAGACCAGACTTCATAATCCTGGCCCGCGAAGCCCTTTTCCCAGGCTTCGTCCCAGTTCGCCTCGTCTACATTCTTTTTGCCGCGATGCGGATTGGTGCTTTTGTCCTTCTCGGAAGCTCCCGCGATCCACCCCGCCAAGCGAACCTGCTCGACGTGGCGTTTGTCATCCTGCATTTGTGTCACCCTTCTGTTCCTCAGTCGTCAAAGGCGACGACCTGCCGGGGTTTTAGGGGTGGCAGGGACGCAGGCCAACCCCTCGCTTGAGTGTATGAGCCCACAAGCTGTTTTTGGCTGCAGGCAGCCAAGCAATTGCTATGCGGTCATTGCGCCATCGATGGTCACTGCCGCGCCGTTGATAAACCCGGCGTCCGGTCCGGCTAGGTAGGCCACAAGTGACGCAGGTTCCGCGGCATTTGCCATGCGACCAGCTGGCACCATGCCAATGATGAAGTCCTCCTTGCCCGAGGTCATATCCGTAATGGTCGGGCCTGGCTGGATGGCGTTGACGGTGATGCCCCTTGGCGCAAACTCATGGGCAAGCGAGCGTGTCATCGCGGTGAGTGCTGACTTGGACAGACCATAGACGCTGGCGCCGGGCACCGAAGCGCTCACCGCGACATTGCTGGATACGTTGATGATGCGCCCACCGGACCGCATGTGCCGCCCTGCTTCCTGCATCGCGAAGAAGGGCGCGCGCACATTGATCGCCATTGTCCGGTCGAAGTCAGCCTGGCTGAAATCCTCGATCAGCGCATGCACCAGAGTGCCGGCATTATTGACCAGAATATCCAGCCCACCCAGCAAATCGACTGCCTGGCGAATCGTGGCCTGCAGGTCTGCCGGATCGGCGCTGTCTGCCTGAAGGGCGAAGGCCTTCCCGCCGCTAGCGGTGATGTCGGCGACCAGGCTCTGCGCGGCTTCGGGACTTGCCGAATAGGTAAAGGCCACCTGGGCACCTTGCTCGGCCAGTTTGCGGACGATGGCGGCACCGATGCCGCGCGAGCCTCCGGTAACGATGGCGCGCTTGTCTAGGAGAGGGAGAGTTGCCGACATTTTGTTTCCTTTCGTCAGGCAGAGAAAGCCCATATTCTGGACTTATCAGTCCAGAATTAAGCAGGCTTATGGATGAGGCTGGATTGGACAGCGGTTACATGGCTGAGAGCGCCTTCATGGCAAAGTCGGCGACCCCGGCAAGCTCGTCACGGCTTGCACCAGCCTGCGCCCTAACCGTCAGGCCCTGCAACGTTGCGTAGAGGAAGCTTCCGGCTATTGTCGCGTTCAGTGTCTTGGACAGTTCGCCCCGCGCTTTCGCGGCCTCGACCAGGCCCGCGAGCAAGGTCTCTACATTTGTCGCCGTATTGCGGGCAAGGGCCGTTACTTCCGGCTGGCTGTTACCGAAGGCCGTGGTGGCATTGATGCCCATGCAGCCGCGCGCATTTTCCTCGGCGCTGCGCCGGGTGAAGATGGCGAGGAAGCCGTGTATGACCTGGAGCGGGGACGGATTGTCGCCCAGATGGTCGAAGAAATTCTTGTTGTCGAGCTTGTGATAGCAACGCAGGCTTTCAAGAAACAGGGACTGCTTGTCGCCGAAGGTATCGTACATCGACTGGCGGCCGATCTTCATGCCCTTGAGCAGATCGTCAGTCGAGGCACGTTCATAACCCTTGCTCCAGAACACCTCCAGTGCTCCGGCCAGGGCAGCGTCGCGATCGAATTCCTTGGTTCTTGCCATGGACCTCAAATATGTATTCTGGACTCAACAGTCAAGAATTATTGCTGACATAAAGTGCTTCAGCGTCGGCCCGGGGCCCAGGGCTCGGACAGAGCCTTCGGCGAAAGATCACTCACCCATGGACATGGGTGAGCTTGTCGGGATTGCGGATCATGTAGATGGCGGTGATCTTGCCGTTTTCGATGGCAAAGGCCGTGGTCTGCAGGATAGCGCCCCGTTCGCGGCTGACATAGCCGGGCAGGCCATCGATCCAGGCCGGGCGGATGAACTGGGTCCAGTCGGGGCCCAGCTTGCGATAGAGACCGCCATACATGCGCAGCACATGCTCCAGGCCGATAATGGGGCGCAGGAAGGCGAAAACCTTGCCCCCGCCGTCCGAATGCAGCACGACATCGTCGGCCAGCAGAGCCCGCAATGCGGTGACATCGCCCGAATGGGCGGCGGAGAAGAAGGCCTGGGCAATACGGTCGCCATCCTCCCGGGCGACGGGGAAACGGGGGCGAGCCTCCTGCACGTGCTTTCGGGCGCGCGAGGCAAGCTGGCGCACCGCGGGCGCGTCGCGGCCAAGCGTGGTTGCAATCTCCTCGAGCGGCTGGCCGAAGACATCGTGCAGCAGGAAGGCGGCGCGTTCGAGCGGCGACAGGCGTTCGAGCGCGAGCATGAGCGTCATGGTCAGCTCGTCGGTGTCGATGCCCGGTTCTTCCGGCTCGATGATGGGTTCAGGCAGCCAGCTGCCGACATAGAGTTCGCGCCGGGCGCGGGCCGATTTCAGCTCATCGAGGCAGAGCCGGGTGACGATGCGGGTGAGGAAGGCGCCCACATTGTTGACCGCGGACTGATCGGTGTTGGACCAGCGCAGCCAGGCATCCTGCACGATATCCTCGGCAGCGGCGCGGCCGCCGAGCATGCGATAGCCCAGACGCACCAGCCGGGGCCGGTGCGTCTCGAACAGATCTGAAGCCTGCTCAGGCGCCATGTGTGTCCTCGGGGAAGGGCGGGGGCACGGCAAAGCCGACCTGCAGCCGGTTCCACACATTGATGGCGCCGATCGCCAGCGTCAGGTTGACTCGTTCCTCCGGCGTGAAGGCGGCCTCGAGGATTTCATATTCAGCCTCCTCGATATCGGTTTCCGATAGCCGCGTGAGGCGCTCCGTCCAGGCCAGGGCTGCTCGCTCGCGTGCCGTGTAGTGTGGCGCCTCGCGCCAGGCATCCAGCAGGTAGAGTCGCATGTCGCTTTCACCCGATTTGCGCAGCGAGGTGGCGTGCATATGGATGCAATAGGCGCAGCCATTGATTTGCGAGGCGCGCAGCTTGACCAGCTCCAGCAATCCCGTTTCAAGACTACTCCCCTTGAGCGCGGCTTCAAGCGCCATCAGGGCCTTGATCGCGGCGGGAGCCTTGGCGAGGTGATCGTCCAATCGTGCTTTCATCGTGGTGTTCCTCACCGCGCCGTCTGGCTGGCGAGCCAGTCGCCATAGCCGATGGTGCCGAGACGCGCCGTACCGCGCGGCAGCAGGGTGTCATCGGCGAGGTGGGCGCCGAAATAGGGGGCGTCCGGGCTGCCGATCACGGCGCGGGTGTCGCCGATATCGCGCAGATACCGGCTCAGCAGCTCGGACATGCGCACCTTGTCCGGACCGGCGATTTCGAGGGTAGCATTAAGCGGAGCGCCGAGAGCGACATCGGCCATGACAGCCGCAACGTCGGGCGATGCGATAGGCTGGATGAAGGCGGTCGAGAGCGTGATGGTGCCCTCGGCGCCGGCAGACTTGGCGATGCCCCCGAGGAACTCGAAAAACTGGGTCGAATGCACGATGGTATAGGGGATGGGCGAGGCTTTTATCAGGGCTTCCTGTGCCTGTTTGCCACGGAAATAGCCGCTTTCGCCAAGGTCCTGCGTGCCCACCACCGAGAGCGCGACGTGATGGCGAACGCCTGCGGCTTCTTCTGCGGCCAGCAGGTTGCGCCCCGCCGTCTGGAAGAATTCGAGCACGGCCGCATCCTCGAAGGACGGTGAATTGGCCAGGTCCAGCACCACATCTATACCAACCATGGCCTGGGCCAGGCCCTCACCGGTGATGGTGTTGACGCCAGAACTGGGGGAGGCGGAAATGACTTCATGGCCGCGCTCGAGAAGAAGGCGCACGGTCTTGGAGCCGATAAGGCCGGTACCGCCGATGACGAGGATCTTCATAGTCTTGTCCTGCTGATTGACGCCGGCCGCGATTGGCAGCGTCTTCAGCAGCAAGACGAGATGGCGCGGATCGGTTGTGACATGGGCGGCAAAAAGATTCTGCGCCTGGCATGTCACACTGCTGGCGGCGGTTTCGTCATGGATGCGGCAACCTTGAGTACGGGGCATCCCATGCATGTCGGAAGATCCTATAGACCAATTGAATTCGCGCTATGGTCTCGCGGCAGCATAGTGTTCATGGTGGCGGTGAGCCTGTGTGCGATCGGGGTCTATAATATCCCCTCCATTGCCGGCTTCTCCGTGCCCTGGCCGATTGTCGTGGTGCTCGGCACGACGGTTTCGCTGATGGCCGGTTTCAAGAACTCGCAGGTGCTGGTGCGAAGTGCGGAGGCCCTGCAGGCCTTTGCGCAGATATCGGCGAGCAGCCGCATGCTGTCCCGGTTCTGCGCCGATTTCACCGATGAGCAAACCATGTGCGTGCTGGTCTATCGGCACATCGCCTGGATGACCGCACTGCGTCATTGCCTGCGCCGGCCGATGCCCTGGGAGTCGATGGGCCGCAAGGCCAATGCGGAATTTCGCAAGCGGTATCACATCATCGAGGATACGACGTCGCTGACCCATGAATTGGAGACATTGCTGGGCAAGGAGGCGGCCGCACAGATACTCGCCAATGGCATGCTGGCTGCGCCGTTGCAACTGCTCGACAGTCAAGGGCACCAGATCAATCTTCTGTTCCGCGATGCCCGCCTGCCGCCGCAGGTCTATGCCGAACTGCTCAAGCTGATGCGGGATTTCCATGACCAGCAGGCACGCTGCGACCGCATCAAGAACAGCCCTTATCCGCGCCAATATGCCATTGTCAGCTCGATGTTCGTAGCCATCTTCTGCACGCTGCTGCCGTTCGGCGCCGTGCCGGTCTTTGCGGAGATGAGCAAGCTTGGTGGCGTGTGGAGCGTGATTTCGATCTGGCTGACCATTCCGTTCAGCGCGCTGCTTGGCTGGATGTATATGTCGCTCGACCAAGTGGGCGAGAGCACATCAAATCCGTTCGAGGGCGGCGCGAACGACGTGCCGATCTCCCAGATCTGTCGTGAGATCGAGATCGAACTGCGCGTAGCGATGGGCGAGACGGAACTGCCCGCGCCGCTGCTCCCTCGCAATGGCATTGCCACATAATCGGCGCTTTGCGCGCCGGTGACATCAGCTGTCCCCGTCCGCTTTCATGCGTCGAGATCCAACAGCCGACAGGCCGTAAACCACCCCAGATTTACCTGCAATTCGGATCGGTCTGCTCGATGCCAGCAAAGCCAGCACCCCAGTTGCGCATGCTGAGGAGAACCGGCTCGAGCGAACGGCCAAGATCGGTCAGTTCATATTCCACTCGCGGCGGCACTTCCGGATAGACAATGCGATCGATGACTCCATCCCGCTCCAGCTCCCGCAACTGGAGCGTCACCATGCGCGCCGTTGCGTTGGGGACCATGCGACACAGGGCATTGAAGCGCAATTTGCCATTGAGCAGGTGAAACAGGATCACCGGCTTCCACAACCCTCCGATGACCGAGAGCGTCACCTCCACGGCGCATCCGGTGCGTTCGGCACGTCGACGTGGGCGGGTTTGGATAGGGGTGCTATCATTCATGATAGTACATGTTCTCTTTGTACGTACTGTTCGTGGACGTATCAAATCCCTAACTTCGATGCGAAACAAGAGGATCGTTCCATGAAAGCTGCCTGGTACTCAAAAAATGGCCCCGCTCGCGAGGTTCTTGAAATCGGCGATTTGCCGGATCCGACCCCTGGTCCGGGCGAAGTTCTGGTTCGCGTCCGTGCCTCGGGCGTCAATCCGTCCGACACCAAAAGTCGTGGTGGTCGCGGCATGGCCTTTCCGCGGATCGTTCCCAATCAGGATGGCGCTGGAGAAATTGTCGGCGTCGGCTCTCCCGAACTTGAGAACCGTATCGGCGAACGCGTCTGGTTCTACGAATCCACCCTGGGCCGCTGGAACGGCTCGGCCGCCGAATTCACGACCGTGCCGGCATACAAGGCAGTGCGCCTGCCCGATGGCGTGAGCTTTGAGGAAGGCGCCTGTTTGGGTATTCCGGCCATGACCGCCTGGCGCTGCGTGTTTGCCGACGGTCCAGTCGATGGCAAGGTTGTTCTGGTTTCGGGCGGCGCCGGGGCCGTTGGCCGATACGCAATCCAGTTCGCCAAGCTGGGTGGCGCCAGGGTCATTGCCACGGTTGGTAATGCGGAAGCCGCGGCATCCGCATCGGCGGCAGGCGCGGACCTTGTCCTCAATCGTCATGTCGACGATTTGGCAACGGCAATAGCCGGGTTCACAGGCGACGCCAATGGCCGTGGCGTGGACCGCTTTGTTGAAGTCGCGTTCGGTGCCAATCTTGAGCTGATCGTCAAAACGATCTCGCCGAATGGTGTCGTCGCCAGCTATGCCAGCGATGCGGTGCCCGAGCCAAAGCTTCCGTTCTGGCCCCTGGTGATGCTCGACGTCACCATACGCTTTGTGCTGGTTTACGTGATGCCCAAGCAGGCCCATCTGGAAGCGGCCGAGGCCATCAATTCGGCGCTTGAGGCAAAGCAGTTGACGCATCACATTGGCCGAACGCTGCCGCTTGCCTCCATCGCAGAGGCACATGAAGCCGTCGAGCGCGGAGATCTGGGCAAGACGATTTTGGTCCTGCCATAACCTGGAATTTGGCAGAGCCGAAGATGGGACGGACGTTTGGCCCGCCCCGGATTTCGGCTCTGCCATGCTGTATCAAGACAGGTACTGCGGCGTGTTTAATGTCCGCTTTCACGGACTGTCATCGAAATGCGGACAGGCCGCTTTTCCCCCATGCATCAGCGGTCGCGCGGGCTAGGCAATCTTTGGGCAGGAATGGCGCGCCAGGTCGAACTGCCTAAACCTCTGACAATTCAAAAGCTGACGGCGCGGTTGCGAGCGTTGGTGATGTGGTTTTCGATGGCGGTTATGGCGGAGTTGCGGTCGCGGGCGAGGATGGCGTCGATAATCTCGATATGATCGGCCAATGCGGGGGCGAGCACGACCGGATTGAGGCGGATGCGGTCGAGCTGGATCATGCGGACGCGGATGGCGTTAATTGAATAGGCCTGCATCAGGCTCTCGTTGCCGGTGGCGCCGATCAGGAAATCGTGGAAGTCGGAATCGACCTTCTGGGCTTCGTCGAGCAGGCTGCCGGTGATCTGCACGCCGGCGCGCTCGAACAGGTCGGTGTGCAATTTGCGCTGGGCGTTGAGCGCCTCGTCGGACACGTGAGCGACAGCGTGGATCGTCGCCTCACGCTCATAGGCGATGCGAATCTGGTAGGATTCGCGGATCATGCGCAAGTCGACCGTAGTGATCTGGATGCCGCGTTGCGGCAGGATAGCCAGCAGGCCCTCAGCCTCGAAGCGCGGCAGCAATTCACGCAAGGCGCCAAGCGATATACCCAGCAGAGTGACAAGATCGCGTTGGGATAGATTTTGTCCGGGCTCGATTGCGCCCGACAATAACAGGTGCTGCATGCGGCGATAGGCGACCTGACGGTTCAGTGTGTCGCCAGCGGGCGCGTCAGCAGTCCTGCCGCGCCTGGTCTCTATCGTTTGATCGCTCGCCATCGGCTTTCTCGCCAGGGTTATTCGACCAGCATTTCAATCAGACTTGCCGGCCAAAGGAAATCTAGAACTCGAACGCAGTGGCGTCGAACACCGCCCGCAGTTTTGCGTAGGTTTGCGCATCGATGGGTCGGAGCGGCGCCTTGTGCCGCGTCCATTCGTGGTCCTTGTAGGTCTCGGCCTTGATCGCCTTGAGCGCGGCAATCCCACCAAACTCGTCGATCGCGACGATGCGCCTGGCCGCCTGCTCCATGATCGCGGCCGATCGGGCACCCTTGGGGTCGGCAAAAAAAGCGCAAAGATCGGGCGCGACGATGTTGGGCAAGCCACCGATCATGCCGGCGCCCCCTGCGTCAAGCAGGTCGGCAAGCACGCGATCGTCGCCGGTGAAGATGCGCAAGTGTGAAAAGGTGCGCGCCAGCATTACGCTGTGATCACGGTTGCCGGTGGAATCCTTGATACCCACGATGCGGCCAGGAAAGCGTGTGATAAGCGCCTCGATCAGTTCGCGGCTGAAGCCGATCTTGCTCATCTGCGGGATGTGGTAGAGCACGACGTCGAGCGGGAAATTGCCGCCGAACGGCGCGGCGGCCGCGGCGAAGAAATCGGCGATGCCGTCCTGGTTGGCCGAGCCGTAATAGTAGGGCGGCACGATAAGGATGGCGCGGCAGCCAAGCGCCTGGGCGGTGCGGATCGAGGCAATAGTATCATCGACCGCAGCGCTCATGGCAGCGGGAATGATGCGGCCCATATCAACGCCCAGCGCCTGCAACTCGACCAATGCGGCATGCTTTTCAGTGACAGAAAAAGAAGGGCCTTCGCCGGTGGACCCGAAGGGAGAAATGAAGCTGCAGCCGCTCGCGAACAGCCAGTCAAAATGGCGTTTCATACGCGCGATATCGACTTTCCCGTCGGCCAGGATCGGGGTCAGCGAGGCTGCGATAATGCCACCTAACGCTTTGTTGGAGCGAGGTAAATCCTGGGTCGAGCTACCCGTTGCGAGAGCTTGTGTCACTGATACAATCACCTGATCAAGAAGTCGTACAATCAATCTATTTACATGGTTGGCTTTTTGTTGCAAGGTCCATCCGCCGCCGACCTGTCAGGGCCCTTTAGTGGTCCGGCAGGCTCGGTCGCATGTAGAGGAGGATGGCTCTTGGCCGGTTTGGACCTAGCTCGCGTTTCGAAGACCTATGGGGCTTTCGAAGCGGTCAAGGATGTGTCGCTAACCATTGAGGAGGGCGAGTTCGCCGTCTTCGTCGGGCCGTCCGGCTGCGGGAAATCGACGTTGCTGCGATTGATTGCCGGGCTGGATCCGGTTTCCGAGGGTGCGATCCGCATCGGCAAGGATGACGTTACCGCCCGTCCGGCCGGCACGCGCAGCGTCGCCATGGTGTTTCAGTCCTATGCGCTCTATCCGCATATGAGTGTCTTCGACAATATCGCCTTCCCGCTGCAGATGGAGAAGCGTTCCAAGCAAGACATTCGCCAGCAGGTGGAGAAGGCAGCTGCCACGGTGCAGCTTGGCACTCGCCTGGGGGATAAGCCGGCTAAGCTATCTGGTGGGCAGCGCCAACGCGTCGCCATTGCTCGAGCCATCGTGCGCAAGCCAGCTGTGTTTCTGATGGACGAGCCGCTGTCGAACCTGGACGCAGCCCTCCGCATGGAAATGCGCACCGAGCTGACGCGGCTGCATAAGCAGCTGGGCGCGACCATGGTCTATGTGACGCACGACCAGCTCGAAGCCATGACCATGGCGGACCGGATTGTGGTGCTCAATAGGGGCAGTGTCGAGCAGGTGGGGCGGCCCATGGATATCTATCACCGGCCGGTCAACAAGTTCGTCGCCAGCTTTATCGGTAGCCCGCCGATGAACATGCTCGCAGCCGAGGTGGTTGGCGCCGATGGGCTTTCCGTGCGGGTGACGGCCGAAGGACTGGAGCCGCTGACACTAGCGCACGATGGCAGTGCCTTGCCCGTCGGTTCGGCCGTCACGGTCGGCATCCGGCCTGAATTTTTCAGCGCAGCGCCGGGGCCGGACACGATCACGCTCAGCGCCATCCCGCACGCCGTCGAGCGTCTCGGGCTGCACACCATCATTCATGCGACGGTGGCGGGGCACGCCATCACGGCCTTGCTCAATGGCGATCCTGCCATCGCAGTGAACCAGCCACTCGATCTCTATGCCGCAGTCGGCCAGTTGCATCTGTTCGACAGCGAAGGGCTCAGGCGCAACGCCTGAGTCAGTTCGACACATAGCGTCAAGCAAGGGAGGAAATCTTGTCTGCACTCACACTCAAGTCCAGGGGCACCAGCCCCAATCGCCGACATTTTCTGCTCGGCGCCGCGGCCAGCGGCATTGCTTTGGCCGCCGCAGCCGGCGGCGTCGGCCGCGTCTTTGCGCAGGATCAGCAATTGGTGTTCTGGTCGCAACTCGCGGGCAGCAAGAAGGCCGCGGGTGAAGCGCTGGAGGCTGCGTTCAAGACAGCCCATCCCGAGATCAATTTCAGCTCGAGCCTTTATGCCGAACCGAGTCAGCTCAACGAAAAGATTTTGACCTCGATCAATGGCAACACAGCTCCCGATCTCTACATCCAACATTGGGATTATACCCTCACCTATTCTACCGGCGACAAGCTGGCGGATCTCAAAACACTGCTGACCAATGTCAATTTCGACGATCTCGACCCAGGCCTTCTGGCCTATGGCGAGATCGGCGGGCAGCAGGTATCGGTCCCGCTATACGGCACCTCGCGCGGCCTGGGTATCAACCGCAAGTTTGTGGTCGAGGCCGGTCTTGACCCCGACAAAGGGCCTCAGGACTGGGCCGAATTGCGCCAATGGGCCATTGCACTAACCAAGCGCGCCGAAAGCGGCATGCTGGAGGTGGCCGGGTTCAGCCTCTTCCATAACGATCTCGAAACCTGGGAAATCTTCACGCTCTTCCTGCAGGGCGCCGGTGGTACGCTGTTCAACGCCGATCTTGCAGCACCGACTTTTGCCGGCCCCGAAGGGCTCAAGGCGTTGAACTTTCTCTTTGAACTGCTGCACACGGACAAAGTCACGGATCTTGGCTTTGGTCTTGGACCGGGTGGTTCGGCCAGCCCGATCAATCAGAGCCGCGCCGCAATGATCATCGCGGGCAATTATTCGACCAACAATGCGCTCAAGGCCGGCGTCGAATTCGACGTGCTACCGATCCCGATGGAAAATGGCGGCTTCACCTCGATCGTCGATCCATTCAGCTTTGCCATCACCAAGGCGTCGCCGAACCAGGCGCAGGCGGCGACATTCGTAGAGTTTGCCCTGTCCGCCGAACAACAGGTGGCATTCGCGCTGGCGTCCAAGAACGTGCCGGTGCTGAAATCTGCACAACAGGACCCGGCGGTACAAGCCGATCCGTATCTCGCCAAATTCGTCAAGACGGCGAGCTATGCACCGGCTGCCGCGGCGGCGATCCCCGCCTTTTCGCGCATGGTCACCATCATCGCCCGTGCAGTGCAGGAAACCCTGTTCAAACGCGTCACGGCCGAAGAGGCGCTCAAGGCCGCCGAAGCCGAAGTTCTGGCAGTCCTTAGCCGCTAGGAGATAAGAAAATGGCGCTTCAATCGAGCCCGGTGGCGGCTGCCCGACCGCAGAGCTTCACGCAGAATTGGAGCGCCTACGCCTTCCTGGCCCCCGCGCTGATCATCCTGTTTCTGTCGCTGCTGCTGCCGGCCGCCGCGACGCTGGTCATGAGCCTGACGGACATTTCCTTTCTGCGGCCCACCAACTTCGTGTGGTTCGAAAACTATATCAAGCTGTTCTCGGACGGCCGCTTTCGCCAGGCCGTCGGGAACACAGCCTATTACACCGTCGGGGTAACCTTCCCCACTATGGTGCTGGGTCTGCTGGCGGCGACGGCGCTCAATGGCAAGTTTCGCGGGCGCATTGTCTTTCGTACAATTTTCTACCTGCCAGTGCTGACCTCGTTGATCGCGGCGGCCGTGGTGTGGATGTATGTCTACGAGCCATATTCGGGGCCGATCAACGGTGCGCTGGCGCAAATGGGCCTGCCGCCGCAGCCTTGGCTGCAAAGTCCGGACCTTGCCATGACCTCGCTGATCATCATGGCGATCTGGCGCGACTTCGGCACCGCGATGATCATCTATCTTGCTGGCTTGCAGGACATTCCCAAGGATGTCTACGAGGCGGCGCGCCTTGATGGCGCCAAGACCAAGGACATTTTCCTGCGCATCACTGTGCCGATGCTAAGCTCGGTCAGCTTCTACCTGATGATCATCCTGATCGTGCAGACCTTCCAGGTGTTCGGCGCCATCTATGTCATGACCAATGGCGGGCCGCTGGGTTCCACCGAAACCATCGTGTTCCAGATGTATCAGACGGCGTTCGGCTATACCGAGTTCGGCTATGCGGCTGCCATGTCGACCATTCTCTTTGTCACCATCCTGCTGTTCTCAATCGTCGGCACCAAGATCATGCGCCGGGGGCAATCATGACCGAAACCATGTCGTCCACCGCCTTGCGCGCCGAACCCCGCCTGCAGGTACACAGCCGCTTCTGGCCCGCGGCCGAGAAATTCATTGGCTATGGTCTGCTGATCTTCGCGGCGCTGGCGACTATCACGCCGTTCCTCTGGATGGTATCGACCTCGTTCAAAACCGACGCCGAAACCTTCCAGTTCCCGCCCAATTTCATACCAGATAGCTTGGTTTGGCAGAACTATATCGACGCCATCGCCGGCCCCGATACCTCCCGCCAGTTGATCAATAGCCTTGTCTATGCGCTGGGATCGACCGCTTCGAACATGGTGTTTTGTGCCCTGGCCGGCTACGCGCTGGCGCGCATGCAGTTCAAGGGACGCAACCTGATCTTCGCACTAGTGGTCGGTTTGCTGATGGTGCCGGCGCAGAGCCAGATCGTGCCGGTGTTCCTGATCGTGCAGAAAATCCCGTTTGCTGGCGGGAATGACTGGCTGGGCAATGGCGGTACGGGCCTGCTCAATACCTATTGGGGCATGATCCTGCCGACGGCGGCCACCCCGTTTGGCATCTTCATGATGCGGCAGTTTTTCAGCCGCATTCCGATCGAATACGAGGAATCTGCGCGGCTCGATGGCGCCAGGCCCTTCACAATCTTCTGGCGGATCCTGTTGCCGCTGGCGCGTCCGGCCATGGCCGTCCTCGGAATCCTGAGCTTTCAGGCGGCGTGGAACGACTTCATCTGGCCACTGATCCTCACCTCGCAGCGCGACATGGCAACGCTCCAGATTGGCCTGCAATTGCTGCAGAGCGGGCCCGATGCACGCTGGAACGTGGTGATGGCGATGGCCACGCTCATCACCATGCCCATCATCATCGTGTTTCTGTTTGCCCAGCGTTACGTCATCGATGGCGCTGTCACCAGCGGCGTCAAAGGCTGACTTTTTAGCCCCTCAATACGATCAACTCGAAGCGGAGTTTTGCCTGATGATCCAGCACGTGGAAGTCTATGCAAGGGATGGCGAGTTTGCCGCCTGGCCCGCCAATTATGGGCTTTGGATCTGGGGCGACGAGGTTGTGGCCGTGTTTTCGCAGGGCTATCGGGGAGGCCAGGAAAACCTTCATGCCCGCGACAAGACGCGAGATTTCATTGGCAAACAGGCGCGTAGCCTGGACGGCGGCCTGACTTGGTCTGACGAACCGTTCACCGGCAAAATTCCCGGCGGTAATTCGCTATCCGGGGATGAGCACGTGATCGAGCCGCTGCAAAGCCAGCCCAACATTGTTCCTGAGCGTGACCTGCTCGCGCTGGATGAGCCCATCGATTTTACCGATCCGGAAACACTGGTGATGTGCGCGCGCACCGGGCTCGACGCCGGTTCGATCAGCTGGTTCTACGTCAGTCGCGATCGAGCGCACTCGTGGCAGGGACCATATAAGATTGGCGATTTCGGCCTGCCTGGCGTTTCCGCCCGCACCGATATCGTGCCGCTGGGCAAACACGACGCGCTTTTTATGCTCACGGCGGTCAAAGCCAACGGTAAGGAGGGGCATGTCTTTGCAGCACGGACACGAGATGGCGGCCGCAGCTTTACGCGCGAGGGCTTTGTCGGCGAAGAGCCCGAAGGCTTTGGCATCATGCCCGCTTCCATCCGGCTCGATGACGGAAGTATTCTGACCCTGGTTCGATGTTCAACGCCGGGCAAGGGGCCTGATCGCAAGGCCTGGATCGACCAGTATGTGTCCCGGGACGATGGCGCGACCTGGGCTTATGCTGGGCGCCCGGTGGTCAATACCGGTTTCGGCGGCAACCCGGCTACACTCAGCCGTCTGCCCGGCGGGCGTCTGGTCATGGTCTACGGCTTCCGCGATGCGCCCTTTGGCATGCGGGCCCGCGTCAGCGCCGATGCGGGGATGAGCTGGGGCGAGGACATCATCCTCCGCGATGACGGCGGCATGTCGGATCTGGGATATCCGCGCACAGTCGTGCGGCCCGATGGTAAGGTGCTGACGGTGTATTATTACAACTTTGGAATGGACCGGGACCGGTTCATCGGCGGTACGCTGTTTGATCTTGATTAGATGTCAGGCAGCGCCCGCCAGCTATAGGTATAAGACGGCGCCGCTAACGCGGGATCACTGCCGGGCCCGTGGTTTTGCGGATCACCAAACTCGTGTTCAGAACATAGCGCACGTCGCGGATTGCCTGATTCTGGAGAATGTCCATGAGCAGGTTTAATGCCGCCTTGCCCGCTTCCACCGACCGGTTGGAGACGGTGGTCAACGAAGGGTAGGTGGCGGCGCCGAGCACGTCGTCGCAACCGACTACTGCGAAATTGGCGGGCACGGCAATCCCCCGGTCAGCGAGTTCAGCCAGCATGCCTTGGGCGGTGAGATCGTCGAAGGCAATCGCGGCGGTCGCTCCGGTGGCAAGGACACTGGCGGTGATTTTGCGGCCGGATTCAAAAGCCGCGAACTCGTTGGAAATAACCGTTACTTCAAGCCCCAAGTCCCTGGCCGAGCGCCGCACTGCGCCGCGTCGCTGCTTGTTGGACCATGAGCCATGCGGGCCGCCCACATAGACCAGTTTCCGGTGCCCCAGGCCGGCAAGGTGGGCCACCGCTTCGGCAACGCCGGTAGCGCTGTCGATGAGGACGCGCGGGATGCCTTCCACGTCGCGGTTGATGAGCACCAAAGGCCGGCGCGCTGCATGTTCGATGATCTGCGCGTCGCTCAGGCGCGAGGAAACCAGCACGAAGCCCTCCACCTGGCCGGCGAAGCGGCCGATAAGCTTGTCTTCCTGCTGCGGATTTTCATCGGAATTGCCCAGGAACACGCAATAGTCGGAACGGTCGGCCTCCGATTGCGCGGCCCGGATCAGCGGTGGGAAGAATGGATTGGCGACATCGGGCACGATAAGGGCAATGTTGCCGTGTCGGCCCGTGCTGAGCGCGCGGGCCGTGTGATTGGGCACATAGCCCAATTGCTCGGCCGCCGCGAAGATCTTGCGCACGGTTTCCTGGCTTAGCATCTCCGGCCGGGTAAAGGCGCGAGACACGCTGGACTTGGTAACTCCGGCTGCGGCAGCGACCTGATTGATCGTGGGTCTGTTCTGGCGAGGCGTCATCGCAAGGGTCTCTGGCTTACCCTGAACGTCATGGCATGGTCAGGGGCCATAAGGATAGTCATATGCGCTTGACATGCAACCGGTTGCATTGAATAGTTGCCTGAAAGCTGGGTGCCCCATTCCATCAAGGCCCGGCGTGTGGAGGTTTTTTTGACGCTTGATGCTTCAACCCGGGCAAACACCACCCGCAAGGCTGGCCTGATGAGCGTTCAGTCCTTTGCCACCAGAGCGCTGATGGGCGAGGCGGCGGCTCAGGATATTGCCGATGCCCTGCGTGAGGCGCTGGCACGCCAACAGCATGTGCGCATGGTTTTCGCTGCCGCACCCAGCCAGGCCCAGATGCTGGCCTCATTGTGCGCCGCCGAGGGTATCGACTGGACGCGGGTAACTGCCTTTCACATGGATGAATATATCGGCCTTGCGCCCGACGCGCCTGAGCGCTTCGCCAAATGGCTTGATAACAATCTGTTCGATCGCGTGCCGTTTGCCCAGGTACATCACATTGTTCCTGAGCCTGACGCCTCGGCCGCGGCGGCGCGATATGCACAATTATTGGCTGCGGCGCCGATCGACTTTGTCTGCCTGGGAATCGGGGTCAACGGGCACATTGCCTTCAATGATCCTCCGGTTGCCGACTTTGCCGATCCTCTGGACGTCAAGGTGGTTACCCTCGATGAACAATGCCGCCAGCAACAGGTCGACGACGATTGTTTCGCCAATTTTGATGATGTTCCTGAACAGGCAATTTCCCTTACGGTGCCGCGCCTGACACGTGCCGGCCGGCTTTTTTGCGTAGTGCCTGGTCAGTTGAAGCGGGACGCGGTGCGCGCGTCTCTTTATGGTCCGATCAGCACCGAGTGCCCGGCCAGCATCCTGCGCCAGCATCCCGATTGCAGCCTCTACCTTGATGCGGAGTCCGACCCCGATGTCCAATAATTCCGTGATCGATGCCGATGCCTTGTGCGCGGGCTATCTGTCGGATGTTACCGCCCTGATGCAGTCCATTCTGGTTGAGGAGCGCGATGCCCTCGATCGAGCCGCGGCACGGGTGGCCGACCAGGTGGAGGCCGATCGACTGGTCTACGTCTACGGCCCGGGCGGACATTCCAATCTGGCGGCCCAGGAGATATTTTTCCGTGCCGGCGGGCTGATGCATGTCAGCGCCATTCTGGACGAAGGCACGCTGCTGTCCAACGGCGCGCTGCGCTCCATGGCCGTGGAGCGAACGCCGGGCTACGGCAAGGTCGTCATCGACGATCAGCGCCTCGGCGAGGGCGATCTGCTGCTTCTCACCAATGCTTATGGCATCAACGCTGCGTTGATCGACGCTGCCATAGCCGCGCGCGGGCGTGGAGCGTTCCTGATCGGCTTCAATTCACACGCCCATGCCAATGGGAGCGCGCCAACCCACCCGGCGCGGCACCCGACCCGACAGAACCTGCACGATATCGTTGATATCGCGATCGACACCAAGGTGCCGATCGGTGATGCCCTGGTGAGGGTCGATGGCGTCGGCGAGAGCATTGCGGCGGTTTCCACTTTCGCCAACGCTTTCGCGCTCAACTGTCTGGTAATTCGTACCGTAGCCAAGTTGGCGGAGCGGGGCGTCGAACCGCCGATCTGGCGCAGCGGCAACGCGCCGGGCGGCGACCAAGCCAATGGCCGGTTCCTGGCGCGGTTCCGCGATCGGGTGCGCTGGCTGTGAGCAAAGCTGCCCGCATTGTTGGGCGCGATCCGGCAAACGGGCAGGGGATCGCCATAGAATGCCGCGAGGGACGCATCGTCGCCATGGGTCCCACCGCAGTCGACGACGCGGCGCCGTTTCTGTCCGCCGGATTCGTCGATCTGCAGGTGAATGGCTATGCCGGACACGATCTGAACGCCGGCGTACCGAGTTTGCAAACACTTGAGCAACTGGCGCGTCACCTGCTTGGGGCGGGCGTTACCTGCTTTGCGCCGACGCTTATCACCGCAAGCGAGCAATCCTTATGCGAAGCCCTGAGCGCCATTGCCGCGGCCAGGCGTGAAAGCCCGCTTCTAGCCGAGATGATCGCGTTCGTGCATGTCGAAGGACCCTCGCTCGACCCGGCAGATGGCCCGCGCGGTGCGCACCCGCTCGAGCATGTGCGTCCCCCAAGCATCGATGAATTCGCCCGATGGCAGAGCGCCGCCGAGGGCATGGTTGGGCTGGTGACTTTGTCGCCGCATTATGTGGAGGCGCAAGCCTATATTGAGGCACTGACCGCCCAAGGCGTGCTGGTGTCGATTGGCCACACTGGCGCAACACCGGAGCAGATCACTGCGGCGGTGGACGCAGGGGCGAGCCTGTCGACCCATCTCGGCAATGGCGCTGCCAGCATGCTGCCGCGTCACCCCAACTTTATCTGGACGCAACTATCGGACGATCGACTGACGGCCAGTTTCATTGCGGACGGGCATCATTTACCCGCATCAACGCTCAAGGCCATGCTGCGGGCCAAGACATTGGACAAATCGATACTGGTTTCTGACGCAGCCGCTTTGGGTGGGCAGCAGCCCGGGCGCTATCGAAGCGCCATTGGCGGGGACGTGGATGTGTCTGCGGATGGGCGGCTCAGCGTTGCCGATACGCCTTATCTGGCGGGGGCAGGGCATTTGCTGGACCGCAATATCGCCCACGCCATCAAGGCGGGGGAAATTTCGTTGGTGCAGGCGTTGAATTTGGCGACCCGCAATCCGGGACGTTTCGTGGGCGGCAGGGGTGTGCTCGCTCCGGGTCAACGCGCCGATATCACGCTGTTTTCCTGGGCGCCGGGCGACGAAAAGCTGACGATTGAAGACGTTTTCCTGGGCGGCGAGAGGGTTTCGGCATGATCCGTGCGGGGGCGGCGAGTGTCGACATAACGCCAGCAGCGGGGCTGCATCTGGCGGGCTTTGCGGCGCGGACCATGCCGGCGACGGGCACGCATGACCCGCTGACGGCGCGGGCAATTGTAGTCGAAGACACGGCCATAGTGGTCCTCGACGTGATCGGCTTGCACGAGGACATGGCGGCCCGGATCCGCCAGCGCAGTCCCCTGCCGGATGACAGGATCATCGTGGCGGCCACCCATACCCATGGTGCGCCGGTATCCATGAAGGGGCGACTGGGCCGGACCAGCGATCCTGCATTCCTGCAGCAGATCGAGGACGGTGCTGTCGAGGCGCTGCGACTGGCCTATGCAAACAGGCGACCCGCGACAATTGCCGCGGGCATGGGCGGAGATCCTGGTGTGGCCTGGAACCGGCGGCACGTTGATGGTCCCTTGGACCGATCCGTACCAATGATCCGCATTCGAGATGCAGACGGGCGCTACATTGCAGTGATGGCGTCCTATGCCTGCCACCCAGTGGTGCTGGCCGCGGACAATCTTCTTATGACGGCAGACTATCCATTCTATGTTCGCCAGGCGCTGGAGACCGCGCATCCCGGGGCAGTTGCGCTGTTTCTCACCGGCTGCGCCGGCGATGCCAATACCGGCCACACGGCCCAGGCATCCTGGACTCTGGCGGCCAACAGCGCCCGCACCTTTGCCACGGCGCAGCGTCTGGGGGAGCGCATCGCCGCAGCGGCAATTGAAGCTGGCGAGCAAGCCGCGACCGACATCGTCGGTGCTGCGCATCGTGAGTTGGAACTGGCATTGACGCGCCTCGAAGAAGCGCCTCTGCCGGACCTGGCTGCGCGTTGGCGCCTCGAACAACAAACGGCCGAACCGGTACGAGCCACTCTGCTCGGGCACTGGATCGAGTGGGCCGAACGCAATCGCGATGTGGCGCCGGGTAGCTGGCGCGCCCGGGTCAGCCTGCTCGATTGGGGCGGCATTCCCATCGTAGCCATGCCAGGGGAAATCTTCAGCGAGACGGGTCTGTCGGTGCGCAGCGCCTGCGGGGAACGGCCGGCATTCGTGCTCGCCTACGCCGAGGGTACGCCCGGCTACATCCCACCGCGCAGCGAGTTTGCGTTCGGCGGCTATGAGGTGGATGAGGCCCACCGTTTCATCGGCATGCCGGGTACTTTTGCCCCAGGTTCAGCCGAGGCGCTGGCGGAGACTGCGCGCTCATTGCTCAGTGAACGCCACTTGACAGCGCAACCGGTTGCATAACAAACTCTCGTCATCGCCTGTGTAGGGAACGAGCGAAACAAGGGGAACTTTCATGACAAGCGTATCGAAGCTACGCCGCCATTTGCCGGCGAGTGCACTCCGGCTAGCACTGCTCGGGTCAGTGATGGGCTTTGCCGCAGTCGCTGCAGCGCCCGCCGTCAGCGCCCAGGAAATCCGCGTCTGGAGCGGCTATCCGGAATTGGCGCCGTTCTATGAACACGTCGCCGAAGGCATGAAGGCACAACACCCCGACCTCAGCGTCAAGGTGGAAGCCATCGCGCTGCGCGAGCACGAAAAGCGCCTGGCGCTGGGGCTGACATCGGGCGAGGCCGCGGAGGTCATCGAGCTCGGTACCTCCACTGCAACACGCTATCTGGAAAACGGCCTGTTCAACGCGGCTCCCGACGATATTGCGGCTTTCGTGCAGGATCCCGCCAATTTCAACGATTTCTTCCGCGACTCGGCCAGCTATGACGGCACCGTCTATGGACTGCCGCTCTTCCGTGGTCAGAGCGCCCTCTACTACAACACCAAAATGTTCGAGGCGGCCGGCCTGACCGAACCACCGGCTGACATGGCCGACTACACGAAATACGCCGAGGCGCTGACCCAGCGGGACGCCAACGGCGCGCCCACCGTGTCCGGCTGGAGCCTGCGTCTGTCCGGCGGTGGCCAAGGCATTGCCGAAAAGTTCTGGATCAATATGTTCCAGTACGGCGAGAGCCTGGTCGAGCAGGATGCCGCCGGTAAGTGGAAGGCTGACTTTGCCAACGAGCAAGGCCGCGCCGCGCTCAAGCAATATCTGGAGAATGTTCATACGCTCAAGACCGTAACGATCGAAATGCCGGCCGATGCCGAGGCATTCGAGCGTGAACAGACCGCGATGTTCATCCGGGAATCCTGGGTCATCGGCGATATCGCCGCCAAGGCACCGGACCTCTCCTATGCCACGGCCACACTGCCGCGCGGCTCGATCGTGGCGCCTGTATCGCTGTGGATCAGCGGCGAGGGCGCGGAGGCGGAAGCCGCATGGGCCTTTGCAAAGGCCGCCAACGAGCCCGACAACCTGCTGTGGCTTCTGGACAATGTGGGCTGGCTGCCCAACCGTTCCGGCCTGGACTACAGCGCGATCCTCAAGGGCAAACCGGCTTTGGCGGCGTTCGTTGATTATCCGGACACCTACGAGTTCTTCTCATTGCCCAATATCGGTCCGGTGGAAGAAATCCTCACTCGGACCGCGGCGCGGCTGACCGAGGCATTCGCCAATCCCGCTCTGGCGAGCGACGATGCAGCGATCGACGCCGTGCTGGTCGCCATGCAGGACGAGATCAACGCCCTGCTGCAACGTGAAGGGCTGCTGGCGGAATAAACCAGAGCTCCATGTGCCAACCTGCCTGGGATGGCCTCGGCCTCCCAGGCTCCATCAGCGGAGAATGCAATGCTGCGGCGCAAGAGATGGCTCTTTGCGATCCTCGCCATCCTGCCCACGCTGGCGCTCTTTGCCTGGCTGCGCATGTATCCCATTTTTGAGACCCTGCGGCTGAGCCTGCACAAATGGGACATTCTCTCCAAGAACAAGCCCTTCATCGGTCTGGCCAATTTCCAGGAGCTGATGAGCGACCGCCTGTTTCATGAAGCACTGCTGAACACCACCATCATTGCCTTCGGCGTGCTGATCATCACCATCCCCACCGCCATGGTGCTGGCGGCAATGATCCACTACCGGACGCGTTCGCGGGCATCGGGCTTTTACGAGACGGCTATCTTCCTGCCGCATGTGGTGTCGCTGGTGCCTGCGGCCATGGCCTGGAAATGGATTTTCGATGCCCGGCTCGGGCCACTCAACGCGGTCCTGACCTTTTTCGGTTTCGAGCCTCAGGCATGGCTGTTCGATCCGACCCTCTCGGTGATCAGCGTCATCGTGCTGTGTTCATGGCAGGCGCTCGGCTATGCCGTGTTGATCTATCTCGTGGGCTTCAAAAGCCTGCCGGTATCCCTGTTCGAGGCCGCCAAGCTGGATGGCGCATCAGGTCCCCAATCATTCTGGTTCCTCTCGATCCCGATGCTCAAGCCCATCACGCTTTACGTGTCGGTGGTGACCCTGGTGTCCGGCTTCAACGTCTATGCCCAGGCCTTCGTGCTGGCCTCGGACGCACAGGGCGCGCCGGGCCGGCAGGTGCGCGTGCTGGTGCTCGACATGCTGGAAAACAGCTTCCGCAATTACCGCGTCGGCTATGCCGCGTCCGAGGCGGTGGTCCTCCTCGTTATCGTGCTGGTGCTGACGCTCATCCAGTTCTCCCTGTTGCGGGAAAGGGGGCGTGCATGAGTGCCAATCCTTCGACCCAAAGCGGCAAGCGCCGCCGCATGCGCAAGCTGCTCGTCGATCGCAGCATCGACCTCATATTGCTGGTGTTCAGCCTGCTGATGCTGCTCCCGTTGGTGTTTCTTGTCTCCAACGGCTTCAAGACGCCCCAGGAAATGCTCGCCTGGCCGCCCACCATTATTCCGGCCAACCCCACGATCGACAATTTCGCGGCCGTCCTGCAGGACACCCCGCTA
Organism: Hyphomicrobiales bacterium; assembly: GCA_900470445.1. Classification (GTDB taxonomy): domain Bacteria; phylum Pseudomonadota; class Alphaproteobacteria; order Rhizobiales; family Devosiaceae; genus Devosia. The sequence goes on along the minus strand of UCAU01000010.1, from coordinate 11,335 downwards.
TTGCGCTGGATCTTCAACAGCATCCTGTTCGCGGTGCTGTCGACCCTGGCGATCCTGGCGACCTCCTCCATCGCCGGGTACATCCTCGCCAAGTTCCGCTATCGCTCGCTCAACGTGATCTTCGCTCTGGTGCTGGCGACCGCCATCGTGCCGTTCGAAGTCTACATGATCCCGCTCTATTTCCAGGCCCAAAGCCTGGGCATCCTCAATAGCATCTGGGGATTGCTGCTCGGCTATCTGGTCATGAGCTTCGGCATCTTTCTGATCCGGCAGAACGTCATCCATTCCATTCCCGACGAACTGCTGGAAGCCGCGCGCATCGACGGTGCGGGTGAGCTCTGGATATTCTTCCGCATCGTCTTGCCGCTGCTGCGCGGTGCTCTCGGGGCGCTTGGCGTGTTGGCGTTCTTCCAGGCCTGGACCGCCTTTGCCTGGCCGATGATCGTCGCTACCAATCGCGAGGCCTACACGATCGAGGTGGGGCTGGCCCTGTTCCAGACCGGGTTCACCGTCGATCTGGGCCGCCTCAGCGCCGCATCGGCACTGGTGCTCATCCCTTCGATCAGCCTCTTCGTCATCCTGCGCCGCAACTTCGTTCAGGGCGTCGCCAGCACCGGGCTCAAGGAATGAGCGATCCGGCAAGCTTCATCGACCAGGCAGCCCAGACCTACGCCGCTGCCAATGGGGCCAGCCTGCGCTGGCTGCTGGCCCGCCCGCTGCTAGGCCCTGGCTTTCTGAACAGCAAGCAGAACAGCATCACCCTGGCTGACTACGGGCCGGACGATGGTCTGCGCGGCCCTCAGTTCACCTATGGCTGGATTCAGGGCCGAGGCCTCGAAGCACTGGTGACGCATGCCGCGTTCTTCGCGGCGTCCGACTCTGAATTGACCGCATCCATCGATGCGGCAGCACGACCGCTCTACGGCATTCTGCAACAGCTCTGGTCAGCGCATGGCCATGCCTATTTCTGTTACGACGCCAACCTCGAGCCGGTTGTCGCCGGACCAGATGGCGCCACTGCGCCGCAGGCCCGGCCGTCAAAAATCTACACCTATTCCGATATCTTCGTTCTCAAGGGCCTGATCGCGGCTGCGGCCCGCTATGACAGGCCGAGCCTTGATCACTACCTGGCCCAGCTTCCTGCGCTCATCGACGCCATTGAAGGCGGGCGGTTCCAGATGGACGAGCGGCAGGCGCTCTCGGCCGACACTGCCGGCAACCAGCCCGCCGATTTCGGCCCGCGTATGATCCTGCTCGGCGCTGCCGGCATGCTCAAGCGCATTGGCCGGCCCGACACTGCCCGCTTTGCCGATCGCTTCATCGCCCACGTCCTTGAGCAGTATCTCGACCCCGCTTCGGGCCTGTTGCGCAACGTACCTGGATCGGATGCCTGCAATGTCGGGCACGGCATCGAATTTGTCGGCTTTGCCCTCGACTATCTGCCCCCCGATACGGATGCATCCCTGATCGAACAGCTGCAAGCCATTCTGATCGCCTCTTTCAAGGCAGGCTTTCATGGGCCGGGCGTAGCGCTCACCGTGTCCGTGGCGACTGGGAAGCCGACCAGTCGCTACTGCCCGTGGTGGTCACTGCCCGAAACCATCCGCAGTGCCGCCTTGTGCCATGAGCGCACCGGCAACGCGTTCGTTCTCGATATCTGGCGCACGGCGCATGCGGCGTTTTTCGATGCCTATTGGCGCGGCGAGCCCGCAATCGCCTATCAAACGATGACAAGCGAAGGTCCCGTCGACTTCGTTCCGGCCACTCCCGACCTTGACCCCGGCTACCACACCGGCCTCAGCCTTCTGGCAGCCGTGGAGGCAGCCGCTCGCATGGGCGCGAACAGCGCCCTCCAAACCAGCACAGGTGCATAAATGGCTGCCGTAGAAATCACCAACGTAGCCAAGTCCTTTGGCCCCACGGACATTATCCGCAACATCAATGTCGAAGTGCCCGATGGCGCTTTCGTGGTGCTCGTGGGTCCCTCGGGTTGCGGAAAATCGACCCTGCTGCGCATGATTGCGGGGCTCGAAGACATCGACAAGGGCGAAATTTCCATCGGCGGTCGGGTCATCAACGACGTCGAGCCCAAGCACCGTGACATCGCCATGGTGTTCCAGAATTATGCACTCTATCCGCACATGACCATCGCCGAGAATATGGGCTTCTCGCTACGCTTGGCCAAGCAGTCCAAGGCCGAAATCAACCAACGGGTCGGCGAGGCTGCGCGCATTCTGGGCCTCACTGATTATCTCCAGCGCTTCCCCAAGCAACTGTCCGGTGGCCAGCGCCAGCGCGTCGCCATGGGTCGCGCCATCGTGCGCCAGCCGCAAGTATTCCTGTTCGATGAACCCCTGTCCAATCTCGATGCCAAGCTGCGCGTGCAGATGCGCGGCGAGCTCAAGGACATGCATGCCCGCTTCAAGACCACGACCATCTATGTGACCCACGACCAGATCGAAGCCATGACCATGGCGGACCTGATCGTGGTCATGCGCGATGGCGTCGTGGAGCAGATCGGCACGCCGCTCGATCTCTACGACTTCCCGGCCAATATGTTTGTGGCCAGCTTCATCGGGTCGCCCGCCATGAATTTCCTCAAGGGCACCGTCCGCCAGCACCAGGGCCAGCAGATCTTTGAAACCGGCAGCGGCTTCCGTCTGCCCGTCCAGGCTGCTGCGGGAGCGCCGGACGGCCTGACGGCGACACTGGGCATTCGGCCGGAACATCTGATGCTGTCAAACCCCGGAGAGGGGATTGGCGGCAGGATCACCACCATCGAACCGACGGGTTCGGAGACCTTTGTCGTGGTGCAATTGGGGGAGGACCGGATTTCGGCTTTGCTCCGCCAGCGGCTGACCGCGAGCGTTGGTGATGAATTGTGGCTGGCGCCACAGCCAGATACGACGCATTTATTCGACAGCGCCACCACCAGGCGATTGGCCAGCACCGACACGGTAACCGGCCGTGGCTGAAAAACTCGGCATCGGCATTATCGGGCTGGGCATGGCGTCTCTGCCGCATGCACGCGCGCTATTGGCGCTGCGCGATCGGATCCAAACCCTCCACGCCTTCAGCCCTTCGCGCGAACGTCGCGCAGCCTTCGCCGGGGCGCATGGTCTTCCGACGACGGACACGATTGAAGCGATTTTCAACGATCGGCGTGTCGATGCCGTGCTGGTCCTGACGCCACCCAATACGCATCTCGAAATCGTGCAAATGGCCGCCGCAGCCGGCAAGCATGTGCTGCTGGAAAAACCGATCGAGGTTAGCGTCGACCGAGCCGAGCAATTGGTGGCGGTTGCCGATGCGGGAAAGATCATCCTTGGCATGGTGCTTCAAAACCGGTTCCGGCCCGCTGCCCTGAAACTCAAGACCATCATTGAACAGGATCGCCTCGGGCAATTGGTCCAGGTGAGTGCCCGCACAAGCTATTGGCGTCCTCAGAGCTATTATGACGAGCCCGGGCGCGGCACCTTGGCCCGCGACGGCGGTGGCGTCCTGCTAACTCAGGCCATCCATAACCTTGACCTGATGGTCTCGCTGGTCGGCATGCCTGAGACGGTGACGGGCTTTGTTTCCACCAGCCCGGTCCACGTCATGGAAGGGGAAGATGTGGCGGCGGCGACAATGCGTTTTCCCAATGGCGCCCTGGGCAGCGTCACTGCCACCACCTGCGCCTTTCCCGGGCAGGCAGACGTCATAGAGATCATTGGGGACGCCGGAAGCGCCACACTGGCAGGAACACACCTCACAGTGCGGTTGCATGATGGCTCCAACATCGATTTTGAAGGCGCTGACGCTGGTTCCGGCTCGGGGGCCGATCCAATGGGATTTTCCAGCCAGGCTCACCAGGCCCTAATTGAGGATTTTGCGGACGCGATCGCCCGGTGCCGTAAACCGGCCGCTTCAGGGCGCGACGTCTTGGCGGTTCACTATCTGATCGCCGCGATCATCGAGTCCCGCGGCCTGCCGATCCAGCTCAAGCATGGTTTGTCGCCACGATCCTGACCATTGTGTCGTTGGGGCAAATCGACCGCGCCGTCGGTCCAGATCAGCTGGCCCGATGGGACCTACGCCATCATGCCGTGCCTCTGCCGCACCAGGATAAGGTTGGCCGGCTGCGGTCAGGTGGAGTTCGCCATTCGTCAATCCACCCAAGCCATGCTCGGGTCTACCGTTGCGCAAAACAGGGCGGCGCTCAGCCGTGCCTGTTCCACCACCCGTCGGATCAGGTCGGTCTCGGTCGTCGCCTGATAGGTTCCGATAATCGGCATGGGCGGGAAGCGCTTGGTCACCCGAATGGGATGCAGCAGCCCCATCTTCAGCTCGCGCTTGATCGTCACCGTGGGAATGGCCCCTACGCCAAACCCGTCGATCAGCAGGTTAATGATCGAATAGAGCGAATTGGAACTGGTCAATTTGCCCGCCAGCACCTGCTCGTCCTGAAAATAGGGCGCGATCATCCGATAGGGCGGGGTGTCCTTGGGAAAGGTGATAATCGGCATGTCAGCCAGATCGTCCACGCTATAGGTCCGGTCCGGATCGATGATCTTGGGCGAGCCGGCCCAGGTCATCTGCAGCACGCAGGACGTGAAGCTGCGGAAATTGTCGCCGATAGCCGGATCGACGGCAAAGATCACATCGAATTCGCCCTTGTTCATCCCCTCGACGAGGCTCTTGGTGCCCTCCACCGTCAGCTCGATCTTGAGCGTGGGGAAAGCGTCATGCAGCTCTTCCACAAACGGCGTCATCCAGGTCGAGGACACCGAGTCGATAGCCCCGATCCGCACCACCTTGGCGGCATGGGTGTTCTCGTCGGCCAACTCATGCTTGAGATTGTCATAGGAAGCCAGGATCGTCCGGAATGTCTCCAGCACCCGCTCGCCGCCGGGCGTCAGCGAGAAATCGCGGCCGGTACGATGCATCAGCTTGCAGCCGAATTCCTGCTCCATTGCCGCCAGGCGGATGGAAATGGCGGGTTGGGTCGTATGCAATTCCTGGGCAGCACGGCCAAAATGGCGGTGCCGCGCCAAGGCGACAAAGGTCGTCATGTCGAGGATGCGCATAGCGCTTCCTCTATCAGACTTGGCGCCCATGGTGCGGCTTTTCTTTAGGTCACCGGGCATGGTGGCCTACGACGCCACCATGATGTGCCGCACCTGCGTATAATCGATCAGCGACTGCATGGAGAGGTCCGAGCCATAGCCCGAATTCTTCATGCCCCCATGCGGCATCTCGGTGGCAAACACCCCATGGGTATTGATCCAGGTCACGCCATATTCGAGCCGATTGGTCAGGTTCATCGCCAGCGTGCTGTCCCGTGACCAGACCGACGAGGCCAGCCCATATTCGGACGCATTGGCCCAGCCCAGCGCGGTCTCGGGATTGTCGAACGCGGTAATGGTCAGCACCGGGCCGAACACTTCCTTCTGCACGATTTCGGCCGTGATGGGCGCTGCAACCAGCGTCGGCTCATAATAATAGCCCGCGCCCTCGGGCGTCTTGCCGCCCGCTACGATATCGGCGCCATCCGCCCGCGCCCGGTCAACAAACCCGGCCACCCGCTCGCGCTGGGCCGCAGTGATCAGTGGGCCAAACTCGACATCGTCCCGCTCGGGCGCGCCATAGACCAGGCTCCCGATCATGGCCGAAAGCTTGTCGGTCACCTCCTGGGCAATGCTCTGGTCCACGAAAATCCGGCAAGCCGCCGTGCAATCCTGCCCGGCATTGTAGAAACTGGCTTCGCGCAGCGTCTCGACCAGGTTGTCCACATCGGCATCGGCACAAACGATCACCGGCGCCTTGCCGCCCAATTCGAGATGCGTCCGCTTGATGTTGTCGCCCGCCGCAGCCTTGAGCACGGCCCGCCCAGTCCGCACATCGCCCGTCAGCGAAATCATCCGCACCAGCGGATGGGTGATCAGCATCTGCCCCACATTGGGGCCATCGCCGGTCACCACATTGACCACCCCCTCGGGCAGGAATTCCGCCAGGATCGAGGCCAGGAACAACAGGCTCAGCGGCGTATTCTCCGATGGCTTGATGACGACCGTATTGCCCGCCGCCACAGCCGGCGCGATCTTCCAGGCCGCCATCAGCAGCGGATAATTCCACGGCGCAATCGAAGCGATAACGCCCAGCGGATCACGCCGCAGGATCGACGTATGGCGGCTCGAGCGAAACCCATTGGCCGGCGTGCCCGGCACATTGCGCGCCGCCGTGCCGAAATAGCGGAACACATCAGCCACATTGGCCAATTCCCCCGCCTTCACATAGCGCCAGGGCTTGCCGGCATTGACCGATTCCACATCGGCCAAGGCCTCAGCCCGCGCCTCGATGGCATCCGCAATGCGCAACAGCGCCTGGCTGCGCTCCTTGGGCGTCGCCTTGCCCCATTTGGCAAAAGCCGCATGGGCAGTGGTGACAGCCAGATCAACCTGGCCCGCATCGGCCGAGGCGACCTCGGCGAGCAGCTTGCCCGTCGCCGGCTCGTGGCTCGGCAAAGCCGGCCCATTGCCGGCCATATAGGCGCCATTGATGAAGAGGCGGGTTTCATAAGTCATGTCGGGAATTCCGGTTAGTCGCGGATGATGCGGATGCGTGCGGGATCGATGGCGAGGCTCACCTCCTGCCCATCGGCAAAATCAAGATCATTGGCAGTCAGCGCCCGCAGCGGATGACCGGCCAGGCTCATCACATAGCGATTGCGCGCCCCCAGAAACACGCGCGTACGCACCTTGGCCTTGGGGCCATTGCCCTCGGCCGACAGGCTCAAATCCTCCTGCCGCAAGGCCACAGTCGCCGCGCCCCGCGCCGTCTCGCCCTTGGCCAGCGTCAGCTCCTGCCCATCACCAAACCGCGCCACGGGGCCATCCGGCCCTTCCACGATCTCGGCAGGCAACAGGTTGGCCGACCCAATGAAGTTCGAGGCAAACCCCGTCGCCGGCTGGCTATAAATCTGCGCCGGCGTGCCTTCCTGCTCGATCCGCCCGGCATTGAGCAGCACGATGCGATCGGACAGGCTCAGCGCCTCCTCCTGGTCATGCGTCACGAAAATCGTCGTCAGCGCCAGCCGCTGGTGGATTTCGATCAGCTCCACCTGCATGTCCTCGCGCAGCCTTGCATCGAGATTGCTCAGCGGTTCATCCAGCAGCAAAACCTTGGGCTTGGATACAATCGCCCGCGCCAGCGCCACGCGCTGTTGCTGCCCACCCGAAAGCTGCCGCGGCTTGCGCTCGGCCAGATGCCCCAATTGCACGGTTTCGAGCGCCGCCTTGACCCTTTCGGCCTGCTCCTCGCGATTGCCAATGCCCCGCATGCGCAGCGGAAACCGCACATTCTCCGCCACGCTCAAATGCGGCAGCAGCGCATAGGATTGGAACATCATGGCAATGTCCCGCTTTTCCGGCGGCAGCCCCGTCACGTCGCGGCCATCGATTTCCACCGCGCCCGCGGTGACGCTTTCCAGCCCCGCGACGATGCGCAACAGGGTGGTCTTGCCGCACCCCGAAGCCCCGAGCAGGCTGATGAACTCCCCCGAGGCGATATCGAGCGAGATGGAATGCAACACCGCGGTCTTGGCGAAGGATTTCTGGATCGAGGTCAGGCGCACATTGGCCATGGGTCAGGCACTCGCAAATTTGGTCAGCCCCAGCATGCGGTCGATCACGAAGATCAACACCACAGTCAGGGCAATCATGATGGTGGACACCGCCGCCACCGATGGATCGGGGGAGAATTCGAGCTGGCCGTAAATCTGCACGGGCAGGGTGGTCAGCGTCGGGCCGCGCAGGAACAGCGACAGCACCGCCTCGTCAAACGAGATATTGAAGGCAAAGAACGCCCCCGCCGCCAGGCCCGGAATGCATTGCGGCACGACGACAAACCACAGCCGCTGCAGCCGGTTGGCGCCCATGGTGCGGGCCGCTTCCTCCAGATACGGATTGGATTCGGCCAGCACCGCCAGCGTCGTGCGCACCACATAGGGCAGGGCGATGATGGTGTGGCTGAGCGCCAGCGTCACCGGCGACACCGGCCCAAAGGCCGAGCTCCAGAACATCAGCATGCCAATGGCATAGATGATGGTGGGCAGCACCAGCGGCGACAGGAACACCGTGCCGAGCACATCGGAAAACGGCAATTGCCGGCGATGGATGGCAATGGCCGCCGCGCCCCCGATCAGCGTCGCCAGCACCGTGACCATCGCAGCGATCTGCAAGCTGATCCACCCCGCGCCAAGATAGGCGTTGGACGACAGCACCTGTTGATACCAGCGCAGGCTCAGCCCATTGGGCGGAAAGGCGATGAACTGGCTTTCCGAAACCGAAACACCCACCACCACGATTAGCGGCGCCAGCAGTATCAGTGCCGTCAGCACGACGAAAACCACGCTCAGGACGCGCAGCCAGGTGGGAACCGACTTAACCATGCTTGGCCCCCGTCATCTTGATATAGGGCACCAGCACCAGTGCGATCCCGGCAAACAGGATCACCGCCTGCGCCGCCGCAAAGGGCCAGTCGGGCGTCGTCGTCACCGATTTATAGATCGAGGCCGCCAGCACCTGAATGCGCGTGCCACCCAGCAGGTTCGGCGTGACGAAGGAACTGGCCGAGAGCGTAAAACACAGCAGCGATCCCGCCACGATCCCCGGCAAAGCCAGCGGCAAAACCACCATGCGAATAGTCTGGAGGAACGAGCAGCCCATGGTGCGCGCGGCCTCTTCCAGCCGCCCATCGATCCGGGTCAACACGCCCAGAATGGACAGCGCCATAAAGGGCAGCAACACCTGCACCATGCCGATGACAATGGCGGTCTCGGTCTGCATCAGAGCGAAATTGCGGCCCACCAGGCCCATATCGCGCAGCATTTCGGGGATCAGCCCGCTGCGGCTCAGCAGCACCATCCAGCCGAAGGTGCGCACCACCACGCTGGTCATCAGCGGCAGGATGACCATGACCACCAGCCATAGCCGGAGCCTCGGCCCCACCTTGGTCATGATATAGGCCAGCGGAAACCCGATCGCGGCGCAGATCAGCGTGATCAGGAAGGACAGGCGCACCGTGCGCCACAGAATGCCCAGATAATAGGGATCGCTCAAAAACCGCACAAAGGGCGCCAGCGGACCTTCCGGCCCCGTCACCGAAAGCACCAGCATCTGCCCGATCGGCAGAAAGAAGGCGAGCACCAGCAGCAGAAGTCCCGGCAGGGCCAGCAGCAGGTTTTCTGTGCGGTCATTCATCAAGTGCAGTTTTCCTTGGGTCGCGCTTCATCAGTGACCTCATGGTGATCCTTCGACACGCTCAGGATGTCGAACCACGAGGTCGTGCCTGCCATCTAACATCTCCGGGTCATTCCCGCGAAAGCGGGAACCTCCGTTTTCTTCTTCTGCACCGCTGAACGGAGGTCCCCGCTTCGCGGGGATGACACCGCGGCGGCAACAGAGAAAAAGGGGCGGGCCTCTTCATGTTGGGGGTGAAGAGGCCCTGCGATCCGGGCAAGCGAGGGAGTGCCTCGCCCGGATCGTGTCATGCCGACGTGGCAGGCGTCAGCAGAGCTACTGGTGCTCCCTGTGTCGGGAGCCCCGATATCTGTGTCGCCTAGCGGGCGATCGCCTTGTTCCACTCTTCCACCCACGCCGTGCGATGGGCTTCGATGGTTGCCGGATCAAACCGGATCAACCCGGCCACGCCCGCCTCGCCATAAGCCACGTCAGCGGCGACTTCGGGGCTCAGTTCGGTCTTGGCATTGGTCGGCGAATAGCGCAGCGCTTCGGCAAAGCACTTTTGGGCCTCGGCCGAGATTTCGAGATCGATGAACTTCAGCGCCAGTTCATTGTTCGGCCGGCCGGCCACCAGATTTGCCGTGATATAGCTCGCAGGGGTGCCTTCTTCGCCCTGCACGAACCCGGAGGGCAGGCCCGCCTTGCGCAAAGTGAACGCATAGTCGGACGCATAAGGCGCGATCCAGGCGTCGTTCTGGGCGAATTCCTGCTGGATTTCGGGCGACGTCGAGACGACCACCGCACCGGCATCGAGCAGCTTGCCGACGGCATCGAGCCCCGGCTGGATATTGCTCAGATCCCCGCCTTCGACCTGGTTGAGCATCAGGAAGCTCAGCATGCCATAGCCGTTGGAAATGTCGGTCAGCACCAGATGCTCGCCATATTCAGGGTTGAGCAGATCGGTCCACTTGGTGGGCGCAGCCGGCACCGCTTCGGTGTTGAACACGAGGCCAATCGCAGCGATGGAATAGGCCGGACCCTGGCCATTGGCGAGGTCCGCCTTGGCGAAATCATAGAGATCGGCGGCATTGGTCAGGCTGGCCTTGTCGATCGGCGCCAGCAGCCCCTCAGCTGCAGCAACGATTTCCTGGCCGCCCGAAAAATGGATCACGTCGAATTGCGGCGCCGCCTTCTGGGCGCGCAACTGGGCAAAGGCGTCAGCCGAATAGGCGGTGACGACATTGACCTTGGCGCCGGTGGCCGCCTCGAACGGGGTGATGACACAGGCGCGATGCGCCTCTTCATACGCGCCGCCGAAGGAATTGATGGTGAGCGTATTGTCCTGCGCGAAGGCCGTGGTGCCGAGCAGGGCCGAGAGGCCTAGAACGGCCGTACCGAGTGTTGCTTTCATTTGCGTTCCCTTGCTGAAATTTGGCCGGGCCCTCGCCCGGCCGATTGTCTTAGAGGCGGCCGATCTCGACGGTCTTGGCGCCTTCAATGCGGATCAGGCGGCACTGCTCGGCTACGGCTTCCAGATTTTCCGTCATCTTGCCGAAATAGGTGCACGGAATCCAACCCGTGGGGCCGAATGTGCGGCCACCCACGCCATAGAACATGCCGATCTCCCAGAACTCACTCGGGTCGATCTTGAAGAAGTTCTTGGGCTGATAATACCAGAGCAGCTCACCCACTTCAGGGATGATGGTCTGGTTTTCCGGCGGCAGGGCGGTGGGGTCGAAATTGCGATGGGTCTCGGGCAGGCCCATCATGATCTCGGGGCCCGAGAACATGGCGTGGGTGGCCTTCCACTGGATCGGCGTTTCGAGCGCATTCCACAGGGCTTCGCAGGTCTTGGGGGCATGGTCCCAATAAAGCGCAATGATGCCCTTCACATTGGCATCGACGAATTTGAGATAGAATTTCTTGTCGGACATAATGGCCATAACTTGGTTGGACGCCCCAATCAAAGGCCTTCCAGCGCCTCTGTCCAATTCCGATTCAAAATTCAATCGATAATGGATTCTTATTGAACGGGGTGTGACGAGGGGCCATGTCAGCTATCTGGCCCACTAAAATTGGGGAGTCACGATCCAATCCCCTCCCCCTTGAGG
>UCAU01000027.1 GCA_900470445.1 Hyphomicrobiales bacterium | reverse complement strand
GGGAGGCTAGGTGGGGGTATGGGAAGCCCCTATTCGTCAAATCCCTGCGTCTCGACCGGGGTGATCGGGCTGGGCACGTGGCCCGGCGAGGGCGCGGCGCCCAGGCTTGAGAGCTGCGATTGCAAACTCCGCATGAGGGCGAGTTTCTCAGCATCGCTGCCGGTTTGCAGCGCCTGGCTGAGGCGGATGGTGAAATCGGCAAAGGCGTTGTGCCAGTCCGATGGCAGCTGGGCCGGATCGATGCGCGGCGTGGCCGGACGGGCCTTGGCGGCGATGCCGGTGGCGGTGAGTTCGAAATAGTCGTCGAGCTGGGGCAGGATGATCTGGTCACCGGCGAGACCCGTTTCCATCAGCGCGGCGCGCAGGGCGGTGCGTTCCTCGTCCTCGCCATGGGTCAAAAAGATCGCGCCATGGGCGGGCAGGCGAGCCTTGATCCAGGCCATGAGTTCGGAATGATCGGCATGGGCCGAATAATTGCCCATGGAGCGGATCGTGGCGCGGACCGGCACGATGGTGCCGTGGATGCGCACTTCCTTGGCGCCGGACAGGATGATCTGCCCCAAAGTGCCGGGGGCCTGGTAGCCGACGAACAGGACCGTCGCATTGGCGCGGATCAGATTGTTGCGCAGATGGTGTTTGATGCGGCCGGCATCGGCCATGCCGGAGGCGGACATGATGATGGCGCCGCCGCGAATGGTGTTGATGGCTTTGCTGTCTTCCACCGCCTCGATGATGCGGAAGCGGGGATCGTTGAACAGCTCATCGGCGCCCAGTTCGACATCGTCGAACATTTTCGCATATTTGCGATAGACGCCGGTGACCTTGCTGGCGAGCGGGGAATCCAGAAACACCAGGCGCGGATCGATCTCGCCGGTTTTGATGAGATAGCCGATATCGTGCAGCAATTCCTGGCTGCGCTCGACGGCAAAGGCGGGGATGACCAGATTGCCGCCCCGCGCCAGGGCGGTGTTGATCTCGGCTTTGAGGGCTTCGCGGCGCTGCACCAGCGTGTAATCCACCCGCTCGCGGCCGCCATAGGTCGATTCGCACAGGATGTAATCGAAACCGGCCGGACCTTCGGGCTCGTTGTAGAACACCTTTTCGTCGGGCCCGATATCGCCCGAGAACATCAGGCGGACGGGCTTGCCATCGCTATCGGTGACTTCGACTTCGATGGAGGCCGAGCCGATAATGTGGCCGGCATTCCAGAAGCGGGCGCGCACGCCGGGGCCGGGATTGATCCATTCGCCGTAATTGCAGGTCTTGCGGTGTTTGAGCGCCTCTTCGGCATCGGCCATGGTGTAGAGCGGGGCAGCGGGTTCCTCGCCGCGGCGGCCGCGCTTTTTGGTTTCGCGCTCGGCTTCGCTTTCCTGAATGCCGGCGCTGTCGGGCAGCAGATATTCGAGTAGGCCCGCAGTGGGTTCGGTCATCCACATCGGGCCGCGCCAGCGTTCGCGGTAGAGCTTTGGTAAGAGGCCTGCGTGATCGATATGGGCGTGGGTGAGCAGCAGGAAATCCACCGCCCGGGGATCGAAGGGGGTGGGTTTGAGATTGAGGTCGCGGACGCTCTTATTGCCCTGGAACAGGCCGCAATCGACCAGGAATTGACCGCCGGGATGGACCACCCGATAGCAGGAGCCGGTCACCGTGCCGGAGGCGCCATGGAAATGCAGGGTGACGGTCATGCTGGGCTCCTCGCCTGATGGCTATTTGGAGCACAGAGTAACGCGATTTGATGACGGCGGAAGTTTGTTTGTGTTGGAGGGGGATACCCCCTCTTGGCCGCCGCTGGTTGGGGCCGCGATCCCGTTCCGGGAGTGGAGCGTTCCCCTCCCCNNTCCCCCTTGAGGGGAGGGCTCAGCTTTTCGCTAGCGAAAAGCGGGGGTGGGGGTGCTGCGATCACCAATTGCTCAATGCGCGTGGGGGCCTCAGCACCCCACCCTCAATCCCTCCCCTCAAGGGGGAGGGAGGCAGATCGTGGCTCTCTTACTTCGGCGCGCGCTTGGCCAGAATCCGCTGCAGCGTCCGGCGGTGCATATTCAAGCGGCGGGCGGTTTCCGAGACGTTGCGGTCGCACAGTTCATAGACGCGCTGGATATGTTCCCAGCGGACGCGATCGGCCGACATCGGGTTTTCCGGCGGCTCGGGCTTGTCTTCACCGGTGGCGAGCAGCGCATTGATGACGTCGTCGGCGTCGGCCGGTTTGGAGAGGTAATCGATGGCGCCGAGTTTGACCGCGGTGACGGCGGTGGCGATATTGCCGTAGCCGGTCAGCACCACGGCGCGGGCATCGGGCCGGGCTTGATGCAGGGCCGATACCACCTGCAGGCCATTGCCGTCTTCGAGGCGCAAATCGACCACCGCATAGGCGGGAGGCTTGCTGGCGACGGCGGCCAGGCCATCGGCCACGCTCGAAGCGCTGCGGACATCAAAGCCCCGGCGCGCCATGGCGCGCTCAAGGCGCTGCAGGAATGCCACATCGTCATCGACGAGCAGCAGGCTGGGGTCGGTGGCCAGAAGGTCTTCGATCGTGCTCATGGCATTGACATAGGCGTTCCGGCGGAAAAGGTCAAAATATGGCAGGGGGGTGCGGCGATATGGGGCGGGGCGCCCCTACTCCACCGCACTGCGTGGCCAGACAATCCGCACCTGGGCGTGGCCGTTGGTGGCGATGTTCTGGAAGGCGAGGCGCGCGCCGGTGCGTTCGAGCAGCGTCTTGGCGATGAAGATGCCCAGGCCCAAGCCCCCCGGCTTATGGGCGTCGGCGCCTTGGGCGTCGCGGGGGCGGCTGGTGAGATAGGGTTCGCCCAGGCGGGCGATCAGCTCGGGAGCAAAGCCGGGGCCGTCATCGGTGATGGAGACTGAGACGGCGGTGGCGTCCCAGGCGGCTTCGATGCGCACCGTGCTGATGGCAAAATCGGCGGCGTTTTCGATCAGATTCCCCAGGCCATAGAGCAGGCCGACACTGCGGGTGAAGACCGGAGGCGGGCCAGAGGTGTTGGCGGCGTCGAAGAGGATGGCCTTGCCGCGCCCGTCATGCGGGCGGGCGACTTCGGCCAGAAGGTCGGTGAGCGGCACGGCGGCGAAGGGGTCGCCGGCTTCATTGCCCAGATTGCGCAGCTTGGCGAGAATGGCGCGGCAACGGGCGGCCTGTTCGATGATCAATTCGACATCGGCGGCAAGATCGGTGCCCGGCACGGCCTCGGCGCGCATTTCCTTGGCGGCCAGCGCAATGGTGGACAGGGGCGTGCCCAATTCATGGGCGGCAGCAGCGGCCAGGCCATCGAGGGCGGAGAGCTGTTCCTTGTGCGAGAGGGCCAATTCGGTGGCGGCGAGGGCATCGGCCATCTGGCGGGCGTCATGGGCGACGCGGCTGGTATAGGCGGAGATGAAGACCACGCCGCAGACAATGGAGACCCAGATGCCGATGACATAGATGCGGTTGAACACCAGTTCTTCGCCCGGCGTCCAGGGGAGGGGCAGGTGCCAGACGGCCAAGAGCGAGGCGATGGCAGCGGCGAGGATTGCGATAATGGTGCTGGCGCGTTGCGGCAGCGTCGTCGCCGAGACCGAGACGGGGGCCAGCAGCAGCAGCGCGAAGGGATTGTGCAGGCCCCCGGTCAGCGCGAGCAGGCACCCGAGCTGGCACAGGTCAAAGGCGATCTGGCCGGCGGTGAACAGCGAGGAGGGCCGGTGGGCGGCGCCGAAGCGAACGACCAGCCAGATATTGAGCGCTACTGAGGCCCCAATCAGCAGCAGGCATTGCAGCAAAGGCAGGGGAAAGCCCAGGCCAAAATCGACAAACAGCACGCCAATGGTCTGCCCGATCACGGCCAGCCAGCGCAGCAGGACCAGGCTTTGCTGGCGCAGCGGGCGCCAGGTGGAGGGCAAAGGCAGGCCATCGGCCTGGGTCAAGCTCATGTTTTTGGCCTTTCGGGGCGGGGAAACCGGGGCGTTATGGTGATCACAAATTCCATTTCAAGGGCAAAAATCGGCAGGCACATGCTTGATCCTGTCCCTTGAGGGGCCACGTTATGCTCATCGTGACTGGGAGAATGAAACCGAAATGACCACAGCAATCATCAAACCGCAATTCTCGCCCCTGACCATCGCACTCATGGTTGTGGGTTTTATCGCCTTCTGGCCGCTGGGCCTGGCCGTCCTCGCCTATATCATCTGGGGCGAAAAATTCGGCGGTTCGCCGGAAAAGGCGCAGGCCTATTGGAACAAGGGCCGCAGCTGGTGCTCGTCCAACAAGGGCCAGTTCCGCCGCCATGGCTTTGCCTCCACCGCCCATTCGAGCGGCAATGCGGCATTCGATGACTACCGCGCCGAACAGCTGCGCCGCCTGGAAGAAGAACGCGCCCGCCTCGATGCTGAAATCGATGCCTTCCACGAATATATGGCGAACCTGAACAAGGCCAAGGATCGTGAAGAATTCGACCGCTTCATGAACGAACGCCGCGGCAATCGCCAGGGCTATACCGACGACAACAAGCCGACCAATACCGACCCGAACAATGGCTGGGGCAATAATAACGGCTAATCCCCAGCCGATCCCTCCCTCCTGAGGCCAGTCGTTTCCCAACGACACGGCAACTGGCGCCCCGCTTTGGGGCGCTTTTTTTGTGGCGTGATATACTCAGCTCTGCTGATTCCCCGGATGGTCATGAACCTCTTCTTCAAGTCAAAGCCGAAAATCCCGGCGTCGACCGTGATCGAGATCGACGGGCGGGCGGTGATTGTTACCGTGCGCGTGCATGCGCGGGCGCGCAGCTATCGGCTGTCGATCCCACATAATGGCGGGCCGGTGCTGACGCTGCCGCCGCATGGCAAATGGGCCGAGGCCGAGAATTTCCTGCACCGGCAGCACAATTGGCTGGCCGCTCGGCTGAAGCGGGCGCCCGAGGCAACCCCGTTTGCCGATGGCGAAGTGGTGACGCTGCGCGGGGTGGAGCACCGGATCGTGGCGACCGGCAAAATACGCGGACGGGTGGAGCTGGCCGAGGTGGACGGCGCGCCGGCTGTGCTGGTGCCGGGGGATGCGGCGCATCAGGCGCGGCGGCTGACCGACTGGCTCAAAAGCGAGGCGGAGGCGGATCTGGTGCGCCAGAGCGCCGTGCATGCCGCCCGGCTGGGCGTGGTGGTCAAGGCGGTCAAGCTGCGCGAGCAGAAGAGCCGCTGGGGCTCGTGCTCATCGAGCGGGAACATCAATTACAATTGGCGGCTGATCCTGGCGCCGCCCTTTGTGCTGGATTACGTGGCGGCCCATGAAGTGGCCCATCTGGTGGAAATGAACCATTCGGCGGCGTTCTGGGCGACGGTGAAGCGGACATTGCCGGACATGGAGCGGGGCCGGGCGTGGCTGAAGGCGCATGGGCGGCAATTGATGGCTTATGGCGGGTAGGGTCCCCCCAAGCCAGGTCACACCTGCGTGACCTCGGTGGATCGCCTGCCCTGCGCCCCCTATAGAACGGCCATGCAGCGCTTTTTGCCTGTCATTGCCGTGCTTTTTACGCTCGCCTCGGTCTGGGGCGGGGCGAGTGGCTATGCCATGGCCTATTCGAGCGATGTGCCCAGCGTGGCTATTGCTGCGGATGATTTCTGCCTTGCGCCGGGTGAGCAGAACGATCCAGTCGTGTCGTTCAAGGTCTGCGGCAAGAAGCAGACGGGGATTGTTATGCCCTGCAATGGGCATCCCGGCATTCTGGCGGATGCCTGCGTCGCGCCATTTGACGATGCCAGCGATGAGTATACCAGCCAAATCGAGCAGTTCACCGCGTCGCGGCTGATCCTCGAACAGCTCAAGCCACCCATAGCGGGCTAGGTCCCGGCGCGTTTGCGCCTTTCCCACCCGCGCTTTTCGCTCGCGAAAAGCTGACCTCTCCTCCAAGCGGCCCGCATTGCGGCCGCCGAAAGACATTTTTCATGACCCTTTCTGTTCTCACCCCGTCGCTGACGCGGCGGCAATTGCTGGCGGGTGGCGCAAGCCTTGCTGCGCTCGCGCTCGCCGGTTGCACCACGACGACACCCAATCCGCGCATTGTCGTGCCGGCAGGGCCAATAACCTATGAGGTCACGCCTGAAGCGCTGGCCATGTATGGCCCGCTGCCGGATGAGCAATTCCCCATTCCGGCCGCGCGAGTGGACCTGCTCAATCCGATCTACCGGCGGCAGGAAGTGGCCAATGAGACCGGCGAAGCGCCGGGCACGATCATTGTCGATACGGCCAACCGGTTCCTTTATTGGACGCTGCCGAATGGCCGCGCCATGCGCTATGGCGTGGGGATCGGGCGGGCCGGTTTTGCCTGGGAAGGGCGCGCGCATATGGCCTATAAGCGCAAATGGCCGGTCTGGACGCCGCCGTCGGATATGATCCTCCGGCAGCCGGAACTGGAAATCTATCGCCATGGCCAGCCGCCGGGGCTGGAGAACGCGCTGGGGCCGCGGGCGCTCTATATCCATCAGGGCAATACGGACACGCTGTACCGCATCCACGGCAATATGGATGTGCTGTCCATCGGGCAGGCCGTGTCGAGCGGCTGCGTGCGGTTGTTGTTCCAGGATGTGATCGATTTGTACGAGCGGGTGCCGTCGGGGGCGCCGATCGTGGTGCTGCAATAGGACAAACGGGATCGCCCAAGGCGGTCCCGTTTTTTGTTGAGCCGCGGGCCGGGCGGGTTCAGCATGGCCCCGCGATCGAATGAGCATGGTGCCTTGATGACCAATACAATCCTCGCCGATATCTACCGGGGCTATATTGCCTGTCTCAACAGTCAGGATTGGCCGCGACTGGGGCAGTTCGTTGCCGAGGACGTTCACTACAATGGCGAGCGGATCGGGCTATCAGGATATCGCAGCATGCTGGAGGAGGATTTTCGGGCGATTCCCGATCTGCATTTCCATATCCAGCTGCTGGTTTCCGAGCCGCCGCGGATCGCGAGCCGGCTGCAATTCAACTGCACGCCCAAGGGCATGCTCTTCGGTCTTGCGGTCAATGGCCGGCGCGTCTCGTTCAGCGAGAATGTCTTTTACCAATTTACCGGCGAGCGGATCGCGGCCGTCTGGTCGGTGATCGACAAGGCCGCCATTGCAGCCCAACTCACCTAGTCGCACCCTGAAATGACAACACCCAGCCCGGCGGAGCCGAGCTGGGTGCAGATTGCGTTGGCCTGACAGGCGGCCCTAATTCCCGAAGATCAGGTCCATCAGCGTGCGCTGCTGTGGCTGTTCGGGCTCCTGGTAGATCACCTGGTCGCCGCCGACCGGCTGGGGCGGGGCGAATTGGCCCTGTTGCTGCTGCTGGGCCGGGGCCGAGGGCACCCAGACCTGCTGGCCGGTGGAGGGATCGACCACCAGCACCATGGGCATGCCGGTATCGGGATCGATCGGCGCGGTGGTGCCGACACCGACCGCAGGACCTTGCTGGAAACCCCCACCCTGCTGCATGGGCATTCCCGTGGCCGGATCGATGGCCTGGGCATTGGGATCGACAACCTGCTGGCCCACCGGCAGACCGGTCATGGGATCGACCATCTGGCCGGTCTGGATCGGCTGGTTGGATGGCGGTGCCACCGGCTGGCCGGTCTGGGCATCGACATGCTGGACCATGGGCTGGCCGGTTGCGGGATCGATGACCTGTTGGCCGGTGGCTGGATCGATGACGGGCTGCGCCACGGTCTGGCTATTGTCATAGGAGCCGTGCGGGATCTGGGCGATCTGCTTGCCGGCATGGGCCTTGGTCATGAACTCAGACCAGATGACGGCCGGCACGTTACCACCCGACAGGGTCGTCTTGGTGTCATTGTCATTGCCCAGCCACACGCCGGTGACCATGGCAGCGGTATAGCCGACAAACAGCGCGTCGCGGGCATTCTGCGAGGTGCCGGTCTTGCCGCCGAACTGCCAGCCATTGAGATTGGCGCCCTTGCCGGTGCCCACTTCGACCGCGGTTTCCAGCATGTCGTTCATTTCGTCGAGCACATTGGGGGCGATGACGCGGCCGGGGCCGGCATCGGAGGCTTCGTAAAGCGGCTTGCCGTCCTTGGTCTCGATCTTGGTGATGACATTGGGAATGACGCCCATGCCGCCATTGGCGAAGGGGGCGTAGGCGCCGGTCAATTCGAGCAGGTTCACTTCCTGGGTGCCCAGCGCAATGGAGGGCACGGCGGTCAAGTGGCTGGAAATGCCCATGCGAGTGGCCACATCGACCACGGCCTGGGGCGTGACGTCGATGGCGAGGCGCGCCGCAATGGTATTGAGCGAATAGGCCAGGCCCTGGCGCAGGGTCACGGTGCCGGCATACTTGCCCGAGGCATTGCGCGGGCTCCAGCCATTATATTCGAACTGGGCATCTTCGGCCAAAGTGTCGGGCGTATAGCCCTTTTCCATGGCGGCCAGATACACGAAGGGCTTGAAGGTCGAGCCGGGCTGGCGCTTGGCGGTGACGGCGCGGTTATATTGGCTGGCCTGATAATCTACGCCGCCCACCATGGCGCGCACCGTGCCATCGACATCCATGGCCACCAGGGCGCCCTGGTTGAAGCCGCGCTTGGGGCCTTCGGAGGCCACCAATTCCTTGACGATGAACTCGGCGTCCTTCTGCATCTTCCAATCGATGGTGGTCTGCACCACCACGTCGGTATCGATCTCGCCAATATAGGCGGTCATCAGGCTTTCGACCCAGTCGGCGACATAGGATTCCGAACCCGCCACGCGCGTGCGCACGGACTGGTTGGGATCGATCTGGGCGGCCTGGGCTTCCTCGCGGGTGATATAGCCTTCCTCGGCCATGGAATTGAGCGTCAGGCGCTGGCGTTCCTTGGCGCGGTCCGGATTGGACTTTGGATTATAGGCCGAGGGCGCGGGCAGGATGCCGGCCAGCATGGCGGCCTGGCCGAGCGACAGATTGCGCGCCGAAACGCCGAAATAGGTTTGCGCGGCGGCCTCGATGCCGGTGGCGCCGGCGCCGAAATAGACGCGGTTCATATAGAGTTCGAGAATTTCTTCCTTGGTGAAATTCTGCTCCAGCCACACGGCCAGGATCATTTCCTGGATCTTGCGGCCCAGGGTCTGGTCGGGGGTGAGGAAGAGGTTTTTCGCCACCTGCTGGGTGATGGTGGAGGCGCCGCGGGTGACCCCGCGCGCCCGCACGCTTTCGGCGGCCACGGCGAGCAGGCCAATAGGGTCGACGCCGAAATGGCTCATGAAGCGGCGATCTTCGCTGGCGATGATGGCCGCCGGCACATAATAGGGCAATTCGCGATAGGTGATCGCTTCGCCGCCGGTCTGGCCGCGATTGGAAATCAGGCTGCCGTCAGCCGCGAGAATCCGGATATTGGGCGGGCGATCGGGAATGGCCCAGGTGTTGGACGAGGGCAATTGCGCGCCGTAATAGACCACGACGCCGATCACCGCGATGCCGGCCCAGAGGCAAAGCACGAAGCCCCAATAGAAAATGCCCATGAGGAAGCCGCCGGTGCGCGACCGGCGTTTTTTTGGCTTTTTCTCGCGGGCGACCGAGGCTTTGCCGCGGCGGGATTGCTTGGGCGGCTTGCCCTTGGGATTGGGGGAGGCGCCGCCGGAGCGTTCGTCATCGACAAAAACGCCGACCGCCTTGCCCATGGAGGGCTCGACGCGCTCGCCGCCCTTGGCGCGGCTGGCCGCAGCCGGCTTGCCCTTGGGCTGGGCGCCAACGCGATCATCGGCGGAAATGCGAAAATCCATCAATCGAACCCGAAATAGAAAGAGCCTGAGCCTTGCCTTCTACTCTCATAAGCCATGATGGCAAACAAAGAGGTTAGCAAACCCTAAAGGCGACCAAGCCGTCCGCTGGCGCATCATTCCCGTGCTGATTGACAAGGGGCGCTTCCTGCGCGGCTACAGCAGCGTTCTCATGGGAAATTGTGGCCGGTTTATGTGAGGATTTCCCGGTTATGCGGCCCCTGTTGCCGGTGGGCAACAAGGGGGCGATCACATTGCGGTGGGGGCGGGGTTATTCAGCGGCATGATAATATTCGCGCGACGGGCGCACGGCGGCAATCACGGCATCCTCGGCCATGGCCTGGAATTGAGCGTCCCCGCGCAGAGTTTCCAGACTCCGCGCGACCGGCAGGGGACCGGACCAGTCTTCGAACGCGAAAGCCAAAGCCGCAGCAGCTTCGGCAATGGCTTCGTCCAGCGTGTCGGCAACGGCAATGACGCCCGCGACATCGGGAAAGGACACGCCATAACCGGAATCGGCGTCCTTGTGGATCAGGGCGATATAATGGGCGTCATGCATCGTCATTCTCGCTCAGCGCCAGCCCAGCGCCGGGGCCACCAGCTTCAAAATCGACTCGATGACATGGGCATTGTATTCGACGCCGAGCTGGTTGGGCACAGTGAGCAGCAGGGTATCGGCTTCGGCAATGGCTTCGTCGGCCGCCAGTTCCTTGATCAGTACATCGGGTTCGGCGGCATAGCCGCGGCCGAACACGGCGCGCTTTTCCGGCTCGATATAGCCAAAGCTGTCCTCTTCGCGGCCGCCACCGCCGAAATAGGCGCGGTCGGTGTCATTGACCAAAGCGAAGATGGAGCGGCTGACTGAGACGCGCGGCTCATGGGCGTGGCCGGCCTCTTTCCAGGCGGCGCGATAGGCGCGGATCTGCTCGGCCTGCTGGATATGGAAGGGCTTGCCGCTCTCATCGAATTTGAGCGTCGAGCTTTGCAGATGCATCCCCAGCTTGGCCGCCCAGATGGCGGTGGCGTCGGTGGCGGCGCCCCACCAGATGCGCTGGCGCAGGCCCTCGGAAAACGGTTCGAGCCGCAGCTTGCCGGGCGGATTGGGGAACATGGGGCGCGGATTGGGCTCGGCAAAGCCATGGCCCTTGAGCACTTCGAGCAGCACTTCAGTCTGGCGGCGGGCCATATCGGCGTCGGTCTGGCCCTCGGCCGGGGCATAGCCGAAATAGCGCCAGCCATCGATCACCTGCTCGGGCGAGCCGCGGCTGATGCCCAATTGCAGGCGCCCCCCGGCGATCAGGTCAGCGGCGCCGGCATCCTCGGCCATGTAGAGCGGGTTTTCGTAGCGCATATCGATGACGGCGGTGCCGATCTCGATGTTCTTGGTCCGGGCGCCGATGGCGGCCAGCAGCGGGAAGGGCGAGGCCAATTGGCGGGCAAAATGATGCACGCGGAAATAGGCGCCATCGGCCCCCAATTCCTCGGCAGCGACCGCCAGATCGATCGATTGCAGCAGCGCATCACCCGCCGTACGGGTGCCGGACTGTGGCGAGGGCGACCAATGGCCGAAGGACAGAAAACCGATCTTTTTCATGGCGGGGACCCGTGTGCTTGGCCCCAATGGCGGGGCCTTTGCTAGATATGTCGCCGCTGGCGCGGGAAAAAGCCAGATGGCAAGAACGCATTGTTCAGGCCGCGGCTCTAAGCCAATGCGATCCAATAGAGCCGTTTGGTGGGATCGGCGGGTGAGTGCCCGCTGAACACACCGCCCTGGCTTTCGATCACGCGCCGCGAGCCGGTATTGGTCTCGTTGCAGGTGAGCAGGGCGCGCTCAATGTTGAGGTCGCGGGCGAGGATAAGGGCTTGGCGCAGGATTTCGGAGGCGTGGCCGCGGCGGCGGTGTGAGCGCAAGATGCCGAAGCCGATATGGCCGCCATTGGTTCGCAGTTGGTCGTTGAGCGCGTGGCGCAGCGACAGGCGGCCCACGATGACGCCATCGACTTCGGCGAGGAGGAAGGTTTCGGGCACTTCGCCTGGCGCCAGACCCCCCCCCCCGCCGGACATCGAGGCGGGTCACGTAGTCGGCAAACGAGCTTGTCGTGTCGAGGCCAAAGGCGAAAGTGAAACCTTCTGCGGCCAGCTCGCGCGTCGCCGAACGGACCGCAGCCTCGTCTTCAAGGGCGACAGGCCGCAGCCGCAATGGGTTTGTTTCGTCGATCTTTCTCATGAGACACGCCATGGATTCGAGTGTCGGCAATGGTCGGCAGGAGCCAGCTATAGCCGGGTTCCCCGGCGCAAAGCCAGTGGTCGGGCCGTTGATGACAATGGCGGGGTGGGGGCGTAGGCTGATGGCCCGCCGCGCAATGGGCTGCATCATGCTTCGACTTGCCGGGCTGACATTGATTGCCATTCTCGCTTTCGCTGCCAATTCCGTGCTGGCCCGGTTGGCGCTGGCGGGCGGCACGACCGATGCGGGGCTCTATACCGGGGTGCGCCTGCTTTCGGGGGCGCTGGTATTGGCTGGCCTGATCCTGCTGCGCCGGCACGGCTTGCGGCCGGTTCTGGAAGCCGGAAGCTGGGTGGGGGCAGGGGGATTGTGCGCCTATGCCTTGGCGTTTTCCTACGCCTATATCGCCTTGGGTGCCGGGACGGGGGCGCTGATCCTGTTTGCCAGCGTGCAGTTCACCATGCTGGGATGGAGTGTCCATAAGGGGGAAATGCCTGGACCTGCGGAATGGCTGGGCATCGGGGTGGCGCTGCTGGCCTTTGGCTTTCTGGTCTGGCCCGGCCTCACCGCGCCCGACCCCGTGGCAGCCGGGCTGATGATGCTGGCGGGCATAGGCTGGGCCGTCTATTCCCTGGTCGGCCGCGGTTCGAGCAGCCCCCTGCTCGACACAGCCGAAAATTTCCTGCGCAGCGCGCCGTTGGCGCTATTGCTGATCGGGCTGGGCCTGCTGCATCCGCTGGGGGATTGGCGGGGCCTGTTATGGGCGGTGCTGTCCGGCGCGGTGGCCTCGGGGCTGGGCTATGCCGTGTGGTACGCGGCCTTGCCCGGCCTGCAGCGCAAGCAGGCGGCAATCGTGCAATTGAGCGTTCCGGCCCTGGCCGCCATTGGCGGCGTGGTTTTTCTGGGCGAAACGCCGACGGCCCGGCTGCTGATCTGCAGCCTGGCCATTCTGGGCGGCGTATTGCTGGCCATAATTGCCGGCGAGCGGCGGCGCCGGATCGCCCCCGCCTAGCCCATCAGACGTCCAGATTGCTCACGCTGAGCGCGTTGTCCTGGATGAAGTCGCGGCGGGGTTCGACCAGATCCCCCATCAGCGCAGTGAAGATGGCGTCGGCTTCGGTGGTTTCGTTGATTTCCACCTTGAGCAGGGTGCGGGCATTGGGGTCGAGCGTGGTTTCCCAGAGCTGGGAGGCGTTCATTTCGCCCAGGCCCTTGTAGCGCTGCAGCGACACGCCCTTGCGGCCCGCATCGGTGACGGCTTTGAAGAGGCTCGATGGCCCGAAAATCTGGATGGTTTCGCCCTTGCGGGTCAAAGTCGGCACGCCGCCATAGATTTCGTCGAGGCGCTCGGCCAGCTGGCGCAGCTTGCGCGCGTCGGCGCTTTGCAGCAGGGCCTTGTCGAGCTGGTGGGTTTCGGCGACGCCGCGCACGGTGCGCGAAAAGGCCAGGCCCTCTTCATCGGTGATGACGCCCGACCAGCCGCGTTCCAGCTCGTCCGAGATGCGGTCGAGCCGGTTGGCGATACGGTCCATGGTGCCGCTGATGCGGCTCGGATCGTTCAGGCCCTCGGGATCGAGCCCGCCGACAATGGCGGCCTGCTCAACCAGGCTGCGATTGTAGCGCGTGTTGAGATTGTTGATGGCGCCCACAATGTTGCGCGCCTGCTGCACGATGGCTTGCAGGTCCGCGCCCGCATGCTGGTGGCCGTCGCGCGTGGTGAACACGGCTTCGTCCAGCCCCGCCTCGATCAGATAATCGTTGAGGGCGTCCTCGTCCTTCAAATATTGCTCGGACTTGCCGCGCATGGCTTTGTAGAGCGGGGGCTGGGCGATGTAGATATGGCCGCGCTCGAGCAATTCGGGCGTCTGCCGGTAGAAGAACGTGAGCAGCAGGGTGCGGATATGGGCGCCGTCCACGTCGGCGTCGGTCATGATGATGATCTTGTGGTAGCGCAGCTTGTCGGCGTTGAACTCTTCGCGGCCAATGCCGGTGCCCAGCGCGGTGATCAGCGTGCCGACCTGGTCGGAGGAGATCATACGATCAAACCGGGCGCGTTCCACATTGAGGATTTTGCCGCGCAGCGGCAGCACGGCCTGATTGGAACGGTCGCGCCCCTGCTTGGCCGAGCCACCAGCCGAGTCACCCTCGACGATGAAGATTTCGGACTTGGCAGGATCGCGTTCCTGGCAATCGGCGAGCTTGCCGGGCAGGGACGAGATTTCCAGCGCCCCCTTGCGGCGGGTCAGTTCACGCGCCTTGCGGGCGGCTTCGCGAGCGGCGGCGGCTTCGGCCACCTTGCCGACAATGATCTTGGCCTCGTTGGGATGTTCCTCGAACCACTGGCCCAGCTTTTCGTTGACGATGTTCTCAACGACGGGGCGCACTTCGGAGGAGACCAGCTTGTCCTTGGTCTGCGACGAAAACTTGGGATCGGGCACTTTGACCGACAGCACGCAGGTCAGGCCCTCGCGCGTGTCATCGCCGGTGACCGAGACCTTTTCCTTTTTGGAAATGCCCGAGCTTTCGGCATAGCCGACCACCTGGCGCGTCAAGGCTCCGCGCAGGCCGGCCAGGTGCGTGCCGCCATCGCGCTGGGGGATGTTGTTGGTGAAGCAGAGCACGTTTTCGTGGTAGCTGTCGTTCCACTGCAGCGCCACTTCGACGGTGATGCCGTCCTTCTCGCTGATCATGGTGATCGGACGATCGATGACGGCCTGCTTGGACTTGTCGAGATAATTGACGAAGGCTTCCAAGCCCCCCTCATAGAACAGGTCGATATCGACCGGCTCGGGGTGGCGGCGATCGGCGAGCAGGATATGCACGCCCGAATTGAGGAAGGCCAGCTCGCGCAGGCGATGTTCGAGCGTCTTGAAATCGAAGTCGATCATGGTGAAGGTGTCGGACGAGGGCATGAAGCTGACCTCGGTGCCGTTGCGCCCTTCATAGGTGCCGGTGACCTTGAGCGGCGCATCGGGCTCGCCATGGGTGAAGCTCATCTCGTGGATCTGACCGCCGCTGCGGATTTTGAGCTTGAGCCAGACCGAGAGCGCGTTCACCACGGAAACGCCCACGCCATGCAGGCCACCCGAAACCTTATAGGAATTCTGGTCGAACTTACCGCCGGCATGCAGCTGGGTCATGATGACCTCGGCCGCCGAGACGCCCTCTTCCTTGTGGATGCCGGTGGGGATGCCGCGGCCATTGTCGGTCACGGTGACCGAGCCATCGGCATTCAGCGTCACCGTCACCAGGTCCGCGTGACCGGCCAGGGCCTCGTCGATGGCGTTGTCGACCACCTCATAGACCATGTGATGCAGGCCCGATCCGTCATCGGTATCCCCGATATACATGCCGGGGCGCTTGCGCACGGCATCGAGCCCTTTGAGCACTTTAATGCTGTCGGCATCATATTCGGTCGGAACGGGAATTTCGCTATCGGTCATGGGGTCCGAATCAGGGTCGTTTCAGAGTGAATTAGTTCTAACGGAAGCGGGGTCTATTCCCAAGCAAAATGGCCTTTTTAGGGGCTTTTGACCGGGGAGAGAGCGTCAATTGTCGCGCTTCATCTCGATGTCATTCCCGCGAAAGCGGGAACCTCTGTTTTTCTTTGCAACACCGGATAACGGAGGTTCCCGCTTTCGCGGGAATGACACCGTGTTGGTGGAGGCAAAGCGCCAGGCAATATCAATCCTTGTAGAGCCGTCCGTCGCGCACCGTGATGGTCTGGGCGCGGGGGCCCAGGGCCTCGAACAGGAGCCGATCGGTGCCGGTGAGGAAGCATTGCGTTCCCAGCCCGTCGAGAGCGGAAAACAGGGCCCGGCGGCGGTCCGGATCGAGATGGGCGGCGATTTCGTCGAGCAGCAGGAATGGGGTAATCGCGGTGCGCAATTTGACCAATCTGGCATGGGCCAGGATCAGCCCGATCAGCAAGGCTTTTTGCTCGCCGGTCGAGCCCAAGGCAGCCGGCATGCCCTTTTGGGCATAGGTCACTTCGAGATCGACACGGTGTGGACCAGATATGGTGCGTCCGGCGGCGCGATCAAGGGCGCGCGAGCCCTGCCAGGTCTCGATCAGCGCCGTTTCGAGCGCCGCCGAAGAGCTGGGCTCCGCCTCGTTTTCAAACAATGGCGTCAGCGCCAGATGGGCGGCGGGAAAACTCGAGTCATCCAGGCTCTGTTCGATCAGCGCCTGCAAATGCGTGAGGCTGTCGGTGCGGGCCAGATGGATGGAGGCGCCGAGTTCGGCGAGCTGGACTTCGATAGCGCTGAGCCACCTGATATCCCCGCCCTCTTCTAGCAGGCGATTGCGCTGGCGCATGGCCTTGTCATAGTCGGAGACCGAAGAGGAATGGCTGGGGATGAGCGTGGTGACCAGACGATCCAAAAAGCGGCGGCGGTCACTGGCGGGGCCGGAGAAGAGGCCATCCATCGCCGGGGTGAGCCAGAGCACGCGCAGGTAATCGCTCATCGCCTCGATGGAGCGGGCATTGGCGCCGTTGATGCGCACGCGGCGGCCGCCATCCGGCGTGGCGCCGGTGCCGATATCGGCGGGGCCGTCATCGGTTTCGACCGTTGCCGCCACAGCCCAGCCGATATCGCTGCCCTGGGCCTGGACGGTGTCGAAACTGGCCCGGCGCAGGCCGCGGCCAGGCGAGAGCAGGCTCACCGCTTCAAGCAGATTGGTCTTGCCGGCGCCATTGGGGCCGGTGAGGACCAGATGGCGATCATCAAGGTCGAGCGCGGCCGCCGTGTAGTTGCGGAAGGCGGTGAGCCGGAGGCGGGAGAGGTGGCGGGTCATAGCTGGTCCCGCATTCTGGATGCGACCCCTCCCCTTAAGGGGGAGGGGAGCAAAGGAGCCCGCGGCTCCGCATGAATTCTCAAATCGCTAACGCCTAGACCCGCATCGGCATCAGGACATACAGCGCCTTGGTTTCGCCTTCGTCCTTGACCAGCGTGGGGGAGCCGGCGTCATTGAACATGAAGATGGCGCTTTCGCTGCGGATCTGCCCGATAATGTCGAGCAGATAGCGCGCATTGAAGCCGATCTCGAAGCCATCGGTGTCGAATTCGACGGCGAGTTCTTCGCTGGCCGTGCCATGGTCGGGATTGGTCACCGAGAGCTCGAGCAGGCCATCCTTAGCCGAGAGCTTGACGGCCTTGCCGCCGCGATCCGAGGCAATGGTGGAGACGCGATCGACGGCGGTGGCGAAGCTCGCCCGGTCGACATTCATCTGCTTGTCATTGTTCTTGGGGGTCACCCGATCATAATCGGGGAAGGTGCCTTCGATGAGCTTGGATAGCAGCACGACCGGGCCGACGGTGAAACGGATCTTGGTGTCGGAGACTTCGACCTTGACCTCGCCTTCGGCGCCGTCGAGCAGCTTTTGCACCTCGCCGACGGTCTTTTTCGGCACGATAATGCCCGGCATGCCCTTGGCGCCCGCAGGGGCTTCGATTTCGGCGCGGGCCATGCGGTGGCCATCGGTGGCGACGGCGCGCAGCACGGTGCCACTGGCGGAGTTTTCCACGGCATGGAAATAGATGCCGTTGAGATAATAGCGCGTCTCCTCATTGGAGATGGCGAATTGGGTGCGCTCGATCAGCTCGCGCAGGGCGGAGGCCGCAATGGCGAACTCATGGCCGAAACTGCCGGATTTCAGATCGGGGAAACTGTCGGGGCTGAGGCAGGCCAGGTTGAAGCGCGAGCGGCCGGAAGTGAGAACCATGTTCTCGCCGCCGTCGGTCTCAAGGCGCACTTCGGCGCCATCGCTGAGCTTGCGCACGATTTCGTACAGCGTGTGCGCGGGCACGGTGGTGGTGCCGGGAGTGGAGACCATGGCCGGCACGGCCTCGGTCACTTCGATATCGAGATCGGTGGCGCGCAGCTCCACCCGGTCCTCAGCCGCCTTGAACAGCACATTGGCGAGAATGGGGTAGGTATTACGCCGCTCGACCACGCGATGCACATGGCTCAGCGACTTGAGCAGATGATTGCGTTCGAGCGTGACTTTCATTGACGATCAATCCTTGGCACTACGCGAGCCGCCCTTGGGAGCGACAAAAAACCCCGGCAAGCCGGGGTTGGACATTTACAATTTGTGACCGCAAAGGCAAGGGCAGCAGGCGGTTTGGTGCGGGGATTCCACAAAGAGAGATTTTTTGCTCCCTTCCTTCTCCCCTTGTGGGAGAAGGTGCCCCGCAGGGGCGGATGAGGGGTCCAGCGCCCTCAACCAGCGGCAAAGCATGGGAGGGCGCAGCACCCCTCACCCGGATCATTCTGCTGAACGCAGAATGATCGTCCCTCTCCCTCAAGGGGAGAGGGGAAGAACCTATTCTTCCAGCATGCGCTTGAGCAGTTCGATCTCCTGGCAGAGCTCGATGTCGTCCTTCATCATCGATTCCACCTTGCGCACCGAATGCAGCACCGTGGTGTGATCGCGTCCGCCGAAGCGGCGGCCGATTTCGGGGAGCGAGCGGGACGTCAGCGCCTTGGCGAGGAACATGGCGATCTGGCGCGGGCGCACCACGTCACGGCTGCGGCGAGCCGAGAGCAATTCATTGCGCGGCACTTTGTAATGGCGCGAGACGATCTTGAGGATGTCCTCGATGCGGACGCGCTTGGCGTCGCGGGCGCGGATCAGGTCGGCCAGGGTCTTTTCGGCCAGCGGCACGGTGATCAGCTCGCCCGTCAGCTGGTTGGCAGCGACGAGGCGATTGACGGCGCCATCGAGATCGCGGCCATGGCTGACCACGGCGCGCGAGACATAATCGATGACCGGGGTGGGGAAATGCATGCCGTAACGGGCGCTGGCCTGGTCGGCGCGGCGCTGCACGATGGCGCGGCGCAATTCCATATCAAAGCCGGTAATCGGCACGACCAGCCCACCCGAGAGGCGCGAGCGGATGCGCTCGTCGATCATTTCCAGATCCCGCGGGGGCGCGTCGCCGGCCACGACGACCTGCTTGGCGCCGGTGAGCAGCGTGCCCAAAGTATGGCCGAATTCAGTGGCGGATTTGCCCTGCAGGAATTGCATGTCATCGATCAGCAGCAGATCGACGCGGCGCAGCCATTCCTTGAAGCCGAGCGCGGACTGGCGCTGCACGGCGGTGATGAAATGGTACATGAAATGGTCGGCGGTCAGATAGACGATGTTCTTGGATGCATCGGCCGACTGCACGGCATGGGCGATGGCGTTGAGCAGGTGGGATTTGCCCAGGCCGACCGTCGAATGAATATAGACCGGATTGAAGGTCACACTGTTATTGGCGGCGGCATGGGCGATCTGCTTGGCGACGCCGAAGGCCATTTCATTGGCCGCGCCGGGCACGAAAGTCTCGAAGGTCATGCGCTGATCGATGGCGCTGCCGGCCAGGGCATCGCCCTTGGATGCGCTATTGTCACGCACGAGACGTGGCGTGGCGGGCACTTGCGGAGCCGCGGCAACACTTGCAGGGGCCGCCGCATCGCTGCTGGGCGCGATCTCGGCTGCGGGAGCGAGCTTCTTGGTGGCCTGGCCATTGACGCGCAGGGTTACCTGCAGCCGGGTGACAACATCGACGTCCTGGCGGAAGGATTCGATGATGCGGTCGGCATAATTGGATTGGACCCACGAGCATAGGAACCGTGTGGGCGCCGACAGATGCACCAGATCGTCGACGATTTCTTCCAGCTCAAGCCGGGCGAACCAGGAGGTGAACACATCTTCGCCAACACCGGCCTTGAGGCGGGCGCGCACCCGGTTGAAGAGGTCGCGCTGTGCTTCGGAGCCGGATGTGATCATGACAGACATTTCGCCTTTAGGTGTCGGAGTGGTGGAGGACGGCTGGGGACTTCCCCAATCATCCTTTCCGGCGGTCTGCATCATCATCGTGAGTGCCCCATGTGCTGTTGTTTCGACCGGTCCGCAAAGCCCGGCCAAGTGACTGTCCAAGCCGGGTAGCGAAAGCGCCGGCCCCTTGGTTCTTCGTTCTCGCCACCCCGCTTGGACTTGCCCGTCCAATTGGCCATAGCTTCGCCGGGGCGCCCGATGACCCGGACGCAAAACTCCAGCCCCGATGGGAACGCCACCGTTAGCCTGCATTACTCTTTGACGTGAAGCCGGACCGAAACGGCCGGCGCTCTACTGAACCCAATTTGCCCGGATTACCGGAAAAACCGCCCCGGCATTGCTGCCGAAACGCGCCCAAAACAAACGCCCCGAATATGACCCCATCCGCTCGCTGAGAAGGTCCTTGATGGCCCCCGTTTTCGAGCTGACCAGGCCATAGTAGTGGGTCGATTTTAGGGGGGCAATGCCCCTTTTCCGAAAATGGGGGCTTGACTCTGACTATGTCTTTTCCGCCACCCGGCCCCGGTAAAACCTGGCTCCGGCAAGGCTCTGTGACTCCATGCAGATTCTTGTCACAAGGGCTGCGACTTAACCAAAATTATATTTCCATAAACCACGGCCTGGAGTGGTTCCAACGGCTTCGTGACAATTGCAAAAACCCCGGATGGGCTCACAAATCCTTGCGCGCGCTGAGCATTTTGCAAGGATGGGTGAAACGACCGTTATGTCGCAATCGCGTCATCCCGATGACATCAAACCGTCAAGGCGGAAAATCCTTGCCGCGATTCCGGCAGACGGACGGGCAAAGAAAATGGGCCCCCGAGGGAGCCCATCATTATCCTGCCGCAGCCACGCTGCGCAGGGCTCAACCGATCAGGCGAGAGCCTTGACGCGGTGATTGAGGCGGCTGACCTTGCGGGCCGCCAGATTGGCATGAACGATGCCCTTGGTGGCTGCACGGTGAATTTCGGGCTCGGCAGCCTTGAGGGCAGCAAAGGCCACGGCATGATCGCCGGCCACGATGGCTTCTTCAACCTTGCGGATGAAGGTGCGGACGCGCGAGCGGCGCGACTTGTTGACCGCAGTGCGGGCTTCGATCTTGCGGGTAGCCTTTTTGGCTGACGGCGTATTGGCCATAACGGTCCTCTTGGCGTCCAACCGGCCGAAGGCGCCTTGGCAGCGCACCGTCCGGGATGAAATGAAAGCGGCGGCCTTACGTCAAGCCGCCAAGTGGGGCGGTCTATAGGGGAAAGGGGGGGAAGCGTCAACTGGATTCAGGGGGCGCATGGGGATGCATGCTTGCCATGTTGGACGCGAATACTAGCACAGCCACCCGCCTCGCCAAACACACGGGTGTTGCCCCGGGGTTGGATGGACCTGTGCCCCCCAGCCGGAACGAAGCGTGCGGCATCCCGTTTTGCACTATCGAGGAGGCAGCGATGGCAACCACCACGCTTATTGGCGCCCTGCTTGTGGCCGCCGGTCTGATTTATATGGCATTGGCGGCGATCTTTCGCGGTCGGATGACTGACCCGCATGCCTCGGCCAACGACCCCGCCGGTCGGACGCTGGAGCCTCGCCGCCGCGGCGTGGGCTTTCTTGGCCTCAAGGCCAATTGGCCGGGCCTGCTCATCGCCGCGATCGGCGTGATTTTGCTGCTTATTCCCGCTGTGCCGAGCTAATTGACAGGTTCCGCGAGGACCAAACACGCGGTGGGATGGATCGGGCTCACCCCAGGCTTATGCCTTCTTCTGGCACACCGGACAAAAGAACGTGGACCGGCCCGATTGGACGATGCGCTGGATCGTGCCCGTACAGAGCGGGGTGGGGCAGGGCTCGCCTTCCCGGTCATAGACGGCAAAGCGGTGCTGGAAATAGCCGGAGCCGCCTTCGGCATTGCGGAAATCGCGCAGAGTGGAGCCGCCCACTTCGATGGCTTCGATCAGCACCTGGCGCACGGCATGGGCGAGGTCTTCCAGCACCGGCTTGGGCTTGCCCTTGGCGGTGACCAGCGTGCCCGCGAGCACCGTAGGCAGGATATGGGCGCGGTGCAGGGCTTCGGCGACATAGATATTGCCTAGCCCCGCCACGACGCGCTGATCGAGCAGGGCGGCCTTGATCGGGGTCTTCTTGCCGGTGAATTTTTCGGCCATTTCATCGGCATTGAAATCATTGCCCAAGGGCTCGGGGCCAAGACCCTTAAGATAGGGGCTGTCCTCGACATGATCATAAAGATCGACAAAGCCGAAGCGGCGGGGATCCGCATAGATGAGGTGGGATTTGCCATGCTTGGGATGGGAAATGTCCCAGACCATATGGTCGTGCTTGGGCGTGGGTTCGACCTCGTAATAGCGGGGCGGCTTGTCGATGCCATGTTCGGCAAAGCGATAGCTGCCGGTCATGCCCAGATGGCTGAGCACTGTCTTGCCATTGGAGAGCCCGATCAGCAGATATTTGGCGCGGCGGCCCACCGAAACTATTTTTTGCCCCTCAAGGGCCGACTGCAAATCCTTGGGGAATGGGAAACGCAGGTCCGGGCGGTTGAGCGTGACCTTGTCGATGGTGGCGCCCTCGATCCAGGGCTCAAGACCACGCCGGACAGTTTCGACCTCGGGCAGTTCGGGCATCTCAACCTCGTGTCCACTGTGCCGCTTTGCGCAATTGGCAAAGCACCAGACGCTTCTATATGGTGCGCGCGAAACGCAAAAGAGAAGCGAGCAATGCCATGAATGGTGCGCGTGAAACCACCCATTTCGGCGAACAGACCGTGGCGCTCGAAGACAAGCAGGGCCTGGTCAACAAGGTCTTTCACGACGTGGCCGACCGCTACGATCTGATGAACGACCTGATGAGCGGGGGCATTCACCGCATCTGGAAGGATGCCATGGTGGCCGATCTCGCCCCGCCCAAGACTGGTTCGCGCCCCTATCGGGTGCTCGATATGGCCGGCGGCACCGGCGACGTGGCCGAACGCATCATCAATGCCTCGGTGGGCTATGCCGAGGTCGTGGTGTCGGACATCAATTCGGACATGCTGCGGGTGGGCGCCGAGCGGGCCAAGGCCTGGCGCTTTCCGGCCCAGGCTAGTTTCGTCGAGGCCAATGCCGAGGAGCTGCCGTTCCCCGACAACAGTTTTGACGCCTATACGATCGCCTTCGGCATCCGCAATGTGCCGCGCATCCAGCAGGCTTTGGGCGAGGCGCATCGCGTGCTCAAGCGCGGCGGGCGCATCCTGGTGCTCGAATTTTCCCAGGTCGACGTGCCCGGGCTCGATAGCCTCTACAATGCCTTTTCCGACCGGGTGATCCCGCCCATGGGCAAGATGGTCACCGGAGACGGGCAGCCCTATCAGTATCTCGTCGAATCGATCCGCAAATTCCCCAGCCCGCCAATGTTCTCGGGCATGCTGGCCGAAGCGGGGTTCAAGCGGGTCAAGCACACGCCCTATACCGGCAATATCGCGGCGCTGTTTTCCGGGTGGAAGATTTAGGTGGCCCAGCCCGTGATGAGTTCATTCGCACACCGCCAGGCCCTTCACCCCCACAATGACACTGTGATTGGATCGAGCACCGTAGTCGTACTGCCCCTCTCCCCCAAAGGGAGAGGTGAAGCATGCTGATCTCCGCCTATTACCGGCTGGCGCGGGCCGGCTATGTGCTGGCGCGCGAGGGGGCGCTGTCGATCGTGTCGGCCAAGGACCTGCCGGGGCCGCTCAAGCTCGGGATCTTTCTCGGGCGGCTGATTGAGCGGCCCAGCGTGCGCAAGACGGGGCATGTCGAGCGGCTGAACAAGGCGCTCAACCTGCTGGGGCCGACCTATGTGAAGTTCGGCCAGACGCTGGCCACCCGGCCCGATGTGGTGGGGCCGCAGATCGCCAACGATCTGGCGGGCCTGCAGGACAAGATGGACCCGTTCGATGCCGCGCTGGTGCCGGCCATCCTCAGCGAAGCGCTGGAAAGCAAGGCGGCGGAGCTGACTGAACTTAGCCCGCCCATTGCCGCGGCCTCCATTGCCCAGGTGCACAAGGCGCGGCTGGTGCCGGCCAATGGGCTGCCCAGGACCGTGGCCGTCAAGATCCTGCGGCCCGGCGTGGCGCAGCGCTTCATGGCCGATATCGAAAGCTATTATGCCGGCGCGGCTTTGGCTGAACGCTTCGTGCGCTCGACCAAGCGGCTCAAGCCGACCCAGGTGGTGGAAACGCTGGATCGCTCGGCCCGGCTGGAACTCGATCTGCGGCTCGAAGCCGCCGCCATTTCGGAAATGGCCGAGAATATCAAGGACGATACGGGCTTCGTCATCCCGACCGTCAGCTGGGATCATGTGGCGCAGAATGTGCTGACCACGACCTGGGTCGATGGCATTCCGATTCGCGATCATGCCGCGCTTGACGCGGCGGGGGTGGATCGCAAGGCTTTGGCGGCCAAGGTGCTGCAGAGCTTTTTGCGCCATGCCATTCGCGACGGTTTTTTCCATGCCGATATGCATCCGGGCAACCTGTTCGCCGATCCGCGCAGTGGCGACGTGATCGCGGTGGATTTCGGCATTATGGGCCGCATCAATCGCCGCGAACGCCGGTTTCTCGCCGATATCCTTTATGGCTTCATCACCCGCAATTATCGCCTGGTGGCCGAACGCCATTTCGATATCGGCTATGTGCCCAAGGACCAGTCGGTCGACGATTTTGCCCTGGCCATCCGCTCCATCGGCGAGCCGCTGCACGGCCGCACGGCGCAGGACATTTCCATGGCGCGGGTGCTCGGACAACTCTTTGTCATCACCGACCTGTTCAACATGCAGACCCGGCCCGAACTGGTGCTGCTGCAGAAATCCATGGTGCTGGTGGAGGGCGTCGCGCGGGCGCTCGACCCCAGTCTCGACATCTGGACCGTGGCCGAGCCGGTGGTGGGCGATTGGCTGCGCAAGGAAGAAGGCCCGCTCGGCCGGGTGCAGGATATCAGGGATCAGCTCAGCATTTTTGCCGAGGCGGCGCAGCGCGTGCCGGTCATTCTGGGGCAGGCCGAACTGGCGCTGAGCGATTACCACGCCAATAAGCGCCCGCCCGACCGGCTGACGCGCTGGGCGCTGTTGCTGGTGGCGGCGGCGGGCACGATTTTCTTTGCCGTGGCCACGGTGCGCGTGCTGCTCTCGACCTCCTGACTTGCCCTCCCCGATAGCGGTCCCTAGATTGCCGGCACTTTTCAAGAGGACGATCATGGCCGCCCAAATGCTTGCCAAGCTCGCCGCCATGGTCGGGCTGGGCCTGATGCTCACCGGCTGTATCGACGCCAAGGTGGATATCGCGCTGACCAGCCCGACCACGGCAAAGGCCAGCCTCACCCAGGTCATGGCGGCCGATTTCTATGCCATGCTCAAGATGAATTCGGGTCCCGCCGGCAGCAAGGACGATGACCGTTTCTGCACCAGCGGCAAGCTCACCGAAAACCCGGATGGCAGCGCCACCTGTCTGGTCGATCAGGAAGGGCGTT
The DNA here is from genome assembly GCA_900470445.1 of Hyphomicrobiales bacterium. Lineage (GTDB taxonomy): Bacteria > Pseudomonadota > Alphaproteobacteria > Rhizobiales > Devosiaceae > Devosia. Next base: position 31,262 of record UCAU01000027.1, on the reverse strand, counting down.
TTGCCAGCCTCGACCTCGGCGAAGTGGAAGCGCCAGTGCATTTCCGCAGCGCCGGGCGCGGGCTGGTGCGTATCTCGGTTTCAACCACCGAGATGAAGACCGAAGTGGATATGGGCGAGGAACTGGATGCCGAAACCAAGCAGATGCTCGACGCTTTCTTTGCCAAGCGCACCATCACCCTGCGCTTTTCCGGCCTTTCCGTCACCGAGACCAATATGAAACGCTCTCCCGATGGCTCGTCCGCCGAAATGGTCATTCCCATTCTCGACCTGATCGATGGCACCGCCGTGCTGCCCGACGAAATCTATGCCGTGGTGCGCGCGCCATGAATGTTCCGATTGGCTTGCGCTTTTTCAAAGACGGAGTGCAGTGATGGCTGAGGCCCCATTTTCCATCGGTCTGGTCTGGCTTGCCCATGGCGAGGGCCTGCCCCTGCCGGCGCGGCAGAGCGCGGGGGCGGCGGGGATGGACCTTGTCGCGGCCTTGCCCCAGGGCGACACTCTGGTGCTGGCGCCCGGCAAGCGGGCCCTGGTGCCCTGCGGCTTTGCCATGGCCCTGCCCGAGGGCTACGAGGCGCAGGTGCGGCCGCGCTCCGGCCTCGCTGTCAAGTTCGGCATTACCGTGCTCAATGCGCCCGGGACAATCGATGCCGATTATCGCGGTGAGGTCATGGTACCTCTGATCAACCTGGGCGAGGATGATTTCGCGGTGCGGCGCGGCGATCGCATCGCCCAGATGGTGGTCGCGCCGGTCAGTGACGTGCGGTTCAGGCTTGAGGAGACGCTGGATGAAACGGAACGCGGCGCCAAGGGATTTGGCTCGACTGGCCGGAGCGTGGGCTAGCGCCCTGTTGATGCTGCTGGCCGTGCCGGCCTGGGCTGGCGATCGGGCGGGCATCGACTTCATCGGCTTTTCCGAGGATGGCGGTTTTTTTGCCTTTGAGGAATTCGGCATCCAGGATGGCTCGGGCTTTGCCTATGCCAATCTCTACGTCATCGACACGGCCAAGGACGCCTGGGTCAAGGACACCCCGGTCCGCATCCGGGTGGATGACGAGACCATTACCCTGGGCGAAGTCCGGCAACGGGCGCAACAGCAGGCCAAGCCGGTGCTGGATCGGCTGGGGATCGATGGGGCGGTCGAAGTGCTGGCGCTCAATGGCGATGGCGCGCTGGACAGCAATCCGGGCGAGTTGAGCTTCGGCCTGCCCGGCTATGGCCGCGACGAGCCGCGCGGCGATTATCGGCTGAGCCTGGCCAGCCATATCGTCACCTCCCCGCTGCCCTGCGCCGACTGGTTCAGCATGCCGCCCATGGGCTATCAGCTGACGTTGAGCGAGGGTGAGAACGCGCGCCTGGTGCATGACGAGGACAGCATTCCCGAATCGCGCGGCTGTGCGCAGGAATATCGGCTCTATGCGGTGCTGCAGCCCTTCTGGGCGCAACAGATCGACAAGGCCGTGGCCATTGTCGCCGTCTATCCCGGCGGTTTTGAAGGGCCCGACCGGCGCTTCATCGCTGTGCCGCTGGGCGACTAGCATGGTGTTTTCGCCCGAGGAAAGCCGCCGCTATGCCCGCCACCTGGTGCTCAAGGGCATGGGCGGGGGCGGCCAGCAGGCACTGCAACGCGCCCGCGTGCTGGTGGTGGGCGCCGGCGGGCTGGGCAGCCCGGTGATCGCCTATCTCGCCGGGGCGGGCGTCGGGGCGCTGGGTATTGTCGATCACGACAGCGTCTCGCTTTCCAATCTGCAGCGGCAGGTGATCCACACTACGGCCGGCATCGGCACCGGCAAGGTGGCCAGCGCCGCCGCCTTTGCCCAGGGGCTCAATCCCCATGCCGGCATCGTGCCCCATGCCGAGCGGCTGGATGCCAGCAATGTCGACCGGCTGGTGGGTGCTTATGACCTGGTGCTCGACGGCACCGATAACCTGGTCACAAGACGCCTCGTCGCGGCAGCAGCCGAGCGCCTGGGCAAGCCGCTGGTCTCCGGCGCCGTCTCGATGTTTGACGGCCAGGTCACGGTCTTCGCCCCCGGTGGACCGGGTTTTGCCGCGCTCTATCCCGAGGACGCCAGCGACGATGACCTGCCAAGCTGCGAGGCCACCGGCATATTGGGGCCGCTGACCGGGGTGATCGGCACGCTGATGGCCATGGAAGCCATCAAGCTCATCACCGGCATCGGCACGCCGCTGATTGGGCGGGTGCTGACCTACGATGGCAAGGACGCGCGGTTTTCGGAGTTTTCGTATTAGGCCGGTGCTTGCGGAAGCATCGCACCCCTCACCCTGATCATTCTTCTGAACGAAGAATGATCTGTCCCTCTCCCACAAGGGGCGAGGGTTGGTTCCGCGTTCAGCCTAACCACCGAGCCCACTTCTCCCCTCGTGGGAGAAGGTGCCCGAAGGGCGGATGAGGGGGCCTATTTCTAGTGCCTCGCGGGTAGACTAGGCATCAATATGCTTGAACACTAGCGCGGCATTGGTGCCGCCGAAGCCAAATGAATTGCTCAGCACCACACCCAGATCCACATCGTCGCGGCGCTGGCGCAGGATGGGCATGTCTTCAAAGGCCGGGTCGAGGTTTTCGATATTGGCGCTGGCCGCGATGAAGCGGTTTTTCATCATCAGGATCGAATAGATCGCTTCATGCACGCCGGTGGCGCCCTGGCTGTGGCCGGTCAGCGATTTGGTCGCCGAGATGGGTGGGCATTTGCCGGCATCGCCGAACACGGCGCGGATGGCCTCGATTTCCTTGAGGTCGCCCACCGGGGTCGAGGTGGCGTGCGGATTGATATAGTCGACCTTGGGGCCGACAGTCTTGAGCGCCATCTGCATGCAGCGCGCCGCGCCCTCGCCTGAGGGGGCAACCATGTCGAGGCCGTCCGAGGTCGCGCCATAGCCGACCAGTTCCGCCCAGATCCTGGCGCCGCGCGCCTTGGCATGTTCGTATTCCTCGAGCACCAGCACCCCGGCGCCGCCGGAAATGACGAAGCCGTCGCGCGCCACGTCATAGCAGCGCGACGCCTTTTCCGGCGTGTCGTTGAAATTGGAGCTCATGGCGCCCATGGCGTCGAACAGGTTGGACAGCGTCCAGTCGAGATCTTCATGGCCGCCGGCAAACACCACGTCCTGCTTGCCCAGCATGATCTGTTCCATGCCATTGCCGATGCAATGCTTGGAGGTCGCACAGGCGGCAGTGATGGAATAATTGACGCCTTTGATGCCAAAGGCGGTAGCCAATGTGGCCGAGGCGGTCGAGCCCATGGCCTTGGGCACGGCGAGCGGCCCGATGCGCTTGGGGCTGGTATTCTTGCGGGTGGTGTCGGCGGCCTCGACAATGGTGCGGGTGGAGGAGCCGCCCGAGCCCATGACAATGCCGGTCATGGGGTTGGAAATGTCGGCTTCCTCGAGCCCTGCATCGGCAATGGCCTGCTGCATGGCCAGATAATTCCAGGCGGCGCCGCGGCCCATGAAGCGGGTGACGCGGCGGTCGAGCAATTCGAACGGATCGAGGCGCGGATCGCCCTTGACCTGGCTGCGGAAGCCCAGTTCGGCCTGGTCCTCGGCAAAGACAATGCCGGGCTTGGCGGCCTTTAGGCTGGCGGTGACCTCGTCCAGGCTATTGCCGATCGAGGAAATGATACCCATGCCGGTGACGACAACTCGTCTCATTGCAACCTCGCTCCGTCAAGTTCGGGGCGCCCTTAAGCTGGGCGCTTCGTATCGGTTTTCAAGTGAGGCGGATTGTCCGCCCCAGGCTATCAGGCGCCCTTCTGGTCCTTGAGCTGGCTATCGCTGAACAGGCCCACCCGCAGGTCCTTGGCCTCATAGATCACCTTGCCGTCGGCCTTGACCCAGCCATCGGCAATGCCCAGCGTCAGACGAGAGCGCATGACGCGCTTGATGTCGATACCGTACTCGACCAATTTGACATCATCGGTCACTTGACCGGTAAACTTAATTTCACCGCCAAGGGCGCGCCCCTTGCCGGGCTGGCCGATCCAGCCGAGGAAAAAGCCGGTCATCTGCCACACGGCGTCAAGCCCGAGGCATCCCGGCATCACCGGATCGCCGATGAAATGGCATTTGAAGAACCACAGGTCCGGATTGACGTCGAGTTCGGCCCGCACCTGGCCCTTGCCATAGGCGCCCCCGGTCTCGTCGATCTGGGTGATGCGGTCGAACATCAGCATGGGCGGGGCGGGCAGGCGGGCATCCATCTGGCCCGGCAATTCGCCGCGGCCATGCGCCAAAAGCTCTTCATACCCAAATGCACTCTGCCGATCGGCCATCAAAAGTCCCTCGGTTAACCCTAGGGCACGTCTCGTATAGAGGGCGGCCCGGAGGGTCAATAGAGCCGCCATACCGCCTTTGGCCGCACCATTGCCCCTGCGGCGCCTGTGACGCTTGTGCGAAAAAGCCGCCATAGCTATAAGGAGCTTAGGTTTTCCGGCCCTTTGGTGAAGTAAAAGGACCCAATGTCAGATCGTACCCAGACCGCCCGGTCCGTTCCCTCGCGCAAGCCCTGCCTTACGGCGGTGTTGCGCATGGCCGGTCTCCGTCCGACAAGGCAGCGCGTGGCGCTGGCCGAATTGCTGTTCGGCGGCCCGCACCGCCATGTCAGCGCCGAGCAATTGCATGACGAGGCGAGCCAATCGCGCGTCAATGTTTCGCTCGCCACCATCTACAATACGCTGCACCAGTTCCACGAAGCGGGCCTGCTGCGCGAAGTGGCGGTGGATGCCTCGCGCTCCTATTTCGATACCGACACCTCCGACCACCACCATTTCTATGTGGAAGACGAGCAGCGGATGATCGACATCCCCGCCAGCTCCGTCGAATTCGCCGCCCTCCCCGACGCCCCCAAGGGCATGAAGGTGAGCCATGTCGACGTGGTGATCCGGGTACGCAAGGCGCAGTAGGGGCTGGGCGCTGCCCTCCTCCAGGAGGGGCCTCTCTTCCCACAGGGTCATTCCCGCGAAAGCGGGAACCTCCGTTTTATCCAGCAATTTCAAACGGAGGTCCCCGCTTTCGCGAGGATGACACCGTGGCAGGCGCTTCGCTCTCGATAGATTCCGGCCGGCTTGACGCTCGAACCAGTCATGTAACATTATAAGTTACATTAGATGGAGCCATGCAAGATGAAGCCAAGCGCCTTTGATGGTCACGCCACCAGCGCCTATGCCGAGGGCCCGCCGCGGCAGGTGCCGGGTTTTGCCAGCCTGCACCGCATGGTGGCACTGCTGCTGGCGGAACGGGTGCCGGCAGATGGACGCGTGCTAGTGCTGGGGGCAGGCGGCGGTCTGGAGCTTAAAGCACTGGCCGAGGCGCAGCCGGGCTGGTCGTTCTTGGGCGTCGATCCTTCGGCCGATATGCTGGCATTGGCCAAACAGGCCACCGAGCCGCATGCCGGCCGCATGCAATTGCACCATGGCTATATCGAGGGCGCCCCGGATGGAGAATTCGACGGGGCCACGTGTCTCCTTACCTTCCATTTCATCCCGCGCGAAGAGCGGCTGGAGACGCTCCGCCAAATCCGCCGCCGCCTGAAACCCGGCGCGCCTCTCCTGCTGGCCCATGTCAGCTTCCCGCAGACCGAGCCGGAGCGCAGCCAATGGATCGCCCGCCACGTCGCCTATTCGGCCGCACCGGGGACGGACCCGGCCCAGCTAGCGAGCGCTAGGCAGGCCATCGGCACCCGGCTCACGATTCTCGCGCCCGATGAAGAAGTGGCCATGCTGCGTGAAGCGGGGTTTTCGGGCGCGAACCTGTTCTATGCCGGGCTCAGTTTCAAAGGCTGGGTGGCCTATGCCGGCTGATCTTCGTCGGCCTTGGTATCTCCAAAGCCCGGTGTCCAGCCCCTGCGGGCGAGGAAATCGCCCGCGGCCAGAGTGACAAAGCCCACCTTCATCGCCCATATTGCGCCCGCGACGGAAACAGCCTCAAGGGTGGCCGATGAGCCAAAAGGTCAATCTCAACGCCTATTTCGAGCGAATCGGATTTGCCGGATCGATTGCGCCCAGCCTGGCGACACTGGAATTGCTGCATGCGTTGCATCCTGCCGCCATCCCGTTTGAAAATCTGAGCCCGCTGCTCGGCCTGCCGGTGGCGCTGGACCAGCAGAGCCTGGAGAAGAAGCTGCTCGGTGAAAAGCGGGGCGGCTATTGCTTCGAGCACAACATGCTGCTCAAGCGCATGCTGGCCGAGCTCGATTATCCCGTGCGCGGGCTGGCGGCCAAGGTGCTGTGGAATGACCCTGAGGCGATCAAGGAGCGGCCCGACCATATGCTGGTCGCGGTCGATATCAATGCGGCCACTTATATTGCCGATGTCGGCTTTGGCGGGCTGACGCTCACCGCGCCGCTGCGTCTGCGCGCCGATGTGGAGCAACAGACCCCGCACGGGACTTATCGCCTCACCGGGGGCGAGCCGGACTGGCGGCTCGAGGTGAAACTGGGGGACGAGTGGCGCGTGCTCTATAGCTTCACCACGCAGGAATGGGCCGATGCGGATTACGAACCGCTCAACGCGGTCCTTGCGGGCGATCCGGCTTCGCCCTTCACCAGGCAATTGCGGGTGGCGCTGTCGCCCAAGGGGCAACGCATCAGGCTCTTCAACAACTGCCTGACCATTGAACCGCTCGAGGGCGAGCCCGAGCAGCGTCTGCTGACCAGTGTCGTGGAACTGCGCGAAGTGCTGAGCGATATTTTTGGCATCAGCCTGCCACCGGCCGATCTGCTCGACCCCAGGCTCGAAGTCATATTGGCTGATGCCGGCGTGGCGGAGGTCTAGATGGCGCCCGTCGTCGTCCATCTCGACCGCGTCAAGGAATTTGCCGATTTCGACGCCTTCTATGACTGGCTCAAGGCCAATCATGACAGCGCCGAGGAAGTGTGGATCCGCATTTTCAAGAAGGCCAGCGGCACCCCGACCATCAGTCCGGTCGAGGCGATCGACGCGGTGCTGTGCTGGGGCTGGATCGATGGCATCCGCAAGAGCTGGGACGCGGTCTCCTTCGTGCAGCGCTATTGCCCGCGCCGCGGCAAGAGCGTGTGGAGCCAGATCAATCGCGACAATGTCGCCCGCATGATCGCCGCCGGCAAAATGACCGAGCATGGCCTGGCCCAGGTCGAAAAAGCCAAGGCCGATGGGCGGTGGGACGCCGCCTATACGATGAGCATGGACCCGCCCGCCGAGCTGCTGGCCGCCATCGCCGCCAGCCCCAAGGCGCAGGCGGCCTATCAGACGCTCTCGGCGCAAAACCGCTTCGCGCTGACGTTCCGCACCCACAATATGAAGACCGCGGCCGGACGCGCCAAGAAGATTGCCGACCTCGTCGCCATGCTGGAGCGGGGCGAGACCGTCTATCCGCAAAAGGCCAAGCCGTGAGCCGCCACGTGGCGCTGCTGCGCGGCGTCAATCTGGGCAAACGGCAGGTCAAGTCAGCCGAACTGATCTCCGCTTTCGAGGCGATGGGCTTTGCCAATGTCAAAACGCTATTGGCCAGCGGCAATGTGCTGTTCGATGGCGAAGCGCCTGAACGCAACAGAATCGAGGCGGCACTGGAACGCCATTTCGGCTTCGGGATCGGCACCGTGTTGCGCAGCCAGGCGGAGATGCGGGCGCTGGTGGCGCGCGATCCGTTCAAGGGCCGCCTCGAGGATGCCGATACCAAGCTTTATGTGACGTTCCTGGCAGAGCCCGATGCGCGCACTCTGCCCATGCCCTGCGGCATTGCCGGCGATTTCGAGGTGGTCGATCTGACCGAGCGGGAAGTGTTCATGCTGGCCTTCCGCCTGCCCAATGGGCGGTTTGGCCTCGGCATGGAGCAGGTCAGCAAACATTTTGGCAGCAAGCGGCTCTGGACCTCGCGCAATTTCAATACCGTGCTAAAAGCCGCCGGATAATGCGCCAGGGAGGCTCTCTATGATCACCGTTTTCGGCTCAACAAATCTGGACCAGGTCGGCACGGTCAGCCGCCTGCCCAAGCCGGGCGAGACGGTTGCCGGCGGCACTTTCTCGATGGCGGCGGGCGGCAAGGGGGCCAATCAGGCGCTGGCGGCGCGGCGCGCCGGCGCCGAGGTGCGGCATTTTTCAGCGGTGGGCGCCGATGCCTTTGCTGAAATGGCGCTCGAATTGCTCAAGGCCGACGGCGTAGATCTCAGCGATCTCAAGATTTCCAGCGGCCCCACCGGCATTGCCATGATCTTTGTCGATAGCCATGGCGAGAATGTCATCGCGGTTCTGCCCGGCGCCAACGGCACGCTGACCCCGGCCGATGCCGACAAGGCGCTGGCTGGATTGGGCGATGGCGCGGTGTTGCTGCTGCAGCAGGAAATCCCCCAGGACGCGACCGAGCGGGCGCTGGACCTGGCGCGGGCGCAGAATGTCACCTCCATTCTCAATACCGCGCCCTTCCTCGACAGCACCAAGGCCATCGCGCCCAAGGCCGCCATCCTGGTCGCCAACGAGACCGAATTTGGCCTGCTGACCGGCACGGGGATCGACCAGCTCGATGCAGCCATGCTGGAATGGTCGACCAGGCATGACCAGACGGTGATCGTGACGCTCGGCCCCGATGGGGCGAAAGCGGCAACGCGGACCGGCTTCATCCATGTGCCGGCCATGAAGGTCAAACCGGTCGATACGGTGGGCGCCGGCGACACGTTCTGCGGCTATCTGGCGGCCGGGCTCGATAGCGGCCTGGATCTCGAAGCGGCCATGAAGCGCGCGGCGGTGGCGGCAAGCCTGGCCTGCCTCAAGCCCGGCGCGCAGCCCGCTATTCCCTATGCCAAGGATGTGGTGGCGGCGCTGGGTTAACCCACCGCACCTCCCGCACCAACCGGAACAAAACGCCCAAAAGAAAAAAGGCAGGCCCCTTGGGACCTGCCTTTTTGCATTAGCTTGGCCGAGCGCTCACTTGGGCGCCAGCACCATGACCATCTGGCGGCCTTCGGAGCGGGGCTGGCTTTCGACCTTGGCCACGGGCTCCATCATGTCCTTGACCTTGATCAACAGCTGCATGCCCAGTTCCTGGTGCGCCATTTCGCGGCCACGGAAGCGCATGGTCACCTTGACCCGGTCGCCATCGTCGAGGAAGCGCTGGACGGCCTTCATCTTGGTCTCGTAGTCGTGCGTATCGATATTGGGACGCAGCTGGACTTCCTTGACCTCGATCACCTTCTGCTTCTTGCGCGCCTCGGCAGCTTTTTTCTGCGCGGCATATTTGAAGCGGCCAAGATCGAGCATCTTGGCGACGGGCGGATTGGCATTGGGGGAAATCAGGACCAGGTCAAGACCCTGCTCCTGCGCCTCTGCAAGAGCCGCACGGGTGTTGACGATCCCGCGGTTCTCACCCTCGGCATCGATAAGCTGGACGTCGGGGCTGGCAATATCCTCGTTCGAGAGCGGCCCATCTTTCTGGGGCGCGACGGGTCTCATGGGACGGCGAATGGCAGGGATCCTTGTATTGTTAAGCCAAGTGGTGAAATCGGCCATAAAATCGTGTTAGCGGGAACATAAGTCAACTGGCAAACGGGGTATATTGCGCCCTGTTGCGTTGTTGAAACGCTTCCGCCCAGTCAATCGCAGAGTGCCGGCCTTATGTCCACCATCAACGCTTTCTCCCTTGCAGTCGGTTCAGGCGCCGCCAGCCGCGATATCGCGGTCGAACAGCGCCCCGGAACGGGTCCGGGCCTGTTCTGGCTGGGCGGTTTCCGCTCCGACATGACGGGCAGCAAGGCGATGGCGCTGGATGGTCTGGGCGCACAAAAGGGCCTTTGCGTGACGCGGTTCGATTATTCCGGCCATGGCGCCTCGGGCGGCGACTTCGACCACGGCACGATCAGCCGCTGGCTCGAAGAGGCAGAAGCGGTGTTTGCCACCACCAGTGGGCCGCAGATTATCGTCGGCTCATCCATGGGCGGCTGGCTGGCTTTGCTATTGGTGCAGGCCCTGCGGCAGCGCGGCGACAACCGCTGCACGGGCCTGGTGCTGATTGCCCCGGCCGTGGACATGACCCGCGAATTGATGCTGCCCGGCTTTACGCCGGCCGAGCATGAAAGCCTGCAGAACCATGGCCATATCGACCAGCCCAGCCAATATTCCGACACCCCTTATCGCATCACCCGCGGGCTGATCGAGGATGGCGAAAGGCACCTGCTATTCGGCAGCGTGATCGAGACGGGCTGCCCGGTGACCATCCTGCAGGGCGGGCAGGACCCCGACGTGCCTCAGGCCCAGGCGATCAAGCTGGTGACCCATATCCTGCACGATCCGGTGACGCTGACGCTGATTCCCGACGGGGATCACCGATTGAGCCGGGACGAGGATTTGGCACGGCTGCGGGATGCGGTGCTGCATCTGGTGGAGGGGATTTAGGGAAGCCGGCCCAGTGGGCTGCTCTGAACTCTCCTCCCCACCGCTCTCCCTCGGGCTCGACCCGAGGGCCACACACCGCTTGTGCCGGATTGCGAGAGGCCCTCGGATCAAGTCCGAGGGAGATGCGGTGGGTGGGCCGGCATGGTTGCTCACCTCAACTCACCCCAACCCCACAGGTGACAAAAACTACCGCGTCTGCAACTTGCTCTTCTGCTGCCCATCCGGCCCAAAATTATCCGGGCTTAGCCAACGTTCATACTCGGCGCGCAGGGAAGGCCATTCATCGTCGATCATGGAATACCAATCGGTGTCGCGGCTCTGGCCCTTGAAGATGCGGTCTTTGCGGAACTGCCCCTCATATTGAAAGCCGAAGCGCTCGGCTGCCGCCTTGGAGGGCAGGTTGAGCGCGTTGCATTTCCATTCAAAGCGCCGATAGCCCAGATCGTCGAAGGCGTGGCGGGCGAAGAGATAGAGCGCTTCGGTCGCCACCCGCGAACGGGCCATGGCCAGCCCCCAATAGACGCCACCGATTTCGATCGAGGCATGCTCGGGGAAAATACGCAGCCAGGCGTGTCGGCCAACGGCCCGCCCACTGCTCCGGTCGATCACCGCCACCCAGGCCTGGTCTTCCAGCAGGAGCACGCGTTCGATCCAGGCTTCGACATCAGCCTGGCTCTGCGGCGGATATTCAAATAGCCAGCGATAGCGCTCGGGCGCGCCCTCGCCGATCGAGGCAGCAAACAGATCGGCGGCGTGGTGTAGATCAAGCGGTTCAAGCCTGGTATAACGGCCTTCAAGCACAATGCGTTCGGGCGCCGACTTGGCGGGCTGGGGCGCGCTCATGGTTGTTCACTCTCCAGAATGGCGGCAAGGCCGGTGCGATAATTGGGGTAGAGCAGCTCGATCCCCAGGGCCCGTTTGATCGCAGCGTTGGAGACGCGCTTGTTGTCGGCGTAAAAGCTGCGCTGCATGGGGGTGAGCTCGGCCGTGTCGAAGTCGATCGCGGGCGGCGGCTCCATGCCAAGCAGCTTGGCGGCGTGGGTCACCAGATCCTGCGGGGCGGCGGGCTCGTCATCGGCCAGGTTGAACGTGCCATCGAGGCGCTGGTTGGCAGCCAGAGCGGTAACGCGGCCGATATCGGCGACATGGATGCGGTTGAACACCTGATCGGGTTTGACGATGCGGTGGGCCGTGCCGTCGCGCAGCTTGTCGAAGGCGGAGCGGCCGGGCCCGTAAATGCCGGCCAGCCGCAGAATGGTCAGCGGCACGCCGCGCCGTGCGGCATAGTCGCGCCAGGCCTGTTCGGCGAGGACGCGCCGGTCGCTGCGCTCATTGCGCGGCACCAGCGGGGCGGTTTCATCGATCCACTTGCCGCCGAAATCCCCATAGACCCCGACCGTGGAATAATAGCACAGCCATTGCAGGTTCGTTGCCGCATCCAGATCAGCGCGGTGCTGCAGCAGCACCGGATCGCCATCCGCGCTGGGGGCGATGGAGAGCACGACATGGCTGGCCTGTTGCAGGTCCGGGCCCAGAGTAGGGCCGGGGGCGGCGCCATCGAACAGGTGGACATGATCGGCCGAGGCGGCGAGGGCGGCAGCTTTTTCGGGCGTGCGGACAGTGCCTGAAATACTGATCCCCGGTTCACCCGTCTTGAGGGCCAAAGCCGCTGCCTGGGAGGAAAAGCCCAAGCCGAAAAAGAAGGCGCGCATTCAGATATCCCCGGTCCATTCCGCTTGCACGCTCTTGTCGCTTTCGGCGGGCAAATAGTCCAGAAGCAAGCGCTCGCTCCGCTCGGGATCGAGTTTTCGCAGCGCCCAGATGGCGGCGCCGCGCACCAGCGGATCCTCGGCATCGAGCCGCGCCTCGGCCAGCGGCAACAGCGACAGATCGCCCGAATTGCCGATGGCGATCAGCACATTGCGCAGGAACCGGCCATGCCCGATGCGTTTGACCGGAGAGCCGGCAAAGAGGGTGCGGAACTGGGTGTCGTCGAGCGCCGCGAGATCGGCGAGGGCGGGGCGTTCAAGGTCTTCGCGGGCGCGCAGCTTGGCCTCGCGGCTGACGCTGGCAAATTTGTTCCAGGGGCAGACGGCCAGGCAATCATCGCACCCATAGATGCGGTTGCCCATGGGCACGCGGAACTCCACCGGAATGGGGCCTTTGTGCTCGACCGAGAGATAGGCAAGGCACCGTCGCGAATCGAGCTGGAACGGCGCGGGAAACGCCTTGGTCGGGCAGATATCGAGGCATCGCGTGCAGGAGCCGCAGCTTTCGGCATGGGGTTCATCGACCGGCAATTCGGCCGAGGTGAAAATGGCGCCCAGAAACAGCCAGGAGCCGAATTCGCGGCTGACCAGCACGGTATGCTTGCCCTGCCAGCCCAGTCCAGCCGCCTCGGCCAGCGGCTTTTCCATGACCGGAGCGGTATCGACAAAGACCTTCACATCGGCCCCGGCGCGGCGGGCGAGCAGGCCCGCCAGCTCCTTGAGCTTGCCCTTGATCAGCTCGTGATAATCGCGATTGCGGGCATAGACCGAGATGGAGCCGAGCGACTTTTCGCCCAGAATGGCAAGCGGGTCACTTTCGGGACCATAATTGACGCCGAGCAGAATGATCGAGCGCACCTCGGGCCAGAGTTCGCTGGGGCTGGCGCGGCGAATGGCGGTCTCCGCCATCCAGTCCATATCGCCATGCCAGCCGGCATCCAGCGCCGCCTGCAGCTTTTCAGGCAGGTCCGGCCGCGCACTGGCCGGCGCAATGCCAAAGCTGTCAAAGCCCAACGCCGTAGCGCGGGCGCGCAGCTCGGCGATCAGTTTGTCGGCTGGCAATGTCGTTGCAGCACCCAATGAGACCTCATGGTGAGCTTGTCGAACCACGAGGTCGGGTCCTCCGATCTCGCCACGACCTCGTCCTTCGACGGGCTCAGGATGAGGTCTACTGCATTATCGCACCCGGCGGCAAAGACTCAAAAATCCAGATCCGCATAGCCCTTTTGCGGGGGCATGGAGACCACGCGGTCGTTGAGCAGGGTGCGGAAGGCCGGGCGGGATTTGATGCGGGAATACCAGTCGCGGGTTTCTCCCGCCTTGCCCCAATCGATATCGCCCAGATAATCGAGCGTCGACAAATGTGCCGCCAGCGCAAAATCGGCCAGGGTCATGATGTCCCCGGCCAGCCACGAGCGAGTGGCGAACAGCCAGTTGAAATAGAGCATATGCTCGTTGAGGTTCGCCTTGGCGACCCGCAGCACGGCCGGGTCGGGCGTGGCGCCGCGCTGGTCGCGCTTGAAGATTTTTTCCTCAAGCACATAGCGGGTCACTTCATCATTGAGCTTGAAGATGACCCATTCGATCAGCCGCCACATTTCTGCGCGCGACCCTGGATCGGGCGGGATCAGTCCGGCCACGATGGCAGGGGTATAGAGATCTTCGATCGTGTGGATATTGGCCAGGATGCCGATCACCGCAATGTCATCTTCCCCCATGAAGATGGGCAGCGTGGCGGCCGGATTGAGCTCGAGCAATTCGGGCGTGCGTAGCCAGGGCTTGATCTCTTCCATATCGAGCGGAACGCCATATTCGGCGCACATCAGACGGATAATGCGGGAAGACGGATCCAGAGGATGATGGAGCAATGTCGGCATGGGCAATTGCGCTCTTGTTGTTTTGGAGCCGTGTGTCCCGCCGCGGCTTGGCGCATGACGCGAACAGCGCTAGAGCTTTGCCGAGGGAGAGGCCCGTCGGAATGACTTAGGAGATCAAATGAACGTCGATCAAGGTCTTTTTGTGCCGCTGATCCTTGGAATCCTCGAAGGCCTTACCGAATTCCTGCCTGTCAGTTCCACCGGCCACCTGCTGCTGGCCGGTCATTTTTTTGGCCTGAGCCAGCCGGCCACCTTCATCGTGCTGATCCAGCTGGGGGCGATCCTGGCCGTCATCACCGTCTATTTCGCCAAACTGGGCCTGTTGATCCGCGATGCGCTGACCGGCAAGGCCTATGCCTGGCGCTTCGCCATCGGGGTGATCCTGGCCTGTCTGCCCGCCATTATCGTGGGCGTGCTGGCGCGCGAATATATCCAGCAGGTGATCTATGAATCCCCGCTGGTGATCTGCATTAGCCTCGTCATCGGCGGCATTGTCCTGCTCATCGTCGACCGCATGCCCAAGCAGGAAAAATACGACGATATCTACCAGTTTCCCTGGCATCTGGCGCTGATTGTCGGGCTGTTCCAGATGCTCAGCCTCATCCCCGGCGTATCGCGCTCGGGGTCGACCGTGGTGGGCGCCATGCTGTTTGGCGCGACCAAGCGCAGCGCGGCCGAATTCACCTTCTTCATCGCCCTGCCGATCATGGTGGGCGCTTTCGGCTATGACCTCTACAAGAGCCGCGAACTGATCGACATGAGCCTGGGGCTCAATATCGCCATCGGCTTTGCCGCCTCGTTCGTGGTGGGCACGATTGTGGTGAAATACCTGCTGGGCTTTGTCAGCAAGCACGGCTTTGCCCCATTCGCCTGGTGGCGCATTGCGGTGGGTGCGGCGGGTCTGGTGGCGATCCTGGCGTTCGGGCGGTAAACTACTCATTGCAAATAAAAGGGTCCCTTCCACGCAGGAAGGGACCCTTCTTTATGAGCGAGATGCTGTGGCCGGGCCTAGCGCGTCGAGGGATCGACGCCCTTATAGGTCGCGGGAATGGAGAAGAAGGCGCGCGGAATCTGCACGTCTTTTTCCACGTCATAGAGCGAGAAGGTGAGTTCCGCCCCGCTGGGCTCCACCAAGCTCCATTGCGCCAGATCGAAGGTGGTGGTGTCGAAAATCAGCGACACCTGCACGGTGCCGGCCACGGTCTGGTCAACCACGGTGATCGACATATAGCCGTCCGAATTGGTAACATTGACCACATTGGCGGTCAGCAGGTCGATCGTGTCGCCGAGGAACTGGCGTAGCGGGATCGTATCCTGCGGATAGGCGTAATAGGTCTCGTCCTTGCGGTTGAGCACGTAGAAGCCGCGGCCCACCGAGACGATTTCCTCGCGGCTGGGCGGGTTGTAGCGGAACCGCACCTTGTCGGGGCGCTCGAGGAAGAACGTGCCCTCGGTGCGCCCACCATTGGTATCGATCTGCAGGAACCGGCCCGCCATGGAGCGGATCGCCGAATTGTGCTGATTGATATTGGCAATGAGCTGCTGCTCCTCGGCACTCAGCGCCCGATCGAGCGCAAAGGCGGGCAGGCTCAGAGCAAGAGCGGTGGACAAACCGAGCAGCAGGGCATCGCGGCGAATCATGAAAATCTCTGTTCCTGGCTGAGGGTGAGGTGACCCTAACCTAGAAAACAATTGCGGCAACAGCTGGAAGGTTGCATTCACGGAGCGTTCATCCACCATGCAATGCGGACGCTTTGGGGAGAGATGAAATGCTGCGCTCGTCGATTGCACTGGGGTTTGCGGCGTTGACCGCCCTGCCGGCCCTGGCGGCGCTGCCGCCGCAATATCAGCGGCAAAAGGAATTGCAGGCGATCATTGCCGATGCGGCGGTGGTCGATGCCTTCGGGTTTGACGGCATTGGCGCCGTGGAATTCGTCGCGCCCGATCTCTATCGGGTGACCGGCGGGAACTGCACGCTCGAGGTCAAAATCATCGACGTGCCCAATAGCCACGGCGAAGGCTGGGCGGGCCCAAGGGAATTTGCGCTCGAGGTGGGTGAACCGGTCTGCAAGTGAGCGGTGGCGTCCGCTTTGAGGACCATCCGCACTCGTCCAAGCCATCCCTCTATCGTCATTGCCCGGCTCGTCCGGGCAATCCATACCGCCACACACGCTGAAAGATGGATCACCCGGACGAGCCGGGTGATGACGATGGATGGAGGGAAATGCGCAGGCGGAGAGCCTAGTCGCTGCCCACCAAAATCTCGCGCTTGCCGGCATGGTTGGCTTGGCTGATGACGCCTTCGCGTTCCATGCGTTCGATCAGCGTCGCCGCCTTGTTATAGCCGATGGCCAGGCGCCGCTGGATATAGGAGGTGGAGGCCTTCTTGTCGGACAGCACGATATGGACGGCCTTGTCGTACAGCTCGTCGCCCGAACCGGCATAATCGTCGCCGCCGCCATCGCTGTCGCCGCCGAATTCACCGCCTTCTTCGTCATCGGCGGTGATGGAATCGAGATAATCCGGCGTGCCCTGGCTCTTGAGGTGGGCGACCACGGCTTCCACTTCCGCATCCGACACGAAGGGACCGTGCAGGCGCTTGGTGCGGCCGCCCGAGGCCATATAGAGCATGTCGCCATTGCCCAGCAGTTGTTCGGCGCCCTGCTCGCCCAGAATAGTGCGCGAATCGATCTTACTGGTGACCATGAACGAGATACGCGTGGGGAAATTGGCCTTGATCGTGCCGGTGATGACGTCGACCGAGGGGCGCTGGGTGGCGGTGATGATGTGGATGCCGGCGGCGCGGGCCATCTGCGCGAGGCGCTGGATGGCGCCCTCGATGTCCTTGCCGGCCACCATCATCAGGTCGGCCATTTCGTCGACGATCACCACGATATAGGGCAGCACTTCGAGGTTGAATTCCTCGCTTTCGAAGATGGCTTCGCCGGTTTCGCGGTCAAAGCCGGTCTGTACCGTACGGGTGATGACCTTGCCTTCGGCGGCGGCTTCGCTGACGCGCTGGTTGAAGCCGTCGATATTGCGCACGCCGATCTTGCTCATCTTGCGATAGCGATCTTCCATCTCGCGCACGGCCCATTTGAGCGCCACCACCGCTTTTTGCGGGTCGGTGACGACGGGGGTCAGCAGATGGGGGATGCCGTCATAGATGCTCAGTTCGAGCATCTTGGGATCGATCATGATCATGCGGCACTGCTCGGGCGTCATCTGGTAGAGCAGGCTCAAAATGAAGGTATTGATACCCACCGACTTGCCCGAGCCGGTGGTGCCGGCGATGAGCAGATGCGGCATACGCGCGAGATCCGCAATCACCGGCTCGCCGCCAATGGTTTTGCCGAGGCAAATGGGCAGCTTGCCCTTCATCTTCTCGAAGTCGGAGCTGGCCAGCATTTCGCGGAAATAGACGGTTTCGCGGTTCTGGTTGGGCAGCTCGATACCAATGGCATTGCGGCCCGGCACCACGGCAACGCGGGCGGAAATGGCGGACATCGAGCGGGCAATATCGTCGGCCAGCGAAATGACGCGGCTCGATTTGATGCCCGGCGCGGGTTCGAGTTCGAACAGGGTCACGACGGGACCCGGGCGGACATTGATGATGTCGCCCTTGACGCCGAAATCTTCCAGCACGCCTTCGAGCTGGCGGGCCATTTCCTCGAGGCGCTCCGGCGCATGCTCGGGCGAGGGACCCTTGTGGCGCGGCTCGGCCAGCAGGCTCAGCGGCGGCAGCTCAAACCCGCCGGGCTCGTCGAGGAACGAGCTTTGCGCTTCGCGCGCCATGCGATTGCCCGGCACGGGACGCGGCGCGGGCGCAGTGACGCGTGGCTTGGTCGGATCGGCCGGGTGGAAGCGGGAATCGCCTTGCTGGCGGTGATTGACCACCGACGGCGGCAGCGGCGCATCGGGCACGAAGGGAATGGAATCCTCATCGGGCTCATCGGGATAATCGACTTCGGTATCGTCATAGCTGGGCCGCGCATTGATGCGAGGCGAGATATCGCCCGGCGCAGCAAAGCCCGGCTCGACCTGCGGGGCGCTGGCCGAATGGATGCGGCGCTGCGGAGCATCGAAGGACGGCTCGCCACGCGGAGAGACGACAGGGGCGCGGCCATCAAGACTGGGCTCGAGATCATCATCACGCCAGGGCGCGGCATCGGCAGCGCGCTTTTCGGCATGGCTGGCGCGGGCCCGGCGGAAGGCGGTGCGCAGCGAATAGCCCATATGGACCATGGCGCCTAGGGCAATGTCGACGATCGGGTTGGTTTCCGGCTCGTCATCGGCTTCGGCCGGGGCGGCAGCGGATTTGCGACCCGTAGCGGCGGCTTGCGCCTTGCGGGGCGCGGTCGAAACGGTGCTGCCAAGACCCATGCCGATCCAGAACAGCGCCAAAGCGGGCGCCGAAATGATGATGGCGAACAGCGCCGACGTGACCGCCTGCGGCTGGGCGCCGGTGATCATGGTGGCAAGGGTCATGAAACCGGTGCCGACGAGGCCACCGAGCCCGGTGGGCAGCGGCCAGGTTTCGGGCATGGCAACGAAGGAAAAGACGCCGGTGGCCAGGATCGTGGCGCCCACCCAGCCGATCAGGCGCAGGCCCATATGCGTGGGCACACGGCGGCGCACCATGGCCCAACCCCAGAGCGCGGGTGGCACCATCAGCACCAGAGCGGCCAAACCCAGGGTCTGGAACAGGATGTCGGCAATGGCCGAACCGGGAAAGCCCAGCCAATTGGCCGCCGGCTTGCTCGTGGCATAGGAGAAACTGGGATCGTCCACCGACCAGGACGCGAGCGCAGCAAGGCAGATCGCGACGAGACCGAGCAGCACGAAGCCGACCAGCCGCATGGGAATGCGAATCGACAAAGCAGGCGGCGGCGCCGGCATGGCCTTGGCCCCGCTGCGTGTGCCGCGCTGCGGCAGGGATCGGATTTCGTCGAGCACTGGTGCGGGATGGCTGGGCATGGAGCAAACTCAATACTGCCCGGAATTGACCGGGCCCAATTGAGCTCATGCTAGCGGGACCGGGTTAACCCAAGGCTAACCATGGGGACGGGGATGGGCATTTGCGGGAATGGTGTTCTGGCGCGGTGGGTCTCCCACCCGCTGCTCTCTACCGATCACCGATGCTCCCCCACCCACGGTTCTCCCTCGGGCCTGACCCGAGGGCCACTCTCAGCCCGGCACAAATGACGAGAGGCCCTCGGGTCGAGCCCGAGGGAAAGCGGTGGGTGGGATAGATCGGTGATGGGGAGGGGACGAGGTAGGGCAAAAAACCCAAGAAAAGGCCCGCCGCGAGGGGCGGGCCAGGTCGCCGCAATCGTCCAGGGAGGGAGAACGAAGGGGAAACTCAATTGATCGTGGTGTGCAGCCCGTGCAGTTTGCGAGTGGGAAGCCTCTGTGGCGGGCCAAGAGGGACACGAGCCGCACGCCGCGATCAATTTTTTCGTCTCAGTAGAGGCCCGGCGGCGGAGGGCGCCGCCGGGTGAAGTAGGGTGTTACGAGTTGTAGGCGCGCTCGCCGTGGCTCGACAGATCCAGGCCATCGCTTTCGCTCGATTCGGAGACGCGGGCGCCACCGAAGATTGCCTTGACGATGAGCATGGCGACCAGGGCCACGACACCGGACCAGACAATGGCGATGATCACGCCGGTGAGCTGGACCATGAACTGGGCGCCCATTTCATAGCCGTCCAGCGGGTAGCCGCCAAAGCCGGGATTGGCGACGATGGCGGTGCCCAGGGCGCCGACAATGCCGCCGACGCCGTGGATGCCGAACACATCCAGGCTATCGTCATACTTGAGCATCGGCTTGAGGTTGACGACCGCCCACAGGCAGACGAAACCGGCGACCGCACCCAGCACGATGGCGCCCCCGACGCCGGCAAAACCGGCAGCGGGCGTGATCGCGACCAGACCCGCAACGGCACCCGAGACAGCACCCAGGGCCGAAGCATGGCCACGGGTAACCTTTTCGCCGATGGCCCAGGCCAGAGCCGCAGCAGCCGGAGCCAGCACGGTGTTGATCAGGGCAACGGCAGTCAGGGCATTGGCTTCGAGATTGGAGCCGGCATTGAAGCCGAACCAGCCGAACCACAGCAGCCCGGCACCGATATAGGTGAGGACCAGATTGTGCGGAGCGATCGGCTCCTTCATGTAGCCCAGGCGCGGCCCGAGCACGATGGCAGCAACGAGCGCGGCCACACCGGAATTGATGTGAACCACGGTGCCGCCGGCAAAGTCATAGGCGCCCATGCCGAACAGCAGGCCGGGGCCCGACCAGACCATGTGGGCCATCGGGATATAGGAGAAGGTGAACCAGATGGCCAGGAACGCCATCAGCGCGCCGAACTTCATGCGTTCGGCGATGCCGCCGACGATGAGGGTCGAGGTGATGCAGGCAAAGGTCAGCTGGAAGACCACAAAGACCATTTCGGGCAATTCGAACCCGGCCGAGAAGGTCGCGGCGCGAGAATCAAGGGTGACGCCCGAGAGGAAGAATTTGGAGAAGTCGCCGACGAAAGCCGACAGGCCCCCTTCGGTCGGGCCGGCGAAAGCCAGCGAATAGCCATAGGCTACCCAGAGGATGGCGATCATCGAGAAGCCGAGGAACACCTGGGTCAGCACGGAAAGGATATTCTTGGCGCGCACCAGGCCGCCATAGAACAGGGCCAGGCCCGGAATGGTCATGACGATGACGACCATGGTGGACACCAGCATCCAGGCCACGTCGCCCTTGTCGACGACGGCAGTCACTTCAGCGGCCGCCTCGGCTGCTGGCGCCGCAGCGTCCTGCGCAAATGCCGGCAGCGCCAGCAGCAGGGAGGCGATTGCAGCACTCCCCAAAACTTTTGACATCTTCATCTTGTTGTTCTCCCGATGACGCTTAGAGGGCAGAAGCGCCGGTTTCACCGGTGCGGATACGGGTGACGGCCAGAAGATCGAGCACGAAGATCTTGCCATCGCCGATACGGCCGGTCTGGGCGCTGTCGCGGATGGCCGTGGACACGGCATCGGCTAGGGCGTCATCAACGGCGATTTCAACTTTGAGCTTGGGCAGGAAGTGCACGGCATATTCGGTACCGCGATAGATTTCCGAATGCCCCTTCTGGCGGCCGTAACCCTTCACCTCGGTCACGGTCATGCCGTGGACATCGAGCGAGTTGAGAGCCTGGCGAACCTCTTCGAGGCGTGATGGCTTGATAATTGCAATCACCAGTTTCATGTGAGCCCCTTTGCGACTTGGCGCTGGTCTGGAATGCCCAACTAGACTCAAGCGCCGTGCCAACTCGATCTGGCGCAAAAATCATCAGCAAAAACAATGCATTAGTAATTCATAAACGATTCACGGCGCCGCACTCGCCACCAAATGCACAAAAAATGTGCAAAACTGCAGCGAATTGGGCAAAATTACGGCAAGCCTGCCGCGACCTTGCGCCTCTTGCACCCAAGGCGTGCAGGCGCTCAATAGGGGAAAGGAGAACTGACATGGCCAGCGCCGCACAAACCCATGACGTGCTGATCGTCGGCGGCGGCCCGGTGGGGCTGACGCTGGCGCTTGCCTTGGTGCAATCGGCGCGCGGCATCCGTGTCGGGCTGGTCGACCGGCGGCCATTGTCGGTGCCGCGCGACAATCGCGCCTCCGCCATTGCCGCCGGTGTGCGGCGGGTATTCGAGGCGCTGGGCGTGTGGCCCGCCATGGCCGCCCAATCGCAGCCGATCACCGCCATGCGGATCACCGATTCGGGCGTGGGCGATATTTCCCGGCCGCTCTTCCTCAGCTTTGAGGGCGACGTGGCGCCGGGCGAGGCCTTTGCCCATATGGTGCCCAATCGCGTCAGCGGACAGGTGTTGCTCGACGCGGTTGGCCAGCAGATCGAGGTGATCGCGCCGGCTGAGATCACTTCGTGGGAAAGCGACGCCCGTTCCACCCAACTGGTGCTGGCCGATGGCCGCATGCTCGTAGCGCCCCTGGTGGTGGCGGCCGACGGCGCGCAATCGGCGCTGCGGCAGATGGCCGGTATTGGCGTCGTCGAACACGATTACCGCCAGACCGGCCTGGTCACCACGATCAGCCATGAATTGCCGCATGACGGCGTCGCCTATGAGCATTTCCGCCCCGCCGGCCCCTTTGCCAGCCTGCCGCTCACGGGCAATCGCTCCTCGCTGGTCTGGACCGAATCCAGCGCCGAAGCGCCGCGGTTCCTGAGCATGGACAAGGCGGCCCTGGCGCTCGAAATCGAGGCGGTGATGGGCTCGACGCTGGGCGCTGTCGCGGTCGAGGACGATCTGGCGGGCTTTCCGCTCCGCATGCGAATCGCCCGCGATTTCGTCGCTCCGCGGCTGGCTTTGGTGGGTGACGCCGCGCACGTGGTGCATCCGATCGCCGGGCAGGGACTGAATCTGGGGCTCAAGGATGTGGCAGCTTTAGCCGAAGTCGTAATCGACACCATTCGCCTGGGGCTCGATCATGGCGGGGATGACGCGCTGGCCCGCTACCAGAGCTGGCGCCGGCTCGATACCTCGGCCATGGCCATGGTGACTGATGGCATGAACCGGCTATTCTCCAATGACGCCGCCCCAATCCGCGCCGTGCGCGATTTCGGCCTGGGTCTGGTCGACCGCGCCGGCCCCATCAAGGCCGCCATGATCCGCACCGCGGCAGGTGTCTCGGGCAATGGACCAAAACTGCTCAGCGGGCTGCCGATCTAGGTTTTTGGCACCCCTCATACCTTCCTCCCTGCTCCTTCACCCTCCCACCCACGGTGTCATTCCCGCGAAAGCGGGAACCTCCGTTTCGGAATGTAGAAGTAAGCAAACAGGGTTCCCGCTTTCGCGGGAATGACATTGTGGGGGTAACAGGCCCGCGCAGACCCTAAGAATGCCCCCGCGTCAGCGTCTTGATCTCATCCGGCTCGACGCTCCGCGCTTCATCAAGGCTGAGCAGCGGCACGCCCTTGTTGATGGGGAAGGCCAGGCGCGCCGCGACCGAGATCAGCTCGGTATGGTCCCCCGACAGGATCAGCCGCGTCTTGGTCAGTGGGCAGACCAGCATTTCGAGCGTGCGCACATCCAGCACATGGCGCGGATCGACGCCGGACGGCATCAGTTGAGCGGGGGGCGGTCATTGCCGCCGCGCGCCATCTCGAATTCGGTCATGGCGATCAGGGTTTCGGCGCGCTGCTCCAGCGTCTGGGCTTCCAGCAGCACCTGCTTTTCGGCGGCGCCATAGGGCGAGACCATGCAGCAGAAATTGACCAGGTCAGCGGTGCCGGTGCGCTCGATCTCTTCGAAATTGAGGTCGATATTGGCAAATTCGGCATAGTCGCGCATCATCTTGATGAAGCGCTCGCGATCGACCGCATCCTCCCCGAAATCGCGGGTGAAGTCGGTGGCAAAATCCTCGGCAGCGATCACGCCCTGCCGATAGGGCGTCATCACCGTCAGCTCATGGGCGAGCCGGAAGCGGGTCACGCCTTCCAGAATGATGAAATAGCGCCCCTCCCCGCTTTCCTCGAAATGGGTGATCCGGCCCAGGCACCCGATTTGCTGCAGTGGACTGCGGCCGCGCGGGCTTTCCTCGGAGGTGTCCTCGGGCTGGATCAGCCCGATCAGCCGGTCGCCGCGCAGGGCCGCATCCACCATCTCGATATAGCGCGGCTCAAAGATATTGAGCGGACGATGCGAAAAGGGCAGCAGCAGCGCCCCGGTCAGGGGAAAGACCGGGACGGATTTGGGCAGCTCGGCGGGCGAGGTAGGGCGTTTAGGCATAGAATCTCCCGGCTCAGGAAAACAGCGCAGCCGACAGCAGCCGGCGACCTCTCTGCGTGGCGGGGTCTTTTGGCCCCCAGGCATCGAAGAATTCGAGCAGTTTCTTGCGCGCGCCATCCTCGTTCCAGGTGCGGTCGCGCTTGAAGATGGCGACCAGCGCCTCGGCGGCCTCGACGCGCTTGCCTTCGGCATTGAGCACCACAGCCAGATCAAAGCGGGCCTGATGATCATCGGGATTGGCGGCAAGCGCGGCTTCCAGCGCCGAGGTTTCCGACAGGTCCGCCGCTTCACCCAGGAGGCGAATCGAGTTGGCGAGGCTGGTATAGGCGTCACCCTTGCGCTCGGCTTCGGGGATCATGTCGAGCGTGGCCTGGGCCTGTTCGGTCTCGCCAGCCGCCAGATAAACCTTGGTGAGGCCGATCAGTGCCACGGCATGATCGGGAACATGCTGCACCACCATGCCGAAAATCTGCGCGGCGCGGCTGAGATCCCCACCGGTCAGCGCTTCCTCGGCGGCGGCGAGAGCTTCGGTGATCTGGGCTTCCATCGAGCCTTCGGCCGGAGCCGGCTCGGGCGCGCCCGCAATCACCTTATCGGCAAAGCGGCGCACTTCGCCCTCGGGCATGGCGCCCATAAAGCCATCGACCGGGCGGCCGCCGGAAAAAGCGAAGACGGCCGGAATCGATTGAATCCCGAGCTGGCCGGCAATCTGGGGGTTTTCGTCGATATTGATCTTGATCAGGCGGATCTTGCCGGCCTTTTCATTGACCACTTTTTCCAGCGCCGGCGTCAGCTGGCGGCAGGGGCCGCACCAGGGGGCCCAGAAATCGACCAGCACGGGCGTATCGAGCGAAGCATCGATCACATCGGCCTTGAAAGCCTGATCGGTCGAATCCTTGATCAGCGCGCCAACAGGCGCAGCAGCGGGAGAAGTCGGTGTTGCAACGTTAAACGGAGTGGACATCGGCGTGACGGGCCCTTGGCGTTTTTCGAAATCTGGGTCGGTTCTGGGCTCTTCTTGCGCCCGCAAACCGTGGTGTGACAAGCCCTTCTATCCACAAGGCGACCGGAAGATGACGAAGCGGTCAAAATGTGGGTTGCAATCAGGCAGGTGATTGGGCATATAGGCGCGCATCGGGGCACTGCCAAGGCGGTGACGACGATATGGAGTGCGGGTGTAGCTCAGGGGTAGAGCATAACCTTGCCAAGGTTAGGGTCGTGGGTTCGAATCCCATCGCCCGCTCCAAATACCAAAGTCCGGCATGGCTTTGGTGACAAAGGGTCCTTCGGGACCCTTTTTGTTTTTCCGGGTTTGTTTCCGGCCCAGCGTTTTTCCAGCAACCGAAACGGGCGCCGATAGTTCTCCTGCCTGCAGAACAGGGAGACTTGCGCCATGGCACATGTACGCTACGAGGTCGTCGAGCATGACGGCGGCTTTGCCTATAAGGTCGGGGATGTGTTTTCGGAGAGCTTTCCGACCCATCGCGCGGCTTTGGACGCGGCCATCGCCGCCGCCGACCGCCAACAGGCCGCCGGACAGACCCAGGCCATCGGCTATCAGGACGCCGAAGGGCGCTGGCATGAAGAACTGGCCCGCGGCGACGACCGGCCGCAAACCGAAGTCGAGGACGACCTGATCGAGCCCGTAGGGCGGCGGCCGCGGCGTTAGCCACTTCCCGCATCAAGAAACGCCATCAATTCCTTGGCGGCCGCGCTGCCGGCGCGGTTGGCGCCGATCGTGGAGGCCGAGGGGCCGTAACCGACGAGGTGGATGCGCTTGTCGCGCTCGACCTGCGTCGCCAGCCGCCCGCTCATGACGATGCCGCCCGAGGGCTCGCGCAATTGCAGTGGCGCCAGATGATCGAGCGCGCTGCGAAAGCCGGTGCACCATAGAATCACATCGACATCGAGCGTCTTGCCATCGGCCCAGCGCACCCCGGTCGGCGTGATTTCGTCGAACATGGGCTGGCGGTTCAATACGCCCCGCGCCCGTGCTGCCTCGATCGCCGGGGTGACGGGCAGGCCGGTGACCGACACCATCGAACCCGGTGGCAGGCCCTGGCGCACGCGCTCTTCCACCAGCGCCACCGCAGCACGGCCGGCATCAGCATCAAACGGACCATCGCGAAAGCGCGGCGGCGTGCGGGTGACCCAGCTGGTCTGCGTGACCTGCGAGATTTCATCGAGCAGCTGGATGGCCGAAATACCCCCGCCGACCACCAGCACATGCTGGCCGGCGAATTCCTGGGCGCTTTTATAATCCCTGGTGTGCAATTGCCGGCCGGTGAAGAGTTCGGCGCCGGGATATTCGGGAATGAACGGCTTTTCCCACGTGCCGGTGGCATTGATCAGCCCCTCGGCGGAAAACACCCCACGATCGCTCTCGACCCGCAGCCACGCGCCCCGGTCGCACACCACGCTGACCGCGGCGGGGCGCAGCACATTGAGCCCGAAGCGCTCCTCATAAGCCGCGAAATAGCGCGGCACCGCCACGGCCGCCTGCACCGAATCGTCGCCGCCTGCCAGTTCGGCAAAGGACAGGCCCGGCAGGTCATGCACGCGATTGACCGTGCTCAGCGTCAGCGAAGGCCAGCGATATTGCCAGGCGCCACCCGGCGCGGGTGCCTGGTCGAGCACGATGAAATCGCGGCCCGGCGCAAGGCCCATTTGCTTGAGGTGATAGGCCGAGGACAGCCCCGCCTGTCCCGCGCCAATCACGACGACGCGGGTTTTAAGCGCAACGCGCAAGGCAGGGGATGGATCTGACAAAGGCGGGCTCCCGGGGAGGGCCCATATTTAGGGGCGGCAGGCCATGGGAGCAAGCGCGGTGGATCCGCCTCTTGACTCCTATCTACGATCGATCTATTTAACGTATATGTTAATTAACGGATGCGTTAAATGCAGACCGACCCGCTAAGCCTCACGCTGGCCGCCCTGGCCGACCCGACCCGCCGCGCCATTCTGGCCCGGCTGGGAGAGGGCGAGGCCAATGTCAATGAATTGGCCGAGCCCTTCGACATCAGCCTGCCGGCCATTTCCCGCCATCTCAAGGTGCTCGAACATGCGGGCCTCGTCTCGCGCGGCCGCACGGCGCAATGGCGCCCCGTCCGCCTCGAAGGCGCGCCACTGCGCGAGCTGGCCAGCTGGCTCGAGCACTATCGCAAATTCTGGGACGAGGGCTTCGACAAGATGGACGCCCTCCTCAAGGATCTCACCAAAGGACAGCCCGATGCTCCCAAAAACTGACGCTATGGCCGCAAACGAACTCTTCATCGACCGCACCTTTGCCGCGCCGGCCGCATTGGTGTTCCGCCTCTGGAGCGATGCGGAATTGCTCAAGCGCTGGTTCGGTCCAAAGGATTTCACCTGCCCCAGCTATACGCTCGATTTCCGCGTCGGCGGCGCCTATCGCGGCGTGATCCGCTCGGCCGATTATCCCGATGGCTGGTTCGGCGGCACGTTTAAAGAGATCGTGCCCAATCGAAAGATCGTCATGAGCTTTGCCTGGGAACAGGGCTCGGGCCAGACCGATCTCACCGATATCACCATCACGCTCGAAGAAGCCGATGGCGTCACCAGCCAGCGTTTTCACCAGGCCCCCTTCGCCTCGATCGCCGAGCGCGACGGCCACCTCAGCGGCTGGACCGAATGCCTCGACAAGCAGGTGAGCTACCTGCGCGACAATCCCGCCTGAGGAGAGCAAACATGCGACAGACCCATCACGGCTCCTGCCATTGCGGCGCCGTCAGCTTCGAAGTCGATGTCGACCTCAGCGCCGAATCCCGCCGCTGCAACTGCACCTATTGCGCCAAGACGCGCTATTGGAAGAGCTTTGTCGGCGTCGACGATATCCGCCTGCTGACCGGCGCCGATAACCTGGCCGATTATCGCGCCCCGGATTCGCTCTGGCCGCCCGATCACATCCACCACCATTTCTGCAAGACCTGCGGCGTGCAGCTCTATTCGCGCGGCTTTCTCGAGCAGATGGGCGGCTGGTTCTATGCGCTCAACATCGCCGTGCTCGACGGCCTATCGCCGCAGGATTTTGCCAGCGTGCCGATCACCTATGAAAACGGCATCCAGGACAAGCAGATGGAGCCGCCCGCGGTGACGTCCTACCTCTGAGCGTCCTGCCGGGGCCCCTGTGGCCGATGCGCCACAGCTGCCCGCCATCACCATTCCCCGCCAGGAACCAGTCTTTCAGGCCCCCGTTAATCCAGCACGGGGCGGTAACCGCGCGGGACCTGCCAGTCTCGCGCTTCCGCAGTGAGTGGCCTGTCCACTCCCTTGAAAGGATCAGAGCAATGAAACAGCTTCTTTTGGCTGGTGTGGCCGCGTTGGCGCTTGGCATGGCCATGCCGGCCTTCGCCCAGGATACGCTGATCGGCACCGAAGATGATGTGCAAGCCGGCGCCACCATTGGCGCGGGTGGTGGCGGCATCGCCGGCGCGACCGTTGGCGCCGTAGTGGCCGGCCCGCTGGGCGCTGCCATCGGCGGCTTTGCCGGGGCCACGCTGGGCGCCGAGGCAGGAATCGAAACCTCGGTGGTCGATTATGCCGGCGCCCATCCGGTCGAACCGGTCTATCTCGATAGCGCGCTCGATATCGGCTATGTGCTGCCGCCCGACGTGGTGATCTACCCGGTCGAGACCAACCCCTCCTATGGCTATATCTATGCCAATGACCGCGTCTGGATCGTCGATCTGCAAAGCCGCGCCCTGGTGCAGTCGCCGGGCTATCTGGTGACCCAGAACTATCTCGATTACGCCATCGCCAACCCAATAGATCCGGTGCCCCTGCAAGGCGATGTGGTCGTGGGCTATGTGGTGCCGCCCGATGTCGCACTGACTCCGGTGCCCCAATCGAGCTATTCCTATGTCTATATCGAGGGCCGCCCGGCCCTGGTCGAAAGCACCAGCCGCGCCGTGGTCTGGATCAACTAGCCCCGGCGCCGCACAACTATTCCTCCCTCTCGAGGGCGGGATGGGGTGGAAGTTCCGTAGTCACGCCCGCCCCGAAGCCGTCCGGTTCACTCCGGGCGGCTTTGCTTTGACCGCCTGCCGAGTTTGGGCAATATAGCCGCACGAAAATCGGAGGGGCGCATGGCCGATATTCTGGATTATTGTGTGGGGCTCAAGCAGGTCAGCTTCAAACCCGGCCAGCTCATGCTGCCCGAGGGCGAGCGGCTGGGCCGGCTCTATGTGCTGGTCTCGGGCCAGGTGGAGGTGATCCGCGAACGCACCCAGGTCACCCATGTCGATGAGCCCGGCTCGATCTTCGGGGAAATGGCCGTGCTGCTCGACATGCCCCATTCGGCCAGCGTCAAGGCGCTCTCCGCCGTCACCGCCTATGAAATTCCCGACGCGCTGACCTTCCTCGATAGCCGCCCCGAATTTTCCCTCCATATCGCCACCATGCTGGCGCGGCGGCTTTATTACACCACCTCTTATCTGGTCGATCTGCAGCAGCAGGCGGCCGGCAAGCGACGGGATCTCGACCTGGTCGATCAGATCCTGGCCACCCTGGTTGAACCCGCCGACCGCAAGAGCAAAGCCGCCCGATGAACAAGCCCGCCCTTACCATCACCTATTGCACTCAGTGCAATTGGCTGCTCCGCTCGGCCTGGATGGCCCAGGAGGTGCTCTCCACCTTCAGCCTCGAAATGGGAGCGGTGACGCTGGTGCCCGGCACGGGCGGCATTTTCGAGATCAGCCTCGATGGTGAATTGATCTGGGAGCGCAAGCGCGATGGCGGCTTCCCCGACGTCAAGCAGCTCAAGCAAATGGTGCGCGACCGCATCGACCCCGACCGCGATCTGGGCCATATCGACCGCTCCCATACGGGCTGATCCCTCTTTCTTTTCTTATATCTTGGGTTAATCTTGCTCATTGCAAAGCGACGCGCCGTCGCGTCGCTCCTTGAGGGAGAGCCTGGGGTCATGGCGCATAAGTTCAAGATCACTGCTGCCAAGAATGGCGAGTTCGTAGCCAAGTTCGTCTACAATAGCGAAATCATGGTCTGGTCGGAAACTTACAAGTCCAAGGCCAGCGCGCAGAACTGCATCGAGTCCATCAAGAAGAACGCGCCCGGCGCCGCCATTGTCGATCTGACCAAGGGCGAAGAGGGCAAGGGCTACCGCTTCGAACTCGCCGCTTCCAAGGATGGCCAGACCTTCGTGCGCTTCGTCGCCGCCAATGGCGAACCCATGGTGCGTTCGGAAACCTACAAATCCAAATCCAGCGCCAAGAACTGCATCAAATCGGTGCAGGAACGCGGCCCCAAGGCGGAAACCATCGACGAGGCGTAAGGCGCGGCTCTAGCCACAATGCTGCAATCAATCGCTGTTCTCCCTCGGCCTGACCCGAGGGCCACTTTGATATGGCACGTGTTGCAAGTGATCCTCGGGTCAAGCCCGAGGAAGACGCCGTGTGTGGAACGGGCACGGCAAAAACAAATTCTTCCCGCCGGCCCGCTTCTCGCCGCACCAAACCCCATTCCCAAGCCCCGGCCGCCCGGTCTAGTCTTGCCGGCAAATCGTTCCGGGAGAATGCCGCCTCATGTCATCCATCCTCAAGCTGCTCGCCACCGCCACGGCCTCGCTGGCCTTCGGCGCCGTTTCCGTTCAGGCCCAGGATGCCCTGCCGGACCTTGGCGGCCGCACCATCGTCGCGGTCACCGAAAACGCCTATGTGCCGCTCAATTTTGCAGATCCGAAAACCGGGGAAGGCATTGGCCTTGAATATGATCTGTTCAACGAAATCGCCAAGCGCCTCAATGCCAAGGTCGATTGGCAGCTTTCCAGCTGGGACGTGATGATCCAGGCGGTGCGCGATGGCCAGTTCGAAGTGGGCATGGACGGCATCACCATCAATGAGGAACGCGCCGAGCTGATCGATTTTTCCGATCCCTACCTGACCAGCGAGCAATTCATGCTGGTGCGCGCCGACGAGAGCCGCTTCACCGACGCGGAAAGCTTTGCTGGCGACCCCAACCTGCTGATCGGCGCCCAGGCCGGCACCACCAATTTCTATGTCGCGGTCTATAATGTGCTCGATGGCGAAGAGAGCAATCCGCGCATCAAGCTGTTCGACACCTTCGGCACCTCGGTCTCGGCGCTGCAGGCCGGCGATGTCGATACCGTCCTGATGGACCAGACCTCGGCCAATGGCTATATCGGGGCCAATCCGGGCGCCTTCAAAGTCATTGGCGGCCCGCTCGGCGCCGAGGATTTCGGCTTCATCCTCACCCAGGGCTCCGATCTGCTCGACCCCATCAACGCCGCTATCGCCGCTATCAAGGCCGACGGCACCATGGAAAAATTCCAGCAGAAGTGGTTCTACGAATACAACGCGGCCCAGTAAGCGGCGTGGCAGCCATACCTACCTTCACCTCTCCCTCCGGGGGAGAGGTCGGCGCACCGCGCCGGGTGAGGGGGCCTTGCTCCGCAGCTCTGCC
>UCAU01000024.1 GCA_900470445.1 Hyphomicrobiales bacterium | reverse complement strand
AAGGATCAGCGTCGAACCGTTAGGCTTCCAAATCTTCTCCGCCGTCACGCGGCTTGCTGGGGTGGTCATGGGGTTGGCTCCGAAAAGGTGAAGAGAGCATTTGCCAATGGCGACCCAGACGGCGGCAGGACGGTGCAACCGCGGATCTGCGCTGCTGCGCAGAACATCGCGCCGGGCCATGTCACGCCAACATAGAGGCCGCCGAGCGCATTCAATGCCGGGATAGCGCGCGACATAGCGATGCCGCTCATCAGCGCGACGAGTGCGTAAACTGTGAACATGCCAAGTGTGTAGGATTTCCAGTTCATTGGATGCGCGGTCATGGGTCGATCCTTTCCGACTTGCGGATAATTTCACGGGTAGCTGATCGTTGTGGCGCTGCCTTCCCAAACCCAGCAGAGCGGATCCGAGAGGGAGGGCGAATGCCTAGGTGGCGATCCGACATGCGCTTGTTCTTCGCCTGCATGGGGACGTCATAGGTCCGGGTCTTGTGGCTGTGACAAACCTTGCAAGCGGCAACGCAGTTATCGAGCGTGTCGCTGCCCTTGTCGGTGGCCGGCAGAGGATAATGATCGAACTCTACGCCATGGGAGAGCAGCGCATTGCAGCGCTCGCCGGGAGCCAAGCCGTATACTTCGCCAATCGCCTCACAGCGCCCGCCAGCTCGTTTCAGGGCTTCTCGCTTGACGGGCCTTCCGAACTCGCTACGAGGCATGGGAAATCTCCACAACCTCAACGCCAGCGCGGCGGGCTTTCCGAACCATATCGGCTGTGCCGCGCCCGCCGGGGAAGGCAATGACCAGATCGGGTCTGCCTTCTTCCAACATGCGCTTGTTGCGAGCGGGGCCGGCGAAGCTTCCCTGGTTCTCCCAGTCCGCCTCGTAGCGCTCACGCGGGACTTGGCGTTTATCAGCCCACCATGCCGCATAGGTGTCAGCACCCTTTGCGCCACCTTCGATAATGAGGCTAACTCCAGCCGTGTCGTGATAGGTGTCCAGCACGTCAAAGACGCGGTCTTTATCGGAATAGTCTCGGCCGCCGCAGACAAGGACGCGGGTCATGCTGCGCGCTCCTGCAAATCGAGGAACCCGCCCTTGATCGTCTCTGACCATTCGACGCCGTGTTCATCCCCATACTGGTAGATGCAGGTGATCAGGTCGGCCATTTGCCCAACCGTCAGATGCGATGAGCGGAAGCCAAGCGGGAATGGTCCGGAACCGTCTAGCCCCTCGCAAAAGGCAACCTGATGGCCCAGGTAGTGCATAAACGCGGCCTTCCACGTCTCAGGCGTCCACTGGCGGCCCTCGGGCTTGGCCCGTGCCACATCGGCCAGCATTGCCCACATCTTGGAATTCTGGTCAGCGCTGCGGTTAGGCTTCGCGATGGTGATACGAGCGTTCGGCCCAGCGGCCCGGATCGCGTCGAAACAGTTGCGCAGGATTTCAGGGTCTCGGATGGTGAAATACTTGGCCATCAGCCTGCGAGCCCCGCCGGCATGAACTGCACCAGCTTACGGTCAAAGCCCTCTTCCAGTCTGCGCACCTGGGCCGCTGATAGCTGCTGGGCATACTCGATGCTATTGCACCACGTATCGCTCCAGCCCATCAGCGAGGCTTCGGACGTGACCAGATCCAGTTCGGCTAGTGCCTGTTCGACGTATTTTGCCGTGTCCGTCACTGTAAATAATCGGCGGTTGGCTCTTAACCACCTGCACCTTTCAGCGCAGGCCCGCCGTCCCTTGGGGTGGAATTAGGCGGCGTCTTCCAGCCGGGAATCCGGCAGACCAACGCGAAGTGCAAAGTCGTGGAACTCGTCAGCGAGGCGCGAGCAATCAGCGCCAAGTTCGGGATAGCGGCGGGCTTCAAGGATTTGAGGCGGAGAGACGCGGTAGGTCTTTTCCCCGTCCTCCTTCAATTCCCAGACGTACCAGCGGAAAACGTCAGCCTCGAAGATGTCGAGGTAGAACCGCCACTGGCATCCGGACAGGTATCGTTCCAGATCAACCCGCCCCGTGGTCTTGTGGTCAATCACCACGTTGCCATCGAGGCAGTCGACCTTTCCGGTGACTTCCAGGCCGCCATAGTCTTTGAAGCCGCGAAGCTCTCGGATTGAGGGCAGGGCGATTTCGGCATCTGGGAGGTGAAACATATAGCCGTCTGCGGCGAACGCTTCATGCTCCCCGTTCGCGGCCAGTTCCATTGCCGCGTGAAAAGCCGTTCCGGCCATCATCGCCTCACTTGGCTCATCGACC
Organism: Hyphomicrobiales bacterium; assembly: GCA_900470445.1. Taxonomy (GTDB): domain Bacteria; phylum Pseudomonadota; class Alphaproteobacteria; order Rhizobiales; family Devosiaceae; genus Devosia. The sequence continues at coordinate 42,666 of UCAU01000024.1, read as the reverse complement.
GTGATACGGCGGACAAGATCGTCCAAGGACGGTTCTTCGTCGCCGTCGAACAATGGCTTCCAATTCTGCCACTGGCGATATGCTTCGATGTTTGAAACGCGGGCCAACATGGGACTATGCCGCCTCTTTTGCGGCGACGACATAAACCATGGCGGTCTTGTCGAATGTCAGGCCCATTTGGTTGGCGCGGTCGCGAACCATGATCTTACATGCCTGCCCGGCGTCCTTGGCGCGACCGAGCAGCCCGTTCAGTTCCTCGGGGGTAGACACCTTAGGCAGAACGCCCCGGAACCACTCTTGCTCAGCCATCGCCTCTTTCTGCTCATCAGAAAGAGCATTGAGACGATCCTTGGTAGTCTGGATCACGCCGGCCAGGAACGTGGCGAATTCTGGGCTCTCGAAATGCGGAACTTCGAGGGGCTCCAGTTGTCCTGGGTTCTTGCCAAATGCGGCATCAGTGGGGGAGAAGCGCAACCAGCGCTGGCCATTGACGATGACCAGCCGGCCCATGGCGTCGGCGCTCTTGTAAATCTCGCCCTTAGAGCCTCCCTGCACGTCAAGGCGCTCCACAACGTCATCGCCGTTGCGCTGTTCGTCCATGTGAGCGATCAGCACCACGTCCTTGCCGAAGCTGTTCAGCATCTTGAGGAAGGAGCCGAACCGCGACTTGAGTTCGCCATAGCCCTGAAGCGTCAAGGCCCCGCCGCGCCCATGCTTCGGGTTGATCCGGATAATGTCGGCGGTAAGCGTATCGAGGGCGCGGCCAGCAGTGTCTACGATGACTGTCTTGAAGGGAGCCAGGTCATCGCCAGTCATTCCGGCAACATCGCCCCATTCATTAACCCGCACCACATCCTTACGGTTGGCCGCGCGATGGCTTCCGTTATCGAAGTCCAGCAACAGCGGATCGGCGGCGGTGAAAGCGAGCGAGGTTTTTGCGATACCTGGGGGGCCATAGATGACCATGTTCAAGCGTTCGACTTTAATGGGGTCAGCGGCACGAGTGATTTTCAAAGACATGTCGGCTCCTATCCGCGCAGCCAGTGCGCAAGTTCAAAAAGAACGGGGAACGCCACTACAAAGAGGGCGAGGATTTGGGCGGCTTCAAGCAACTGGGTGCGGATGGGCATCACGCACCGCCTTCGGCTTTTGCGAGGATTGCGGACATGGCGGCATAGTTGCGGCGCTGATTTTCTTCGTAGCGGTCGTATCGCGCTTCGCTGACTTCGCCATCGCCGCCACAAACGTGACAGGTGGCTTCGCCGTAATTCTCGCAGACGCACAGATCGCCACCACAGTGACAATCGACGTGGCCGAAGCCGCCGCAATGAGGGCAAGAGAACATCTCGGTTTCATCGTAAAAGTCGTCTTCAACTTCTATACCGGCGCTGTCTGCCATCTTCATTTCTCTCTGAATTGCGTATTCCAAGAATGAGGGACCTAAGTTGAAAGCAGGGAGGCCGTTGCTGATGGGGTAAGTGGAGAGGGTCATTTGCGCGTGTCCACTTCTTGGACCTCGACATCTTCCGGGTTGCCGTCCACGTCCCAATCAAGATTGGAAAAGCGTTCGGCCATGGCCATTTTTTTCGCCTGTTCGGGGTTCGTGGCCTCAACCTCTACGACCGCGTAAGCTGGCAGCATCGCAGTCAGCGTCACGTCATATTTCCGGAGCGGCGTATCTGGCCCAGAGAGCCCCCATGAGGGGTCGTGCTTGCGCAATACCTCCCCAGCCTTGCCATAAGGCGCATCGGCCAAGGCCCGCATTTGTTCCGGCGTAATCGGTCCTGTTGCAGGGTGGCCCATTATTCCTTGCTCCCTGATAGAGCGGCGCGGGCCACATAGCTCACGTCGCGTCGATCAAAGGCAGGGCCGTGAGGATGAGGCTCGTAGGTTTTTGGGTCGGCGTAAAACTCCAACGCAGCCCTGAGCTTCTCTACTTCTGCTAGCAAGGAGGCGTGGGAATTGACGGCGGTAACGATGAACTCCGCGTTTTGCTTGTGCTTTGCAGCCTTCCACTCGATGGGTGTGTGGATCATGTCGCAGACGTAGTATTCGCCACTTACCATGAGCATATGGCGCATGGTTTCGGGGTCTGGCGTTACTGGCTGGATGGATGTGTAGATATAGCCGTTCTCGAAATTAGGCTTCTGGACCACCTTCCAAGGCGTAGGCGTATGGTTCCCGCTCATTCCCCGTCTCCCTTGCTGGGGAGAGGCTCGAACAGTTCGCCGTTCTGGTCTTTCTCGACCTTCACGCCATCAACCGAAACCGTGTAGCGGTCGCCAGAATAGTAGGCGCCGTACCAAGCCATGCAGACCGCGATGGAAGCAGTATCAACTCGCAAGACCTGCTCTTGGGGGGTAGCGTCGGAATTGATGAATTTCAGTTCGCAGATATCGCCTTTCAGATGGGCGATCTGGTGGTCGTGCCAGTTGATGCGATAGAACGGCGTGGCATCCCAATGGATCAACCAGTTGTCGCCCTCGTCCTTGTCCACAATGGTGCCGGCGCTAGTCCCTAGCCCAGAGGCATGCGGGCTCACGTCCCGCACCCGGTCGCCTATCTTGAACTTGCTCATTCGGCGGCAACTCCCATCTGGTGAACCGAACCCTCACGAACGCTGTCGAGCGCGGTAGAGCGGGATACGAAATTGGTGAGCATGCCGGTCACGAGGTCGAGCGGAACGGCCCCAGCGGCCACAGAGCGGCGGAACTGCTCGGCCACATACAGGCGGCGCTCTGCTCGAACGGCGTCCAGAACCTCGCGTGGATAGCGGCCCTGCGCCTCGAAATCGCAGCTGGCAATATTGGCGTCGAGCTGTTCATTGGTCATCGCCGCGAGCTGTGCAGAGCGATCACTTGCGACGGCAGAGGCACGGTCTTCCTCGATCAGTTCGAGCCTTGCAGTCTCCATGCAGAAATCGCGCTCTCCACCGTCAAAGGTCAGATCACCAGCCCACGGGTAGTTGCGGGCATAGTTTTCCTTGCGGATCGCATGGATTTTGCGGGCGCGGATTTCGATCTGTTCGGTGCTGGCCATGCGTCTCAACTCCAAGGCGGTGCCTGTTCGTTGAGATGACCATAATGGGCAACTGCCCACCTTGTCAATGGGCAATAACCCAACAAAAGTGGGCAGCTAAAAAGTTAATGACCGACTCGACTCTTGAGCCGCCATCTGTTTTGAATAAGAGAACATATGAGGAACATGAATAATGCAGCACTCACATGAAGTGACCGAGTTCGTCATCATGAGCGGCCCGGAGGTCCACGATTATCTCGTGACCATACGGGCGCAACTGCGCGTCTACCTGGAGGCGTCGTTTCCCGGCTACCGATTCAGCCTGGTTAGCCGAGAGGGGGAGGGGATGGGGTTTTTGGTGGTGCCAGTCGTGGGGAGAATTGGTGCTGACAGCGGCGAACCTGCCGAGCCGGACTATGCGCTCCTTTTGGAGATCAAGTCCGCACTAGAAGCGTTCCGCCCTAACGTCCAAACCGTTCACTAAATGCCGAACAACTCATTGTTGGTGAATACACGATGAAGCGTCAGCCCTTTGACGTTCCGGTATTTGACGGGGCCTTCTGGATTAAACTGCTTGCACTCGACCCATTCGGCAGTGCGGCGTTGCAATAGTTTGATGAAGCCGCTTTCGTCGCCTTCGACTTCGCCCGGAAATTGGATCACAACAGCATCCCCGGGGGCTGGGGCTCTCACGCGACTGACGAACACTAATTGGCCCGGGGCATACATAGGCCACATCGAGTCATTCTCGACATATGCGGCGTAGACACCTTTGACGCCAATCAGCCCAGGTGGGCGCGTCACGCGGTCGATTGGGTCCATTGAGAAGTGAAATGATCCGCGCCCAGCCTCGGAGCCTGCCGCTGCACCTAGAACATCAATGTCTCTAGGCAAAGCCAGCCGGTTGATCGGTTCAACATCGGCGGGAGATATGCCCTGCGTTTGCTCTAGGGGTACGCGGCCGGTCAGACGTGCAATCGCATCGATGACCTTGCGATAGTTCTCGGCTGACGGCTCGCGCTCACGCACGATCATATCACGCACGAAGGTATCGCCTAAATCAGCGGCCACAGACACAGCTTTCATCTTGAGCTTGTTGCTCTCAATGAGCGTGCGGACCCGTTCTATTTGTTCACTAGCCATACCGTGAAGATCGCAAAATGGGCTGCCCATTGCACTTGGGTTTTAGCCCATTGACAAATGGGCAGTTGCCCACCAGAATGGCGGCATGATTGAAATCAGCGCCCTCATCAAACAAATCGAAGCCTACTGTGCACGTCACGGGATCGAGGAAACCACGTTTGGCCTTCGGGCTGTCAATGATGGGAAGCTCGTTACTCGGCTACGGGGCGGCAGAACCATCAATCTCAAGACATACGAGAAGGTGGCAGGCTTCCTGAAACGGAAGCCTGCCCGTGCGGCCACTGCCCCCTCCAAGGAGGCAGTGGCATGAGCCTGATATTCGATCCTGTCCGCTCCAAGCCCTCTGGCGCTGACAAGCAGTTCCACATCAGCACGGCCACGGAAAGCAAGCTGTTCCGCCTCCGCTGTGGATCGCAATGGCTGCATTGGTCGGGCGATTTCCTGACCGACCGGCGCGCGCATTCCTGGGCTGGCACAGCCGTTCAGGTCCGCAACATTCGCCGCAGCCCCAAGTTTCCCGCCGCCCATCAGTGCAAGGCCGTGAGGTTCGAGGAATGAGCAAGCCCGAGGATATCCCGCAGGACGTTTGGGACGCTGCTGGTGAGGCGGCTTCTGGGTTCTTCGGCACTGGTCTCACCAAGATCATAGCCCGCGCAATCATGGCTGCAAGGGCTGAGGAACGGCAGGTCTTTGTTGACATGATTGAACAGTTCGGCAGCGCCAAGCTGATTACGCATTGCCGCGCCTCCATCCGCAAGCGTGGAGGCGAGTAGATGGTGCCCGTCGATCATCTGCGGCAGATCATCGCCTACGATCCCGATACCGGCAGCTTCACTTGGCTTGCTCGTGACCGCGCATCGTTCGCCAGTGAGGGCGCTTACAGCAACTTTAAGAGGAAGTTCGCGGGGCAGGAGGCGTTTCCAAAACCCGGAGTGTCTGGGTACCGCGAGACGATAATCACTTACCAGGGTCGCCGGTTCAACCTGCGAGCTCACCAGATCGCCTTTGCTCTTAGCTTTGGCCGCTATCCGACCGTGTTCATAGACCACGCCAATGGAGACCGAGCGGACAATCGCTTGGCGAACCTGCGGGAAGCTACCCAACAGCAAAACGTCTGGAACGCCGAGCGCCTCCCCACAGCGGGAACTAAGCGCGCTCGCGGGGGCCGCTGGGAAGCCTTCATACGTATCGGCGGTAAGAAAAAGTACCTCGGCAATTTCCCGACGCGGGAACTGGCCCATGCTGCCTATGTCGCGGCTTCCAATGAGGTGGCCGGGGACTTCTCCCCCTTCAAGCGCCCGAGCCATGTAAACACCGCTCACAAAAATTCCGAGGTCCAATAAATGGCGTACCCATCCAACGGCGATAGCGTCGATGGCGGACAGCTCCGCGCATTCATCGAGCGAGTGGAAAGAATGGAGGCCGAAAAGGACTCCATCACTGCCGATATCAAGGAGATTTTTGCCGAAGCCAAGGGCAACGGCTACGACACGAAAATCATGCGTCGAGTGGTGCGGCTGCGCAAGCAGGATGCAAACGAACGTATGGAGCAAGAAGCCCTGCTCGAACTCTACATGTCGGCTCTCGGCATGGTTGCAGCCCCTTCGGAGGATTGACCATGACCACCCGCACCATTCCCCACACCCGCCGCCGTGGTTTTTTCGATAGCCGGCCGATCCTGTGCGCCCTCGCACTTGGCCTTGCAGCATGGGCTGTAGCCATCCTTGGCTTTCAGGCTTTGGCTGGGATTGTCCGGGCCGCAATCTCGCTGCTGGGGGCGTGATGATGTCCATCGTTGTCACCATCCTGCTTGTCTGGACCGCCTTGGGCATTCCGGCCCTCATCGTATTCCTGGCCTGCGCACATGTCGGCGGCCTGAGCGACGGGGAGGGGGATAGGTAATGTCCTCGCCCAATTCACGCGCCTTGGCATCGGTCTGGCCCATGGCCACGGGTATGTGCTCATCGCGAAACCACCAGCAGCAGAGATGTGCGCAGACCGAGCGGGGCAATAGCTCGTTGGGGCTGTCTGCGCACACCTGTGTTGCTGGCAACGATCCTCAACATGACAGGTCGGGAAACCGGGCTGGGTTTAATGGGTCCAGCTACGCCCAAACTGGCGGGGCCATGTCCCGCGCTTTCCATTGCAGATCGGCTGCGGGTATCTCCCCTCACAGCCGTAGGCCGGTACTCGATACCCTCCTCTCGGGCATCGGCCTCAACTCCCCCGCAGAGCGCATCCGTGCTGCTCGCGGGGCCTTTAATTCCGTGCGTATCCCGGATTGCCGTCCGGTCTGCGCTCAACTTCTCCAGGACGAGCATCCTCAGTATCGCGCTCTCCCGGTAATCAAACATCCGTCTGCCCTTTCGTCGTCGCTCATCTGCTGGATCAACAAATGCCAGCAAGCGAGGACAAATAATTGTCATTCCGTGACACGAGGCGACGGATGAGCGCCACAGCCATTTCCAAGGGCCTGCGCACCTATGCGGTGCAGCGCTGGCCCACTGCCAACCACAAGTTTCGCAAGGCGCGTTTGGCCGATCTACTCGGCTTCACCGAGCGCCGTGTGCGCTCCTACTGGGAAGCCAAAGCCGCTTCGCCAAGAGACGACGAAATTGACGCCATCAAAAATCTGGTCGGTGACCGGCTAATCGAGGAGGAAAATAGGGATGCTTTCGCAGCTCTACAGGAACGTATTGCTCGCTTGGAAGGCATCGTTCTCGCCTTCGAGACGGCACAAAATCACCAAGCGATGGCTGGCGAAATCCAAGGCTCTTTCGGCCGACGCCGAACAGATGTCACCGACGCCGCTCGCCGGTCCTAACCCGTACGCCGGCATGGCGATGGGCTCGATGACCAAGCCGACTGAACCCAAGACCGAACAGGGAGACGACAATGCCAATTGACCACAAGCGCCTTATTGCAGCCCTGCGCGATACCGCAGCCAAGGGCACGGAAGTCACCGAGATAGAGGTTCCCGACTTTCAAGAGCTAATAGCTAACCCGCGCTTCGATCGTGTCCAGCCCTCGACCAGGAAAGAGACCCGCGACACCTATTCCAAGGACTGGATAGCCGGCCGCTTGCTCGGCGTGGCCGACACCCTTGAAGCGCTGCTGGACGAGGGCGAATAGCCATGACCCTCAACACTGAAATCCTCGCCAAGATCGCCACGCCCCATCCTCACCGGAAGGGCGCCACCGAAGAACATATCTTCGCAGACAACCAGAAGGCCCGCACCACTGCCGCTCTCATTGCTGAGGTGAAGGCAAAGGAAGCGAAGGGGGATAGGGGATGAGCCCATCACCCATAGAGCAGGAGAGGGCGCCCCGGGCCGTTGTCACCAATGGCGAGGGCAGCCGCTGCACGTCCCATCTGAACCTCACCGTTTCCTTGGGCGCCTTGCAACAGCAGCATTCTCGAAACAGGGATGCACGCGCCAGGCTGGGCCTGGCAATGGGTCGCCCAAATCTCATTTCACGCGCGGCTATTCCCGCAGGAACGGAGCGCCAAGCCCCCGAGTATGAGAAGCCGGCAGAAACCGCGCCAGCCATTGAAGTTGGTATTCGTCGTTCCTCTGTTGACAGGATCATGCGGGAGGTTTGCCTAAAGCACAATGTTCGCAAACTCGATCTGATCAGCGAGCGGCGCGCCAAGGAACTGGTAGCGGCGCGGCATGAAGCTATGTGGCGCATGCGGAACGAAACTACCATGAGCTTGCCGGCTATCGGACGGCGCCTTGGGGGCCGCGACCATAGCACCGTCATTTCGGGCATCAACGCCCACGAGCGCAGAATGCGTAAGGCGGCGGCCAATGGGTGATCTGCTTTTCCTCGACGTGGCGCAGCGCAAGAAGGATGACCGGCTCCAAGCTCTTTGGCAGGTCTATCTCGATGCGCGGGCCAAGGCTGACGCGACCGGAAATATTGCCGATGGCATCGCCGCCGGCAAAGCTTGGGCGGCGTGGGTCGAACCATTCACGGGGCGCGCATCATGAGCGCGGCTGCCTCGCAAATCGTTCTATCAGAAACCGATGTCGAGCTGACCCTGTTGGGGTCGCTGTTCACCAACGATGGCGCTTTTGAGCAGTTCGCTCCGGTCATTAAAGCCGAGTGGTTTGGCGACAGCCTGGCGCGGTATCTCTATGACGCCTGCCTGCGCATCCATGACGCTGGGCACCGCCTAACACCACCAACAATCATGGCGGCGTTGCCGACCGATCTAGGCGGCATTAGCCGGGGCGAGTTTTACGCCCGTGCCTGTTCGGTTGGCTTGAAAACCGAAATGATCAGTGGGCTTGTCTCAACGCTCAAGGATCGGTGGGCGCGGCGCTCACTGGTGCAGATGGCCGACAATGCCAAAGAGGCCGCCATGCGCTTCGAGGCTGACCCCTATGAGGTCGCCAGTGAATGCTTGTCCGATCTCGATAACCTGCTCGAAGTCAGATCCGAAAAGGTTGGCGGTAGCCTGTACAGCGCGACCCAAGCCTTATTCGAGGACATTGCCAACCCTGACACACAGCGGGGTGCCACGACCGGCATTCGCATTTTAGATTTTAAGCTCAACGGCTACCGCCGTGGCCAGCTCTACGTCATCGCCGGGCGTCCCGGCATGGGCAAATCCGCTTTCATGTGTTCGTCCCTGCGTCGGACTGCCGAAAGCGGGGTTGGGGTTGCCATATTCTCGCTGGAGATGACGCGGCAGGAAATCGCTGCCCGCATGATCTCTGACGCCTGCAATAGCATGTCCGCCCCGCACTTTGGTTCTCTGCTCAAGGGCGATGTTCCAGAGGACAAGCAGGAAATGGCCTGGACCGCGAGCGAGGCCATCAATCGGGCGCCGATGCACATTGACGACAGTGCGCGCCTGACCTTCGCCCAGATCGCCGCCAAGGCCCGCAGGCTGAAGTCTGAGATGGCCACGGCAGGGGTAAAGCTGGGTGTGGTCTGTATTGACCATATGGGGCTTGTGACGCCCTCAGACCGCTATGCTGGCAACAAGGTGGCCGAGGCCGGCGAAGTGTCGGGCAGGGCGCGCGCTCTTGCCAAGGAACTGGACTGCTGCGTTGTGCTGCTGTGCCAGCTCTCCCGCGAGGTCGAGAAGCGCGACGACAAGCGGCCGATCATGTCGGACCTGCGTTGGTCCGGTGAAATCGAGCAGGACGCCCATGTGATCGGGTTCCTGTACCGCGAAGCCTACTACCTGGCACAAGACCCCGATGCTGATCCCTACAAGCTGGCGGACGCTCGCTGGGCCATGGAATTCCTCATCCGCAAGAACCGGAACGGCGAAACCAGCGACGTGCGCCTTTGGTGCTCGATTGCGCATTCTTCGATCAGGGACAACACATGACGGACTGGTACAAAATGAACCCCGTCGATTGGAACGATGGGACAGACGATCTGACCCTTGAGCAGGAAGCGGCGTACCTGCGGCTGTGCCACGCCATTTACATCACAGAGCGCCCCATTCGGGACAATGGCTTTGTTATCGCGGGGCTGCTCCGGTGCAATGATCGGAAGGCAAGGCGGCTGATCGCAGAGCTTGAGGCGGCCGGGAAAATCACCGTTGAGGACGGGTTCATTTCCAACCGACGCGCCGCCGAAGAGGTTTCGAACCGGAACCGAACCCGCGCCGAACGAAAGTCGGCGGGAAGTCGGGGCGGTGTCGAGAGCGGAAAGTCGCGATCTAACGCATTGAAAAACAACGATACAGAGCAAGCAATTGCTTCAACATCAAACGAACCAGAAGAGATAAGAGAAGAAGAGAGTAGAGAACCCCTTACCCCTTCGAAGCCTAAGCGTTACGCCAACCCATGTGTTGTGCTCCAGTCCGTTGTGGACCCTATGACCGCCCAGCGCTTCGTCGGCTACCTCGAAGAAAAGCGCCGGCCATTGGTTTCGGCAACGGCGGAAATGTTGGTCGACACGCTGCGCGAGGTTCAGCGTCTTGGGGGGAACCCGGCTGAAGCCCTCCACCTGGCCATCAAGAAAAGCTGGATGACGGTTGAGATCGAATACCTGCGCAATGCGGGGTTCAAATTCACCCAGGACGCCAAGGAAGCCACTGCCGATTGGGCAGGGCGCCTCAAAACCTTTTACGAAACCGGCATGTGGGGAGCGTGGGGGCCGCCACCGGGCGAGCCCGGCTGCAAGGTACCACCCGAGCTTTTGCGCGAAAGGAATGCAGCATGAGCCTTCGCCCGTTCCGCCAATACCCCATCTCCCCACCCAAGAAGGATAGGGCAGGAAAATGAAACGACGCGGTGTTTTGAGTTTGCTCGCTGGCTCGGCTGTCGCTGGCCCGCAAATGGCGAAATCAGCTATCGCCAGCGGGATGGAAGGTCTGTCCCTGGGTGGCGCCGGCTTGTTCGGCGGATCGCTTAGTGGCTACGGAATTAACGAAACGGCCCAGACGCTCCACTCCGAAAACTACGACCCCACCGAATGGCCCCGCAAAGAGCTTGCCGACTTCCTTGGCCGCAGCATGGAAGAAAAGCGCCGCCGCCGGCTGGAAATGCACGTCAACCAGCTCGACCCCGATATCGCGGTCATGAACTCGCTTTCGCTCACGACAAAGGTCCGCATGCAGCGGGACCGGAACTTCGAGCGATCCGAAGCCGAGCAGCGCGGCTACCTCGAACGGCAGCTTCAAAAGGCTCTCGAACACCTCATCTAACCATATACAGGGGCAAGACACATGGGCAGCAGGATTATCGAACACCGACTGGTGCAGGACCCGTCCATGTCCGACGCCGAATACTTCCACCAACGGCAGCTTAAATCCGGCCCGCTGGTAGGTAAGGTTGGCGTGGCCATGAATATGATCGAGTACATTGGCGGCCTCGCGCGGCTGAAGGGCGCCAGTGAAATGCAGATCATGGCAGCGGCCCGGTATCGCAATGCCTATGATCGGGCGCAGATCGGCGGGGCCAAGGCCGTGGATTACACCGCGGTCAAGGTCGATACCTCCGGGCCGCGAGAGGATATCTTGCAGGGCCACCACGTTGATGCGCTCGAGGCATACAAGGAAGCTGTGCGGTGCCTGGGCATGTTGCGGTCCAGCCTGATCGAGCGCGTCATCGTCCACGACCAGCCATTGACCCATCGTGGCATGGGGGCGCGAGCCAGGGCAGGGGCCAAGGATGATCTGTTCTCGGCCCTTGATGACCTTGCTGTGCATTTCAAGTTGGTGACGAAACGCGCCGCTTGACAGTGGGGCACGAAGCAGGCACAAACGAATAAGCTGACGCTTTGCGTCGGAAACAGGGCTCGCCACGGCGGGCTCTTTTGATTCAGATTTGCCCGATGGGCATACGTTAAGGGTGATCGGACCATTCGGCCGCAAGCCGGATATGCTGGTGATGATGACGCTCTGCCGTGCACGGCAACGAACAATGATCTGGTGCAAGTCCGGCCCCTGCCAGTTCGCTGACGCTTCCCGCGTTCAGCCTCAAGACCCGAAAGGGCAAAGATCGAGACGGCGGCGTGGATGGACACGCAGTCTGGTGGGAGCAAGCGGACCCTCGGGTCACGTATGACCGGATTAGAGCGCCGGTGAATTGTGGGTTTGGTTCTCACACGTCCCAGGGAAACCCAATAGCTGGTAACCAACCCGGCCCGTCTCGATACCCATATCTAGTTTGACCCGGTTCCGAGGGATTGGCATGAGCCGGTCGCGGTAATCTTTAAAGTCCGGGTCAATTCACTTTGAGGTCGGGACAACCGAAACAGTCCTATCCACCGCAGACCGGTTCATGCGGCGGCCTCAATCCTCACGCTCGCCAGTACAGAGTACGTTGCCAGAAATGGCAGGCGGCGTCCCCATCGAGCGCGGCGACACACATCATCAAGCCCCGTAGCAAGAGAACGCCCGCTCGACCCCATTACGACGACACTGGAAAAGCCATCGTCGGCTGCGGGGCAGGTGATTGCCTCTCAGGATACACCCAAAATCACTGTCTCTTAGAATAAACCCACTGTTCAGTAGCGATCTGTAACCGTTTCGCGCAAAGCCAGTTCATCCCTCAGTGGGGGGGAAAGGAATGGTTTTGCGTCACCCTCCCCAGCCTTCCCATAACAGGGGAGGGAGAACACCAAGCCGACAGGAATGTTTGAAATGAAATCAAACAATCAAAATGGCTAGTGGAGGCCAGAGACCTGGTGCCGGCCGCAAGCCAGGGAAAGCAACCAAAATGAACGAAACGGCGCGCAAGGCTGCTGCCGAGGGCGGCATCATGCCACTTGAGTTCATGTTGAACGTGCTGCGCGATGACAATGTGCCGCGTGAAGAGCGGATGGATGCTGCTAAGGCGGCAGCGCCCTACGTCCATGCCAAGCTCGCCAGCGTTGAGCATACCGGCAAAGACGGTGGTGATATCGGGATCGTGTTCAAGACGGTCTATGAGACCAAGTGACCGAGTACGAGTTTCGTGTCCGCTGGTATCAGCGCGGCTTTCATGAAGCCTTGGTCAACCAGAAGAAGAAGCGGCTGATCGAGATTGCCCATCGCCGCTGGGGCAAGGATGAAATCGTCCTCAACGGCTTTCGTGAGCTGTCGCAGCGCAGGGTAGGGACGTACTGGCACTGCTTTCCTGAATATGCCCAGGCCCGCAAGGCGATCTGGAATGGCATCAACGGCCACACTGGCAAGCGACGGATAGACGAGGCGTTTCCGCCGGAGATCAGGAAGCGCATCAATGACAATGACATGTTCATCGAGACGGTATGGGGCAGCACGTGGCAGCTTCTCGGCTCTGATCGATATGACGCCACGGTGGGCTCTGGTCCGGTCGGGATAGCCTATTCGGAGTGGGCGCTCTGCAACCCGGCGGCGTGGGCTTACCACAAGCCGATGATTGAGGAATCTGGCGGCACCGCAGCGTTCATTACCACGCCCCGCGGCAACAACCACGCCAAGACGATGTACGACCGAGCCAAGGGCAATGAACACTGGTTCGCTGAACTGTCCAGCGTATTGGACACAGGCGCGCTGACAGCCGAGCAATTGACCGAAAGCCTTGCGGAGTACCAAGACCTCTACGGCGCCGATCTGGGCCGTGCGATGTTTGAGCAGGAATACTATTGCTCGTTCTCTGGCGCGATGATTGGTGCCTATTGGGGCGCTGAGATGGCCAAGGCCGAGCGGGAAAACCGCATTGGTCTGGTGCCGGTCGACTATAGCCAGCCAGTCCATACGGCATGGGATCTGGGCAAGGCGGTCAACAATCCGATCTGGTGCTTCCAGGTCATTGGTGGGCGGCTCAAGATTGTAGACTTCTACCGGCCCGAGAGCGACGACCTGCTCGACTGGATCAAATGGCTGGACGATAAGGGCTACCACGGCGACGACTATGTGCCGGATGATGTGATGGACTTCATCTGGGGTGCCAAGCACACCCGATGGGATTTGCTCAAGCAGGCAAAGCGCAAGCCGAAGCTGGTCAAGCGCATTGCGGTGGCCGATGGCATTCACGCCGGCCGAGAGGCGATCAAGGTTGCCGACTTCGATGCTGAGCGGTGCGAGCTGGGCATTGAGGGTTTGAAGAACTACCGCCGTGAATGGGACGACGAGCTTAAGACGTTCCGTGAAAACCCGGTGAAGGATTGGGCTGAGCATATCGGCTCATCCTGGCGCTATCTGGGTCTGGCATGGCGTGAGGCTATCAAGGCAGCGCCTCCCAAGCCCAAGCAGACCGAGTTGATCTACGAGGCCAAGCCTGATGGCAGCATCGTGGGCAATATGAGCGTGAAGCAGGCGGTTGACGCCATGATCCGCAGACGCAGGACAAGGTAAACACCACATGGCTGAATACCTACAGACCGAGGGCCGCAAGGCTCCGGACGGTGCTGCATTGCGCAAGGAAGGCAAGCGCTGGATTGAGCGCATCGAGGCCGCTGCCGTCCATGAAAAGGACTGGATGGATGACGCCGACAAGGCTGTCATGGCCTATACCGGCGAAAAGCAGACGGGCGGCTCGCGTGGGCTAGACTTCAACATCCTCTATTCCAACGTTGAAACCATCGTTCCGGCGATCATCAACAGCCCTCCACAGCCGGACATTCGCCGCCGCTTTGCTGATGATGACCCGATAGCCAAGGACGGCTCCGAGCTTCTAGAGCGCGCCATTCGAATTCAGGTAGACGACAGTCGGCTCCAGATCGAAATGGAAGGTGGGGCGCAGGATGCGTTCCTCGCTGGTCGTGGTATTGTGCGCCTGCGGTTCAAGGCTGATGTTGAGGGCGAGCAGGACAATGACGACCTACATGAATTGGCTCGCGAATTCGATGAGGAAATCCCAGGCGACGGAGAGGGCGTTGAAGATGATGACGCCCGAGCAGAAGAAGGTGATCAGCGACCGGGTGATGGCGGGGAACCCACTGCTGCAGCATCTGTCAAAAACGAACGCATCTGCTTCGAAGCCGTAAGCTGGCGCGACTATCGCCATGGTCCAGCCAAGCGCTGGGAAGATCGGCCATGGGAAGCATATCGCCATGCCATGCCCATGGAGGATATCGAGCAGTTCGCTGATCGCGCTCTAGCCGATGCGCAAACCCTGCCAGAGGACAAGCTGGCGGCCGGCGACACTGACAACGATGTCGTGATCTGGGAAGTCTGGTGCCGCAAGTCCGGCAAGGTGAAGTTCATCGAGAACGACACCGGCAAGATCCTCAAGATCGTCAAAGACCCGCTTGGGCTCAAGGCGTTCTTTCCGTGCTGCACACCGATGCAGCCGATTGAACTGGTCGGTCGGCTTATGCCGGTCAATCCGTTTTCGATCTATCGCAAGTTGGCCGATGAGCTGGACACCACGACCCGCCGCATCAGCGCCATCACCAAGCAGATGCGGGTTCGCGGCTGGTACTCGGGCGATGCCACCGAACTCGCCAACATGCTGGATGCGGACGATACGGACTTTGTGCCAATCGCCAACCCCGAGCTATGGGCGCAGAACGGCGGGCTTGAGGGCGCAGTAGCCTTCTGGCCCATCGAGAAATTCATCCAGGCGCTGCGTGAACTGTATGTTCAGCGCGAGCAGACCAAGCAGGCGATCTACGAGATTACCGGCATCAGCGACATTGTGCGCGGTGCCAGCAAGTCGAGCGAGACGGCGACGGCCCAGAACATCAAGAGCCAATGGGGCTCGCTACGCATCCAGAAAATGCAGCGCATGATGGAGCGCGCTGCCCGCGACCTGTTCGTGATGATGGCGGAAATCATTCCGGCCAAGTTCTCGGCTGAAACCCTGCAGAAGATGACGGGCATTCAGCTCATTCCGACGCAGCAGGACTTGGCCCCGCTTCCTGCGCCACCACAACCACCGATGGACCCGAACGCGGCGCCCGAACAGCAGCAGCAAATGCAGCAGATGTACGAGCAGGCGGTGCAACAGCATCAGCAGGCCGAACAAGCGCGGCAGAAGAAGCTGGCGCACCTGCAGGCGCTCAACGATTTGCTCAATGATGATGTGGCCCAGTTCTATCGTATCGACGTGGAGAGCGATTCCACGGTGCGCGCCGATCTGACACAGAAGAAGCAGGATCAGGCCGAGTTCCTGCAGGGTGCCGCGGCCTACTTCCAAGGCGTTGTTCCTGCCGTCCAGATGGGCGTCATCAGCCAGGAAGGTGCAATCGAGATATTCGCCGCCACGGCCCGTCTATTCACGCTGGGTAAGTCCACCGAGGACGCCCTTGAGCGTGAGATTATCGCGGCCAAGGAGAAGGCGGCTCAGCCGCAACAGCCAAGCCCTGAGCAGATCAAGGCCGAGCAGGAGGCCAAGAAGACCGAGGCCGATATGCAGGCCCGCAAAATGGACATGGAGGCCGCGGCCCAGCAGCAGCGGGCAGACATGGCCATGCAGCAGGCCGAGAGCCAGCAGAAGCTGCAGGAGGCCGTTGTCGAGGCCAATGCCAAGCGTGAGGAATACGCACTCAAGCTGCAAGAATTGCAGGTGAAGGGCGAGGCTGACCGGCTCAAGGCTGAGAACGATGTTCGCATCGGTGAGATCAACCTGCAGCTCAAGCAGTATGACCTGCTGATCAAGAAGGCGGACCTCGTGGCGAAGGGTGTTGAGGCCAGCGAGGATGAAACCGATGTTGTCGATCGTTCCGAACGCCAGACCTCATCCATCACCGAGGCCCTGGCGTCGCAGTCGCAGGCCCTATCCGCCTTGGTTGAGCAACTGAGCAAGCCCAAGAGCCGTAGCATCACCACCCCTGACGGGCGCGTTTACAGCGCGACGGAGAACTAAATGGCCAACGCGATTTACCCAAAATACAAGGAAGCGCTGCTGGGTGGGGCTGCTAATTCGGCTATCACCGGGTCGGGCGCGACAGGCCTCTTTGTGGCCTTGGTGGACACTGGAACCTACACCTATAGCGCCGCCCACGAGTTCTATTCCTCGCTCTCCGGTGTTGTTGGCACAGATCAGGAAATCACCTCACCAACGCTGACCAATGGCGTTGTGGACGGCGGTGACGTGACGTACACGGCGGTCAGTGGGAATTCGGTTGAGGCGCTGGTAATCTATCGCAAAAATGCCGGTGCCAACACGACCTGGCGGCTGGTGGCGTATATCGACACGGGCCAGACGGGGCTTCCGGTTACCCCAAACGGCGGTAACATCGCAATCACGTGGAATGCTTCTGGCATTCTAGCGCTCTAGGCGCCGCCATGACCCTGCCGACATTTGTCGCGGTTGGAGCGCCATCAGGCGGCACAGGAGCGGTAACGCCGGGATTGCCAGCGGGATGGGCTGCTGACGATTGCCATGCTCTGGTTACGAATACCAAACGGGCTGAAGCCCAGGTCAGTGTTACTGGCTATACGTTCTATGCCGCTGCCATCCCGACCGGCGACAACAAGGTTTCTGTCTTTCTTCGGAATGCGCAGAGCGGCGATGCCGCGCCTACGGTTCCCGACTCTGGCGACCATACCTACGCGGTCATCATCGGGTTTCGGAACCCAAATGGAGGCACCTGTACCGTTGATGCGTCGTTCGCCGCGGCGGTCGTCAATGCTGCTTCGACGGCGGTCTCATGGCCTGACCTGACTACACCCGGCGCGGATCGCATGGTCCTTCAGGTCCTGGCGGATGGCCTGGACGCGACGGGCGCACGGTTCTCCGGCCAGACAAATGCGAACCTCTCGAACCTTGCTGAGCGTTTCGATAACGGCATTACTTCCAATGGCGGCGGCGGCCTTGTCATCGTCACTGGCGAAAAGGCCACGGCCGGCGCCATTGGAAATACGGCAGGTACGCTGACCAGTGCTACCCAGGCGTTGCTCACAATCTCAATTGAGGCCGCGGGCTCGGGGTCGCAGGCCATCACTGGCGCGCTGTTCACCGATAGCCAAGCTTTTTATGGAGCGACGGTAGCTCCCGGCACAGTCATCATCACTGGCGCATTGGTCAGCGATGCGGACGCATTCTATGGCGCCATGGTTTCGGCCAGTTACGCGGTCTCGGCCACGCTCGTTGCTGATTCCGACACGTTCTATGCCGCGGCGGTCACGGCGTCGAACGCCATCGCTGGGTTGCTTTTCACGGACCCGGATACGTTCTTCGCGGCCACAATCACCGCAGATGGCGCAACACAGACCATCACGGGCGAATTGTTCGCCAACGACAATGCATTTTTTGGCGCGACTATTGCTCCAGAGGCGCCTGCCATCCCCAATAGGGGCGGCTTTTGGGGTGGGCGCGTCACTAAGCGGTTCCGAGATGAACAGCGCGAGCAGCTGAAAGAAGCTCTTCGCCGTGAAGCCGAAACTACCGAGTTGCTGGGTGACGCGTACGACAGGGCCAACGGTGTCGCCAAAGTGGCGTTTGAAGCGGTGGGGGTGCCTGTACCGGCATCCATTCCAGACAGTATTGTTGCTGTCGCCCGCCGCGCGCCGGACCACATCACCACAGCGCTGGTCAACGATCTGCTCAGGGCGATTGCCACTTATCAACGGCAACAACTGGAAGAGGAAGAGGCAATGGTGCTTCTCTTGGTAGCGTAATGGCCCATCCCCCGGTTGTTGTCGTCGCCAGTGGCGGCGTTCCCAAAACGCAGGTGTCTGTAGCGTCCGGCGTTCAGGCACCTGTGCGGACGGTCGCTACGTCAGGAGCAACGCCCATCACCCTCACCATCAATGCCCCACCCGTCATCCTCTATGATGAAGCGGGCGCAGAGTACGTCCCCGCATAATGGCCCGCTACATCTGGAAAGACGGCGCGTTTCGGTCCCCCGAGACGGGCGAGCGCATGCCCGTTCCCGAACGGGACGGCATTTGCCTGCCACAGATCATCACTGAGCAATTCGAGGCTTTTATCAGCCCAGCGACGGGCAGGCCGGTAACCAGCCGGGCAGAGCATCGCTACGACCTCGCTGCCTCTGGTTGCCGGATTCTGGAGCCCAGCGAAAGCCCAACCAAAGGAAAGCTCCGCAACAAGGCATTCACAGCCAAGCGCGGCCTAACCGTCTCGGACGAATACCGGGACACTGACCAATCCACCAAAGCAAAGGAAGCGATATGAGCGGCGTCGAAGCTCTTGAGCAGCCCAGTATGACCGAAGCCGTCCCCGCCACCATGGACGCGGACCTTGAGGCCATCTGGAACCGAGACAATGTGACCAATGGGGCAGATCGTGGCGACGGCGGCAAGTTCGTCAGCGCCAACGGTGAAGCAACAACCGAGGTTGAGCCAGAGCAGGCCGAGCCCGTCACACCACCGGCCTCACTGGAAGGTGAGACGGGAGAGGAACTGCCCGGTTCGACGCCCGCGGAAGTTCCTCTCCCCCCTAATTGGGCCGGCAAGGAAGAAGTTTGGGCGGCGATCCCCGCCGAACACCGCACAGCCATCGCACAGCACCAGCAGGAGCTGCATGGCCGGCTTTCCGACATGGGGCGGCAGGTTTCGACCTACAAGCCGCTCCAAGAGGCCGCCAGCGAGTTTGCCGAGTATTTCAACGGCAATCTCAGGGGTTCGGACGGTCAGCCGATCAACCCTGCCGATGGCATCCGCTATCTGGCCAATATTCAACGATCAATGGATTCGAAGCCGCTCGAGACGCTGCTATCCATTGCCGATACCTACAACCTGCGTGAGGAACTCGCCAAGGCCTTCGGTGGCCAGGTGCAGACGGTTCCGCAGGAAACCAAAATTCTCCTGAACGAGATAGCCGAGTTGAAGCGCGCCCTACAGGGACGCAACGGCCCCGCTGAAATCGAACAGGTGATTGAACAGCGCGAGTTGAAATCCGAAGCGAGGCGCCTGCAGGAAAGCGAGCCCCTCTATAAGGAAATCAAGCCCGAGCGCTGGGAGTTCTTCGTCAAAGAAGGCCTCCAAACCCTTGGTGAAGGCGCTTCCGTCGAAGCCGTCTTCAAATATGCCGTAAATGCTGCAGTAGAAGCCGACCCCGCACTTCGGGCGAAGACCCAGGCCGCGAAAGCCGCCGTCAATGGGAACGCGCAGAAGGCCGAGGCCGCCAAGCGAGCGACCGGCGTCAACGTCACCTCCACATCGTCCGGAAAAGCCCGCCAGCCCTCCCTTGAGGATGAGCTTGCGGCCGTCTGGGACAAAAACCATAAAGGATAACTAGATGGCGACCCCATCCTCCACCTTTACGGAAATGGTGTCCACGACCCTTCGCCATAGCGCGACTGAGGTCACCGACAACGTTTCCAAGCACAATGCTCTTCTCCGCAAGCTCAAGGCGAAGGGCAAGATCAAGACCGTCTCTGGCGGCTACGAGGCGCAGGAACCGCTCGAATACGCGGAAAACAGCACCTATACCCGCTATGCCGGCTATGACACGCTCAACACCAACGCCTCTGACGTGATCACCTCGGCCAAGTACGACTGGGCTCAGGTGGCCATCCACGTCACGGCATCGGGCCGCGAGCTGCGCCAGAACAACGGCAAGGAACGCATGATCAACCTGGTGAAAACCCGGAAGAGCAATGCGCTCAAGACTGCCGCCAACAACTTCTCCATCGACCTCTACTCGGATGGCTCGCTCAGCAACCAGATCGGCGGCTTGGCCAACATTATCCAGACGAACGGGCAGGGGACAGTCGGCGGCATCAACTCCACGACCTGGACCTTCTGGCGCAACAAGTTCCGTGAAATGACGGGCACCAACGCATTCTCTACCACGACGATTCAGGGCGAGTTCAATGCCATGTGGCTCCCGCTGGTTCGCGGCGCTGACAAGCCGGATCTGATCGTCGCTTCTCACGACATCTATTCGGTGTTCGAAGCCTCCCTGCAGCAGAACATGCGTTACACCTCCGCCAAGGAAGGCGAAGTGGGTTTCGGTGGCCTGATGTACAAGGGCGCCGAGGTGATCTTTGACGAGAACACCAACTTCACCACCACTGCTGAGAAGGCCTACTTCCTCAACACGGACTACCTCTACCTGGTCCAGCACAAGGAAGCGCAGTGGACCCCCGACGACGAGAAGAAGCCAATCAACCAGGATGCGGTCGTCGTGCCGATGTACTGGATGGGCTACTTCGCAACCACCAATCGCGCGCTGCAGGGCGTGTTGATTGACGCTACGTAAGGAGCAACCATCATGACCGCTTTCGTTGGTGCGGACCTTACCGCAACCTATACCTCCGCCGATCTGACAGGCGCCAATTCGGGCAAGGCCCCCGGCATTGGCGACATCTACGTTGACCACACTGGCAAGCGCTACAAGTTCGTCCTGCACAACTCCGGCGCCGGCGCTGTTGCCGCCGTCGCGGGCAACATGACGTACTACTACGCGCCGTCCGGTGTGTCCGCGGGCGCTCTCACGACCGTCACCTCTGATCTTTCCGACAGCGCCAACGTTGGCGCCGGCATGCTTATGTCGGCCCCTGCAACTGGCGAGTATTGCTGGATTCAGACTGGCGGCTCGGCCACCCTCACCACGGCTCTCACCGCTGGTGCTGATGGCAACGCCCTCACAGCAGCCGGCGCAACCGATGGCACACTCGACGTGTCCGCGGCCGTGACCGACTTCATCTGTGCGGTTGCGGTCGATGCTTCGGCAAAGATCGTATTCCTCACCTGCCCATAAGGAGGGTGAAATGACCAACAAGACCGATAAGCCAGAACCCGCCGTTTCGGAGAAGCCCGCGCCGACCTCCGGCCAGCCAGATTCCGAAAAGATCGACCTGACCCCGGACAGCGAGCACAATAACGTCAGCCAGCCCGGCCCGACGACGTTCGTTCGAAATCCTGCCCGTCGGCCACGGCCGGACTCCAAGGATGCCGAAGGCGAAAACACTCCGCAGGAAGATGTTGGGCCTCTGCCCAAGAACCTTTCTGCTGAGCGCATCGTGCAGGTGTGGGACGGCGGAGAGCGCATAGTCGCCGGCCAGATGGCTAAGGAAGCTACCAAGGTCAACCGTGACAAGGCTACCGCGGCTCGCCCTGAGCTTCTGCGCTACGTCGCAGGTGATCCGGGCTAACCGCACCCACCAAGACTGAATAGGGGCCTCGCCACATCGGCGGGGCCTTTTTCTATCCACCTTCCAAATGGAGATGCGTCGATGAGCACAATTCTGATTACGGGCTTTGCCCAGAAGTACAGCAAGGGTCCAGAGGGCCAGTTGATCCCCGTCGATTGGGTGACCTGGGTTCCCCTCCACGCCCCCCAGTCCATGTCCAATACCGAGCGCGTTGACCGCCTCAACCCAGCCAATATCAAGAACCGCGAGGGCGGCGAAGATAGCGAGCTGATGGGCATGAAGGAACAGCACATGGGCGCCATCTGGTCCGAGATCGAGCCCGCCTATGCTGCCTGGAAAGAGGGCCGTGAAGTCCCGCTCAACGGTACGCCGCTCGCCGCATGGCCTGGCATTACGCCTGAACAGGCCGAAATATTCCGTCTCGCCGCCGTCCGTTCAGTGGAGCAAGTCCGCGATATGTCGGACACCGTGCGATCCAAGGTCCGACTGCCCAATGTGCGCGAGTTGCAGGACCTGGCCCGAATCTTCCTCGAGAACAGCGGCGCTGCTGCAGCGGCCGAGCGGGAAGCAGCCAAGGACCGCCAGATTGCCGACATGGCCGAACGCATGGAAGCCATGGAAGCCCTGCTTGAGCAGGCCACCCGGCCGGCTGCAGAGCCCGAAAGCGACGAGGTGACCGAACTTCGCTCGCAACTCGACGCCAAGGGCATCCCGTACCACCACAAGGCCGGCGCTGCGAAACTTCGCGAGCTGCTCGGCCAGGAAGCCGCGTAAATGACCATCCTGTCGGTTTGCCAGCGTCTATCAACCAAGATCGGCATTGCCCGGCCAACGGTGATCTATGCCTCGACCGACAGGGACATGTACGCCCTGCAGGAAGTGATTGCCGACGCCGTGCTGACCATCAAGGAAGCGCACGACTGGCAGCTGTTCAAGTCGATCCACATCCTGACCGGGGATGCGTCCGCGGTCGGGTTCGATCTGCCCACCGACTATGACCGTATGCTGCGCACCGCCAGCCTGTGGTCCAGCCGCTATCAGTGGGCCATGGAGCATATTCTGGACACCGACAGGTGGCTGGAACTGCTGACGCTACCCTATACCCAGACTACCGGGTCTTGGACCATCTATGGCGGCCAAATCCAAATCCTAGACACCATGGCCACGGGCGACACGGCCAAGTTCTTCTACATCAAGAACCTGCCAGTGGTCAGCGCCGCATCGGCCACCAAAGCCGCTTTCACCGCCGACGATGATAGTTTCCGCCTCGATGAGGAACTGCTGCGCCTCGCCATCATCTATAAATGGAAGCAGTCAAAACAGACCGCCTACGATGAAGAAATGGCCGACTTCAATATCATGCTCAACCGCATGATCGACAAGGACGGTGGCAGCAAACCCATTGTGTCTGGTGGGCCGCGTTCGACGTGGCGGGATCGTAACGTTGCGTGGCCCGGCTCGATCAGCGGGGTAGTTCCCTGATGCGAGCGCCCGGAGCGCGGCGTCCGGCCCAACAGCGGCATAGGCCAGACCCGAACCACAAACCTTTTGTTGCCCCGACCGGCGGCTGGGTGTCTGCAGTCAATCTGGCCCTGGCGAAACCTGGCACGGCACAGACGCTGGAGAACTGGATACCAACCACGACTGGCATTCGACTGCGCGCCGGATGCCTCAAGCAAGGCACGGCCAGCACCACGGAGCCGCTCGAAAGCGCCATGTCCTATATCGGCACCAGCACACGCAAGCTCTTTGGGGCAGCGGATGGCGATATTCTGGACCTGACCAGCCCTGCCGATCCGAATGTGCCGCCAGTGGCCGCGGTAACGGGGCAGACCAGCAACTACTACTCGCCCATCAATTTCACCAATCCGGCCGGCACAAACTATCTGATGTGCGCCAACGGCACGGATGACATTCAGACCTTCGACGGCACCACCTGGGCCGCTCTGGTTTCGGGTGCTGGGCCGGGTCAGTTGAATGGTCTCGCTAGCGATACGGTCGATCATCTGAACGTCTATCGCAACCGCATCTGGCTCACCAACAAGACTATGACGGCCTATTATCTGCCGACCGACAGCATTGCCGGAACAGTGGGCGAAGTGGCCTTGGCCGGGGTGTTCCGGAACGGCGGCAACATCATGTTCTCCGCAACATGGTCAATGGACGCTGGCGATGGGCTGGACGACAAGATTGTGTTCGTCTCGACTGAGGGGGAGATCGCGGTTTATCAGGGCGATCCGGTTGATGTCACAACCTGGTCCATTGTTGGACTTTATGACTGCTCCCCGCCGATGGGCAAAAATGCGTTCCTCAAAGTTGGCGGCGATCTGCTAATCTTGACGGAAATAGGCGTGGTGCCGGTCTCGGCCATCATCTCAAAAGACGCTGCAGCTTTGGCCTTAGCCGCGGTAAGCCGGAACATCCAGCCCGACTGGGAAGCTGAAGCCCGTCAGCGCCGTGGCCTGCCATGGGAAATCGTCAAGTGGACGAGCCGGAACGTGGCCTATATCTCGTGCCCGGTCACAGCCGAGGAAACGATCACGCCGCCGATCTGTTTCGCGGTCAACCTCGAAACCGGCGCTTGGTCCAAGGTCACGGGCTGGAACACCCGTTGCTGGGTTTTGCATGACGATGGGGCGTATTTCGGAACGAATGCCGGGACACTGATGCGGGCTGAGGTAACGGGCGCCGATGATGGCGAACTGATATATCACACCTATGTCGGCCATATGGACCACCTTGGGGCAATCAGCCGGTACAAGACGGTGCTGCAGGCGCGGGCGATCTTCCGCACCAAGACAAATTTCACGCCGCTTCTGGCGGTCACCACCGATTATCAGATCAATCTACCACCCTATCCGAGTGCGGCGGCGGTCTCGGGAAGCCCAGGCGAATGGGACGTTGGCCTGTGGGACGTGGCGCAATGGGATACCGGGCTCAGCTATTACACGGTCAACACCTATTGGGTGACCATTGGCCTAAGCGGCTTTGCCCATGCCCCCATTATTCTGGTGACCAGTGGATCAGCTTCCCCGCCCAATGCTGAGTTGGTGATGTTCGATACGACTTATGAAACTGGCGGCCTGGTCGTCGGATGAACCTGCTCTATGGGCATAATGATGTCGTCGCGGCATGGGTCGCGGCGCATATCCCCGGCTGTGAACGGGGCTTTGACCGGCCTGTCGCAATCGGTGTTCTGGATGGTGAGCGGCTGATTGGCGGGACTGTCTTCCATAACTATCAGCCTGAGGCTGGCGTTATTGAAATGTCCAGCGCGGGGGCATCTCCGCGATGGCTTAGCCGGCCAATGCTCAAGGCGATTTTCGGTTACGTGTTCGATCAGATTGCCTGCCAAATGGTGGTGATGCGGGTCTCGGAGCGCAACGAACGCATGATCGGCATAGCCCGCAAGTTTGGCTTTGACGGCACGTTGATCCCGCGCCTTCGGGGCCGAGACGAAGCCGAATGGATTTTTACGCTCACTGATGAGCAGTGGCGCCAGCACCCCTTAGCGAGGTCTACACATGGGCAAGCCTAAACCCCCGGCCGCGCCAGATCCGGTAAAAACCGCCGCGGCTCAAACTGTCTCCAATAAGGAGACGGCAATTTCGCAAACCGGCCTCAATGCGATGGATCAGACCGGGCCGCAGGGCTCGGTCACGTACTCGCAGAACGGCACCTGGGCAGACGGCACACCGCGGTTCACGCAGAACACTTCGCTGTCGCCCGAGCAACAGGCGATCTACAACACAGGGGTAAAAACCCAGCAAAATCTCGCTACGACCGGCCTGAACCAGTCCAATCGGCTCGATGGGCTGCTCAGCAAACCGTTCAGCCTAGACAATGAAGCAACCGAAGCTCGGTTGATGGAACTCGGCTCCAAGCGACTCAATCCCCAGCTCGCGCAGCGCCGCGAGCAGGAGGTTGCGCGCCTGTCGAACCAGGGTATCAAGCTGGGCTCTACAGCCTATGACCGGGCTATGAACCTTGTCGATCAGAGCGAGAACGACGCGCACAACCAGTTGCTGCTCACTGGCCGCAATCAGGCCGTGCAGGAAGCCTTGCTTGAGCGCTCGCAGCCAATCAATGAAATCATCGGGCTCGCGTCGGGCTCGCAGGTCACCATGCCACAGTTCGGCGCCACCCCGCAGACGGGGGTTGGCGGGACTGATGTGGCGGGCATTACGCAGGGGGCGCACAATGCGAACATGGCGGCCTACGGGCAGCAGATGGCACAATACAATAGTGGCATTGGTGGTTTGTTTGGCCTTGGCGGTAACGCCTTGATGGCCGCTGGCAATGCTGGCGGTTTCGGCGCCTTGTTCTCCGATGAACGTCTCAAGACCGATATTGAGCCGACCGGCGAAGAGATCGCGGGCGTTCCGGTCAAGTCGTGGACATGGAAAGCGACCGGCGAGCGCGACACTGGTGTGATTGCGCAAGAAGTCGAGAAGAAGCACCCAGACCTGGTAGACAATACGCACCCCAGCGGCTTCAAGCGCGTTCAATACGGCGCCCTGATGCGCCTTGGCGCTAACGCACAGAAGAGGGCAGTATAATGGCCATTCAGCCTTTTTCGTGGGGTTCCAATGGCCAAAAAGCCAGCCCATCCAGTGTGAAGCGATATGCAGATATTGCAGCGGCCATGGCCAGCAAGGCGAACACGCCGCAGAATCTTGGGGAGGGGCTGAACCGCATCGGTGAGGCTCTTTTGCATAATTCCTACGTTGCCAAGGCGAGACAAGGCGAGGAAGAAGGTGCGGTATCCCGCAAGGCCGTGCTTGATGCGCTGATGGGCAATCCTGACCCGACCATGGCCGATATTGGAGGCGCATTGGGTAACGAGTGGGTTACGTCCGATCCTGGTTCTTCGGCGGTATTGCAGGCCCTTTTGGGCGCTGAAATGCAGCAGAACGATCCGCTTCGTCAGCAACAGTTGCAGGCCGGTCAACTGGCTCTGGACGCTGCGCCACTGGACGCTGAGTACAAGCGCGCCCAGATCGATGCGCTTACGGCTAAGCCGGCTGTGACGCCGACCGATGACATGCGGGAATATGAAGTGGCCAAGACTCAGGGTTTCACCGGAACACTGCAGGACTGGCTAGCGGCAAAGCCCGGCGCGGGCGGCGTCACAGTCAATAACAACATGGGCGGATCGTCTGACTTCTACAAGAAGGTTGATACCGATCTAGGCGAACAGACGGCCGCTCTAATTGACGCCGGGCGGAATGCTGCCAGCAACAACATGCGTCTCGGAAAGTTGGAGGAATTGTTGACCACTGCGCCGCAAGGCGCCGCAGGTTCGTTTGTCCAGATGGCCGGTCAGTTCGGTATCCCCATGGATGGCCTGAGCGAGGTGCAGGCGGCTCAGGCGCTCATCAACCAGATGGTGCCCGGTCAACGTCCGCCCGGCTCCGGAACCATGTCCGACGCCGATTTGGCGCTGTTCAAGCAGTCTCTCCCTGCCATTGCCAACCAGCCTGGGGGCAACCAGATCATCTTGCAGACTGCCCGTGCGGTCAATGAGTACACGATGGCCCAAGCTGCTATCGCTCAGCAGGTAGCAAGCCGGGAAATCACGCCGGCCGAAGGTGCAGCGCTACAGGCGGCAATTCCCAACCCGCTGGCCGATTTCGAAGGGGCTGCGCAGCCCGTCGCCCCAAACCAATCCCCCCCAGCCGACATTGACGATATCCTGAAAGGCTACGGGCTCTGATGGCTACTCTTGAGCAAATCGCAGAGGGCATCCGGCGTGCCCACGCCGCGGGCGACACTGAAAACGTGAGAAAGCTCGGGGAGGCGTATCGCCAGATGGAGGGCAGGGCAGGGGCGGCCATGGACGGCGTTTCTGTGCCGCCGCTTGCAACGTCACCCATTCCGGCCGCTGAGCAGCCGCCAAGCCTTGGCGGGGACCATGGCCGCGCTTTCCAATCTGGCGCCATGCAGGGCATGACCTTCGGCTTTGGTGATGAAATCCTCGGGACACTGATGTCCCCCATCGAGATGGGCATCGACGCAGTGCAAGGAAAGCCGTTCGACCCGGGCCGGTCGTGGAACCAAGCAGTGGAGAAGAACCGCCAAGCCGATGCGCAAGCAGCGGAGGCCAGCCCGATTGCATCGACAGTTGGCAATCTCGTTGGCGCTGTCGGGACGGGCCTAGGCCTTTCCAAGGCGGGTGTTACACTCATGAACGCCGCCAAACCCACTATCGCGTCCATGGGCATACGTGGTGCTGCAGAAGGCGCGGCCTACGGCGGCTTGCACGGCCTCGGCACCGGCACGGACGATAAGGTGGGCAGCGCGATTGAAGGCGCTGCGTGGGGCGCCGGAACAGGTGGATTCCTCGGGGCTTTGGGGGGCGCCATTGCCAGCAAGTCCGCACAAGGCGCGGCGCCAACGGTTGAGCAGCTCAAGCAAGAGGCCGGCGCGTTGTATGATGCTGCTCGGGCTTCTGGCGTTGTAGCGCCTCAGCAAGCCACTACAGCGCTCAACCAGACCATGAAGGGCATTGCCACGGCAGAGGGGCTCATCACTCCTGCCGGTCGCGTCAATGCCTCATATCCGCGTATTCAGGGCGTCCTCAACACCTTTGATGATTTTGCGTCGGGAACGATGGACATTGCCCAGGCACAGGCCGTGCGCAAGGTTCTCTCCGATGCCGCCAAAAGCACCGAGCCGGGCGAGCGGCGCATCGCGACGATGATGCTAGAGCAGTTTGACAGCTTCCTTGACCCATTGGCCCCGCAGATCGGTGTTGCCAACCAAATCTACAGCCGCGCCAAGAAGGGCGAACTGATCGAGCAAGCCATCGAGCTTGCCGGCTCCCGCGCTGGACAGTTTTCAGGTTCAGGGTTTGAGAATGCCCTGCGCACCGAGTTTCGCGGTCTGGAGCGCCAGATCATCAAGGGCCAGTTGCGGGGGCTGTCACAGCCCGAAATCGACGCCATTACCCGCGTTGCCCAAGGCGGTCCCGTAGAGAATGCACTGCGCTTGGTGGGCAAGCTGGCCCCGACCGGCGCGGTATCGTTTGGCGCTGGCGCCGGTGTGCCATTCATGATCGGAAATGCGGCCGGCGGGCCTGTAGTCGGCGCTGCTGCTGCTGCAGGTACGATGGGCGCAGGCCTCGCGGCGCGCGGCGCTGCAACCAAGATGACCGCAAGTAATGCTCAGAAAGCGGTTATGGAGGCTCTTCTGTCCGGTCAGGCAAGACCGCAAGCCAATCAGGCAATCGCACCGGTTGTTCAGGCCCTTATTGCGGCGCAGGGCAGTCAAGCCCCACAAATAAACCCCGCGATCGCGAGGATGCTGGCACTGAACTAGGCGCAGCTCTTGGTCACGAAATAACACGTGAAATAGTAGATCGGGCTGGTCAGGACAGCCGCTCCAAGCCCAATTGCGATGGATAGAGCGAATACCCCGAGCGTCTTTAGACCTCCAGGCAAGAAAATAGGCTCCCCCTTCATTGGGGTTGCCCGGTATTCGGTCGGCTTCTGATCAATCTGCATAGCTCCACAACATATGCATTTCGCGCCCCGGCCACAAGCTGGGGCTTTTCTTTGAGGTGAACAATGGCCGGAAACAATGCTGGTGGCGGCTTTCTTTCGTCACTCATCGGCACAGAGAGCGGCGGCAACTGGTCTGCCCAAAACAGCGAAGTCGGCTCCGGTGGCAAAGCGGGGCACTTTGGCAGGCTGCAGTTCGGGCAGGCCCGGCTTGAGGACGCCAAGAACGCGGGCATCATCCCAGCCAGCATGACTCCGGGCCAGTTCATGGCCGATCCAACCGCTCAGCAGGCAGTTGAATCGTGGCACTTCAACGATATTGACCGCCAGGCCGAGGCCATGGGGTTGAATTCCTACATCGGCCAGAACATCGGCGGCGCAACCATCACCCCCGAGGCTATCCGGGCCATGGCGCATTTAGGCGGCATTGGTGGCGCGGCAAAGTTCCTCAAGACCGGCGGCAAGTACAATCCCTCCGATGCCTACGGCACCAGCCTATTGGACTATGCCAAGAAGCATGGTGCCATGGGGGGCGCTCCAATGCAGCCCGTCAAGCAGCTGCCGGGCGCCCAGATCATGCGCGCCGCGGAAAAAGACAAAAGCGCCCCAGGAATTATGCGCGCGCTCGGGCAATTGGGCAGCGTTGCAGGCCGGACGGCTTTCGCAAAGTCCCTAATGGCAAAGAACATCGGAGCGGCCCCAACCGTTCTCCAAGGCATGCAGCCCGGCGGCACAAGCGCTATTGCAGTCAACAGCTTCGGCGCGTCCCCAGTGACCTTGATGCGCGCGGCAAACTCCCCATCCCGCGCGTTCGATGCCGCCTATCACAGCGGCCAGAACATGGACGCGTACCGCGCCAATCGGCAAGCAATCGGCGGCCCCATCAATGCGCAGAGCATCGCGGCAGCGTTGGCCGCTGGAAAGACCCTGATAAGGCCGGCTCAAGATCGCAACTCCGGCAGCAGCGGCAGCAATTTCAACAGCGGCGCCGATAGCATTTTCAGCAATTAGGAGACGGGCAAATGCCAAGAAACGGTAGCGGGGTGTATTCGCCCGATTGGGTCAATGCTGCCCCTAATACGACGATTGAGAGCGCCAAGCAGAACGCTATGGTGGCCGATCTGGTAACCGACGCCAACGCTGCTCGCCCCATCACCGCAGGTGGAACAGGCCGAACCACGGCGCGGCTTCTTGATGGAACTTGGCGGTACGAGAACACCGCTGATCCCACCAAGCTCCTGGCCTTCGATCTCCAGTACATGTCCACTGCGACGACCCGCACCATTACGATGGGGGACGCCAACGTAACCCTGCGTCCGCAGTCCTGGGAGTTGATCAGCAACACAACGATAGCGGGCGCGGCCAGTTGGACGGCAACGGGGTTGAGCGCGTATCGGGTGCTTCGGATCAGTGGCTACGTCCGTCCTGCCACCGATGCAGTTACCGTTGGACTGCGCACCAGCACGAACAACGGCTCATCCTTTGATGCCGGGGCCGGGGACTACTTCACGCAGACCGTCACAGGCGTATCGACGGGGCTTAATGCAGTGTCTTCGGTGAGTACTTCGCTTTTCCTGTCGGGCACGACAATCGGCAATGCGACAGGGGCAAGCGAAGAAGGCCTGTCTTTCGACATCGTGCTGCACCAGTTCAATCAGGCATCGAGAATGTTCTCTGACGGCAAAAGCTTCGGGCTTAGTGACGCGGCGGCGGGCGTTGTCACCAGTTTTGGCGGCATCCGGTTGAGCTCTACCGCTCGCAACGCCATCCAGATCATATTTGCGTCAGGCAATATCGCGGCCGGCAATGTGCTGCTGGAGGGCATACGCGGATGACTATTTCGTTGCGCCAGCGCGTGATCGACTTTCATTTCGGCTGCGCCAAGGGCTTCGGCTTCGTCGTCGGCGTCGATGGCGGCACCATAGCGTTCAACATAGTGGCCCCGGCAGCGGCCGGTGATATGAATTTCTCTTACACCGGGACGGCCCCCGGAACCCAATTGATCGTACTCTTGGGGACTGATGGTCAGTATTACACGGCAGTTGTCGGCTCTGCCGCGTCTGGAACCTGCCATTTGCGGGAACCGTTGCCGTGCGACATCGCCGCCGGTCTCAACGCATGGTCATTCTGGGACAACAACGCCCATCCGAATGCACGCGGCTATAATGCCATGGCAGACCACGCCCTGCGTCAGGATATGGCTGTCTGGCGGAAGGTGTACCAGCGCCCACCGCGCGTCGATCCCCCGGCTACCGTCACGGCCAATGCAACCAACGATTTCGGGAACCCTGGCTCCGTCAACTCCAACTATGGATGGACCATCACCCCGTCTGGTGCTGGCGGGGGTGCATATTGGGGGTTTAAGCCTGCTCGTTCTGGCATCTATCGGCTGGTGTTCGAATGCTCAAAAGGCACTGTGGGAACGGCGAACATTGACCTGACTATTGTCTACGAGGGCGTGATCATCGCGACCCGGACGATAAAGACTGCCGCTGCGGGGCGCCATGAAATCGACTTCTACGCACCCGGCGAAGTCGGCATAAGCCTCACGCGTACAACTGATGCGTTCCTGGTTAGCGACCTGACAATTTTGGCTCAGGAGGGATTGCCGCCCGCGAGCCTAGATTACGGCAATCACATGGTATTCGGGGATAGCTGGGTTTACGATCCGCTTGGCCCCGCCGCTCGTCTGGCTGCCCGGTTGCCCAATGCGGTTTTCTCGACATCCGGCGTAGGCGGGCATGCGTCTTACAATCTCATCGCTCGGTTTGATGCCGATGTTGCCGCCGTCGCTCCATTCGACTTTGTGTGGCTGATCGTCGGAACGAACGATATCGCGTCCTCGGTGAGCGCTGCGACCTTCGCCCAAAACCTTGCAGTTCTTATCGGTAAAATCCAAGCGATCGGCGCCACGCCCATCCTGTTCACGCCTTTCCCCGGCAGCACCGACTATACCGCTCGGCTGGACTTGGCCCGGTCCTATATGGCGAGCGTGCCATATTATGAGAAAACGGTTCCTTCGGTCACGCGCCACAGTTTGGCCTCTTACGTCCCGGCCAGCGCAGTCAATCCAGTGCTGTCGCTGGGGGTCAGGAATAGCAAGTTCCGGGTGCTCGGCCGCTATTTGAGCCATGATTTGACCATCAAGGAAGCCACCAGCCACCCAGCAACCACTGCGCTGGCGACGATGGCCGCAGGTTATTCAGAGACGCCGATAACAGTGACGCCTGACCCGTTGGGCCGGTTCATCCAAATCATGCGGGCTACTGGTGGATCCCCGGAAATGGTCACTGGCTATATCGAAATCGAGGAATGCTAGACGCTTCGATCTTCCTGCGAGGCCTTCCCCGCGCGAAATCGGGCAGCTTCCTCTGCATCAGTAAAATAGACGCGCCGATACCGCCACCTGTGCATTGCATCATCCCAGCGCCGATCCTTGCGGAAGTCTGACCATGCGTCATCGACCGTATGCCATGCCCTGGCATTTGGTGAGGCAGGTGCGGCAAAGACCATGCGGCGCAGGGGCAGCGTGGCGGTCAAAACAGCGTTGACGAATGTTCGGGTCATGGCTTTTCCATAGCACCGGCAACGCCTCAAATCTAGTTCGGCCAGTTATTGCCCTTCTCGACCCTCTCCACCCTGAAATTATCCAGCGCCCTCCTGCTCCATCAAAGCGGGGTAGCGGCTCAAAGTTCCCACATCATCAGGAGATTGCCTTGAACCTCATCCCCAATTGGCGGGTGGTGCTTTCGCATGCGTGGAGTGTGCGGTTGATGCTGCTGGCCGCTGTTCTGTCCGGGCTCGAGGTGGCGTTGCCCTTCATGCCCAGCTTTGTTGCCATCCCCGACCGCACCTTTGCCGTGCTGTCTGGCCTGACGGTGGCCGGAGCATTCATCGCTCGGCTCGTGGCGCAGCGGCAGATCACCCCACCCGATCCCCTTGATAAACACTACGAGGACCTGTGATGGCTAGCCGTCTCAAGAAGTCTGCCGCCGTACTTATGGCCGCAATCGCGCTGGTCAGCGGATGGGAGGGCCTT
Organism: Hyphomicrobiales bacterium; assembly: GCA_900470445.1. Taxonomy (GTDB): domain Bacteria; phylum Pseudomonadota; class Alphaproteobacteria; order Rhizobiales; family Devosiaceae; genus Devosia. The sequence goes on along the minus strand of UCAU01000024.1, from coordinate 9,516 downwards.
AAGCTGGTGGCCTATCCCGACAAGCTGGCCCATGGCATCCCCACCGTCTGTTTTGGCGAAACCCGTGGCGTGAAGCTGGGCGACAGCTACACCGTGGACGAATGCAAGGCGATGCTGGGCGATGCTCTGATTGAGTTCGAGACCGGCATGCGCCGCTGCCTGACCAAGCCCGATGCCATCCCCGACAAGTCCTATGTGGCCTTCCTGTCGTTGGCCTACAACATCGGCACCGGCCCCAAGGGCTTCTGTGGGTCCACAGTCGCTCGTCGTGCCAATGCCGGCGATATCCGCGGTGCCTGCGAAGCCATTGTTCGCTGGAATCGCGCTGGGGGCAAGGTCATCCAAGGGCTGATCAACCGCCGTGCCGATGAGCGCCGGCTGTGCCTTGAGGGGGTGAAATGATGGATATCATCTTCGATCTCTTGCCTTGGTGGTCATGGATCGCCATTTCCGCCGTCGCGGCCGTGATCGCCATTCGCCTGTTTGGCTTCAATGCTGCCATTGCAGTGCTGATCGCTGGCGCTACGGCGGCCGTCTACGCGAAGGGTCGAAAGACTGGAGCGACCGTCGAGCGGGCTAAACAGGACGCAGCCGATAATCATGCCCGCGATGTCATCCACGAAAAAAAGGAAGACGTGCGGTCCATCCCCTCAACTCCGGCCGGTAAGGCTGAACGTGATCGGAGGTTCAACCGATGGCTGTGAAACTCACCCTGGCGCTGCTCTGTGCTCTGCTGCTGACCGGATGCACGTGGTTCGGCACTCCTAAGACCGGCTCCCTGTGCACCGTTGGCCCGTTCCGGCCTGATGCTGGCGCTTCCGAGCGCTGGACGGATGGGGAAAAGGACCAGCTCATTGTTCTGAACGAGAGCGGCGAGCGCATCTGCGGCTGGCGGCCGTAACCATCTCGGGCGGCTTCGGTCGCCCGCTTCTTTCTACAGTGGGGCTCGATATCCAGTGACAGTTCAAGGTGATGAAATGCAGGGGCCAGCCCGAAAATACGAAGTGAACATCAACACCATCATCCTTCTGGTGGGGTTTGCCGCAACCGCCATAGGTTGGGGAATGACATGGCAGTCCACAACCGGTGATATCAAGACGCTGATGGACTTCCGCGCGGAGGCATTGGCCGGGCTAAAGCAGATTGATAGCCTGACATTTCGCGTGTCGGCAGCGGAGGCGTCTAACGCGTCTGTGTCGCGGATTATGTCGGACCTGCAATCAGCGGTTTCTCAGCAGTCTGGGGATATTCGAGTGATGCGCGAAATCCTGCAACGCATCGAGCGCCAATCTAGCCCAGCTTCGTTCTCGCCTCTGGCAGTCGTCACTTCGCCATGACCCTCGCAGCCCTTACCGCGCTCATGTCCAAGATCGGGCGTAAGCACCCTGAGCTTGTGCAGGACAGAAACGTTGCCCTGTTCATAGAGGCATGTATCGAGGAAGCGAAGAACCCGACCAAGCCCTGATCGAAAGTTGATCGCCGCCCGTATTGTTCTCTCTATGTTCTGGGTGTAGGAATCGCCGCCTTTAGCGAGAGGCGGAATGGACGGCGCACCAAAAACCTTGGACGATGTGCAAAAGGGCGGGCACGAGCTTATTGCCCTCTGCCGCGACACGCGTTGCCGGTTTCACAAGACCATCGATCTGCGCCGGCTGATTATGAATGTCGGCGGCTGGCACCAGCTTTTGCCTAAGCGGGGCGAGCCGCATTTCTTAGACCGCATGCGCTGCCCGTCCTGCAAGCGTATGGGCATGTCGCTCTGGCTCGAACCGCGCCTGCCGCCGCCCCGCGCATCGTCTGAGCCCAATTTTCGGGTTCTCGACTGGGGCAGAACCTACCCGTACAGCACCTTCACCATGATAGCGACGGCTGACAATCTCATGGTTGCCAGGGGCGCTTATGTTGCGGCGGTGCTGTTTTATCCAGATAGGTGGATCACGCTTCAGCAGGGCGCTTTCGTGGTGGAGGACAGCAAGCGCGATGGCGTCCCCAAGCATCTTACGGCTGAGGATTACAAGATCATGCGGGACGGGGAGATGTCCTTGAGCGGGGTTCCGTCAGCCCGGCCATCATAAGCCGAGCCATTGCCATTTGGTACTTTCGATAGCGGTCCCAATCAGCGTCTGTCGCCACTTCAAGCCGCGTCATGTCGCTGTTGTCCTGAAGGTCCGCGATCTTCACCCGAATTGCTATGCGATTCCCTTCCACACGCGTCAGATAGTCGTCATAGCTCTCGCCCTTGCGCTTCGTGAGGCAATCGACGGCCGCGCCCACTGTGGCGCCAAATTCCACCCATATGCGCTCGACAGACCAGTCGTCGCTATCTTCAGCGGTGTCATGCAGCAACGCAACGATCCGGTGCGTTTCGTCGGGCATTGATGCCATGACCCGCAGTGGGTGCAGGATATAAGGCTGTCGGCCCTTATCCGTTTGCCCATAGTGAGCACCCACGGCGGCCATGATAGCTTGTTCAAGAGCTACGCTTCCCATCTTCATCATCCTTACCCATGGAACAGGGCTAAGCCTGGGTTAGTGCTAGGCTGCGACAGGGTATCCATCGTGAGTCACTCCATCGAGAGCACGGCCGGCATCCTTTTTGTGAGCGACGTGCTTCATATCCTGCGTCCAGTTGCCCCACTGTTTGAACAGGTACGGCACGCCCGCGTCCGCGCACTGGTCGCGAAGCTGCCGAAACCATGCCGGATCAGCAACACGCGCATGTGGGCCGCTTTCCCCGCCGGCAATCACCCACTCGACCATGCCGTTGCCGATAGACAGCTTGTGCGCGGTCACCAGATCAATCGGGCCAACCATCGGCTCGCATGACAGGAAGCGAACGGCGCTGTCGTGCTTGAGCAAATGCGGAATATTCTGGTTGGCGCGTAACTGATCTTCGACGGTGGTGCCAAGCCAGATCGAGCCTTTCACCTCGTCCCAGTAGGCGGGCTTCATCTTTTCGATGTTCTGCGGACGCTTGGTCAAAAGCAACCAATTCAGGTCTGGGCACTCGCGGATCAACGCCCACAAGTCATCGCGCCACTCGGTATCAACCTGGTTGTCTAACACGTCAGCCATGGATGCACAAAACACGCGCCGCTTGCGGCCATGCTCCTCAAAGAAGGCCGGCGCCGACTTCTGCCACCGGCGTGGCTCGTTCCAATTTTTCTCGCTTGTGCGCCGGCGCGAAACATTGCCCCAATGGTTGCCGCCGGTACGCTTGTCCAGATCGGCGGCATAGCAGTGGTCACATGCCGGGCTTATCTTCGTACAGCCCCACCACGGGTTGAAAGTGCTGTCCGTCCATTCAATGCCAGTTGTCTCAGCCATCTCGTTCGCTCCTATCGGAACAGGTGACGAACAAACGTCCACGGATTTTCCACGGAGTCCACGCGTATGTTCCTGCTCGGTTCTGCCGACTACTGCCGATGATTTAGGAGAGGTTTCGGACAAAAAGCCCAGCGGGCCTAGGGTTCGAATGGTGCTGCCGGACAGGATTGAACTGTCGGCCTCTCCCTTACCAAGGGAGTGCTCTACCACTGAGCTACGGCAGCATCTGCGCGGCGGGCTTGGCCCGGGTCCGGCGACGGGCGCTCTAGTGCCATAGGCCAAACCTCGACGCAAGGCCAAAAAGCGCATATCAACCTGCAAGTGCCAACCTGAGATCAAGGGGCGAAAGCCGCAGGCCGGTTTTTCACTACATACCTTGCGACAACACGGGCTAACGCCGGACCGATGAGCAAATCCGAACAGGCAGCGCAGCGCGAGCAGAGACTGGCCGCCAAGCTGCGCGAAAATCTCAAACGCCGCAAAGGCCAGATCAAGGCTCGTGCCGATGCCGATACGCGCTCACCCGAGATCGACCCTGCTGCTCGGGAGCAAACGGGCAATAAACCGTAAACCATTTTCGGGCTGAATTGACCCTCACGCCACAGGGTCGAAATCGCCACCATGTTTTCGACAAATCCGGCAGACATTTAAGATCATGGGGCGAAGGTGCTGATTCTAGCACAATCTCCCGCGTTCCGGGCCTGAGCCACATCGCCCGCCTTGTTGGCGGGGTACGATTCGGCTATTGAGGCCAGCTTTCACCCCAGGGGCGTTTCCGCCCCGCTTGAGGATATCCAGGATGGATCGCATTCGTTTGGTCGGCGGCAATGAACTGCACGGGGAAATCGTCATCTCCGGCGCCAAGAATGCCGCGCTGCCCCTGATGATCGCCTCGCTTTTGACCGATGAGCCGCTGGTGCTGCAAAATGTGCCGCGCCTGGCCGATGTCAAACAGCTCGAGCGCATCCTTGAAAATCACGGCGTCGATATTGCCGTGCATGGCCGCCGCCGCGGCGAGGATGAGGGCGTCGGCCAGCGCATGACCTTCCATGCTGCCGATATCGTCGACACCACCGCGCCCTATGATTTGGTCTCCAAGATGCGCGCCAGCTTCTGGGTCATCGGCCCGCTGCTGGCCCGCGAGCATAATGCCCGTGTTTCTCTGCCCGGCGGCTGCGCCATCGGCACCCGGCCCGTCGATCTGTTCTTGTTCGGCCTCAAGGAACTGGGCGCCGAAATCGACATCGATGAAGGCTATGTCGTGGTCAAGGCGCCCAAGGGTGGCCTCAAGGGCGCCCATATCGTCTTCCCCAAAGTGTCGGTCGGCGCTACCCACACCATCATGATGGCCGCGACGCTCGCCAAGGGCACGACCATCATCGAAAATGCCGCCCAGGAACCCGAAATCACCAATGTCGCCGAATGCCTCGTCGCCATGGGCGCCAAAATCTCGGGCATCGGCACGCGCACGCTGACCATTGAAGGCGTCGACAAGCTGCATGGCGCCACCGTGGACGTCATTCCCGACCGCATCGAAACCGGCACCTTCGCCATGGCCACCGCCATGACCGGCGGCAACGTGCTGCTCAAGGGCGCCCGCGCCGAGCATCTGGAAGCTGCCCTCGACATTCTGGGCCGGACCGGCACCGTGATCACCCCCGAGGCCGATGGCCTGCGCGTCTATCGCAACGGCAATGGCATCCAGCCGGTCGATATCGAAACCGATCCCTTCCCCGGCTTCCCCACGGACCTGCAGGCCCAGTTCATGGCGCTGATGACCATGAGCTCGGGCACCAGCCAGATCCGCGAAACCATTTTCGAGAACCGCTACATGCATGTGGCCGAACTGGCCCGCTTCGGCGCCGATATCACCGTTGATGGCCAGGTCGCCACGGTCACCGGCAAGTCCCAGCTCAAGGGCGCTCAGGTGATGGCAACCGATTTGCGCGCCTCGGTTTCGCTGGTCATTGCGGGCCTCGCCGCCAAGGGCGAAACCGTGGTTAACCGCATCTATCACCTCGATCGCGGCTTCGAGCGGCTCGAAGACAAGCTGAGCCGTTGCGGCGCCGAAATCGAACGCCTCGCCGGCTAGCGTCATGAGCAGGCCGCACGGGTTATTCGCCTGGCATGACCTGCTGACTACGGATGTGGAGAAGGCCAAGGCCTTCTTCACCGCGACGCTGGACTGGACCTACGAGAATTACGATCTGGCCGGCGAACCCTATTTCGTCATCCGCTCGGGCGATGAAATGGTCGGCGGCCTTGCACCTTGAGCCAAGGCTATCTGGCTGGCCCACAATCCTATTGGCTGGGCTTTGTCGAAGTGAACGATATCGACCGCCGCTTCGCCATTGCCGTGGAGCACGGGGCCAGCGTAATTCGCGGTCCTCATGACGTGCCCGGCATCGGGCGCCTTTGCGTACTCAGCGACCCCACCGGCGCCATTATCGGCTGGATGCAGGGGCTCTAATCCAGCGTCTGCCGATAGCGCATCATCGCCACCACCGAGATCACGCCGACGATCACCGCCAGCGCGAAAAACTCGCTGCCCAGATCCCAGCTATCGGCCCCTTTCAGCATCACCATGCGCACCAGCCGCATGAAGTGTGTCGCCGGCACGGCGACCCCGATGCTTTGTGCCCAGCCCGGCATGCCGGCAAAGGGGAACATGAAGCCACTCAGCAGGATCGAGGGCAGGATGGTGAAAAGGCTCAGTTGCATGGCCTGCATCTGATTGCGCGCCAGCGTCGAGATCAGAAAGCCCAGCGCCAGATTGCCAAGGATGAACAGATTGAAGCCGATGAAGAAGGCCATGAACGTGCCCTCGAACGGTACGCCGAACAGCGCAAACGCGGCCACCAGGAACACCGCGGTCTGCACATAGCCCACCAGCACATAGGGCAGGATTTTGCCCAGCATCACTTCGAATGGCCGCACCGGCGTTGAGATCAGCATTTCCATCGTGCCGCGCTCGCGCTCTTTGACGATCGCCACCGCAGTGATCATCACCATGGTCATCGAGAGGATGATGGCGAGCAGCCCCGGCACGATATTGGTCGAGGTCTTGCCCTCGGGATTATAGGCGCGATGCACGATGACGCCGAACGGGGCAGGGGCCGCTGCCACCTGGGCCAGCGGCCCGGTTAGCGTCTGGCTCATCGCGCCCGCAATGATCCCGCTCAGCGCCGCCGTCGCGCCGCCCACCGCCGACGGGTCCGCCGCATCGGCCGCCACCAGAATATCGGGCCGATGTCCCCGGATCACATCGCGTTCGAAATGGGCCGGAATGACCACAACGAAATTGGCACTGCCACGCCGTAGCGCGTCTTCGCCCTCGCTGGGACCATGCACCACGCCCGCAAAATCGAAATAACCCGAGGTCTGCATCCCGGCCAGCACCGCGCGCACCAAGGGACCGTCATCATTGACTTCGACCAGCGTCGGCAGATGGCGCGGATCGGTATTGATGGCAAAGCCGAACAGCAGCAATTGAATGATGGGCAGACCGATCATCATGGCAAAGGTGACGCGGTCGCGCCGCATCTGGATGAATTCCTTGAGCAGCACCGCGCCAAAGCGCGACAGCGAGAAGAACCGGTTCATGCCGCATCCCGCGCGAAATTATCGCGCGCCCCCGTCATGAGATAAATGAACGCTTCCTCCAGCCCCGCCGCTTGCAGGTTCCAGCGATAGCGACCCTTGGCCTCGTGTTGCCGCACCGTGTTTTCCAGCGCTGCCGCATCGGTGCCCGAGACATGCAGGGTCGAACCGAACCGCGCGATCTGCAGCACGCCAGGCTGCCCGGTTAGCTCGGCCTCCAGCGCCGCGAGGTCCGGACCCTCCGCCCGCCACGTGGTCAGCCCGACCATTTTGGGAATGTCGGCCGCCGGCCCGTCGATCAGCTTCTTGCCATAGGCGATATAGGTGATGAAATCGCACTGCACCGCCTCGTCCATGTAATGGGTCGAGACCAATACGGTGACGCCGGCCTTGCTCAGCCGCCGGATTTCATCCCAGAAATCGCGTCGCGCCTTGGGATCGACGCCTGCCGTGGGCTCGTCCAGCAGCAGCAATTGCGGGTCGTGGATCAGGCAGGCCGCCAGCGCCAATCGCTGCTTCCAGCCGCCCGACAGGGTGCCCGCCAATTGTCCCGAGCGGTCCGCCAGCCCCAGATCGGCCAGCGCGGCACTCACCCGCCGGTCCCGGTCGGCAATGCCGTACATCCGCGCCACGAAATCGAGATTTTCGCGAATAGTCAGGTCTTCATAGAGGCTGAATTTCTGCGTCATATAGCCGACCTGCGTCTTGATCGCCGCGGCCTGCTTGCGCACATCAAATCCCAGGCACGTCCCTTGCCCCGCATCGGCCAGCAGCAGCCCGCACAGCATGCGGATCGTCGTGGTCTTGCCCGAGCCGTTCGGCCCCAGAAAGCCATAAATGGCGCCGCGCGGCACCCGGATGTCGAAATGGTCGACCACCAGCTTGTCGCCAAAGCTCTTGGTGAGCCCGGTCACGTCGATGACGTTTTCCTCGGTCACCGCGTCACCGTCACCGGCTGGCCCGGCCGCAAATCGCCGGGCGCGTCCAACTCGGCTTCCACCAGATAGACCAGCCGCCCGCGCTCTTCCTTTGAATAGATCACCGGCGGGGTGGTCTGCGGCTCGCTGGCGAAATAGGTGATCCGGGCTGACATGGCCGTGCAGCCATCGCATCCCACCTGCACCATGCCGCCCACCGCCAGCGCCGACCGGTCAGCCTCCGGCACAAAGAACCGCGCCTTGAGCGCCCCTGCCGGCAGAATCGAAACCACCGGCGTTCCCGCCGTCGCAATTTCCCCCGCCGAATAGAATAATCGATCCACAATGCCCGCCACCGGCGCCGTGGTCTGGCGATCCCTCAGGTCAAGCTGCGCCCGATTGGCATCGGCTGCCGCGGCCTCCAACTCGGCCTCCGCCGCCACCTGTTGGGCATTGCGCGCCGGCAATTCGGCCACGCCCACTTGCGCGGTGAATTGGGCCACCTGCGCCTGTGCCGAGGCCAGCGCCGCCCGGTCCTGCTCGACCCGCGCTTGCGTTGTCGTACCTGCCGCCAGCAACCTCTCGCTGCGCGCCAGGTTCGATTGCGCCAGCGCCAGATCCGAGCGCGCCTTGGCCAGCGAGGCCCGGATCACGTCCACTTCGAGCGCACGGCTGCCGGTCGTCAGGTTATCGAGATTGGCCGCTGCCGATTGCCGGCGCGCCAGCGCTGCCTTGAGCAGCGCCTGCTGCTGCGCATCGTCCTGGGTGAACAGCATGTCACCCATGGCGACCGGCTGGCCCTCCGCCACCGCCATATCGGCAATGCGCCCGGCACCCACCGGCGCCACATAGACATAGTCGGCCTCCAGATATCCCGGATAGCCACCCGCATCACCTGCCCCGCCGGGCAGCAAGGCCATCAACGCCACGAAAATACCTCCGAGGAAATCGCTCATGGCCGCGCCTCCGCCGGTTGCGTGCTGATGCCGTGAAACAGGATATCGAGATGGTTGGCAACGAACCGGTCGAGCGCCAGGTCCCCGCCTTCCGGCATGATGCCGAACAATTCGCCCAGCGCCACATGGGCCAGCAGCGGGCCGATGATCGAGCGCACCGTCAGTTCCGGATCGACCTTGCGCAGTTTGCCACTGTCCACCCCGCGCCGGATCAACCTGACCAGTGCCGGCATCACCTTGTCGAGCACTTCGTTGCGATAGAATGTGGCGATGAACGGAAAGCTCAGCACTTCCCGAAGGATCAGTTTGGGCACCGCAATCGCCTCGGGCCGTGCCAATTGCTGGATCAGTACAGTCAGCAACATGGTGATGGGCACGCGCGGATCGCCCTCATAGGTCTCAAGATCCGGCAGCGCGCGCAACGCAATCGGCGCCACCGCCCGCCGCACAATCCCCTCGATCAGCGCTTCTTTGGATGGAAAATACAGATAGACCGTCCCCTTGGACACGCCCGCCCGCCGCGCCACCTCATCCACCTTGGCAGCCGCATAGCCCTTCTCCACAAACACCGCCAGCGCCGCATCCAGCACCTCATCCGGCCGCGCCTCAGCCCGCCGGCGGAATTTCTTCGGTGTCTCGGTCATGGGTGGGCTCCAATGCGTTGCCGTACAAAATAACTGACTGGTCAGTTATTTGCAAGAGTGGTGTTCTTGGTG
>UCAU01000050.1 GCA_900470445.1 Hyphomicrobiales bacterium | reverse complement strand
TCGTGACGGGCGGCCATTGGTCCGTTCTATTAGTTTCGGAAGGTCCAATGGCCGCCCGTTACCGTATAACCGCGATGCCACATCGGCCGGGCGGCGTTTCGGCGCGTCCCGACGCGTTAGCGCCACTACCTCCGCTTGGTCGTGATGTCTTCAGTGACCCCGATATCTCGCAGCAAATAGGGCGAGGCGTGGATGAGGTCGATCATTGCCTGCTTGCGGCGACGCTCGGTGCTGGTAAGGCGCGGAAGGCGCCAGTGGGGCAGGCGGAAAACTGCGGCTACGGGCTTTGTCAGGGCAATCATGGCTATGACCATCCTTATGGGGATGGCTCCGGTCTTGGTTTCCATGATCGTAATTTGGCTGGTAACACGGGCGGTTTCCAACTAAAGCTCGATCTAGGTGCATAAGGAGATTTAATCCATGAGCACATTGCCGCCGCTGACCGCGATCCGCGCTTTCGAGGCCGTTGCCCGCCATTTGAGCTTCACCCGCGCGGCCGTCGAGCTGGGTATGACGCAGGCTGCGGTGAGCTACCAGATCAAGATTCTGGAGGAGCGCGTCGGCACGCCGCTGTTCCTGCGCAAGCCCCGGCAGATCGCGCTGACGGAAGCCGGCGCGCGGCTGGCGCCCGAGGTGAGCGCGGCGTTTGACACGTTGCACGCGGCCTTTGCCGAGACGCAGGGACGGGTGGCGGGGACGCTCAGCATTTCATCGGTCCCTACCTTCGCCAGTCATTTTCTCGTGCAGCATCTCGGCCTGTTCCAGGTCGAACACCCCGAACTGGCGGTGCGGCTCGAAAGCTCGCCCCGGGTGATCGATTTTGCGGCCGAGGAATTCGACCTTGCCATTCGCGGGGGCAAGTCAATCGCGCCCGGGTTGACCGGGCATAAGCTATTGCCGGCCGACTTTTCGCCAATGTTAAGCCCAAAGCTGGCTGAGAGCATTGGCGGCGTTAAGCGCCCGGAAGACCTGCTGAAATTGCCGATGGTGGATGCCGACGATCCGTGGTTTGCGCTGTGGTTCGAGCAGGCGGGGGTGTTTGGCTATTCGCTGGATATGCGGCCGATCAGCCGGCTGGGGGCGCAGAATCTGGAGGCTGCTGCGGCCATTGCCGGGCGTGGCGTGGCCATGCTGACGCCGGCATTTTATGCCGAGGATATTGCGGCGGGGCGGTTGATCCAGCCGTTTGACCTGCTGGCGAGCGATGGGCATGCCTATTATCTGGTTTATCCGGAGGCACGCCGCAACGCCCCGAAAATCAAGGCTTTCCGCGATTGGCTGCTGCCATTGGCGGCGTCTTTGGGGAAATGAAAAAGGCCCGGCGCTGCTGCCGGGCCTGGTATTTTCAGGGCGCGATGGCTTAGACGATGCCGCCAGAACCACCCTCGACCGCGGGGCGGATTTCGGCGACTTTGGCGCGGTAGCCCGCAGCACGATAGGTGCCGAGCAGGTCGATGGCGCCGCCTTTTTCGAGGCGGGCCATGGCCAGAATGGGCTCCACATCGGTGCGATAAGCGTGACGCAATTCCTGCGTTGCGGCGAGTGCATCGTTAGCGGACTGTGCGCCTTGAAGGGCGTTGCGGTTAACCAGTAGCGCCTGCGCATAGGCCCGCTGCACATCCGAGGCGGACAGCATCAGCGACTCGATCGGGTCGGTCACATTATGCGACTGATCGAGCATATGGGCGGGGTGGAAATCCGCATAGCGGGCTTCGGCATCGACCAGTTCGTTGAACACGAGGAACAGGCGATAGGGATCGATGGCGCCGGCATCGAGATCGTCGTCGCCATATTTGCTGTCATTGAAATGGAAGCCGCCGAGCTTGCCGAACTGGGCGAGGCGGGAGACGATCATCTCGATGTTCACATTGGGCGCGTGGTGGCCGAGATCGACGAGGCAATAGGCCTTGTCGCCCAGCTCCTTGGCGATGATGTAATTGGTGCCCCAATCCTGCACGACGGTGGAGTAGAACGCCGGCTCATACATCTTGTGTTCGGTATAGATGCGCCAGTCATCGGGCAGCTCGGCATAAACCGCCTTCATCGAGTCGAGGTAATGCTCGAACTGGGTGGCGAAATTGGTCTGGCCGGGGAAGTTCGAGCCGTCGCCGATCCACACGGTCAGGGCCTTGGAGCCGATGGTCTTGCCGATCTCGATGCATTCAAGATTGTGCTCGATGGCCTGCTGGCGGGTGCCGGCGTCGGCGGAGGAAAGCGAGCCGAATTTGTAGGACTGCAGCTGGCCCTTGGCATCGGAGAAGGTGTTGGAATTCATTGCGTCAAAGCCGAGGCTGAAACGCGATGCCGCCTGCTTGAGGCGATTGGGATCGGCCTTGTCCCACGGGATATGCAGCGAAACGGTATTGGTCGCCTGGGTCAGCTGGGCGATAACAGCGCAATCCTCGATCTTGTCGAAGATGTCGCGCGGCTCGCCCAGACCCGGGAAGCGGGCAAAGCGGGTGCCGCCGGTGCCGACGCCCCAGGAGGGAACGGCCACGTTAAATTCGGCGACCTTGGCCTTGATGGTGTCGATATCGATGCCGCGCCGGTCGAGCCGCTCGCCCAGGCTTTCGTAATCGGCATGCAGATCATCCACGCGATCGGCATTTTCTGCTTCGATGATGGATGGGTCGATAATGTGATCGGTCATTTTGGTTCTCTCTCCCAAAGAAAGAGACCCCTCATCCCAACCGAAATTCGCCTTCGCGAATTCGGTGTCCCTTCGGGCACCTTCTCTCTCAAGGGGAGAAGGAAGGTCCGGCGGTTGGGCTGGGCTCGAAGCCAACCCTCGCCCCTTGAGGGAGAGGGTGGATCGGCCGCAGGCCGAGACGGGTGAGGGGTCCTTTCTTCCCTTTTCTTACCGCGTGAATGACTGGGCGTTGCCCGCGTCGACATTGATGATGTTGCCGGTGGATTTGGCCGAGGCATCCGAGGCGAAGAAGTAGATGGCTTCGGCAATGTCCTCGGGGAACACGGAGCGCTTGAGCATGGAGCGCTCGCGGTACATTTCTTCGAGGCCGTCCTTGTCGGTCTTGTAGGTCGAGGCACGCTGTTCAAGCCATTCGCCGGCCCAGATCTTGGAGCCGCGCAAAACGGCGTCTGGATTGACGGTGTTAACGCGGATCTGCTCGCTGGCGCCTTCAAGGGCCAGGCACCGGGCGAGGTGAATCTCGGCGGCCTTGGCGGTGCAATAGGCGCTAGCATTGGGGGAGGCGGCAAGGCCATTCTTGGACGCGACGAACACCACATTGCCGCCGATCTTCTGCTTGCGGAACAGGCGGAAGGCTTCGCGGCTCACCAGAAAATAACCCGTGGACAGGATGTCCATGTTCTTGTTCCAGAGCTCGAGCGTGGTTTCTTCGATCGGGGCCGAGGAGGCGAGGCCCGCATTGGACACCAGGATGTCAAGGCCACCGAATTCGACCACGGCATGAGCAAAGCCGGCGATGACGGCTTCTTCCTTGGTGACGTTGACGATGACGGGGCGGACAAAGTCAGCACCGAATGCCCTGCCGAGCTCTTCGGTTGCAGCGGCCAAAGCGGTCTCGTCGATATCGGCGAGGACGACGCAGGCGCCTTCACGGAGGAGGCGGACTGCGCTGGCCTTGCCAATACCGCCAGCGCCGCCGGTGACCAGTGCGATCTGACCGGCCAGGGATTTCGGCTTGGGCATGCGGGCCAGCTTGGCTTCTTCAAGCAGCCAATATTCGATGTCGAAGGCTTCCTGCTCGGGCAGGCCGACATAGGTGGAGACGGTCGAGGCGCCACGCATCACATTGATGGCGTTGACATAGAACTCGCCGGAAATGCGGGCGGTGGCCTTGTCCTTGGCGAAGGTGAACATGCCCACGCCCGGCATCAGGTAGACCACAGCATTCGGGTCGCGCACGGCGGGCGAATTGTCGTGTTTGCAGCGGTCGTAATAGGCCTGGTAGTCGACGCGATAGGCGGCAATGTCCTCAGGGATTTTGGCAATGACCGCATCCACATCGGGATTGGCCGGATCGAACTCGATCACCAGCGGACGGATTTTGGTGCGCAGGAAATGGTCGGGGCACGACGTGCCCAACGCAGCGAGAGGCCGCAGGTCCTTGGAATTGACGAATTCCAGCACGGCGGCGCTGTCGTCGAAATGGCCCAGCTTGTGGCTGTCTTCTGAGATAAGGCCGCGAATTTTCGGCATCAGCTTGGCGGCAATGGCGCGGCGGTCGGCTGCGGGCAGCGACTTGACGGCTTCGCCACCGAAAATGGTCTTGCCTTCGGTCTGCTGCTCGAACCACTCGATGGCCTGATTGATGATGCCGATCGTGGTTTCGTAGCATTCCTTGGGGGTGTCGCCCCAGGTGAACAGGCCATGCGATTCAAGGATCAGGCCCTTAGCACTCGGGTTCTCTTCGCAGAACTTGCCCAGCCACAGACCCAGCTCGAAGCCGGGCTTCTTCCAGGGCAGCCAGCCAATGGTGTCGCCAAAGATCTGCTTGGTCAGTTCCTTGGAATTCTCGGAGGCCGCGATAGCGATGATCGCATCCGGGTGCATGTGATCGACAAACGGGCGGTTCACATAGGCGTGGAGCGGAGTATCGATCGAAGCGGCGCGCGGGTTCAGATTGAAGGTGGCGTGGGGAAGGTAGCCCACCATTTCGTCTTCAAATTCGACGCCGCGATAGAGGCCCTTGAGGGCCCGCAGCTTGTCCATATAGAGGGTCGAAAAGCCATCGAGCTTGATCGAAGCGCTGTCTCCGCCCGAACCCTTGACCCAGAGGACTTCAACATCCTGACCGGTCAGTGGGTCTTTTTGCCAGATTTTGGAAGAGGTATTGCCGCCGCCGTAATTGGTGACGCGCTTGTCCGATCCGAGCAGGTTGGAGCGGTAAACAAGGCGCTCGGGCTCGCTCATCGAGGCGGCCTTGGCGTCATCCCAAAGGTTCGCAAGGCGCTTGGGCGCGGTGGTGGACATGATACTCCTCCCAGAGAGTTGGATAGTGGAAAGTTGGCCGGACATGGCCATAGTTCTCGTCAAGCTGTCAATCAGAAACAATCACCAACGATCAGATTTCGTTGATACTGATCGGTCATGGCAAAATCATGATTGACACTGATTGGTTTTGATGAAACTCAAAGGCCCAGGGAGAAGTCATTTGCACGAAACCGAGCGCCACAGGGTCATTCTGGCCGCCGTCCAGGCACGGCCCGTCGCGACTGTCGCCGAGCTGGTGGATATGACCGGCACTTCGGAAGCGACAATCCGCCGCGACATTGCGGCTTTGCATGTGCAAGGCCAGCTGCGCCGGGTGCGCGGCGGCGCCGAAGCGGTCAATCCGCCCGAGCAGGGTGGGCTGATGGGCCGGCCCTTCTCGGTGAACGAAACCATCAACATGAACGCCAAGCGCGCCATTGCCCGCGCAGCGGCGGACCTGTGTCGGGATGGCGAGCCGATCATCATCAATGGCGGCACGACGACCTATCAGATGGTGCACCACCTGACAGCGCGGCGGCTGAGCGTGTTCACCAATTCCTTCGCCATCGCCGAATTCCTGATCCAGAATTCGCGCAATTCCGTGGTTATTCCCGGTGGCACCATCTATCGCGAGCAGAACGTCATCCTTTCGCCCTTTGGCGGTGTGGTGGCCTCCCATTTTTACGCCAAGCGCATGTTTATCGGCTGCCAGGGCATCGGCCAGCACGGCCTGATGGAAGCCGATCCGATGATCGTTCAATCCGAACTGGGCCTGATCGGCCAGGCGGATGAGCTGATCGTGCTGGCAGATTCATCCAAATTTTCGGGCAGATCGAGCCTCATCCTGTGTGGGCTCGACCGAATAACCGCTGTCATCACCGACAGCGGCATCCGCGACGCAGACCGCCAAATGCTGGAAACGGCAGGCGTGCGGCTCATCGTCGTGGAAACCAGCGCTGAGGCCGTCCGAAATTCGGTGGCCTGAGCCAAATCGTAAGACCAAACGTCCCAGGGAGGGAATAAAATGAAACTGCTTAAAGTCCTGGCCGCGACCACTGCCGTGGCAGTGCTCCTCGCCAGCCCCGCTTTCGCCCAGACCCGCATTGCACTGGTCGTCAAGTCGCTGGGTAACGGCTTCTTCGACGCCGCCAACAAGGGCGCACAGGAAGCGGCCACGGAACTGGGTGACGTCGAAGTCATCTATACCGGCCCGACCGCCGCCACCGCCGAAGCCCAGATCGAAGTCATCAACTCGCTGATCGCTCAGCAGGTCGACGCCATCGCCGTCTCGGCCAATGACCCGGACGCTCTGGTGCCGGCATTGCAGAAGGCCATGCAGCGCGGCATCAAGGTGATCTCGTTTGATAGCGGCGTTGCCGAAGCCGGCCGCCAGATCCACCTCAATCCGTCCGACACCAACCTGATCGGCGAAACCATCATCAAGCTGGCAGCGGACTATCTGCCTGAAGGTGGCGACGTGGCGATCCTGTCGGCCGCCTCGACCGCGACCAACCAGAATGCCTGGATCGAGGCCGCCAAGGCCGTGCTGCCCGAGAAGTTCCCAAACATCAATCTGGTGGCAACCGTCTATGGCGACGATGACTCGGTGAAGTCGACCGATGAAGCCAAGGGCCTGATCGCATCCTACCCCAACCTCAAGGCCATCATTGCTCCGACCACGGTTGGCGTTGTGGCTGCCGCCCAGGTGGTGACCGACCAGAACCTGATCGGCAAGATCAACGTGACCGGTCTGGCTCTGCCAAGCGAGTTCAAGCAGTTCATCGACAATGGCGCTTCGCAGGCCGTGGCTTTGTGGAACCCGATCGATCTGGGTTACTCGGCCATCTATCTCGCCAATGACCTGATCAAGGGCGAAGAAGCCAAGCCAGGCGCCGTGTTCTCGATCGGCCGCGTTGGCGAAATCACGCTGGACGACACCAACTCGGCCCCAATGGCCGCGCCGTTCCAGTTCGACAAGTCCAATATCGAAGAATTCTCCAAGATCTATTGATCCCGCTACTGGTCCGGCGCTTCGGCGCCGGGCCTCCTTCTCCCGCGGAGTCATTCCCGCGAAAGCGGGAACCCCTGTTTCAGAAAACGGAGGTTCCCGCTTTCGCGGGAATGACTTGGTGAAAGACAAAGACATCCGACATGAACCAAGACCCCATCCTCACTCTCGCCGGTATCACCAAGACGTTTCCCGGCGTGCGGGCGCTGCATAATGTGTCGCTGGAGCTTTATCCGGGCCAAGTGACCGCGCTGATCGGCGAAAACGGGGCCGGCAAGTCGACGCTGGTCAAGATCATGACCGGGATTTATCAGCCCGATGAAGGCCAGATCACGGTATCGGGCAAGGCGCTGAGCCTGCCCACGGCGCATTCGGCGTTCGAGGCGGGCGTGACGGCGATCCATCAGGAAACTGTGCTGTTCGACGAGCTGACGGTGGCCGAAAACATCTATCTCGGCCATGCCCCGCGCAATCGCTTCGGCATGATCGACTGGAAGACCATGCGCGCTGAATCGCGCAAGACGCTGGAGTCGATGGCCGCGGGGATCGACCCCGATATCAAGCTCAAGGAATTGGGCATTGCCAAAAAGCACCTGGTCGCGGTGGCGCGGGCGCTGTCCATCGATGCGCAGGTCGTGATCATGGATGAGCCGACTGCGGCGCTGAGCCAGAAGGAGATCGAAGAGCTTTACGTGCTGATCGATCTGCTCAAGCAGGACGGCAAGGCGATCCTGTTCATCAGCCACAAATTCGATGAAATCTACCGCATTGCCGACCGTTTCACCGTGTTCCGCGATGGCGAGCAGGTGGGCAAGGGGCTGATCAAGGACACCAAGCAGAGCGACATCGTCAAGCTGATGGTCGGGCGCTCGGTCGATCACATTTTCCCCGAGCGCAAGGCCGAGATTGGTCCTGTGGTGCTCGAGGCCAAGGGGCTGAGCCACCCGACCGAATTTGCCGATATTTCCTTTGCCGTGCGCAAGGGGGAAATCCTGGGGTTCTACGGGCTGGTGGGCGCGGGGCGCAGCGAAGTGATGCAGGCCGTGTTCGGCATGACGCGGCCTTCGCATGGCGCGCTGGTGCTGGATGGAGCGGTGATCAACCCCAGGTCTCCTGCAGATGCGGTCGAGGCAGGGATTGTTTATGTGCCCGAGGAGCGCGGCAAGCAGGGCGTGATTACGGGCGAACCGATTTTCATGAATGTCTCGCTACCCTCGCTGCAAAAGACCTCGCGTTCGGGCTTTTTGCGCATGGCCGAGGAATTCAAGCTGGCGCGGACCTATACCGAGCGGCTGGACCTGCGCGCCTCCTCGCTGAGCCAGAATGTGTCCACCCTGTCGGGCGGCAATCAGCAGAAAGTGGTGATCGCCAAATGGCTGGCGACCCTCCCCAAGGTGATCATTCTGGATGAGCCTACCAAAGGCATCGATATCGGCTCCAAGGCGGCGGTGCATGGCTTTATGGCCGAGCTGGTGGCGCAGGGGCTGAGCGTGATCATGGTGTCGTCGGAACTGCCCGAAGTGATGGGCATGAGCGACCGGATCGTGGTGATGCGCGAAGGGCGCATCATCGAAACATTGGATAGCAAGGGGCTGGCCCCCGAAACGCTGGTGCGCCTGGCCGCCGGTATCGTCGAGGAAGCCGCAGCATGAAGTCGCTCGCCAAACATCGTGAAATCTGGCTGGGCCTGGCCATTATCGCCGTCATCATCCTGGTGACGCTGCGCTTTCCGCGCTTTTCCCAGCCGGGCAATCTGCTGACCATTTTCAACGACACATCGATCCTGATGATGCTGGCGCTGGGGCAGATGGCGGTGATCCTGACCCGCTCGATTGATCTCAGCATGGCGGCCAATCTGGCGCTGACAGGGATGATCGCGGCCATGCTCAACGCGGCTTATCCTGCCATTCCCATTCCGCTGATCATGGCGCTGTGCGTGGTGATCGGGGGCCTGCTAGGGACGTTCAATGGCGTGCTGGTGTGGAAGCTCAATATTCCGCCAATCGTCGTGACGCTGGGCACGCTGACTATTTTCCGCGGACTGGTGTTTGTGATTTCGGGCGGCGCCTGGGTCAATGCGGCGCAGATGAGTCCTGATTTTATTCAGCTGCAGCGCGCCGTGGTGCTGGGGCTGCCGGTATTGAGCTGGATCGCCATTGTGGTCGCGATCCTGTTTTTCCTGCTGATGACGCGCACGCCTTTGGGGCGGGCGCTCTATGCCATCGGGGTCAATCCGACGGCGTCGGTCTATACCGGCATCAATGTTGGGCTGACCAAGTTCATGGCTTTCGTGCTGGCCGGAGCTGTCTCTGGGCTGTGCGGTTATCTCTGGATTTCGCGCTATGTGATCGCCTCGGTGGAAGTGGCGAGCGGGTATGAGCTGACCATTGTGGCGGCCTGCGTGATCGGGGGTATTTCGATTGCCGGTGGCATCGGCACGGTGGCCGGGGCACTGCTGGGGGCCTTGTTCCTGGGCGTGATCAACAATGCGCTGCCGGTGATCAATATTTCCCCGTTCTGGCAGATGGCCATTTCCGGCACGGCGATCCTGCTGGCGGTGATCCTCAATGCGCGGGGCGAACGGCGCAAGGGCCGGGTGATTTTGAAAACGGCGGGGGCCGCCCATGTCTGACGTAACAACCGGGCGCCAGCTGCCCAATCGGCTCGATAATCCGCTGAAGTCGACACTGTTGAGCTGGGAGAGCCTGCTGGTTCTCGTGGCGGTGGCGATCTTCATCTTCAATTCTTACTCATCGCCCTATTTCCTCAATGAGTGGAGCCTGAGCGATCTCACCTTCAACTTCACCGAGAAGGCGTTGATCGCGCTGGCCATGGCGCTGTTGATCATCTCGGGTGAGATCGATCTGTCGGTGGCGGCGATCATTGCGCTGGCTTCCACCATGATGGGGCTGGCGCTGCAATATGGCGCCGATACGCCGGTGCTGGTGGCGGTCGGTGTGGGCGTAGGGCTGCTGTGCGGGGCGTTTAACGGCTTTCTGGTGACGGGGCTGAAACTGCCCTCCATCGTGGTCACCATCGGCACGATGAGCCTGTTCCGCGGCATTTCCTACATCATCCTGGGCGACAAGAGCTTTGGCAATTATCCGGCCAGCTTTGGCTGGTTCGGGCAGGGCTATGTGTGGTGGGTGATCTCGTTCGAGCTGGTGCTGTTCCTGGTGTTTGCAGTGATCTATTTCGTGCTGCTGCACCGCACCAATTTCGGCCGGCGGGTGTTCGCTATCGGCAATAATGATGTCGCGGCGCAATTCTCGGGCGTGCGGGTTGATCGCATCAAGTTCATCCTGTTCTGCCTGACAGGGCTGATGAGCGGGATTGCTTCCGTGCTGCTGACGGCACGGCTGGGCTCGACCCGACCGTCCATTGCGGAGGGCTTCGAGCTTGAGGCCATTACCATGGTGGTGCTGGGCGGAGTGTCGATCCTGGGCGGGGCGGGTTCGATTGTCGGGGTCGTGCTGGCGGCACTGATCATGGGGCTGGTGACCTTTGGGCTGGGCCTGCTCAATGTCCCGGGGATCGTCATGTCGATCTTTATCGGCGGGCTGCTGATCACGGTGATCGCGCTGCCCATCCTGTTCAGAATGTGGAGGCAGCGCGCATGATCGCGGATGGCGGCTACGAAAAGCATGCGTTCAAGATGCAGCTCAATCCCGGCATGGCGGCTGAATACAAGAAGCGCCATGACGAGATTTTCCCCGAACTGGTCGAGCTGCTGCACGAGGCCGGGGTGAAGGACTATTCGATCCATCTGGACGAAGAGACCAATATCCTGTTCGGCGTGCTGTGGCGGCGGGTGGACCATACGATGGGTGATCTGCCGGGGACAGACGTGATGAAACGCTGGTGGGCGCATATGGCCGATGTGATGGCGACCAATGAGAAGAATGAGCCGCTATCCACCGATCTCGTGCCGATGTTTTGGATGAAGTAGGGGCTGGTGCTGGCGGAAGCATCGCACTCCTCACCCTGCAATTTCTTCTGAACGAAGAAATTGCTGTCCCTCTCCCACAAGGGGCGAGGGGTGGCATCAAGTTTGACTTGGCACGGAGCTTCCCTTCTCCCCTCGTGGGAGAAGGTGCCCGAAGGGCGGATGAGGGGCCTAATGCTTCGCCAGATAGGCGGCCAAGCGCTCAAGCCGCACTGCCCACATCCGCTTGCGGGCTTCCAGCAACTGCATCAGATAACGGGCCATGATGAATCACTCCGGTTAAGTGATCACTTTAGTATCCGCCTGGCCCCATCACAACGCTTAATTGATCACTTAACAGTGTGGGCTTTCCGCACGCTGCGGGCCATGAGCCAGACGGCGAGGACCACGAAGGGGGCGGCAATGGAAAGGGTCATGACTTTGTTGAAGTGGAACTCTTCCAAGGGGCCGGCCAGCATGTAGCTGAGGATGCCGAGCAGGTAATAGCTGATGGCGATGGTGGACAGGCCCTCCACCGTGCGCTGCAGGTAGAACTGGCTGCGGGCGGTCTGGGCGATATTGTCGAGCACGGCATTGTTCTGCTGCTGCATATCCACACTGATGCGGACATTGAGCAGGCTGATGGCGCGCTCGATCTTGCTGGAAAGGACGGAAAGCCGCTTCTCCATGGCGGCGCAGGTGGCCAGCCCCGGATCGACCCGGTTGCCGATATAGTGGGTGAGGCTGGAGCCGAAAGCAGTCGAGCTTTCGCGCAGGCCGGCGAGGCGCGTACGCAGGATATCGCCATAGGCGTGGCAGGCGGCAAAGCGATAGCCCAGCCGCTCGGAGAGCTGGCCGGAGCGGACCGACAGGGCGTCGAGCGCGGTGAGCGCGGTCTGGACGGTTTCGGCCGTGGTGGCTTCCGACAGGCTCTCCATCAGGGCGGTCAGCTCGATCTCGGTGGCACGCAGGCTGGGGGAGACTTCGCGAGCCAGCGGCAGAGCGAGCAGGGCCATGGTGCGGTAGGTTTCCACTTCCAAAAGGCGCCGAATGATGATCGAGCGGCGCAGCACCGAAAGGCCACCGGCGGCAAATTCGAAGCGGGTGAACTTGTCGGCGTCGGGCACGAAATCGGTCGCGACCTGCGCCTTGCCGCTTTCGACGTCGGCGACGCACAGGCTTGGGAGCGAGAAGGCGGGCAGCAAGGCTTCGGGCACGGTCTTGTCGGCAATGACGTCGATGCGGGTGGCGCCGATCAGCAGGCCATCTTCGATGGCGTTAAGACCAATGCCGTCGGGATAATTCTGCTTGTCCGTGAGCGCGCTGCGCCAGGTGACGGTGACGAATTCGGTGTGGAATTCCCAGGTGATGTGCCTGCCGTCGCGATCAAAGCCATGCTGGCGGCTCGATGGGCCGGGCACGGCAACGCCGGCATCGCGGCAGAATTGCTCGAAACGGTGAAACACGCGCATCATGGCGCCGGCTTCGGAGGGCATGACAAAGACCAGCCGGCGAATGCGGCATTCCGCTTCGATAATCTCGACAGGGCGCGCATGCACCTCGTCCATGATGGCAGTGCGATAGGGGTGGTCGGTCAGCTGTGTCTGCACGGTCGAAGGCTCCATTCGGGACCAAACGACACTCAGCTGACTGTCGATTGGTCCCGGCGATGAGTAGCGCGTTCACCGCTATTGGCAATGAGACTTTCGGGCGCGGTCCGGTTGATGGTGGAGAGGATGGCCTGGGCAATTGTGGCATTGCCACGCGGCCAGCACAGTTGGAAGGCCATGTCGTAGCGGGCGGGCAGGGGCACTTGCGTCAGATCGCCGCGAATGCGGGCGACCGAGGCCTGCGGCAGCACCGAGACGAAACCGTGATGCAGCACCAGATTGAGAATGACCGGGATCGAGTCGATCTCGATGAGGCGGATGGCACTGCGCTCGGTGTCGCTCAGATGGTCATCTAGAATGCGGTTGATACGCTGGCGCAGCCCACTGCGGGCGCTGGGCACGGCCAGCGGGCTCAAGAGCAGCGCATCGGCAATGCTGCCGGCGGGCTGGGTGCTGACCACGGCGAGGGGCGTGGTGCTGACAATGCGGCCATCGAGATCGGCGGGGAGGTGATCGATATCGAGAAAGGCGGCGTCGAACAGGCCATTCTTGAGCCCGGCCAGCAGGTCTTCGGCCGTGGTGGAGCTGACAAAGAGTGGGGCGCGAGGGCGCTCGTGGAGCCAGCGGGCGGCGAGGTTGGCGAGGAGCCGGGCGATCTCACTTTCATAGCCAAGGGGGATGATCGAGCCCAGCCGGGCGGTGGCGGCGGATTTGCGGAAACGCTCTTCGGCAGCGCGAGAAATGTTTCGCCAAGCGGTCAGCAGGTTTTCGGCGTTGGCGGCCAGGGCAGCGCCTTGCTCGGTGACCGAGGAGCCGGCACTGCCGCGTGCGAGAAGCGAGACGCCCAGAAGGGCTTCGAGATGGGTGACCTGGCGGGTCAATTGCGGCTGACCCATGCCCAGGGCGCGGGCGGCACGGCGAATGCTGCCCTGCGCCACGACCTGCCCGAACCGCTCCAGCGCTTCGAACTTGATGGCGCGATCCCCGGTGATCTGTCGGGCTAGCTGGGCGGCAGCGGCGATTTCAGGCTCCAGCCGAATGGCTTCGAGACTGGCGACGAGGCCCGACCCGGCTTTTTCTACCAGCCGCACTGAGATTTCCGCCTCGACCCTGGCGATGGCCGCAGCAATAGTGGAGACGGGGCGGTTCAATGTGCGCGCGGCGCCGCGCAGGCTGCGCGTGCGCAAGACCAGGTCCATGGCGATCAAGCTTGCTGTATCCATCTGCCCACCATCTGAGCAGGCCCGGTCCATGCTTAGAAAAACCGCATAGCCTGTTCAGTATTTGGGATATCCCATCCCTGCGTGCGATCCAATAGCGTGCTGCTTATGAACGAACTGGCAATGAGCATAAGCGGCCTTCCCATCACCCTGAGCGGCAAGCCGCTGAGCTTTGCCGATCTTGCCCGGATCGGCGCGCGCAAGGCGCGGCTGGTGGCCGATCCCGATGCCATGATCCGGGTGGCGGCGGCGCGCGAAGTGGTCGAGCAGGCCATTGCGGCGGGGCAGCCGGTTTATGGCTCGACCACGGGCGTTGGGGCCATGAAGGATGTGGAATGGACGCCCGACCAGCTCGATGCCTTCAATCTGGGACTGGTGCGGGCGCATCACTTCGGCACGGGCGAGGCGTTTTCCAATCAGATCGTGCGCACGGCCATGGCCATTCGCGTCAATATGGCGCTGACCGGACGGGTGGGGTGCACCACCGATCTGGTGGAGGCGTATCTGGCGCTGCTCTCGGCCGATGTGGTGCCGGTGGTGCGGCGCACGGGATCGATCGGTTGCGCCGATATCGGGCTGATGGGGCAGATCGGGGCGGTGCTGACGGGGGCAGGCGAGGCCATGTTCGATGGCCACCGCCAGCCGGCGGACGCTGCGCTGTCGGCAGCGGGACTCAAGCCGTTCCGGCTGGCGCCGCGCGATAGCCTGGCGTCGATTTCGACCAATGCCGTGGGCTATGCGGCCGCCGCCGCCGCGATCCGCGATGCGGCGGCTGCCGTGCGCGTGATGCTGGCGACGGGACTGACCACGGCGGGGGCGCTGGGCGCCTCGCGCGATCCGTGGAAGGCGGTGGCCCATGTCGGCACTGAGCGCGAGGCGGGAATTGGCGCCTGGCTCTATTTCAACGCCAAGGGCTGGGACTGGCCCGACGCCACCCACATCCAGGATCCGCTCAGCCTGCGCATGATGAGCCAGGTGTTTGCCACCGGCTATGAGACGCTGGTGGCGGCGGGCAAGATCTTGCTGGCGGCGACCGGACGCACCGATGACAATCCAGTGGTGGCGGGCGGGCAGGTGATCACCTCGGGTGGCTCGCTCCCACTTGATGTCACGGTGTTTTTGCAGACCGCGCAATTGGGGCTGGCGCACATTGCGCGCAATTCGTTCAATCGCTGCGTGCTGCTGGGCAATGGCCAGCGGCGGGGTCTGCCGGTAAACCTGGTGCAGCCGGGCGCCATCGCCACGGGGTTCGGGCCGATCATCAAGCTGGCGGGCGAGCTGTTTGCGCGCGTGCTGACCATGACCAATCCGATCTCGGCCAACTCCATGGTGGTGGCCGGCGGGATTGAGGATGAAGCAACCTTCCTACCGCTGGTCGTCGAGCGGCTGGAACGGCAGGTGCTGGCCTTGCGGCGGCTGGCCGCGCTGGAGGCCATGCTCGCTGCACAGGCCATGGATATTTCGGGCGACAATCCCGGCAATGTCCCTGGCATCATCTATTCGCTGGTACGCCGGCATGCTGACACATATTGGCAGGACCGCCCGCTATCGGCCGAGGTCGAGGCCATCGAGCATGCGCTGGCCTCCGACGAGTTGATGAACGAACTAATTTCTCACTCGGCGATTATGGAGTTGGACGAGTTTTTCGCGCTGGGGCCCATTAGCTAGAATTTGCGGCCTCGCTCAATTCTACCAAGACGTTAGGTTAGGGACAGCCGGGCCGGACAGCCCGGAGAAAACGGAGAAACCAATGCGCCTCAAATCCACGCTTCTCAGCGCCGTCGCCGCGCTCGCCATCTCGGTGACTGCGGCCAATGCCCAGGTCGTCGTTTCCTCCAAGATCGACACCGAGGGCGGGGTGCTTGGCAACATCATCAAGCAGGTGCTTGAAGCCAATGACATTCCGGTCACCGACCGCATCCAGCTCGGCGGCACGCCGATCGTGCGCGAGGCGATCACCGCCGGCGAAATCGACATCTATCCCGAATATACCGGCAATGCGGCGTTCTTCTTCGACAAGGCCGATGATCCGCTCTGGAACAATGCCGAAAGCGCCTATGCCGAGGCGGCCAAGCTCGATTACGACGCCAACAAGATCGACTGGCTGACGCCATCGCCGGCCAATAATACCTGGGCCGTGGCCCTGCGTGCCGACGTGGCCGACGCCAATAAGCTGGTGACGTTCAGCGAATTCGGCGCCTGGGTTGCGGGCGGTGGCGAGGTCAAGCTGGCCGCATCGGCCGAGTTCGTGAACTCGCCGGCAGCTTTGCCAAAGTTCCAGGAAGTCTATGGCTTCACGCTGAAGCCCGACCAGCTGGTGACGCTGTCGGGTGGCGATACGGCCGCGACCATTGCTGCCGCCGCGCAGCAGACCAACGGCGTCAATGCCGCCATGGTCTATGGCACGGATGGCGGCATCGCGCCCTCGGGCCTCAAAGTGCTTGAGGACGACAAGGGCGTGCAGCCGGTTTACCAGCCCGCCCCGATCATCCGCGAGGCCGTGCTGACCGAGTATCCGCAGATCGAAGAGCTGCTCAAGCCGGTGTTTGCCGGGCTGACGCTCGAAGTGCTGCAGGACCTCAATGGCCGCGTACAGGTTGGCGGCGAGGCGGCTTCGGCTGTCGCGACGGATTACCTGACCAAGGGCGGTTTTCTGGATTGATGAGTGACGGGGGTGGGGGCTCGATACCCCCACCCAGTGAGCCGCGATCTGCCTCCCTCC
>UCAU01000025.1:20720-74558 GCA_900470445.1 Hyphomicrobiales bacterium | reverse complement strand
CTTGCCGCCACGACAACCCCACCCCTAACCCCTCCCCTCAAGGGGGAGGGGAATGCCATCGGGGTTCTCTGTCCGCTGACTACTTCCAGCGGGGCTTGCCGTCCATCATGCCGCTGGTGGTGGCGGCTTCGATGGCGGTGAGCTCGTCGGCGGAGAAATCGAGCTGTTGCAGGGCGCCCAGATTGTCGTGCAACTGGGCCAGCGTGCGCACGCCGATGAGGGCGGAAGTCATCTCCTTGCGGCGGAGGACCCAGGCGAGCGCGAGCTGGGGCAGGCTCTGGCCACGGGCCTTGGCGATGGTGGCGAGTTTGCCGACGGCATCGAGCGTTTCCGGGCGGATATTGGCGGCCTTGAGGAAGGGATTATTGGAGGTGCCACGGGCGCCGTCGGTATCGCCGGTATTGTATTTGCCCGACAGGATGCCCTGCGCCAA
This sequence comes from Hyphomicrobiales bacterium, assembly GCA_900470445.1. Lineage (GTDB taxonomy): Bacteria > Pseudomonadota > Alphaproteobacteria > Rhizobiales > Devosiaceae > Devosia. The sequence goes on along the minus strand of UCAU01000025.1, from coordinate 74,125 downwards.
AGGCGAAAAGGCGATCATGCCGATGCCGAGTTCGCCACAGGCATCAATGGTCTTGTCGTTCTCGATCCAGCGGTTGAGCATGGAATAGCTGGGCTGGTGCAGGATGCAGGGGACGCCGAGGGATTTCAGGATGGCGTGAGCCTCGCGCGTTTCCTCGACCGGATAGTTGGAAATGCCGACATAGAGCGCCTTGCCCTGGGCCACGATATGGGCCAGCGCGCCCATGGTTTCCTCGAGAGGGGTATTGGGATCGAAGCGGTGGGAATAGAAGATGTCGACGTAATCGAGGCCGAGGCGTTTGAGGCTCTGATCGCAGCTGGCGATCAGGTTTTTGCGGCTGCCCCATTCGCCATAGGGGCCTTCCCACATATTGTAGCCGGCCTTGGAAGAGACGATGATTTCATCGCGATAGGGGCGGAAATCGCGGGCCATGACCAGGCCAAACAGCTCCTCGGCCGAACCGGGAGGGGGGCCGTAATTGTTGGCGAGATCGAAATGGGTGATGCCGGCATCGAAGGCGGCGCCCAGGATTTCGAAGGCGGATGGGTAGTCGCGGGTGCCGCCGAAATTCTGCCACAGGCCCAGGCTGATGACGGGGAGCTTGAGCCCCGAGCGGCCGGCATGGCGATATTGCATGGTTTCGTAACGGCCGGAAGCGGCGCTATAGGTCATGGAATGTCCAGTCAGAAGTGAAGTTCAGCTCAGCGGCGGGCGCCGGTGGCCATGTCGAAAACGTGGATGAGCGTAGGCGCCACCGACGCCGTGAAGTCCATGCCGGGGCTGACATCGATCCCGCCATCGACGATGACGGTCAAGTCCTGCCCGGCCATATCCACCACCAGATGGGTTTGTGCCCCGGTGCGCTCCACCAGGCGGATTTTGCCGTGCAGGGGATTGTTGGCGTCGCCCGGGATGAAGTTTTCCGGGCGCAGGCCGAGGGTTACGCGCTCGCCGGTGGTTACGGCCACAGTGGGATCGAGCTTGAGCACGTCGCCGGAGGGCAGTTTGGCTGCGGAACCGTCGACGATGTCGGCGGTGACGAAGTTCATCGAGGGCGAGCCGATGAAACCGGCGACGAAGAGATTGGCCGGGGTGCGGTAGAGGTCCATCGGTGCGCCGGCCTGTTCGATGCGGCCCTTGTTGAGCACGACGACGGTGTCGGCCAGGGTCATGGCTTCGACCTGGTCATGCGTCACATAGATCGAGGTGCGCTTGATCTTGGCGTGCAGGCCCTTGATCTCGGTGCGCATCTGCACGCGCAGCTTGGCATCGAGATTGGAGAGCGGCTCGTCGAACAGGAACACCGCCGGGTCACGCACCACCGCGCGACCCATGGCGACGCGCTGGCGCTGGCCGCCCGAGAGGTGGGCGGGGCGGCGGTTGAGCAGGTCGGTGAGTTCGAGCAGGCGTGCGGCATCAGCGACGCGCCGATCGCGTTCGGGGGCGGGAACACCGGCGATCTTGAGGTTGAACGCCATGTTCTGGGCCACGGTCATATGCGGGTAGAGCGCGTAGGACTGGAACACCATGGCGATGTTGCGGTCGCGCGGGCTGAGGTGATCCACCGGCTGGTCGCCAAAGAGGATTTCGCCGTCGGTCAATTCTTCGAGGCCGGCGATCATGCGGAGCAGAGTGGACTTGCCGCAGCCGGACGGGCCGACCAGGGCGACGAAAGCGCCATCGGCAATGGTGAGATCCAGTCCGTGGATGACCGGGACATTGCCGAAGCTCTTTTTGAGGCCGTTCAGCGTGACCGACGCCATTATGCGGCCCTCGAGGACGCGTTGCCCATCGAGACGATCTCGACCGGTAGGTCCAGACTTTTGACGTAGTCGATCAGTGCCAGCAGCGGCAGCTGGTCGTGGCGGCCAAGGCTGTCATAGACCGAGCGGCAGGTGGTGGCGATGTCGACGCCGGCATTCTGGCTGACGAAATATTTGGCCGAGGCGGGATATTTCGAATTGATCGAATGTTCGGCAATGGCCAGCAATTGCTGGATCTTGAGGGCGGTCGCGCGATCCCTGTCAAAGTTGATCGATACCCATTGCACCAGCTCGGGGTAGAGATTGGCGGCGTAGCTGGAAAAGCCATGCCCGCCGGCCTCGAGCGTATCGATCAGCGTGCCCATCTGAGTGTTGAAGAATTTGAGGCCCGAGCCCTTGGTGGCGGCGAGCTTGAGTTTCATCAGATCGAGATTGTGGCAGGTGTCCTTGTGGAACAGCACGCGGCCGGTGCTGGCGGCCCAGCCCAGATCATCGGGGGCAACGCCGCGCTTATAGGGGCGCGGGCATTCGTAAAAGCCCAGCGGAATGTCGCGGGTCTGGGCCAGGATCTGTTCGACGCGACCGCGCCAGACGGCGTTGGTTTCGCCTTCATCGGCAATCAGGCATGGGAGCAGCACCACGGCGGTGACGCCGGTATCGGCAATGGCCTTGACGGCGTCGGCCTGCTCGGACGGTGCCGAGCCCGCCACGGCGGAGGCGATGACCGGCACACGGCCATCGGCTCGCTTGACCACGCGGGTGGCCAGTTCGACCCGCTCCTCGGGGCTCATCTGGTAGATTTCGCTCGACAGGCAGACGGTGAAAATGCCGGCGACCTTGGCTTTGGCGTAATAGTCGACCAGCGCATCGACGCCCGCCCAATCGATGGAGCGATCGGTGTTGAAGGGAGTGATCATGACCGGCCAGGCGCCGTTGGGGATGAGGTCTTTGGAATTGGACATGGCAGTTTTCCTTTGCGTCAGCCCTTGACGGAGCCGGAGATGAGATCGAGCCGCCAATAGCGCTGCAACAGCAGGAACAGGGCGACGAGCGGAAGAATGGAGAGGAAGGCGCCGGTGATGATGAAGGTGTACATCCCAGGCTGTTCGGTGCCGGCATTGAGCATGGTGTAGAGCCCCACAGTCAGCGGGAAGAGGCGCTCATCGGACAGCATCAGGAAGGGCAGCAGGAAATTGTTCCAGATGCCGATGAACTGCAGCAGGAAGACGGTGATGAGGCCGGGGATCATTGGGGCGAGGCCAATGGAGAAGAAGATGCGGCCTTCGCTGGCGCCATCAACGCGCCCGGCTTCGAGCAATTCGTCATGCACGACGGCATTGGCGTAGATGCGACAGAGATAGATGCCGAGCGGGGAGAGGATGGAGGGGATCAGCACGGCCCAATAGGTGCCGGCGAGCCCGATCTTGCTCATCAGCAGATATTGCGGCACGGCCAGCACCACGCCGGGGATCAGCACCGCGCCAAGCAGGAAGGCGAAGACCACATTCTTGCCGGCGAAGTTGTATTTGGCGAGACCATAACCCGCCGCGGCGGAGACGATGGTGGAGAGCGAGGCGCCGCCCACGGCAAAGAGCAGCGAATTGAAGGTCCATAGCCAGTAACGCCCGCCGCGATAATTGGAGAGGCCGACAATGTTGTCGATGAAGCCGCCGCTAAAGCCCGGCATGAAGGAGGGCAGCGCGAAGAGCTCGCCGGGATATTTGCTGGTGGCGGCCACCAGCCAATAAAGCGGCATGAGGCAATAGAGCGCCCCGATGAAGAGGATAATGGTGGGCAGCCAGGCAATGCGGCGGTGATGGCTGCGCGCCCGCTGGCGGGCGGTGGTGATATCCACGGTCATGCCATGCCTCCGGCGCTGCGGCGGCGCGTTACCCAGAACAGGACCACGGACGACACGATGGTAATCAGGGCGATGAGCATGGCCGAGGCCGCCCCGCCATAGACGTTCTGCGCGACGAAGGTGTCGCGATAGACCAGCATCATCGGCACCCAGGTGGAGGACAGGGCATCGGTGAGCGGCGCCAGGGTGGTGGGTTCGGAAAAGGTCTGGATCGTGCCGATCAGCGAGAACAGGCCGGTCAGCACCAGCGCCGGCAGCAGCAGCGGCAATTTGATGTCGCGGGCGATCTGCCATTCATTGCAGCCATCGACGCGAGCGGCATCGTAAAGCTCGGAGCCGATGCCGCGCAGGGCGGTGTAGAGAATGACCATGTTGAAGCCGACACCGCCCCAGATATTGATATTGGCGATGGACCAGAACACGCTGTCGCGGGTGAAGAAATTGGGCTGCGGCAGACCCAGATTGGCCGCCAGTTCGCGGAACGGGCTGACGCCGGGCAGATACATGAAGCCCCACATCAGCGAGGCGATAACGCCCGGCACGGCGAAGGGCAGGAAGATGGAAATGCGCGAAAACCGCGCCAGCCGCACGCGTGGCGTATCGAGCAGCAGGGCAAACAGCAGCGCCAGGCCCAGCGTGATGGGAATGGTGATGACGCCCAGCCAGAGCATGCGGCCGAAGCCGGCCCATAGTTCGGGATTGAACGCGGCCGTCACGTAATTGGCGAAGCCGACAAAGGTCTCCTCGCGCCGCCCCAGCCCGCCGCCGGCAACCTTGATGCCGCGCAGGCTCTGCAGGATGGAATAGACGAAGGGCGCGACGATCATGGTCAGCGACAGGATGATGGCCGGGCCGACAAACAGCCAGGGTGCCAGCGGATGGACGGCGCGATAGCGCCGCTTGGCAGGGGTCTTCGGTGTCGTCATGACTTAAACTTCCGGCAAACCGCCCGGAGGAGCGGAGCGCCGAAGCGCCCCGCCCTTTCCGGGAGGAAAGGTTGGATCAGTGAGCCGCTTCGACCACGTTGTAGCCCTGGTTCTTCATGTCATCGAAGGTGACTTTCTGGACCACGTCGAGCACGTCGGCGAAGCTGGACTTGTTCTGCACGGCCTCGCCCATGGCGTTGACATAGGCGTCGAACGCGATGCCGCGATTGGGGCCCCAGGAGACGGTGGGGGTTGCCGCGTCGATCTCGCCGGCCAGTTGGTAGAAGTTCTTTTCATCAGGGATGAAGGCCGGCGCTTCCTGCAGCTGGGGCAGCTTGCGAGCTTCAAGATTGGCCGGCCAGATGTTCATCAGGCGCACATAGGCCGCCAGCGCCTCTTCATTATTGGTGATCCAGATGGCGAACTTCTTGGCCTCCTCGGGATGCTTGGTCAGCGCGGAGACGGCCGTGGCGCTGCCGCCGGTGACGCCGCCGGAATATTGGGCGCCAACGCCTTCGCTCCAGCGCGGCAGCGGAATGGCGGCCCAATCGCCCAGCGTATCGGGCGCCAGGTTCTGGATCAGCGGCGGCGCCCAGACGGCGCTGATGATGCCGATAATGCTGCCATTGGCGATGGCGGCACCCCATTCGGGGCTGAAGGCCTGCATGCCGGATACGGCGCCACTGGTGACCAGATCCTGCCAGAAACTGGCGACCTTCTTGGCCTCGGGGCCATTGATATCCACGGTCCACTGATCGCCCTCGAGCGACCACCATTTGGCGCCGACCTGGTGGGTGAGCGCGGCCATGGTGCCGGCGTCGCCGGTGGAGAACTGTGTGAGGTATTTGGTGGGGTCGGCGGCGCGCACGGCCTTGGCTGCTTCCCCGAATTCTTCCCAGGTCTTGGGCGGCTCGATATTGAGCTCGGCCAGCAGGTCCTTGCGGTAGAAGAAATACATGGGCGAAGTGCCCTGCGGGGTGGCCCAGGTGGTGCCATCGAAGGTGACGAGATTCCAGGCGACCGGGGCGATCTGATCTTTCAGCGGCGCCATTTCGGGTGTGATGTCGGCCACCAGCCCATTGACGATCAGCGCCGGCAGATCGCCATAGGTGACATTGGTCACATCGGGCGGATTGCCTGCGGTGTGGGCGGCCGACAGCTTCTGGACGATTTCATTGGCGCCGGCGGCACGGCTGACCGTGACGTGAATGTCCGGGTTCTGCTCATTCCAGATGGCGATGACTTCGTCGATATGGGGCGCCCAGTTCCAATAGGTCAGCTCGACCTTGTCCTGGGACAGGACCGGAGTGGCGAGCAGCACAGCGCCCAGGCTGGCGGCAAGCAGGTTTCGCGCGGCGCGGACGCCGGTTGGAAGTGTCATGAATCTCTCCTCCGAAGCAGCCGCCATGGGGCGGCCCTCGTATCGTGTTCGGTGCAGACCGGAACGGCGCAGGCATCTGGCGCGGCGAGGTTATCCCCCTGCCCGGCTCAGCTTTTTGTTTGCGCTCGTTTCAGGCTGTCCCTAACCTAGAGGAGCAGAATGAAGCCGTCTCTTTGGATGGGAATAAGCAATTGTGGAATGGTAAGACGCAGCAAAAAAGGGCGTGGACGCAGCTCACCCATGAGCTTGAACGGGTGCCCACGAGCTTGGTCGCCGCCGCCAATACCTCCTGCGATATGCCGTTTCCGCATTGGCATGCACAGGTCGAAATCAACTTCATCTATTCGGGCGCGATGACTTATCGCATGGCCAGCCATACGGTGGATCTGGTCGGGGGCGATCTCTGCATTTTCTGGGGCGGGCAGCCGCATCAGGCCATCCATTTCGAGCCGGGGACCGAGCTTATCGCCATCCACCTGCCGCTGGTGCATTTTTTCCGTCTGCGGCTGGCGGCGGACCTGATGCATCGGCTGACGCGAGGCGCCACGGTGGTAACGCGGCAGGAGGGACATGCCGATGAGGAGACGTTCCGCCGGCTGACTCTTTACATGCGCGGCGACGATCCGATGCGGCGCGAGCATGCGATCGACGAATTGCTGATGCGGATCAACCGCATCAATTTCGAGCCTTATCGGCTGGTCGATGCCGAGGGTGGCGGGGCCAGCGCGGGCGAGCCGCTCGATCCCCATTCCTTCCGCAATGTCATCGACATCTGCGCCTATATCACCGAGAATTTCCGCGACGATATCGGCTCGGCCGATGTGGCCTCGTTCGTGGAAATCCATCCCAAATACGCGATGAGCGTGTTCAAGAAATCGACCGGGATGACGCTGAACGAATACATCACCCTGCTGCGGCTGAGCTATGCGCAGTCGCTGCTGATGGAGGATGATCTGACCATCCTCGACGTGGCGATGGAGAGCGGGTTCGGCTCGCTCAGTGCCTTCAGCCAATCGTTCCGCAAGGTCACCGGCCAATCCGCGTCGGATTTCCGGCGCGAGCGGACGCTGGGGAGTTCGCTGGTCGCCTAGCTGAAAAAGCCGAAGATCAGCGGGGCGAGGAAGGCTGTGGCGAGGCCGTTTAGGGCCATGGCCAGGCCCGCGAAGGTGCCGGCGACGGAGTTGACCTGGAAGGCCCTAGCGGTACCGATGCCGTGGGAGGTCAGGCCGGCGGCGAAGCCTCTTGCGGCATAGTCGGTGATTTTGAGGGCGTTCATCAGCGGGGTGACGATTACGGCGCCCAATATGCCAGTGGCGATGACGAGGACGGCGGTGAGCGCTGGTTCGCCCCCGATCTGGCCGGCAATACCCACCGCAATGCCCGCAGTGACCGATTTGGGGACCAGCGCCAGGACAATGGCGGGGGCGGCGCCAAGCAGGATGGCGATGCCGGTGGCTGAGAGCATGGCGAAGGGGGCGCCGATGGCGAGGGAGGCGAGGATCGGCAGGGCCTTGGCTTTGACCAATTGGCGGCTGCGATAGAGGGGAACGGCCAGGGCCACCGTGGCTGGGCCGAGGATGAAGTGGATGAATTGGGCGCCGTCGAAATAGGTGTCGTAGCTGGTGCCGGTCAGGCGCAGCACCAGGACGACCACGACGATGGTGATCAGCACAGGATTGACGACGGGGTGGTAGCCGCTGCGCTTGGCGATCCATTGGGCGGCGAGGAAGACCCCGATGGTGAGCGTGAGCCACAGCAAGGGGCTGGCGGCGAGATAGACCCAGAGGTCGAAATTTGGATTGGTCATGGCTGGGTCTCTTTGGCCGGCAGCAGGCGGCTGACGAAGCGGAAGACGGCGACGGTGACGATGAGCGTCAGCACGGTCGAGACGACGAGCGCCGCGACGAGGGCCAGGCCATTGTCGAAGACCAATTGGTAATTCTGGGAAATGCCAACGCCGGCGGGGATGAAGACCAGGCCCAGATTGGCGAGGAGGCCATCGGCGGACTTGGCGACGGGGCCGGTTTCGGCGGAGGCGGCGCCCTGGCGCCAGCCCTGAATGGCGAGCAGGGCGAGGAGCAGGACGATGCCGATGACCGGGCCGGGGATGGGTAGGCCCAGGCCGCGCGCAATGATTTCGCCGGCGAGTTGGCAGGCCAGCAGGATGAATAGTCCGAAGAGCATGGGCGACTCCCTTTCAGGTGCCGAAAGCTAGCACGGAGGCCCGGGCTTGGAGAGCTATTGCAAGTGGTTCTTGGCGAAGGTGCCGCGGGACATGATGGCGGACATGTGGGCGCCATCGCCTTGGAGGAGCCCGATATCGCTGAGGGGGTTGCCGTTGATGACCAGCAGATCGGCGGAGGCGCCGGGGGCGATGATGCCGGCTTCGCCTTCAAGGCGGCAGAGTTTTGCGCCGATAATGGTAGCGGAGCGGATGATTTCGGCCGGGGTGAGCACCTTGGCGAGGATTTCGAATTCCATGCAGTGATATTTGCGCAGCTGACCCAACAGGTCGGAGCCGAAGGCCATGGGCAGGCCCGCATCGCGCATGACTTCAAGCGAGCGCAGGCCACCGCTGCGGACCACCTCGATCTTGGCGAATTCGGCGGCGCCGAGGCCCAGGGCTTCGCCTTCCAGCGCCAGTGCGTCATAGGCGACGAGGGTGGGCACGGCGATGCAGCCTTTTTCGGCAGCGAGCCTGGCGGTTTCGGGTTCGATCAGGTTGCAATGTTCGAGCGAATGCACGCCCAGCTCGACGCAGCGGCGAATGGCCTTGTCGGTATAGACATGGGCCGAGACGTAGAGCCCGGCATTGTCGGCTTCTTCCACCATGGCGAGGATTTCCTCGCGGGAATATTGGATGGAATGGATGGGGTCATTGGGGGAAGAGACGCCGCCATTGGCCATGACCTTGATGAAATTGGCGCCCTCCTTGATCATGGTGCGGCAGGCGGCGCGGACATTGTCGACGCCGTCGACGATAAGGCCCATCGAGCCTAGCCGGTCCGAGAATATGCCGGGCCGGTCGTCGGTGCGGGGGCGCAGATCGGCATGGCCACCGGTGGTGGTCAGGCCCTTGCCGCAGATGACGAGGCGCGGACCGGGGATCAGGCCTTCATTGACCGCGCGGACCAGGCCATAATCGGCGCCGCCCAGATCGCGCAGCGTGGTGAAGCCGCGCCGTAGCGCCTCGTTCATCACGCGGGCCGCGCGCAGGGCGGCGAGCGAGGATGGGGCGGTCATATTGGCCCAGAGGTCGAGCGTTTCGGCCACGACATGGACGTGGCAATCGATCAGTCCGGGCATGATGGTGCGGCCGCCCAGCGGGATTTCCACGGTGTTGGCGGGTGTGGTGAGGCTCGTGCCGACGGCGGCGATGCGATCGCCCGTCACCAGCACGTCGAGGCCGTCGCGCAGCACGCCCTGCTCCGCATCGAGGACACGGCCGCCGGTGAAGAGATAGCTGTTGGTCATGGTCGGTCCTGTTAGCGGTGGTGGCAGGCGACGAAACGGCCATCGTCGCGGGCGGTCAATTCGGGATCGACTTTCTTGCACACATCCGTGGCCAGTGGGCAGCGGGTGTGGAAGGCGCAGCCGGAGGGTTTGCGGGTGGCGCTGGGGATATCGTCATTGGTGGCGCTGAATTGGTGGCGCTTGCGCGGATCGTGCGAGGGCGCCGAGCGCATCAATAGCTCAGTATAGGGATGGGTCGGATTGGCGAAGATCTTGGTTTTGGGCGCGATCTCGACGATGCGGCCCAGATACATCACGGCGACGCGGTGGGAGATATATTCCACCACGCCCAGATCGTGCGAGACGGCCAGGTAGGACACGCCCAGATCGCGCTGCAGATCGCTCAAGAGATTGAGGATTTGCGCCTGCACCGAGACGTCGAGCGCCGAGACTGGTTCGTCGCAGACGATGACATCGGGATTGAGCGCGAGAGCCCGGGCGATGCCGATGCGCTGGCGCTGGCCGCCGGAGAATTGGTGGGCGAAATTGTCGGCCTGGTCGGGGCGCAGGCCGACGCGCTGCATCAGTTCGGCAACGCGGTCTGTGCGTTCGGCCTTGGTGCCGACATTGTGGATGTCGAGCGGGGCACGGATGATGTCGCGGACGCGCTGGCGCGGATTGAGCGACGAGAACGGGTCCTGAAACACGATCTGCATACGGCGGCGATAGGATTTGAGCGCGGCGCGATTGAAGCTGCGGATTTCCTGGCCGTCGAAATTGACCTGCCCGCCGGTTGGTTTGACGAGGCCCATCAGGGCAAGGCCGGTGGTGGATTTGCCGCAGCCGCTTTCGCCCACAAGGCTGAGCGTTTCGCCGCGCGCCAGGGTGAAGCTGACGCCATCGACGGCTTTGACGGCGCCGACCTGGCGCTGCAAGACGCCGGCCCGAATAGGGAAATGGACTTGCAGATTATCGACGCTGAGCAAGGGGGTTTGATCAGGCTGCATCGTCGTGCTCCCAGCAGGCGGCCCAGTGACCGGGGCGTTTTTCTTCGAATGGCGGGCGCTCGGAAAGGCAGCGCGCCGAGGCATTGGGGCAGCGCGGGGCAAAGGCGCAGCCCTTGGGCAGGTCCCAAAGGGGCGGCACCGTGCCGGAAATATCGGCCAGGCGGTCGCCGGCTTCGCTTGAGGCGCCAGCACGCGGCACGGCGCCCATCAGCCCGATTGTGTAGGGGTGGAAGGGGCGGTCGAAGAGATCGTAGATGCTGGCTTCTTCGACCTTGCGGCCGGCATACATGACGATGACCCGGTCGGCGACTTCGGACACAACGCCCAGATCGTGGGTGATGAGGATTTGCGCGGTGCCGAGGCGCTTTTGCAGGTCCGAGATCAGGCCCAGAATTTGCGCCTGAATGGTCACGTCGAGCGCGGTGGTTGGCTCGTCGGCAATGATGATCTTGGGGTCGCAGGACAGGGCCAAAGCGATCATGGCGCGCTGGCGCATGCCGCCGGACAGCTCGTGCGGATATTGGCCGGCGCGGCGTTCGGGATCTGGCATTTGCACCAGTTGCAGGGCTTCGATGGCGCGGGCGCGTGCCTGTTTATGGCTGCATTTGCGATGCTGGCGCACGGCTTCGGCAATCTGCTCGCCGATCTTGAGCACGGGATTGAGTGCGGTCAGCGGCTCCTGGAAGATCATGGCGATCTGCTCGCCGCGAAAATCCTCGACCTGGCGCTGGTTCATGGCGAGGAAATCCACGCCATCGATCAAAATCTTGCCGGAAGCGACCTGGGCCGCCTCCGGCAATAGCCGCAGCAGCGAGAGGGCAGTCATCGACTTGCCGCAGCCACTTTCCCCCACGATGCATAGGGTTTCCCCTGCCCGCACCGAAAGGTTCATGTCGGAAACGACAGCGAATGATCCATTGGCGCCACGGATCTCGATGTCGAGATCGGTGACTTGGAGGACTGGCGCCTGGGAAGCGTGTGGGAGGACACTCATCGTTGTCGTTTCCTTCTTGTGAGCATCGCAGAAGCACCGCGATGCCGAACTTTGATCAGTCGGTGGCGCCTTCGAGATTGCCCACCATGAAGCCGTAATCGCCCGATTGGACGAGGTTGCGCGTGAGGTGCTGCATGATCATCACGCCGTTGGCGAACGGGGTGGGGATTTCTTCGAGCACTTCGAAATTGTAGGGGCTGACCACGCGGCCCAGCAGTTCGCCGGCCTTGATGACCTCGCCATTGGCCGGGCAAAGCGGCTCCAGCCAGCCACCTTGACTGGGGCGGATGCCGGCCAGTTCGGTGACGACGATCTGCTTGGGATTTTCCCATGGCGTGCCGGGAATGACGCCCTTGGTGCGCAGCATATTGAGCACGCCATCGACGGTGCGCTTGATATAGGGGGTCTGGTCGAGAATGCCGCCGCCCAGCTCGATGACGGAGACCGGGATATTGCGCTTGTCGAGGGTCACCGATTTGGTGGTGCCGCCGAAGACAGTGCCCTGCTTGTTCTCGACCGGGCGGTAGAGCAGCTTGGAGCCGAAGGCGCGGGAAAGCTGCTCGTCGTTCCAGATATAGACATAGTCGACGGTGGGGCGATCGGTGCCGCTATGCAGGTCGATATGCATGTCGATGACGTTGAAATAATGCTCGGTCAGGGCATGGGCGAGCTGCTGGCTATAGGTGCCCTTGGGGCTGCCGGGGAATTGGCGATTGAGATCGACCTTGTCGATGGTGGCAAAGCGCTCATTGACCGCGAAAGCCGACGGGTTGGCAACCGGCAGCAGCAGGATACGGCCCTTGAGGGGGGTGTCCTTGAGGATGCGGTAGAGTTCGAGAATTGCCTGTGAGCCGGTATTCTCATTGCCATGGATCGAGGCCGAGATGCCGATGGTGGGGCCATCTTCTTCGCCCACCAATTCGTGCACGAACAATACGGCATCGCTGCCATCGGCATTGGTGGTGAACTTGGGACGAAGCTGGTTGATGGACTTTACCATTCGATTATTCCTTTAGTTACTTAGACTTGCAGCTATTTGGCTTTGGCCCCGCCACGCGACAGCTGGCGAGGATCGAGAACGTCCCTGAGCCCATCGCCCAGGAGGTTGAAACCGAGCACGGTGACCATGATGGTCGCGCCCGAAATGATGGAGAGCCACGGCGCGTCACGCATGAATTTGGTGCCGTAGGAGAGCGTCCAGCCCCAGGTGGGGGTGGGCGGCGGCAGACCGAAGCCGAGAAAGCTCAGGGCGGATTCCGAGATGATGGCGGTGCCCAGGCCGAGCGAAGCGAGCACGATGATCGGGCCCAGCGCATTGGGCAGCACTTCCTTGAAGATGATGCGGATGGGGCTAGCCCCGAGCGCGCGGGCGGCCTGCACGTAGTTTTGTTCGCGCAGCACCAGTGTGGTCGAGCGGACGACGCGGGCATATTCGGTCCAAGCCACAACGATGATGGCGAAGGACACGTTGAGCACGCCCGGCCCGAGCACGGCGACGATGGCCAGCGCCAGCACGATGGCGGGGAAGCCGAGGAAAATATCGGTAATGCGCATCAGGAGCTGGTCGACCCAGCCGCCGAAATAGCCGGCGACGAGGCCAACCACGGTGCCGATGGCGGCCGAGCAGACCACCGAGATGATGGCGATGGTCAACGAGATGCGGGCGCCGAACACCATGCGCGACCACAGATCGCGGCCGAAATTGTCGGTGCCGAGCAGGTGCTGCGCCGTGGGCAGGGCAAAGCGGTTGCGCATGTCCATCTGTTCGACGCCATGGGTGGCCACATAGGGCGCGAAGATGGCGCAGAGGATAATGGCGAGGGAAATCGCGGCCCCGACCATGAGCGAGGTATTCTGGAAGGCTTTTGGCAAACGCATGGAGGTCACCCGAGGCGGATGCGCGGATCGACCGCGGCATAGAGGAGATCGACCACCAGATTGACCAGCGCGAAGACGATGGCGAAGGTCAGCACGATGCCCTGAATGAGCGGCAGATCGCGCTGCGAAATGGCCGCGATGGTGAGCTGGCCCAGGCCCGGCCAGGCAAAGATGGATTCGGTCAGCACCGCGCCACCGAGCAGAGCGCCAAAGCGCAGGCCAATGACGCTGAGCACGGGCAGCAGGGCATTGCGCAGGGCGTGGCGGACGACCACCCTGCCCCGGCGCAGGCCCTTAGCATAGGCGGTGCGCACGAAATCCTCGCGCAGCACTTCGAGCATGGAGGCGCGCACCAGCCGGGAGATGATGGCGGCCGAATTGGCGGCCAAAGCCAGCGCCGGCAAGGCGATATGGCTGATCGAGTCCCAGAGCACCTGCGGGCGGCCGGTGACCGCGGCAAACAGGGCTTCATGCAGCGGCACGCCGCGGCCGATGGCCGGCAGCCAGCCGAGTTGCACTGCAAACAGCAACATCAGCAGCAGGCCCAGCCAATAGACGGGCATAGAGACGCCGAGCTGGGCGAAGAGCATGGTGGCCGTATCGATGAACGAGCCCTGACGGATCGCCGCGAGAACGCCGAGCGTCAGGCCGATCAGCGTGGCGAGGACCAGCGATACGACGGCGAGTTCGATGGTGGCGCCGAGCCGGCCGGCAATGATTTCGGCCACGGGCTGGTTCTGGAAGATCGAGGTGCCCATGTCGCCATGCAGGAGCGCGGCGAAATAGTCCCAGAGGCGGATATACCAGGGATCGTTGAGGCCCAGCGCATTGCGCAGATTGAGAATGGCTTCGGGCGTCGCGTCTTGTCCGAGGAGGACGGCCGCCGGGTCACCGGGGATGAGCAGCAGCAGGCCGAATGTCACCACGACCATGCCGATGGCCATGGGGATGAGCAGCAGTAGCCGGCGGACGATATAGGCGATCATGAGGTCGAGCCGATCACGACGTCGTCGATCTTGCGGGGGTAATGGGTCATGCTGTCGGGACCCTCGGCGGTGATCAGCACGGTGTCGGCAATGCGGTAGCCGGCAAAGCCGGGCACGAAGATGGCCGGCTCGCTCGAGGTAATCATGCCGGGTTCGAGAATGGTCTCGTCGCCCGCTTCCACCCATGGCGCTTCATGGAACATCACGCCCATGCCGTGGCCGACGCGGTGCAGCAGATAATCGGACATGCCGCTGTCGCGGATGAAGGCGAGGGCCAGATTGTCGGCGGAGGCACAGGTGTGGCCGGCGATCAGCGCGGCAGTTGCCATCCGCTGGGCTTCGTAGGCTACGGCGTAATGGCCGAGCTGGGTTTTGCTGGGCTCACCGATGAACAGGGTGCGTTCGCTTTCAGCGGCACGGCCACCGACGCGGCAGCCGAGCGAGAGAATGATGCTCTCGCCGCGCTTGACCGGATTGCCGGTCGGCATGCCATGGGGAAAGGCCGAGCGGGCGCCGGAATAGACCAGGCCACTGGCCAGGCCCTGCACCAGCATCAGATCGGCATGCTCTTCATGCATGATCTTCATGGCGTGGCGCGAGACGAAGGATTCGATTTCGATCTCGCTGGGCAGCGTGCCGCCCGAGGCCATGGCCTCGGCAATCAGGCCGACGCCGGCCACGACCATCTCATCGGAAATCCGCGCCGCCTCGCGGTGCAGCACGATTTCCTCGGGATATTTGATCAGCCGCATCTGCTGGACGATATTGGCCGGCACGACGCGGCTGGCATTGGGGAAAGCGGCCTCGATCTGGCTGACGCGGGCGAGCGAAATGGCGTGGCTATAGGCAACGACGCCAGTCATGTCCGGGAAGGCGCGGCCGAGCACGTCGAAGGGCCGGTCAATGCCGGGGAATTCGAAATAGACGATGGGTTCGGCGGCGATATTCTGATGCGCCGCGTGGCTCTCTTCGAGCTTGGGCAGCAGCAGCCAGGCGCCGTCATGGCTGATGGCAAAGACCACCGGGCGCTCGGTGGTATAGTGCGAAAAGCCGGTCGTGTAGATCACGTCGTCGTTGGAATCGAGCAGCAGCAGGTCGATGCCCGCAGCGGCCATGCGCTTGCGGATATCGGCGTGAACCTTGGCATAATAGTCGTGTCCGAGGACCTGGTGGAACGCCATCTATCGTCTCATGAACTTTGGAAAAAAGCCGGCCGACATCGGGCAGATGCCGGCCGCAGTCGTCAGGAAATCAGTCGGTGAAGCCGATAAGGCCGCGCAGATTGCCGCGCGGAGTGGCCTGCACGGTCACCGGAATGTCCTTGGAATAGAACATCTGGTAGCCCTGGGCCGAGACGATGTAATAAGGCAGATCCTGCGCGAGGATGGTGGCGGCGGCCTGGTAATCCTTGACGCGTTCGGCCTGATCGAGGGTCGAGCGGCCGTCCTGCAGCAGCGTATCGACTTCGGGGTTGGAATAGCCGCCCCAATTGGTCGAGCCGCCCGTGGTGAGCTGGGCGAACATCAGCCGATCGGGATCGACAATGTTGAGCCAGCCCAGCAGCGCGATCTGGTGCATGCTCTTCTGCACGTAATTGGTTGAGAAGGATGGCCAATCGGAAATCTGCGCGGTCGCCTTGACGCCGGCCGATTCAAAGATGGCCTGCATATATTCCACAGTCTGGACGCGATTGGGGTCTTCGCTGTGGGTCGCCAGCGTCACGGCCAGATCCTTGCCGTCCTTGTCGAGCACGCCATCGCCATTGCTGTCGGTCCAGCCCAGTTCGTTGAACAGGGCAACGGCGCCTTCAACATTGAAAGTCGGCTGGGAAATGGTATCGGAATAGGCCCAGGACGAGGGCAGGATGATCGAGTGCGCGACCTGATCGACGCCCTGATAGATGTCGTTGACGATGGTTTCCTGATCCACCAGCATGGCAAAGGCCTGGCGCATCTTGGGGTCGGACAGCAGCGGGTCCTTGGTGTTGAAGTTGAGGTAGTTCACGCCAAGGCCGGCGGTGATGACATTGCCGAAGCGGTCATCGGCCTTGAGGCGCTCGATATCCTGCGGGGAGAGCGGGGACTGGATGACATCGAGATCGCCGGCTTCGAAGGCCTGGGCGCGGGCGGAGTTGTCGCCGATGATCTTGATGGTGACATTCTCGATCTCGGGGGCGCCGCGCCAGTAATTGGCATTGGCTTCAAGGGTGATTTCGCTGCCGCGGTTCCACGACACGAGCTTCATCGGGCCGGCGCCAATTGGACTGAGCGCCAGATCGGCGCCGCCTTCGACCAGGGCCTTGGGCACGATGCCGACGTCGAGATAGCTCAGTAGCGGGGCATAGGGGGCGCTGAGGGTGAACTTGACGGTGAGCGGATCGACGGCCTCGACGGCAGTGATCGGGGTATAGAGCGCGCGGGCCGGTGCGTTGAAATCGGGATCGATCAGGGTGGTATAGGTGAACACCACGTCATCGGCGGTCAGCGGGCTGCCGTCGGAGAATTTCAGGTCCGGGCGGAGCTTGAAGATGAAGGTCTGCGGATCGGGATTTTCCCAGCTTTCGGCCAGGTCGGGTACCGGTTCCAGCGCCGGGGTGATGTGGACGAGGCCCGAATAGATCAGGTCGGCGGTGCGCGAGGCGGTGGTGTCGCGGGTGAGGCGCGGATCGAGCGTGCCGGCATCGACATCGGTGCCGACGACGATGGTCTGGGCATCCTGCGCCATGGCCATGTGCACCGGCATGAAGCTGAGCGCCACGATGGCGCTGGTGGTCAAAAGAAAGCGTTTCATTCCCTGTTTTCCCTTTGCATGAAGTCTTTTGGAGGCGGTTTCAGGCTGGTGTCATTCCCTCGACGACAGCAGCCTCATGCCCCACTTCCCGGGCGATCCGCCGCTGCCGGAGTTCGGCAAGATGCGGCGCGAGCGTATTTTCCAGCGCCCCCGGATCG
This sequence comes from Hyphomicrobiales bacterium, assembly GCA_900470445.1. Taxonomy (GTDB): domain Bacteria; phylum Pseudomonadota; class Alphaproteobacteria; order Rhizobiales; family Devosiaceae; genus Devosia. Next base: position 56,928 of record UCAU01000025.1, on the reverse strand, counting down.
GGCGCGTGGCGATATTCGAAACAGCGCACATTGGGCCGCACCAGATCGGCCACATGGTCGGCGCCCGAGGCGTAAATCACCGCGTCGCAGCCAGCGATGACCTCCTTGAGATCAGGTGAGGACGACCAGGTGACCCTTATGTCGGAGACGTGCGGGGCAAATTCGCGCACGCTGGGGCGCATGATGGCGATGTATTCCTGAAAGTGCGTCACGGCGGCGACGCGCGTGCGCGGATCGAGCCCGGCCAGATTTTGCCGCGTGTGCTGGGACGGGATGAAGCGCAGGGCCAGCACATGCTCGATGCCGGCCAGGCTGCGCACTTCGGCCTCGCGATGGGGGAAGGTGATCACCAGATCGGCGCGGCGGCAGGCGTCGCGCTCGGCGCCGGGCTGACGCAGGCTTTCGAGCGTGACCAGCTGCATGCTGTCATTGGCGCTGAGCGCGGGGCGGATCTGCTCGACATAGTCGCGGCCCGGCCCCTCGAAAATGCAGACGAACACCATGGAGAGCCCAACCGAGGGGCGGCGCAATTGGGCCTGGGCATTGATCATGGAGACCAGTTCCATGGTGGAGACGCCAAGCGCCTCGGCCCGGCCGACAATGGCCTCGATATCGCCGCGCAGGGCATTGATCGGCTGGGTGTCATCCACCGCCAGACGCGGGTCGCGCACCGTGAAGGCGCCCAGCCCCTGGCGCATCTCGATGAGGCCCGCATCGCGCAGCTGCTGATAGACCTGGCTGACCGTCATGGGCGCAATGCCCAGCTCGGCGGCGAGCTGGCGCACCGATGGGAGCTTGGTGCCATAGGCCATGTCGCCAAAGGCCAGCGTGTAGCTCAGCAGGCCATGCAGCTGCGTGCCGACGGGAACGGGCAGCGACTTATCAATGCTGGATGCGTCTATGGGGAACATGTGTGCTACCAGTTCAGTACACGCTCACCGTAACATCGGATTTTCAGAGCGCAATAGGGTCTGGGAGTTTTTTGTACACAGTTTGCATTCGCCGCAAATCTGTGCAGAAATATTGCTTGCAAGCGCTTCACTATCCGCGAATAGGCTGATGCGACTGACAAATCACGCGAAAACGCGGCCGGCGAATGAATGATCGGCCTTGGGAAGGTGTACTAATGGACTATATCAACCTCGGTCGGACCGGCCTTAAAATCTCGCGACTGGCTTTGGGTTGCATGACGTTCGGATCGTCCAACTGGGCGCCGTGGGTGCTCGACGAGGAGGCTTCGCGCCCGATCATTGAGAAGGCCGTGGCGCTGGGGATCAACTTTTACGACCTGGCGGATATGTATTCGGCGGGCGCGAGCGAGGAGGTGGTGGGCCGGGTGCTCGCCCCTGTGCCGCGCCACAAGCTGGTGCTGGCAACCAAGCTCTATAATCCCATGAGCGCGGACCCCAATGATCGCGGGCTATCGCGCAAGCATATTTTCGAGGCGGTGGATGGCAGCCTGAAGCGGTTGGGGACCGATTATATCGATCTCTATCAGTTACACCGCTTCGACTATGACACGCCGCTGGAAGAGACGCTGGATGCGCTGAACGATGTGGTGCGGGCCGGCAAGGTGCGCTATCTGGGCGCCTCCTCGATGCATGCCTGGCAGTTCATGAAGGCGCTGGGCCTGCAGCGCGCCAATGGCTGGGCGCCGTTCGTGTCGATGCAGCCGCATTACAATCTGATCTATCGCGAGGAAGAGCGCGAAATGCTGCCGCTGTGCCGATCCGAGGGGATTGGGGTGATCCCCTGGAGCCCCCTGGCGCGTGGGCGTTTGGCGGGGCGAAGCGGGGACGCTTCGACGCGGGCGCAGACCGACAAGACGGCCGGCGCGCTCTATGATCGATCCAAGGAACAGGACGATGCGGTGGTTGCCGCCGTGCGGCAGGTGGCCGAGCGGCATGGCCGGCCGCCGGCGCAGATTGCTTATGCCTGGGTGGCTACTCGGCCGGGGATTTCGGCGCCGATCGTGGGGATTTCCAAGCTCCACCAGTTTGATGATGCAGTGGCGGCGCTTGAGATCAAGCTTAGCGACGAGGATGTCGCCTTGATGGAAGCCCCCTATCAGCCCAAGCCCGTTGCCGGGCATCAGTGAGGACAGAAGTATGAAGCTTGGCAAGGAACTGGCCGAACTCACCGCTGGCATTGATCAGCTCTATCGCAGCACGCCGCGCAGCGACGGATTTCTGGATCGCGAAGGGCTGATCCCGGTTGCGGTGGCGGAGGTCGAGCCGCGTGTGCTGCGGGATTATGATGAGGCGAATGCTGCCTTGCTGGCTTTGCGCGGGCGGCTAGCGAGCGAAGCGGAGTCGGCGCTGAGGCGGGATTATCTGGAGGAGATGATCGACTCCCTCCTCGCCCTCGTGACCACGTTCGCGGAGCAGGAGATTTCCTTTGCCGATCGCGTGCGGCGGCAGATCCGGGTCGATACGCAATTGGTTGGCGACGATGTGCTGGATGGCTACCGCGCAATCATTCGGGCAAAACTCGATGAAATGGGCTTTGCCGGCGGGGCGCTGGCGGATGATCTGGCGCGGTGGGAGGACCAGGTTCGCGTTCCCGCCGATGCGGTGCTGGAGACCATGCGGGCGCTGACCCTGGAAGCCCGCGAGCGGGTTACCGCGACCATGTATCCAATGGCGGATCAATGGATGGAGCCGGTCGGCGTGAGCGCCGTGCCGTTCTCGGCCTATTGCGATTATCCGGCCCGCAAAGTGCTGATGAATCTGGACTTCCCCTATACGCGGTTTGCCCTCAAGCATCTGGCGACGCACGAGGTGTTCCCGGGCCATCTGGTGCATCTGGCGCTGCGGGAACGCTATGTGGCCGAGGGCCGTATGCCGCTCGATGCGGCTCAAGTGGTGACCTCTTCGGCCAGCAGCGCGCTGTTCGAGGGCATTGCCGATAATGGCATGTTCTTCCTCGACTGGATCGAGGGGCCGGAGGACGAATTGGGCGTGGCGCTACAGCGTTTGCGGGGAGCTTTGCGGTGCAATGCGGCCTGGATGATGCATAGCCAGGGCAAGACGCTGGACGAGATCGTGCCGGTGATGGCCGAGGGCGGGTTCCAGGACCCTGTCACCGCGCGGTCACGGCTGGCCTTTCTCGGGCATAACCTCAGGGCGCCATTCGTTTACGCCTATTGGTGTGGCGATGTGGCCGTGCATGAGGTCTGGAAGACAGTACCGAAGGAGCGGCGCGCCGAATTCTGGGACTATCTCTACGGCAATATGCACACGCCCAAGACGCTCGCCGCGCATTGGAAATAGCTACAGCGTCGCCAGCGCGCGGTTGGTCAGGGATGGGCCATAGGCGTCGCGAATGGCGAGCTTGGCTTCGAGCGCGACGATGACGCTGTCGCAGAAATTGGTGTCGTACATGTCGGAGAGGTTGTTGAGACCGCCCGGCGAAAAGACGTTGATCTCCAAAATCTTGTCGCCGACGATATCGAGGCCGACCAGGAACATGCCGTCCGCGACCAGTTTGGGGCGGACGGTTTCGGCGATGGCGAGCATGGTATCGGTCATGGCGACCGGCTCGGGGCCGCCCCCGACATGCACGTTGGAGCGGATTTCGCCCTTGGCGGGCACCCGGCGGAAGGCGGCATATTTGCCGTCGCGGACCAGCGGGCGGCCGTTCATTAGGAAGAAGCGCACATCGCCTTCGGCGGCCTCGGGGATGAAATCCTGGGCGATCAAATAGCCCTCTCCGCTGACGGCTTCGAAAATCTGGTTGAGATTGGCGTCCTTGGGCGAGCCGATCTTGAACACGTTTTTGCCGCCCGAGCCCTGCAGCGGCTTGACGATGGCGCCCTGTTTCTGGCCGTCGATAAAGGCGCGAATTTCCTCGATGCTCTTAGAGATCAGGGTGGCGGGGCGCACCGAGGCCGGGAAATCCTGGAAATAGAGCTTGTTCTGCGCCATGCCCAGGCCATCGGGATCGTTGAGGACGATCACGCCGCGCGCCGCGGCCATGCGGCCGAAAATGGTGCCGACATTGGCCGCCCAGGGCCGGTCGGCGGCATCCTGGGAGGGGTCGTTGCGCAGCATCAGGATATCGATGTCCCTGACATCGATGGTTTCGATAACTGTCTTATCGCCCTGCAGGTCCTTGTGCAGGGTTTCGGCCTTTTTGTAGCTGGCCGATGGCAGGGTGAGCGCGCGGACCATCAGGCTATCGTCGGGTCGCAGCACGAAATCGCCGGGGGTGACATAGCAGATGTCATGGCCGCGATTGAGCGCGATAAGCGCCAGCACGGTCGTGGTGTAATTGGCGGATTCGCCGGCGATGGAATTGACGAAAAAAGCGATACGCATGCGCGCTCCTAGCTGGCGATCAGATCGATGGGGGCGAGCCCGGACCGGGCTTTCGCCAGGCGTTCCTCGGCGCCCTTGATGGACAGGAATTCGGGAATGAGAAGCGGCGCCTTGAGCAGGCCGCGGGCGTTGAGTTCCTGCATGACGGCGAAGTGGGGCGCAGCAATCTTGCCCATCCAGAACGGATCCAGCGCACCGCCGCTTTCGAGGTGCTTGAGAATTTCGAGCAGGCCGCGCAGGTAGATGGCATCTTTGGCGAGCCCGCCGCCGCGATGGACGCGCAGGGCGAGGTTGAATGCCGCCTGCGGGGCAAAGCCGAGTTCTTTTGTGAGGAGCCGGAAATTGTCCTGGAAACTGGCGCCATCGAGCATGGCCGCGCAGGCCACGACCCGCGCCGCGATCAGCCGCAGGCGCGCGGTGGTCATGCCGCCCGCGAGATATTCGGCAAGCACGGCCAGCCCCTCCTGCGCGCCCTCGTAACCGGCAAGGCCGGAGCGAAACAGCCGCAGGCCTTGGGCCGAGCCATTGTAATAGGTCAGCAAATGCACGCCGACCTCGTGGCTCAGCAATGCTTCGACACGCTGGCGCGCCATGCTGGTGCTGCGCGAAATCAACAGGCGCCCATTGGTGACCATGAGCCCGGCGGGCAGGTCGTCGCGCAGCTCGATCGTGGCGGTGAAGGCGTCGGACTGGCCGGCATAGGCGGCAATCATGGCCTGGGCCTTGCGCTCGACAAAGGCATGGTCGGCAGTGTCCGGCTCGTTCTGCCGGCGGCCCGTTTTCGATGTGGCCGCGAGAATATCCTCGGCCGCAGCCAGCAATTTCGGCTCGACCGAGCCATAGAGCGCCCGGCCGAATTCGATGAAGCGCTGACTTTCGCGGGCTGCCAGCATGGAGAGTTGCAGGTCTAGCTCCTGCTGCTTTTCGCGGTAGAGGCTGGTCAGCACCGGATCTTCGAAATGGTCGAGCGCAATCGAGAACAGCGCCTTTTTCTGCACATCGGTGGCGATGGTCAGCGGGCGATAGAGGAAATTGGGCGCCCGGTGGTAGCCGCCTTCCTTGAATTGCTGCCAGGCGGCATCGGCATTGATGGGGGTGACGGCGAGCAGGAAATCGAAGGATTGCGCGACCTCGTCCATGGCCCGGTCGGCGCGGCTGACGGCGTCGATGAACACCCGCCGGCCCAAAGCGCGATGGCTGGGCAGCGCCAGTTTGGTGGTCGCCGCGGCGAAATTGGCCGCCGCCTGCAGCCCGGCATCGAACAGGTTGGCAACGACGCGCTCCCGCAGCGCCGGATAGAAAGTGCGCGAGCCCGGCACGCGATAGATGGGCGCGAAACGCACCGTCAGCACCGGAAACATCGGCAGGCGGCGGGCGAGGCTGGCGTGAATATCCTGGGCGAGGCTATGCTTGACCACGCGCGGCACGCGAAACTTGTTGGTCACCGCCTCGACCGAACCGGCAAAGGCGGAGAGCGCCGCCTGCGCCACCGCATCGTCGGGGGCCGACAGGCCCAGCTCGAACGGCGGCAGATAGGGGGAATCCTTGGCGAGCTGGTCCTGCGCCAATTCCCCGATATCGAGCAGCAGGAAGGCGCCGAAACGCGCCTGCATATATGCGCCCACCGGGCGCAGCACCGCCACCGCTTCGGCAAGGTTGCGCGCGACGAGGTAAGCCGCATTGGCCATGGCCACGTCGCGGGCCGCCGGTTGACTGCGCCGCGCCAGATGCACGCAGAGAAACGGCATGGGTCGATCGATATGCAACCGGCTGCCATTGCCCAGATCGAGGCGAATGGGCGTGCCGGCTTCCAGCGCCTGGTTGATCCTGTCCGGCAGGCTCGCGGGCTTGGCGCTCATCGTTCCGCCCGCAACGCGGTTTCGAGCACGGGCACGGCCGAGGCGATGACGGCGCGCATGGCGTCGAGCGCTTCGAGATCCGGCTCGCCGGTCCATTCGTCCATGAAGAATTTCTTGAATTCCACGGCAATGGCGCAGCCGGTCTGCGGGAAATGCTCGTGCACGAAGCGGGTCTGCTCGCCGCGGCCCTCGAACGCCACGTTCTCGCGCACATCCAAGAAGCGGCCGCGGAAGCGCAGACTGCCCACGGTGGCAATGAATGGATCGAGAATATGCGCCCAGCGCTCGCGATCCATGGAGAAAGTGCCGATATTGATATCGGGCGCCTGTTCCGGATCGGTCGAGGGCTCGCCGGGGCCGGCGCGGCGATGATTGTAGCTATGAATGTCGAGCAGGACGAATTGGCCATGCTCGGCCTCGATACCGGCCAGGGTCTGCGCCAGCATGGCATAATAGGCATCATGGACGCGCAGCGACCGCGCTATGATGGCGGGCGATGGCGGCTCCTGCCACACCTGCAGGCCCCAGGATTGCTCGGGCTTGAGATAGACCGAGGCGTCGCGGGCGCGGTTGAGGTCGATTTCAAAGCGGGAGCGGTGGACGACGATGCGGTTGGGCACGTCGAGAATGGCGTAGGCGGTGAACGGGTCCTCCTCGCGCAGGCGCCCGGCATCATCGAGCGCCATGCGATCGAGCGCTTCGGCCCGGATATGGTGGCCATTGTGAATGGCTGTGCCGACAATGGGCGAGATGCCGCGCTCCAGCGACCACAGGGCAGTGGCGGGCGGGGAGAGTTGGATCTGCTCGAGATTGACTGCTGACTCAGTCATGGTTTCCATCCAGCCGGATGGGATTTTTATTGCAGCGACCCCGACCCGGCCGTGTTTTGCTTGCGCTGTTCACGCAGAGACAACGTGGCCGGGGTGGCAGAGTTCCAGAGAGGCGAACCTAGCCTACGCCGGTGGCCGACATCGTGGCGCTCTAGCCAACTGCGACCTCAAGCGTTGCGGGCGGTCCAGACCAGTATCTGGCTCATCACATCGGCCAGTGCACCATCGAGCGCGGCGATGGCGGCGACGGCGGGGGTGACGACACCGGGGCGGGTGGCGGTGAAGACCTGGCTGGCGAAAATGGCGCCGCGCTGCTCATCAACCAGCTTGGCGTTGATGGTGACGGTGGCCAGGCCACCCTTGCCGACATCGATCTCGAAGGCCCGCAATTCGGTGGCCAGCGTCACGTCGACGCGCAGTTGATCGTCGGGGCGGCCGATATTGGGGAAGTTGCTGGCTTCGAAGGTCTGCAGCAGGCGGGTCTGCACCAGCCGCGGCAAGGTGTCGGAAAGCTGCGCATCGGGCACGTAGCTGAGCACATTGCCGGCATCGCGCACCACGATGCGCTGGGAATCATAGGTCTGCACCGTCTTGGGCAGGGTGATGACCACGACGCGCGACGAGCGGCGGCGGGTGTTGAGCCCGTCGACACTGCCCAGATCATAGGTGATCGGAGCGCGAACGCCAAAGCAGCCGGCCAGGCCCAGGGCCAGGATGGAGGCCCCACCGGCCATGAATGAACGACGCGCCAGGCTCATCGGGGGACCTTATTGCTTGGTATAGTCACGAACTGTTTCTCCCCCAAAGATGAGTCCCTGCGGATTGTTTTCAAGGTTCCGCACGACCCGGTCAAGCCGCTGCAGCGTGCCGCGGGCATCCACGGCAAGCGCTGTATACTCGGACAACCCGCGCGAGGTGAAATCGTTCAATCCCGAGGCGATGCGCGTTGTGCTGGCATTGAGCTGGTCGGCCAAAGCACGCACGGATTGAGCGGCCTGGGCCAGATCGTTGAACAGGCCCTGCCCTTCCACGCTCGAGACCGAGGAATCGACCTGGGCGAGGATGGAATCCACCTTTTCGACCGAGCGCGTCAGCTGGTCGGTCACCGAAGTCACATTGGCCACGATGGTATCGACATTGTCCGTATTCTTGCCGAGCGTGGCGGCGAACTTGTCCACATTGTCCATGACGCGGCCGACAATGGTGGGGTCGATTTCGGCGGCAACCTGATCGATCACCGCGACGGCGCTATGCAGGCCCTCGGTCAATTCGGTCAGATTGTCCGACAGCACCGAGGTGGTGGCGAAGAATTTGTCGATCTGGTCGGAATTGCGGGCCAGGCTATCGGAGAAGACGGTGACATCGGCCACCACCTTGGCGACATCCTCGGGCGGCACGGCATCGACCAGGGCGCTGACCTTGGTGGAGAGTGCGCCGATCTGCTCGGCCATGGGACCGATCTGCCGGCCGGCTTCGGAAATGCTGGCCAGGGCCTGCTCTACGCCGTCGGAATTGGCCGCAAGGGCCGAGCTGAAGCTTTCGATATTGGCGAGCGTCGTATTGATCTTGTCGTCATTGGCATCGAGCAGGGAATTGATGCGACTGACGGCGGTGGAGGCGCCATTGACCGTCGAGGACAGGCCATCGATGATCGACTGAAAATCGGACACCTGGGCGTGAAGCGTGGGTACAGTGCGGCCCGGCCCCACTGGCGGATCGCCGGCCGCAACGGTGCCGCCGCTCAACTGGACCGAGCCACCGCCGGTCAGGCCCTGAAAACCGGTCATGACCTTGGTATCGGCGCGCACGGGCACTGTGGCGTCCACATCGATACGGGCAACGACGCGGTTGGAATCCTCGGGATCGAGCTGGACCGTGTTAACCTGGCCGATGCGGATACCATTGAAGGTGACGTCGGTGCCACGGGCAATGCCGCTGACAGTGCCGGTGAAGACAATGTCATAGGGCTTGAGGGCCACATTGGCGGTGGGGGCCGCGAACCAGTAGACGAAGGCAAAGAGCGCGGCGAAAACCGCCGCCGCCAATACCCCGACCAATGCATAATTTGCGTTGTTTTCCATAGGGCTAACCTTCAAGGCCGTGGGCGCGCGGCCCGTGGAAATAATCGCGAAGCCAGGGATCCGGGCTCGCCCGCATTTCTGCCATGGTCCCCGCCAGCAGCAGTTTGCCATTGGCCAATGCCACGATACGGTCACAGGCGGTCGCCAGGCTGTCCAGATCGTGGGTTACCATAAGCACCGTCAGATCGAGCGTATCACGCAGTGTGACAATAAGTTCATCGAACTTGCCCGCCCCGATGGGGTCGAGCCCGGCGGTGGGTTCATCGAGAAACAGAATTTGCGGATCGAGCGCCAGGGCCCGCGCCAGCGCCGCGCGCTTGATCATGCCGCCGGACAATTCGGAGGGATAAAGCTGAGCCGCTTTGGCGGGCAGCCCGACGAGATCGAGCTTGAGCCGGGCGATATCGCTGCGCAAAGCGGGGGACAAATGCAGGTGCTCGCGCATCGGAAATTCGATATTTTCCAGCACGCTCAACGAGGAAAACAGCGCGCCCTGCTGGAACAGGATGCCCCACTTTTTCTGAGTGGCGACGCGTTCCTCGCGGTCAAGTTCGGCATAGTTGCGGCCCAGGATCCGGATATCGCCCGTGCTGGGCAGCAGCCGCACAATGGCGCGCATGGTGACGGATTTGCCCGAGCCGGATGGCCCGATCAGCCCCAGGATTTCCCCACGCTGGGCCTCGAAATTCATGCCGTTGATGATCTGGCGGCCATCGATCTCGACCTTGAGATCATGCACGCTGAGCACGGGTGGGTTTTCGGTGTTCTCGGCCATCCGCTACACCCCGATCGCCGCAAAGAACACGGCAAACAGGCCATCGGCGACGATGACGATGAAGATCGACTTGACCACGGACGAGGTGGTGCGGCGGCCCAGGGATTCCGAAGACCCTTCGACCTTGAGGCCTTCAATCGAGGCGATCAGGCCCACGAGGAACGCCATGACTGGCGCCTTGATCATGCCCACGACCACGCTCTTGATGCTCATGGCGTCCTGCAGGCGGCCGATAAAGGTATCGAAGGGGATATCGCCATAGACCCTGGCGACGATGGCCGCCCCGACCAAGCCCGACATGGCGCCGACAAAGGCCAGCAGCGGCAGTCCGACCACCAGCGCGACGATGCGTGGCAGCAACAACGCCTGATAGGGATCGACGCCCATGACCTGGAGGGCATCGAATTCCTCGCGCATACGCATGGCGCCGACTTCGGCGGTAATGGCCGAGCCCGAACGGCCGGCCACCATGATGGCAGCGAGCAGCACGCCGATTTCGCGGAACATCAGGATGGCGGCCAGATCGACCACCAGGATCACTGCGCCGAAATTGCGCAATTGCAGAATGGTCTGCTGGGTGATGATGGCGCCGACAACCAGCGAGATCAGCGCCACGATGGGAATGGCGCGCAGCACGATCTGCTCGAACTGATTGACGAAGCTGGGAAACCGCAGCGGCGCCTGCAAGCTCATGGTGCGGGCAAAGGCTGTGATGATGCGGCCCTGCACGACATTGGCGTTGAAGATATCCTGCCCTGCCCCGATGATGGCCCGGCCGAGCTGGTCGAACGGCATCACCAGGAAATTGGGATGCCTGGGCGGCTCGACCTGCTCCAGCGGGGTATCGGCAATGCGATCGAGCAGGCGGCGATGCTGTTCGGTGCCGCCGGCGAATTCGACCCGGGCATCGCCCAGGCGGTGGCGGAAATTGGTCAACAGCCAGGCGCCGACCGTATCGAGGCGGCTGATGCCATCGAGATCGACGCGAATGCCCGCCGCCTCGGAACCGGGCAGCGCCAGATCGGCCAGTTCACGTTCCAATGATTGGGCGGTGGCTGAGGTCCAGTCCCCGGAACAGCGGATCAGTGATCCACTCGCAGCGCTGGTTTCAATACTGGTCTGCCGTTCCATTATGCCTTTACCGACGCACCAGAAACGGCTGCCTTGCTAATTATATGTCGCAAAACCGTTATTTCGCTAGTCTTGAAGGGGAAAGCGCAACGCCTTTTGCCCCAAGTGACGCAGAACTGCCACGTTTAGCTTGCGCCAAGATGACAGGAAATATTTACCTGCGGCCGGAGTGGCGAGTGGCCAAGGCCGGCGCTCGAAAATTCAGCAATATCTGGATCATAGACGGGCAAAAGACCCGATTATCCTTGGCGGCACGCGGTCCTGTCGCTAACATGTTAGAGTAGTTTTATGCGGGAGGAATGCGTGCTGCAGTCTTGGCGGTGGTTTGGACCCAATGATCCGGTGACGCTCGATCAGGTGCGGCAGGCGGGGGCGAGTGGCATCGTCACGGCGCTGCATCACATTTACGATGGCCGCGCCTGGACCCCTGCCGATATTGCGGAACGCAAGGGCGTGATCGAAGCGGCAGGCCTGGTCTGGTCGGTTTGCGAATCGATCCCAGTGCATACTTCGATCAAGCTGCGCCGCGGGCCCTATCGCGAGTTCATCGACAATTGGAAGGTGAGCCTGGCCAATCTGGGCCGCGCTGGGGTGCCGGTGGTTTGCTACAATTTCATGCCGGTGGTGGACTGGACCCGCACCGATCTGCGCTACCTCATGCCGACAACCGGGCTGGCGCTGCGCTTCGATATGGTGGAATTCGTCGCCTATGACGCCTTTGTACTCAAGCGCGCCGGTGCAGGGGGCGATTATGCGCCTGAACTGCTCGCCGCAGCGCGGAGCAAGCTGGCCGGCATGAGCGAAAGCGCCATTGCGACGCTCGAAACCAATATCATTGCCGGCCTGCCGGGCGGCGAGGACAGCTATGACCGCGAGGGCATTCGCCGGCGGATTGCCGAATTCGACGATGTCAGCGCCGATGACATGCGCACGAACCTGGTGGAATTCCTGCGCGAAGTCGTGCCGGTGGCCGAAGAAGAAGGCGTGCGTCTGGGCATTCATCCCGACGATCCGCCATTCTCGCTGTTTGGGCTGCCCCGGGTGGTCTCGACGGCTGAGGATATGCGCTCGGTTTTAGGCGCGGTGGATAGGGTCGCCAATGGCCTGTCATTCTGCGCCGGGTCGCTGGGTTCGCGGGCGGACAATAACGTAGTGGGCATGGCGCGCGAATTCGCCCACCGGATCAATTTCGTGCATCTGCGCAATGTCAGCGTCGAGCCCGACCACTCGTTCAACGAAGCCGAGCATCTGGGCGGCGACGTCAATATGGTCGACATGATCAGCATTCTGCGGGCCGAAGAACGGCGGCGGGTGGCCAGCGGGCGCGCTGACAGCGTCATTCCGATGCGGCCCGACCATGGGCATTTGCTGGCCGACGACATCCACAAGAAAACCAATCCGGGCTATTCGCTGATCGGCCGCCTCAAGGGGCTGGCGGAACTGCGGGGGATCATTACGGCGGTGGATCAGCTGCAGGGGGCGTAGCCCCCATCCACCATGCCCGTCCCGACCACGGTGTCATCCCGGCGCAGGCCGGGACCCATCTCGAGATATCGCAACACCCCGCTAGATCGCCTGGTACGCCCGTAACAGCTCGGAATTGTTCACACACCTTGCGGCTGAGGCAACACCTCGGGATGGCCCCCGGCCTGCGCCGGGGTGACATCGTGGGTGGGGTGGGCCAGTGGGACTACACCCCCTCCACCAATGCCCGTCTTTGCCGGATCGCTGCCGCTGCCGCCTTGGGATCGGGCGGGAGCACGGCGTTTTTGAGGGCGATGGAATAGGGATGGGTGGGATTGTCCAGCACCGCCCTCGCCCCGCCGCTTTCGATGACCACGCCTTTTTGCATGATGATGACGCGGTCGGAGATGTAGTAGGCCGTCGCCAGATCGTGCGTGATGTAGATGATCGAGACCTTGAGCTCGTCGCGCAGGCTGCGGAAGAGGTTGACGATGGACATGCGCAGGCTCGCGTCGACCATCGAGACGGGTTCGTCGGCGACGATCAGCTTGGGGGATGGGATCAGGGCGCGGGCGACGGCGACGCGCTGGAGCTGTCCGCCGGAGAGTTCGTGCGAGAAGCGGCCTTTGAGTTCCGCCAATGACAAGCCGACACGCTGCAGGGCTTCGTCGGCTTTGATCTCCTGTTGTGCTCGCGTGTCGGCGCCGGTGAAGCGGCGGGCGGTGGCGTAGAGATAGGTATCGACATGGGTGAGCGGGTTGAACGCCTCGAAGGGGTTCTGGAAAACCGGCTGCACGCGCGTCATGAAGGCCTCGCGCTGGGTACGGGTACGGATGGTGCCGATATCGGTGCCGTCGAAAACCAGCCGCCCGCCATCGGGCACTTCATTGCCCAGGATCATCTTGGCCATGGTGGATTTGCCGCTGCCGGATTCGCCCACAATGGCGAAGATTTCGGGCGTGTCGCTGGCCAGCGAGAAGCTGACATCGTTGACCGCCGTGATGGACTGGCGGGAGAATAGGCCGCCCACGCCATAGCGCTTGGTGACGTGATCGAGTTCGAGCAGGTTTTGGCTCATTGCACCGATATCTCCCCGGCCCGGAAACAGGCGACGCGGCCGCCGGTGGCGCTGGGCAGCATCTGCGGCACCTCTTTTGAACAGCGCTCGATGGCGATGGGGCAGCGCGGGTGGAAGCGGCAGCCCGATGGTGGATTGGCCAGGCTGGGTGGTTTGCCGGCCAGGCTCTTGCGGGTCGAGACATCGCCGATGCGCGGCAGGCTGGCGATCAGGTGCGCCGTATAGGGGTGCTGCGGATTGTCAAACAGGGCCTGGGTGGGGCCCTCCTCCGCCAGGCGGCCGGCATACATGATGGCGAGGCGATCGGTGATGGCGGCGTGAACTGACATGTCATGGGTAACAAAGACTACCGATGAACCCAGCCGCCCCTGCACTTCCTTGATCAGGCCGAGCACGTCCTGTTGCACCAATACGTCGAGAGCGGTGGTGGGCTCGTCGGCGATGATGAATTCGGGTTCGCAGACGGTGGCCAGCGCGATGGTGACGCGTTGGCGCATGCCGCCGGAGAGCTGATGGGGGAAGGCTTCGAGCACGCTGGCGTCCAGCCCCAGCCGATCGAGGTGGCTTTCGACGCGGTGGCGGAAGGCCTTGGCATCCAGCCCCATATGGCGATAGGCGAAATTGTTGAAGGCGTGCTTGATGCGGCGGACCGGGTTCAACACGCTCATCGAGCCCTGCATGATGTAGCTCAGATGCTGCCAGCGCGCGGCCTGCATCTTGGCGGGCTCGCCATAGACATCGATATGCTTGCCGCCGAAATCGAATTTGACTGATCCTTCGACCACGCGCATGGGCGGGCGGATGGCGCCGGCCAGGGTCTTGATCAGCGAGGTCTTGCCAGATGAGGATTCCCCGGCAATGCCATAGACCTCGTTGCGGCGCACGGTGAGATCGATGCCATCGACGGCGCGGACTTCCCGGCGGACGCCGAAATGCTCGTTGATGTAATAGGCCTTGAGGTCCTTGATGGTGAGGACGTCTCGATTGGTCACGGCGGGTCGGTCAGCGAGGAGGGTTTCAGTCATGGCTCAGGCTCCCATGCGCGCGAGGCGGCTGCGGGGGTCGATATATTCGTTGACGGACATGGCGAGCAGGAACAGGCCGAGGAACAGGATGACCACGAAGATCATCGGCACGGCGATCCACCACCAGATGCCGGCGACCATGGCCGAGTGGGCATTGGCCCAATAGATCATGCCGCCAATGGTGGGGCGGTTGATGTCGGAGAAGCCGAGAATGGACAGCGTGACCTCGAGGCCAATGGCCCAGATCAGGTTGTTCATGGTGGTGAAGAAGACGATGGGCATGACATAGGGCAGATGTTCGCGGAACAGGATCTGGCCGGTGCGCATGCCGGAAAAGGCGGCGTGGCGGGTGAATTCGCGGGTGCGCAGCGAGAGCGCGACCGAGCGGATCAGGCGGCTATCGTGGGTCCAGCCCAACAGCGCTGCCGTCAGTGCCAATACCGGCCAGGTCATCTGGTCGCGCAGCACGAAAACCAGCAGCAGCAGGATGGGGATATTGGGGAGCGCACCCAGCGTGTCGTTGAAGGCCATGATGATCTGGTCGGTGCGGCCGCCGATATAACCGGAGACGAGGCCCACCACGATGGCGATGACGCGGCTGATGGCGGCCACGACGATGCCGAACATCAGTGTATTGCGCATGGAGATGGAGAGTTGCCAGAAAATCTCCTGGCCGCGCGAATTGGTGCCCAGCCAATATTGCGCCGAGGGGGGCATGTCGGGGATCACCACATAGATGTCGTTTTCGCCATAGGGGGCGAAGAACGAGCAGGCGATCAGCGCGAGGATGATCAGGATCAGCAGGGTTCCCAAGAGGAACTCGCGATTGTAGCGCAGCAGGTCGAACAGGACTTTGAACATGAGCGCTATCCCAGTTTCACGCGGGGGTCGATCAGGGGGTAGAGAATGTCGATGAGGAAGACGGCGGCGGCCACGGCGATGATGGAAATGGTGGTCACCCCCAGCACCAGGCTGTAATCGCCGGCATAGATGCCCGCGACCATCAGCTTGCCGATGCCGGGATAGTTGAAGATGAACTCAACAATGACCGCGCCGCCGAACACATTGCCCAGGCTCAGCGCCAGGCCCGTGATCTGGGGCAGCATGGCGTTGCGGGCGACATATTGGGAAAAGATGGTGCGTGAGGGCACGCCGCCCAATTCGGCATAGACCACGTAGTCATCGGTGACGATGTTGGAGACCAGCGAGCGCATGGCGATGAACCAGCCGCCCATGCCCACCAGCACCAGGGTCAGCGCCGGCAGGGTGCCATGGGTGATCACGGACTGCACATAGGTCCAGGTCATTGCTGGATCGAGATTGAGCTGGGCGCCGCCGCTGATGGGCAGGATGGGCCAGAGAAAACCGAAGACGATGACCAGCGTCAGGCCGGTAATGTAGGTGGGGATGGGCTGCATGGCCATGACCAGCACGCCGACCACTTTCATGGCGCGGTTATTGCGGAAATAGCCGGCAATGGCGCCAAGCGTGTTGCCGAGGACCCAGGAGATGATGGTGGCCAGCGTCAGCAGGCCCACCGTCCAGGGCAGAGCACGACCGATAATAGTCATCACCGGGGTGGGAAAGGCCGAGAGCGAGGGCCCGAAATCGCCGCGGATCACCCGGCCCCAGAAGGTCAGGTATTGATCGAGCAGCGAGCCATCGGTGCCGTACAGCTCGCGCAGCGATTGGCGCAGGATTTCCACGGTGCGCGGATCGGTCGAGCCGAAATTGGTCAGCAGCGACACGGTCTGCTCGATCGGATCGACCGGGGAGAAATGGGCGATCAGAAAGGCCAGGGTGACGCCGGTAAAGACGACGAAGATGAACTGTCCGAAACGCTTGGCGACGTAAGTGAGATAGCCGTTCATATGTGTCCCGTCCGGCATGTTGGGTCGGTGTGATGCTTAGAGGGAGAGCATGCGGCGCTTCTGCACCCCTCACCCTGGCCCTCTCCCCTGAGGGGCGAGGGAATGGTTTTGTGGCTTGCCGTCATCCAGTTCTTCGCGAGCCCCGATCTGCCTCCCTCCCCCTTGAGGGGAGGGATTGAGGGTGGGGGTTCTGAAGTCTGAACCGACATAGAGTTCTTGGAGGGCGCAGAACCCCCACCCTAGCCCTCCCCTCAAGGGGAGGGGATTGGATTGGGGCTCTCTAGGTACGGTTCCTCCCCTGCCCTTACTTCGGCGCGTCCGGGTTGGCCTTGAGGCTGACGATCATGTAGCGCAGGTTCGACCAGTTGGGGCCCGAGGCCGCGTAGGGATTGGCGGCGGAGGGGTAATTGGTCCAGTAGGTGGTGTCGAACGGAGCGAACTTGTTGTAGGCCATCAGCGGGATCATCGGCATTTCCTCGACGGCAAGCTTAAGGAAGTCGAGGCCGATATCGACGATTTCCGGGGAGTCGAAGGCGATCGAGCGGTTCCTGTCGATGAGGGCATCAAGACGCGGATCTTCCCAGCGCTGGGTATTGCGCGGCGGCTGGGGTTCGCCCAGGGGCCGGATGAAGTCCGAGCGGTAACTATCGAGGAAGAAGCTGAGATCGGGGTGACCGCCCCAGGTTTCCACCGTCCAGTTGATGGCGGTTTCGAAGTCACCGGTGCCCAGGCGCTGGCCATTGGTGGGGCCGGCGACATCGACCGTGGCCTTGATGCCGGCCTGGCTCCATTGCTGGGCGATAGCCGTGCCAGCGCGGGCCAGCGTCGGGATGGCGTCACCTTCGACCTGCACCCGCACTTCAAACGGGGTGCCATCGGGCTTGAGCCATTGATTGCCGTTCTTGGTGAAGCCGGCTTTCTGCAGCAATTCGGTTGCCGCCTGCACGTCCTGCTTCCACCAGCCAAAGCCGAACATGCGCTGCAACTGGACTTCGTCGGTCGGAATATCGGGCCATTGGCCACGCACCATATTGGCGAGCTGGCCGGCAAGGCTGGGGTCATAGGGCTTGATGGTGCGGGTGCCGGTGTTCAGCTCGAAATTGGTGAGCCAATCCTGCATGGGCACGAAATAATCGTCGGGGGCCGAGCCGGTGGGCGGCACGGCGAGTGCGGACAGGTTCGCTGCACCGCGATAGGAGCCGAGCGCCACGGCACGGATATCGATCAGCAGTGCCAGCGCCCAGCGGACATCCTTGTTGTCGAACGGGGCCTTCTTGAGATTGAAGATCACCGAAGGCAGGGTCGGATCGGGATGGGCATAGGGGAAGCCGGGCAGCCAGGCGGCGGCGCTGGGATTGTCCTTCATGATCGAGAACATGCCTTCGGGGGCGATGTCGTTGATCACATCCAGATTGTGATTGCGCTGGGCGATGACGCGGGCTTCGGGATTGCCCGAGGCGGCATAAACCACATATTTGACCTCGGGCTGGCCCCAATCCATGCCGATGGAGGTGCGCTGCCAATCGTCGCGCAGCTTCCAGATCGCCCAATTGCCGGCCTTGTCGTAATTGTGCAGCACATAGGCGCTGAGCGAGATGGGCGGGTTATTGTTGAAGGCCAGCGGGTCCTCGACCTTTTCGAACACATGCTTGGGCATGATCCAGGCCGCGTTCCAGCGCACGGTGAACAGCGCGTGGAAGCGTGAATTGGGCTCCTTGAGCTTGAAGATCACCGTGTTGCGGTCGGGCTGCTCCATGCTGGCGACATTGATGGAGAATGGCGCACTCCAGCCCATGCCCGGATGATCGATCTGGGTCTGGACGGTATAGACCAGATCATCGGCGGTGAATTCGACGCCGTCGCTCCAATAGATGCCTTCGCGCAGCTTCACCGTCATTTCGGTGAAGTCGTCATTATAGATGGGGGGCTCGGAGGCCAGCGCATTCTGCCAGGCATCCGGCCCGCCCTCGGGATTGATGAACCACAGCGTGTCGGTGGTCAACTGCTGCAGGCCGTTGACGTTGGAGCCGCCGCCGGGCGCCCAGATATTGAACCAATCGGCATTCTGCGCGGTCGGCCCCTGCACGATCAGCGCCTCGTTGCGGGGAATGCCGGCGATGAAATCCTGCGCCAATGCCGGCAGCGCCAACATGGACGCGACCGCCGCAATGGCGATTTTCTTGAACAAGCTCATAGGTATCCTCCCTAAGCGCGTTTGACGCGATGAATTCCCGTGATCGTCGAGGCCCAGCCTCATCGCTCCGTCCGTCCGCGCCGCGTCTCGAAAGACGCTGAACCTCTCCTCGCGGATTTCGTCGTTGCGGCATCTTTATCGACAATTTTTGCGCGCACCACAACCGCTAGTTTCAATAATTCGATATTTTGCGCGGATTTTTGCGCGATGGCATCTGGATTGGCGATAATCCACACATCTTATTATTGACAAAGCGGCTGACTGACTTAGGTTGATCGACATCACCACCTGCCCCAGCGCAGCCCTGCGCGACCGCCTCCTGAGGAAGACAGATGAGCCAGAATATCGATGTGAAGACGAGCGTTCGCGCCGACCGCCCGACGGGGGCATACAAGCCGCTATGGGCGTGGTTCGGCTATGACGAGCCCAATTACACCTATAGCGAGCACGGCAAGAAGCTGCTGCGCGAACTGACCGAGCTCAGCCCAGTCTCCCCCCATATCCGCACGCATAATCTACTGACCTCGGGCGATGGCGTAGCGGCGCTCAAATGGGGCTCGACCAATGCCTATACCGAGGATGCGAACGGCAATCCGGTCTATGACTGGACCATCATGGACCAGATTTTCGACGCCTATGCCGAGGCGGGCAATACGCCGCTGGTGCAGATCGGGTTCACCCCCGAGGCGCTGTCGGACGATACGGGGCCGTATCAGCACAGCTGGGAGCCAGCGAACAAATACGCCACCATCCTCACCGGTTGGGCCGCGCCGCCGAATGACCTCAAGAAATGGGGTGCGCTGATCGAAGCCTGGGCGCAGCATCTGGCGGATCGCTATGGCAAGGAAAAGGTGAGCACCTGGCCCTGGGAAGTGTGGAACGAGCCGGACGGGCATTATTGGACCGGCACCATCCCCGAATTCTGCGCCATGTATGATGTGAGTGCGCGGGCTGTGAAGAAGGTGCTGCCCGATGCACGGGTCGGCGGGCCGCACACCTGCGGAGCATTTTCCAACCCCAAGGCGCAGACCTTCCTGCGTGCCTTCCTCAAGCATGTGGTGGAGAATAATTCGCCCATCGACTTCATCGCCTTTCACGCCAAGGGCAATCCGGTGATCTGGCAGGATCATGTGCGCATGGGGCTGCACAAGCATCTGCGCGACATCGAGGCGAACCTGGCCATCATCAATGAATTTCCGTCGCTGACGCATTTGCCGGTGATCATTGGCGAGTCCGATCCTGAGGGCTGCGCCGCCTGTTCAGCCCGGGTGCATCCGCAGAACGGCTATCGCAATGGTCCGCTCTATGGCGTCTATGTGGTCGAAAGCATGCTGCGCACCTATGAGCTCAGCCGGCGCGCCAATATCGAAATCGAGGGCGCGGTGACCTGGGCATTCATGTTCGATGACCAGCCCTGGTTCGACGGCTTCCGGGATCTGGCCACCAATGGCGTCGACAAGGCGGTGCTGAATGGCTTCCGCATGCTGGGCATGCTGGGCGGGGAATGGCTGGAGACCGCCAGCACCCATCGCCGCGACATTGCCGAAATCATGCAGCATGGCGTGCGCGACGAGCCGGACGTCAATATCGTCGCCACCCGCGACGACAAGGGCGTGAGCGTGCTGGTCTGGCATTATCATGATGACGATACGGCCGGGCCGGATGCCGAGGTTTCCATTGCTATCGACGGCTGGGGCAGCAAGCCCGCCAGCCTCAAGCATTTCCGGATGGACGAGAGCCATTCCAATGCGTTTGGCGTTTGGAAGACGATGGGCAAGCCCGAGAACCCGCAGGGGGCCGATTACGCCAAGCTTGAGGCGGCCGGGAAGCTGGCGCAGATCGAGGACAAGGCTAGTCTTGCCGTCAAGGATGGCAAAATCGAACTCCGCACTACTCTGCCGCGGCAAGGTGTCTCCCTGCTTCGCCTCGACTGGTAATGCGGCAAGAGCGCGCCCTTCCTCCCGGGCGCGCTCGCTTTTGTTTCAACCACGGTGTCATTCCCGCGAAAGCGGGAACCTCTGTTTGGGGTGCCAAGAAAGCAAACAGAGGTTCCCGCTTTCGCGGGAATGACATTGTGGGTGTGGGGATTTTGGAGGAACGCCCCTGAAGCTAAGTTCTTGCCGTCATTGCCCGGCTTGTCCGGGCAATCCATATTTTCGCGAGCGCGGAGGCATGGATCACCCGGACAAGCCGGGTGATGACGACAGATGGAGGGGACGAGCGAAAGGCGAAGTCCTTTGGGTGGCCTCTGCCCTACCCCACCCGATCCAGATACCGCGCCTTGCTGGGCTGCAGGTGATCCACGCACAATTGCGCCAGCACCCAATTATCCGTCCCCTTGAGCATGTCGATCATCAACCGATGATGCTCATGCGACACGCGCAGCGACGCGGTATTGGCCATGGAATTGGCCCGCACCGGCAGGCTGAGCCGCATATAGAGCTCGATGGATTGCACCAGATGCGCATTGCCGCAGGCGCCGAACAGCGTCAGGTGGAAACGGTCATTGGTTTCGTGCACGCCGCGCAGGAAGCCGGCTTCGATATGGCGGCCGTGTTCTTCGTGGATGGCGTTGAGCTCGGCGATGAGACTGTCGGGGGCCGGCAGGGGAATCCAGAGCGCGGCCTGGCGCTGCAGCAATTCGCGGACGGCGTAAATTTCCTTGACCTGTTGGGCGGTGAGCGAACGTACGGTGGCGCCGCGATTGCGCTCGCGCACCACGATGCCCATGGATTCCAGCTGCACCAACGCCTGGCGGGCGAAATGGCGGGTGACGGCGAAGCGCGCCAGCAGCATATCCTCGGTGAGCCGCGTGCCCGGCGCGAGGCGGCCGAAGATGATGTCTTCTTCCAGCGCGCGGGCGATGGAGAGATCGTCGTGCTCGTCGGTGGCGTCGTGTTCGGTCAAGCTATCCAAAGGCTGCTCCTGGATTACGTCGCCATTCTATCGCGGTTCTTGCGCCGGGTCGAATTGTGCCAGCGCATAGATGGCTTCGACCAGGCGCAGGGTTTCCATATTGTCGGCCGGCGCGGTTTCGAAGGGCTTTTTGGCGTCGAGGCAATCGAGGAAATGGGCGATCGCGGCGTCATAGGAGCCTTGATAGACGACGTCGGCGTCGAACTGCTCTGCCCGCGGCCGCTCGCCAAAAGCGGTGAGCTGGTTGCCATCCAGCTCGATCGTGCCGCTCGTACCGAAAATGCGCAGATGATCGCGCGGCGCGGGCAGCGCGCCGTGGACGGCGAGGTTCCCCATTACCTGGACCAGCAAGCCATCGCTGCGGCGGCGCAGGGTGACCGCCGCGACGTCCTCGGCCACGATATCCGCATTGCTGCGCTCAAGTCGGGCGGCGACGACATCCATTTCCCCAAGCAGGAAACGCAGGGTGTCGAGGTGATGGATCAGCACTTCCATGACCAGGAGCCGCTGCTGATTGCGGAAGAAGGGCTGGCGTATCAAAGCGGGGCGCTGGCCATCGGGGCCGGCGATCATGCCGCTGGAGAGGAATTCAAGGCTGACCTGGCGGATATCACCCACCACGCCGGCATCGAGCCATTCTCGCAGGCGGCGATACCAGGCGCGGAAGCGCCAGTTTTCGTGGACCATGAGGGTGGTGCCAATAACATCGGCAACCAGCGCCTTGGCGGCGGCGAAATCAGTCGCCAGCGGCTTCTGGCAGATGATCGCTACCCCCGCCCGTGCGGCGAGGCGCACCAGTTCAGCATGAGCCTCGCGCGGGGCGCAGATATCGACAATGTCGAGATTTTCACGCGCCAGCATGGTAGCGGCGTCGGCATAGATGGCGGGAATGTCGAAGGCCTCGGCGCGCGCCTGCGCTGCGGCCTCGGATGGATCGGCGATGGCGACGATTTCTGCCTGGCCGCTGCGTTTTTGCCAGGCCGGCAGGTGATAGGCGCTGACCCATCCGGCACCGATTACCCCCACTCGTCGCTTCTGCATATAGCCGTGTTCCTACGTTGATTTATCAATAATAGTGAAAGGCGCAAGCATAAGGAAGTGAGAAATTTCGGCTTTCTGGCGTGATTATCGCTTTAGCGCGGCGCTTCTTTATTGACAATCATCGCGGAGCCACTAGCTTACCGGGCATGCGGCGAACCAGCAGCCGGAACGGGAGTATCGCGTGTCAAACGGCCTTCGTCGGAAATTGACCAGCTATGGCGACCAGGGCTTTTCCCTGTTCTTGCGCAAGGCGTTCATCAAGGCCATGGGCTATTCCGATGACGCGCTGGATCGGCCCATCGTGGGCATCGCCAATACCTATTCCGATTACAATCCGTGCCACGGCAATGTGCCGCAATTGATCGAGGCGGCCAAGCGCGGGGTGATGCTGGGCGGAGCGCTGCCCATGGTCTTTCCCACTATTTCGATCCACGAAAGCTTTGCCTCGCCGACCTCGATGTATCTGCGCAATCTGATGGCGATGGAAACCGAGGAAATGATCCGCGCCCAGCCGATGGACAGCGTCATCCTGATCGGGGGTTGCGACAAGACCCTGCCGGCGCAGATCATGGCTGCCGCGAGCAGCGAAATTCCTGCGGTGTTCCTGCCGACCGGGCCGATGGCGACCGGGCACCACAAGGGTGAGCGGCTGGGGGCATGTACGGATTGCCGCCGGTTCTGGGGTCGGTTCCGGGCCGGGGAGATCGACGAGGCCGAAATCAGCGAGGTCAATAATCGCCTGGTGAGTTCGGTGGGCACCTGCACGGTGATGGGCACGGCCAGCACCATGGCCAATCTGACCGAGGTGATGGGGCTGTGCCTGCCGCGCGCCGGCTCTGCCCCGGCGACCGAGGCCGAACGCGTGCGCCTGTCGGAAGCCACCGGCAGCCTTGCCGCCAAGCTCGCCACCGAGGGCGGGCCGACGGTCAGGGAGCTTTTGACGCCAGCGGCGATCCGCAATGGGTTGGTGGCCTTGCAGGCCATGGGTGGTTCGACCAATGCGGTGGTGCATCTTGCCGCCATTTGCGGGCGGCTGGGCATTCCGCTGGATATGGCGCTGCTGGACGAATTGGGGCAGCGTGTGCCGCTGCTGGTCGATCTGCAGCCGTCGGGGCAGCATTATATGGAGCAATTTCATAAGGCGGGCGGCGTGCCCGCTTTGCTCAAGGAAATACGGGGCGAACTCGATCTGAGCGCGCCGACAATCCATGGCGCCAGCATTGGCGACGTGATCGATGCCGTGGTGGACGAACCGGGGCAGACCATTATCCGCACCATGGCGGCGCCGCTGAAGCCGATTGGGACGCTGGCCGTGCTCAAGGGCAATCTGGCGCCGCGCGGGGCGATCATCAAGCAATCGGCGGCATCCAAGGATTTGATGCAACATACCGGCCGCGCCGTGGTGTTCGAGAGCGTCGAAGACCTGTCCAACCGGATCGACAGCGACGAGCTCGACGTAGCGGCCGACGATGTGCTGGTGCTGCGCAATGCCGGACCCAAGGGGGCCCCCGGCATGCCGGAGGCTGGCTACCTGCCCATCCCCCGGAAGCTCGCGCGGCAGGGTGTGAAGGACATGGTGCGGATTTCCGATGCCCGGATGAGCGGCACGGCATTTGGCACGGTGATCCTGCATATTTCGCCCGAAGCCGCCGCCGGCGGGCCGCTCGCCATCGTGCAGACCGGGGACAGCATCACGCTGGACGTGCCCGGACGCTCACTCAAGCTCGATATCCCGGCGGCCGAATTCGAGCGACGCATGGCGGCGCTGCCGCCCCCGGCGGAGACAGTGCGGCGCGGCTATGACCGGCTCTATCATGAGCATGTGATGCAGGCCGATGAAGGCGCCGATTTCGACTTCCTGCAGGCCGGGCCGTGAGCCAGACCGATGCGCCGCTCTGCCTGCCGCCCAGACCGCTGGGTGCCCTGCCCCGCCTGCCCGAGGGCGCCTGCGACAGCCATTTTCATGTGTTCGAGGCCGGCGCGCCGCTGGCCTCGCCACGCAGCTATACACCGCAAATCCTGACCATTGCCGATTGGCAGCTTTATGCCGAGGCGGCAGGGATTGCCCGGGGCGTGCTGGTGCAGCCCAGCGTCTACGGCCTCGACAACAGCGTCATGCTGCGCGCGATTGCTGGGGATCCACAGCGCCTGCGCGGCATTGCCGTGGTGGCGCCGGATATTTCCGCCGAGGCGTTGCGCGAACTGGACGCGGCCGGCGTGCGCGGCATTCGCATCAATACCCGCAACAAGGCCGGGGTCGCGCTGGAGGCCGTGGGCGAATTGCTCGGCAAGGTCGCGCCATTGGGTTGGTCGGTGCAGTTCCAGCTGCGGGCGGAGCAATTGGCTGATGTAGCAGCACTGGAGCATGGTGAGACGCCGCTGGTGCTGGATCATCTGGCCTTCATCCGCTTTGGCGAGGCCGATACCAGCGCGCAGCTGGATGCGTTGCGGCATCTGCTCGACAGCCCCAATATCTACACCAAGATTTCGGCACCCTACCGGCTGACGGCCAGCGCCGGCTACATTGACGTGGGTGCTGCCATTACCGCGCTAGCGGCATCGCATCCCCATCGCCTGCTCTGGGGCAGCGATTGGCCGCATACCGAATTGTGGGACAAGATGCCGGACGACGGCGATTTGCTTTCTGCCTACGAAACATGGCTTCCTGATCCGCAGCTGCGGCGGCAGATTTTCGTCGACACGCCCGCATTGCTGTTTTTCGGTCGCTGACCGCAAGGAGATTTGACGCATGAAGCTGGGACTGGAAGGCAAGCGCGCACTGGTATTGGGCGCCAGCAAGGGGCTGGGCGCGGCGATTGCGCTGGGCCTCGCCAATGAAGGTGTGCAGGTGATCGGCGCCGCGCGCAGCGTGGATCTGGTCACGGCGCTGGACGGTCAGGTCGACAAGAGCCTCAATGGTTCGATCACCGGCCGCAAGCTCGATCTGGCGGATGGGCAATCGGTTACCGCGCTCAGCGAAGCGCTGATCGCTGAGGGCGGCGTCGATATCATCATCAACAATTCGGGCGGGCCGGCGCCGGGCGAAGCCGCCAATGTGCCGCTTTCGGCGTGGAATGCCGGCTTCCAATCCATGGTGGCCAATATCATCACGCTCAATCAGGCGCTGCTGCCGGCCATGACCGCACGCGGCTGGGGGCGCATCGTGACCCTCACATCGTCCGGTGTCGAAGCGCCGATTGCCCGGCTGGCGATTTCCAATGCGCTACGGCAGGCGCTGGTGGGGTGGTCCAAGACGCTGGCGAGCGAGGTCGCTGCGTCCGGGATCACGGTCAATGTGGTGGTACAGGGCCGCATCCATACCGACCGCGTCGATGAACTCGACGCGGCTGCGGCAAAACGGCAGAATATGGAGATCGACGCGGTGCGCCGGGCTTCCATCGCGACCATTCCAGCGGGCCGTTATGGACGCCCGGAGGAACTGGCCGATGCGGTGGTGTTTCTGGTCAGTGAGCGGGCCAGTTATATCACCGGCTCACGCATCAGGATCGATGGCGGAATGATCCGCTCGATCTAGCAGAGGGCTCGGGGGCAGATGGCGAAACCGCCGGGCCGCCCCCAGTGCCTCAAGGCTTAGCTGCTGCTCGACAGCGTTTCGGGGGTGCCGAATTCACCGCGACCATAGGATTCGCCGGTGCCGGTACCGGTGTTCAGCGACTGGCCGTTCGGGCGAACTGGCTGGAAGGTGTCCTTGTCGAAGAACTGCGTCGTCGTGGTGCCATCAGCGGCAGTGACGGTGGCGCGGATCGCCTGGCCCCAGGCTTCAAGACCGGTGGCTTCGATGCCGCGTTCGGCAAGGGTGCGCTCGATGTTGAACTTGGAATGGCCGAACAGGTCGTCATTGGTGGTGAGGCTGGCGGCATTGGCCATGCCCGGCAGGGCGAAGGCGGCAGCGGCGGTAGCAAGAATAGCAAAAGCAAAGGTTTTCATTTGAGGTCTTCCTTTCGAAGGTGACGCCAAACTAGGACTGCAAGATTGCCCCAAGCTTGCGGTCCGCAGAAAAGTGAAATTTTTTTACCGAAACCAAGTCCTTGATTATAAAATACTATTTCTGACATGAACGCATTGTAATGAATGCGCCCCGCAAGGCTTTGCACATTGCTGCCACAATCGAATCCGGCAGGCGGGCCGAAGCGAGCCTGCCGGAAATGGCGATCAGGCGGTGGCCGGTTTTTCGGCTTCCGCCTCACCATGATGGGCCGGCTTGCCGGGCATCAGGCGCTTGACGAAGCGCGACAGGCTTTCGGTGTAGGTCAGGATCACCGGCACCACGACCAGGGTCAACAGCGTCGAGCTGATCAGCCCGCCGATCACCGCATGGGCCATGGGCGCGTTCTGCCCGCTGCCTTCATGCAGGCTGAGCGCCAGCGGCAGCATGCCGAACACCATGGCCAACGTAGTCATGATGATCGGCCGGAAGCGGGTAACGCCGGCTTCCACCAGGGCATCGTAGAGATTGAGCCCGTCCTTGACCTTGTGGTTGGCATTGTCGACCAAGAGGATGGCGTTTTTCACCACCAGGCCCATCAGCATGATGAAGCCGATCATGCTCATCATATTGAGCGTCGAGCCGCCAATCAGCAGGCCCAGGATAACGCCGACCAGCGAGAGCGGCAGCGACATCATGATGGCGATCGGCTGCAGGAAGCTGCCGAACTGGCTGGCCAACACAAGATAGATGAAGACCACCGCGAGCAGCAGCGCGGCGCCGGCCGAAGCCGCCGTATCGCCCAATTGCTCGGCATCGCCGCCCATGGAGATGCGATAGCCGGGCGGCAATTCCATCTCGTCCATGGCCTGCTGGATGGCGGGCATGACATCGCCAATGGTGACGCCGGAAATATTGGCGTCCACGGTGATCTGCCGGGTCAGGTCCCGGCGCTGGATTTCGCCCGGTCCGGTCGACATGGCGACATCGGCCACATCGCCCAGCCGCACGACCGAGGTATCGGTGCGCGCGATGGGCAGGCTATACAGCGCCTCGACCTGGTCGCGTTCCTGTGGCGGCAGGCGGACGATGAGCTTATAGGTCTCCTCCTCCGGCGAGGTCCATTCGCTGACCTCTTCGCCGCTCAGCATGGGCTGGAGGATGGCGCCGATCTGCTGCATGGAGACGCCCACTTCGCTGGCGAGGTCCTGGTTGACGCGAACGCCGACCACCGGCTGCGCCGCCTCAAGCGAGCTTTCGATATCGGCCAGGCCGTTGACATTGGCCAGCTTGGCCGTGAACTCATCCGCCAGGCGGCCCAAGGTGGCAAAGCTGTCGCCATAGAGCGTGACCTGCACCGGCTTGGTCACTCCACCGCCCAATCCGCTGGCAACGCCGACGACTGTGGTAATGCCGGGCACCTGGGCCAGCACGTCCCGGGCCGGGCCAGTCATTTCATGGGGCATGCGGTCGCGCTGGCCGGGCGGCACCATGGAAACCAGGATACTTGCCGAGTTTTCACCCGACGCGCTCTGGCCGGCATTGATGGTGGCATAGGTGCGCTCCACCTCGGGCATTTGTCGCAACAGCGCTTCAATCTGGCGCACCTTGTCGCCGGTATAGGCCAGCGAGGAGCCCTGCGGGGTTTCGACCTCAACAGTGAATTCGCTGTTGTCGCTGGGCGGCACGAATTCCACGCCAACCATGGGGAGCAGCAGGAAGCTCGAGAAGAACAGCGCGACCGCCGTGCCCAGCGTGGCGATGCGATGGCGCAGGCTCCAGCGCAACACGCTGCGATAGCGCTCGCTGAGCCAACTGAAAAACTCATCGAACTTGGCGACCAGCCGGCCGATCGGGCCGCGCTTGGCATTGGGCTCGGAAGCCGGGTCATACCAGACGCTGCTCATCATCGGGTCGAGCGTGAAGGCCACGAATAGCGAGATCAGCACCGCCACTGAAACGGTGACGCCGAATTGCAGGAAGAAGCGGCCGATCATGCCTTCCATGAAGGCCACGGGCAGGAACACCGCGACGATGGACAGCGTCGAGGCCAGCACCGCCAGCCCGATCTCATTGGTGCCATCGAAGGCGGCCTGGAAGTGGCCTTTGCCCAGATGCAGGTGGCGCATGATGTTTTCGCGCACCACAATGGCATCATCGATCAGGATACCCACCGAAAGCGACAGCGCCATCAGCGTCATCATGTTGAGCGTGAAGCCCAGCATATAGAGCACGATCATGGTGCCGATGATCGAGATGGGCAGGGTCAGCCCCGTGATGACGGTGGAGCGCCATGAATTGAGGAACAGGAACACGATCAGCACGGCGAGCACGGCGCCTTCGATGATCATGTTCTGCACGGTGTGGAAGGATTGCTCCACCTCGACGGAATTATCGCGCACCACATCGATGTGCACGCCGGTCGGCAGTTCGCTCTGTTCGAGCCGTTCCAGTGTCTGGTGGATGGCGTGGGCCACGCCCACCGTATTGGCGCCCTGCACCTTGAGAATGTCGATGGACAGCGCCCGCTCGCCATTGATGAAGGCCAGGCTTTCATCGTCGCTGGGGCCGGAGCTGATGGTGGCGACTTCGCCCAGCCGCACCGGTTGGCCGCCGGTGCGTGCCACGATGATGTCAGCGAAATCGTCGATGTCCTGAATTTTGCCCTCGATCTGGATCGAGCGGGCCACCGAGCCTTCGGTGATGCTGCCGGCCGGCAGATCGCGATTGTTCTGGGCGATGGCGGTCATGACATCGCTCATCGACACGCCAAAGGCATCGAGCCGGTCGGGATCGACCTGCACGTCGATTTGCGTCGGCACGCCACCGACCAGTGTCACGCTGCCCACGCCCTGCACATTGCGCAGGCGATCCACCACGACATCGTCGGCCAGATCGGTCAGTTCGCTGGGCGAAAGCGTGTCGGAGCGGATGGCCAGCGAAACGATCGGCATGGCCGCCGGATCGAAGCGCAGGATTTGCGGCTTGTCGGCATTTTGCGGCAGGTCGGCCTCAATGGACGACATCTTGTCGCGCACTTCCTGCAGCGCTTCGACCGAGTTCACCTCCATGTCGAACATGATGACGACCAGCGCCTGGTTCTGCCGGGCGGTCGAGGTCAGCGAGTCGATGCCGCTGATCGTGTTCACCGAATCCTCAATGGGCTTGATGATGTCGTTTTCGACCGATTCAGCCGACGCGCCGGGATAGGAGACGACCACCGCGACGACCGGCAGATCGACATCGGGCAATTGCTCGATGGGCAGGCGCTGGTAGGAATAGATGCCGAACACCATCAACGCCACCATGACCATGGTGGCAAAGACGGGGTGATTGACGCTGATACGGGTGAGGAACATCGATCAGTTCTCCACCACGCGAACCTGCATGCCGGCACGCAGGTCATCCAGGCGACCGGAGACGAAGGTGTCGCCTACATCGAGGCCCGAGGTCAGTTCGGTGACGCGGGCGGCGCGCCAGCTGCGCGATGCCTCGACCGGTTGGCGCACCAGGTCGCCATCGACGATTTTGAGCACGAATGCCCCCGCGTCATCCTCGCGGATGGCCGCCGGGGGCACGGCGAGGGTGTTTTCGGCCTCGGCGGTAACGATCTGGCCGGTGGCGAACATGCCGCCGCGCAATTCGCCGCCGGGATTGTCGACCGTGACCAGCACGGGAACCGTGCGCGTACCGGCGGTGGCGACCGGGCTGATGCCGGCGACGCTGCCGCTGAACTGACGCCCGGGCAAGCCTTCGACGGTCAGCGTGACTTGCTGGCCGGGCTGCAAAGTCGGGCTGGCGCTGACCGGCACATAGGCGGTCATTTCCATCACCGACAGATCAACGATCTGCATGAGATTGGCGCCGGGCGAAGTCACCTGCCCCGGCTCGACCGCCCGCGATGCCACGACGCCATCGAAGGGCGCGACGATCGTGGCGTTGCGCAGGGCGATTTCGGCGGCGGCAACCTGGGCTTCCAGCGCTCGCAGATTGGAGCGCAGTGCATCGACATTGGCGCGCTCGCTGTCGAGATTGGCCGAGGCGACCAGACCGCGATCGTTGAGACGTTCGCTGCGGGTCACCTGGGCTTCGGCCTGGGCAAGCTGGGCGCGGGTGGCCTGGGCGGTGCTGCGCTGCTGCTGCAACTGAATGCCCAGCGTTTCGATATCTACCTGCACCAGCACGTCGCCCGCCTGCACCCGGTCGCCGACGCGGAAGTGCACGTCATCGACGGTGCCGCTGACCTGCGAGGACAGGTTTATGGTACGGCGCGGGGCGAGCGAGCCGGTGGCCTTGAGCGTTTCGGTGACGGTCTGGCGCTGCAATGTCGTGACATCGCGGCTGAGGATGAGCTTGACCGGATCGGGCGTCTCGACGGCAGCCACCGGGGTCGCCGCCTCGGGCGCGGTCAATTGCGGCACCAGAATAAACGCGCCGCCGGCAGCGACGATCAACACGCCAAGACCCCAGAACCAGGGGAATTTGCGCGGCGCGAGGCCAGCATCGAGCAGCGCCTGGCGCTTGCGCTCGCGTCGGGTCAGCGCCCATTCGGGTTTGATAGCGTCGGGGCGTTCCACATGCTTGTCCACGGCATAGCTCCGGCCTAGAGGAAAAGGGAATAGGGTGTTGCCGGCCCGCCCACGCAGAACATGTTCGGCACAAAACCGATGGCAAGGCACAGCAACGTGCCGGTTGTGGGCTGGCAAGCTTGCGTCAACATTGCGCGCGTGAAATGCATGTGCGGACGGCAAAATGTGCGGCCTGGCGCTGTAAGGTTGCGGCAAGGCTTATCGGGGACAATCCAGAGTATTAATGCCCGAGGAGGCAGGTCTGCATGCGACTATTGCTGGTAGAAGATGAGCCCGATATGGCGGCTCTACTGCGCAGCGCGCTGGAAAAACATGACTTCGTAACCGATATCGCGCCCTCGATCGAAGTCGCCATTGAGGCGATCGAAACCATCAGCCATGACCTGGTGGTGCTGGATCGCCAATTGGGCGATGGCGACGGCGCCTCGCTGATCGCCTATCTGCGCAAGCGGCGCCCCAATGTGCCCATCGTCATTCTCTCCGCCCGCGGCTCGGCCAATGACCGGGTGGAAGGGCTCAATCTGGGCGCCGACGATTATCTGCCCAAGCCTTTCGTGGTCAGCGAATTGGTGGCGCGGCTGCGCGCCGTGCTGCGCCGGCCCAGCCAGGTGACCTCCAAGCCGCTGAGCATGGGCAATCTGGCATTTGACCTGAACCAGGGCGAGGTGTTTGTTGCTGGTGAACGGCTCGACCTGCCGCGGCGCGAATATCTGGTGCTCGAAAGCCTGATGCGCCGGGCCGGCCGCACGGTTCGGCGCAACCTGCTCGAAGAAGAAGTCTATGGCTCGGACGATGAAATCCAGTCCAATTCCCTCGAGGCCCACATCTCGCGGCTGCGTCGCAAGCTGGCGGATGCCGGTGCCTCGGTCATCATCCACCCCGTGCGCGGGGTGGGCTATTTGTTGAAACTGACGTGAAACGACTTAGCCGCAATTCCCTCGCCCACAAGCTGACCCGCCAGATGATCCGCGTGCAGCTGCTGACGCTCGTGCTGTTTTTTGGCCTCGGGGTGTTTCCCACGGTCGTCGCCCCGGTCATCGATTATCTGGGCGATGCCCAGCCATTGGACCCACGGGCAACGGCGGCATTTGCGCATAGCCTGGTGGATGTGGAGGGTGAGCAGATCAATTACGTGGCCTCGCCCGATCTCGACGCCCTGCGCCGGGACTATCCGAACCTGTGGTTTTACGTGCGCAACCAGTCTGGTGCCTGGGCCGCCCTCGGCGACGTGCCCAAAATGTACCAGGAGCTGGAAGACAATCTCTGGCTGCTGGAAGCGGTCGAGGTGCGCACCACCGATCCCAGCTACGGTTCGCTCCTCGTGCGCACCGAGCAATCCCCGGTCGGCACCGTTCGCGTGATGACCGGCGGCGGGCCCACCGTGGGCGTCGCTGCCATCATCAAGAAGGTTTCGGGCCTTTTGGCGCTCGCCATGGTTGCGCTATTGGGCCTTGCCAGCGCCATCACCATCCCCATTATCGTGCGCCGCGAGATGCGCAGTCTCAAGGGCGCCGCCGACGAGGCCGAACTGATCGACATCGATGCCCGCGGCACCAGGCTGTCCACCGAAAGCCTGCCCGACGAGGTGCAGCCGCTGGTCAAGGCGGTCAATGACGGACTGGCGCGGCTCGACGATTCCTACGCCAAGCGCGAACGCTTCCTCGCCGATTCCGCCCATGAATTGCGCACCCCCATCGCCATCCTGCAGACCCGCATCGAAATGGCCGAGCCCTTCCCCGAAAAGGGTCAATTGCTGGTCGATGCGGCGCGGCTGGCCAGCATGGCCGGCCAATTGCTCGATCTGCAACGCATGGATCTGGGCAGCACCAATTTCGAGCCCACCGAGCTGGGCGACATGGCCAGCAATGTGGTGGGCGATCTGGCCCCGCTGGCGATTGCCGCAGGCTACGAACTCTCGCTCAACGCACCGGACGACCCGGTCATGGTGCAGGGCGACAGCAGCAGCCTGAGCCGGGCACTGACCAATATCATCCAGAACGCCATCGCCTATGGCGGCAAGCATGGCGAGATCATCGTCGAGGTGGGCCGCGACGGCACGATTGCGGTCAGCGACGAGGGCCCCGGCATTCCCGCCAGCGAGCGCGACCGGGTGTTCGAGCCCTTCTATCGCGTCAAACCATCCTCACATGGTGCGGGGCTGGGCCTCAACCTGGTGGAGGCCATTGTGCGGCGCCACCATGGCTATATCACCATTGCCGACGCGCCCTCGGGCGGGGCCAGCGTCATCGTCACGTTGCCACTGTTGCGGGCCGCTGCAACAAAAAAGGAATTGGAGCCGGCACTGTAAGGCCCACGCAATCTTGGGGGATCAATCTGGCGTCAGTACAGCGGACAAGCGCCTCATGCCGAGGCGGACCAAACCGCCCGCTGCGCAGCGATTTCTCAGGAGTATGACCCAAGTGTCCCTTCGCACCCTTACCCTCGCCGCCCTGCTGAGCGGCACTGCCGTCGTCGCATCGGTTTCCGCCACCCAGGCTGCCGATCTCTATACCCCGGCGCCCGCCCAGATCGCCTATCCCGATGCGGGCCTGGCTGTCGCCAGCGACACCTGGACCGGCTTTTACGCTGGTGCCCATGCCGGCGTGGTCAGCGCCGATGACTTCGACAACAGCAACTTCTCGGGCGGCGTCCAGGCCGGCTATCTGCAGCAGTTCGACCAGTTCGTGGTCGGCGGCGAAGTCTCGGGCACGCTCAGCGACGAGCTGCGCTACGAACTCACCCCCGATGCCGGCCTGACGCAGAACTGGTCGCTGGCCGCCAAGGGCCGCGCCGGCGTGGCGCTGGGCAGCACCCTGATCTACGGCACCGCTGGCGTTTCGCTGGCCGAACTGGAGCCCTCGGGCACCACCACTTCGGGCACGGACACCTATGCCGGCGCCGTGTTCGGCGCAGGCGTCGAGCAGGACCTGGGCAACAATATCAGCGTGCGCGCCGAATATCTGCAGACCCGCTATTTCGACGTGGACAGCAGCGTCGCCGGCGTGGGCCGCACCGACGATCTGACCAATCATGCCGTCACTCTCGGCGTGAACTACCGCTTCTAAAACCAACGGCCGCGCTGCATTGCGGCCGCTTCTCGTGCATTGACCTCCATCGGCACGACACGGAAAAATCGGGGCTTCGGCTCCGATTTTTTCGTTTTTCACACCCCAATCGCCCGAACTGGATTACAAGAGCCGCCTTTGGGGCAAACCGCCCGGGCGGCAGGAGACTATTATGAGCGCGATGGACGGCGCGGCGAGCATAGAGCAAGCCCCCATTCGTTCCGAACTCTGGCGCGGCATCAAGGGCTGCATTCCGGTTCTGCTCGGCATCATCCCCTATGCGCTGGTGCTGGGCGCGCAGGCCGCGCAGAAGGGCCTGAGCGTCGTCGAAGTGCCGCTGCTGACCGGGCTGAACTTTGCCGGCGGCTCGGAATTTGCCGCCATCCAGCTCTGGACCTCGCCGCCCCATATCGTGCTGATCGTCGCCATCACCTTCCTGGTCAATAGCCGGCATTTGCTGATGGGCGCCGCCATCGCGCCCTTCCTGCGGCACCTGCCCAAGCGCAAGGTCTTGCCCGCTTTATTTGCCATGACCGATGAAAGCTGGGCGCTGGGCCTGGCCGATGCCAAGGAGCGGGCCGAACGGGGCCTGCAGCCGGCATTCAGCCTGCCCTATTACCTGGGCACGGCGCTGGTTTTCTATGTCGCCTGGGTGGCCTTCACCACGCTGGGCGCCGCGCTCGGCCCAGTGCTGGGCGACGTGGAAGCCTATGGCTTCGACATGGCATTTCCGGCCGTGTTCCTGGTGCTGATGGCCGGCATGTGGAAGGGCTTTGCCGCCGCCCGGCCCTGGCTGGTGAGCCTGGTCGTCGCCGCGGTGACGTATCTCGTCGTGCCCGGTGCCTGGTATGTGGCCGCCGGCGCCGTGTCCGGCCCGATCGCGGCCTATGTGCTGGCGGGAGACGAGGCATGATCGATCCCTTGACCGTTCTCACCATCGTGCTGATGGCCTCGGCCACCTATTGCACGCGGATCATCGGCTATCTGGTGTTGCGCAATCGCACGCTCAGCCCACGCGCCACTGCGCTGATGGAAGCGGCGCCCGGCTGCGTACTGATTTCGGTGATCGCGCCGCATTTCGTGGCCGATAATCCCGCCGATCTGATCGCCATTGCCATAACCCTGCTCGCCGCCACGCGCCTTTCCATGCTGCCCACGGTGATTGTTGCCGTCGCCGCCACGGGGCTGTTGCGGCATTTTATTGGCTAAACAAATTCCGTCACAAACCGGCTTGCCATTGCTGCCGCAAGCTGATTGATTGCGCCCATCCACAGGGGTGCTCCGTATAGCCGGGGCTGAGACGCGGGCGGCAAGCCTGCAAACCCTAGTAGCTGATCTGGGTAATACCAGCGGAGCGAGGCGGGGCTATGTATTCTGGCGCACAAATTTCCATTTATCCTATGGCCGACGATTTCGTCGGCGTCATCCTGGGCGCGCTGAGCGCGCTCGATCCCTATCGTGATCGGCTGCAGGTGCAGACCGACGATATCTCCACCCTGTTGGTCGGTGCGCCCGAAGTGCTGTTTCCGGCCATGCGCGACCTGTTCGTCGCGGCGGCGAAAAGCGGCAAGCATTGCGTGCTGCATGCCACCATTTCCCGCGGCTGCCCGGGCGAGCCCGATGACGCGGTCTGCTACACCACCGAATATGGCGGGCCCGTCCTGCCGCTGGAGCACCGCAAGCAAATGGCGCTTGAGGCCGTGCAAGCGGCGCCGGTGACAGATATGCCGAGCGCGGCGCAATTTTCACTCTATGTGATGGATACCAATGATCACATGGACGAAATCTATGGCTGCATCGACTTCCTCAAGCAGTCCGGCACTTTCGATCGCGCCAAGAATTTCTGCACCAAATTGGGCGGTGACGCCGGTGCGGTTTTCGCCACGGTGCAGGCAGCGCTCTGCCGGTTTGGCCCGCCCGAGGGGCACGTCACCATCGACCTAACGGTCTCGGCGAACAGCCCGACGGTACGTACTTCCTGAGATTCAGCTCCAACTGAGTTTGGCGAGCCCCGATCTGCCTCC
>UCAU01000025.1:0-20696 GCA_900470445.1 Hyphomicrobiales bacterium | reverse complement strand
GGGGGGGGGGGGGGGTGTCGGAACATCCACTGGCAATGAGTTCGTGGAGACTACGACACCCCCACCCTAACCCTCCCCTCAAGGGGGAGGGAACTGCATCGGGGCTTCCGTCTATTTATGAAAAGCTTCTCCCATGTCCACATCGCGCACCATCGCGTCCAACCTCGGCAGAATCGCCCCGGCCCTGCTGTCGGTCGGCACGCTGATCCTGGCCTGGGAGCTCTATGCCCGCCTCTCCGGCATTTCCCCAACCACCCTGCCAGCGCCGTCGCGCGTGGTTGCCCAGGCGATACAAAACTGGCCTGCGCTGCTTGAGAACACGCTGCCCACCATCAGCGCCACCCTATTGGGCTTTGCCTGCTCGCTGGCTGCGGCCTTCATCTTCTCGGTGCTGATCGATTTTTTCAAACCGCTGCGGCGGGCGCTGTTTCCGGTGTTCATCATCAGCCAGACGTTGCCATTGGTCGCCATCGCCCCGCTGATTGTGCTGTGGTTCGGCTTCGGACTGACGCCCAAGATCATGCTGGTGGCCTTGGTCACCTTCTTTCCCATGCTGGTGGCGCTGGTGCAGGGCTATGCGGCGACCGAGGAGGATATCGAGTCCCTGCTGGCCTCGATGGGCGCCTCCCCGCTGCGCATCTTTCTCCTCGCGCGGCTGCCCTCGTCGCTGCCCTATTTCTTCGCCGGCCTACGCATTTCCATCACCTATGCGGTGGTGGGCGCGATCTTTGCCGAATATGCCGGGGCGGCGAAGGGGCTGGGCATCTATATCCTCAACGCCAAGAACAATTTCCGCCCCGATCTGGTGCTGGCCGCCGTGCTGGTCAGCGCCACGCTGACCTTGGTGCTGTTCGGCACCACGATCCTGATCCAGCGGCTGGCCATGCCCTGGGACAGGCTGGCCGCGGAGCGCAAGCCATGAGTTCGGCGCGGCTGGAACTGCGCCATCTGCACAAGCGCTTTGGCGATCTCGATGTCCTGGCCGATATTTCGCTATCGGTGCAGCCAGGCGAATTCGTCTCCATTCTCGGCCCTTCGGGCGCCGGAAAATCCACCATTTTCAAGCTGCTGACCGGCGGCTTGCGGCCCGACGGCGGCAAGATCCTCTTCGACGGGGCAGCGCTGGCCGAAGAGACCCAACCCTTAGCCTTCATGCCGCAGCGCGATGCGCTAATGCCGTGGCGGCGGATCATCGACAATACGACCCTGGGTCTTGAAGTGCAGGGCATGGCCCGCCAGCAGGCCCGGCAACGCGTCGCTCCCCTGTTCGCCGAATTCGGGCTCGATGGCTTCGAGCAGCATTACCCGGCGCAATTGTCCGGCGGCATGCGTCAGCGCGCGGCCCTGTTGCGCACCGTGGTGCAGGATCGCGCCATGCTGCTGCTCGACGAGCCGTTCGGCGCGCTCGATGCCCTCACCCGCAGCGGCATGCAGCGGTGGCTCGAAACCATGTGGGAGCACCACAATTGGACTGCCCTGCTGATCACCCATGATGTGCGCGAGGCGGTGTTCCTGTCCGACCGCATCTATGTGTTGACCGAGCGCCCCGCCCGGGTGCTGCGCGAAATCACCGTGCCCCTGCCCCGCCCGCGCCGCGACCTGGCCTCGCCCCAGGCCAGCGCCATCGAGGCCGACATTCTAGAAACCCTGCTCAATCCCCAATCGGAGACGTGACCATGCTATCCCGCCGCAGTTTTTTTGCCGCCGTGCTTGCCGCAAGCCTAGTCGCCACGCCCGCTTTCGCCCAGGCGCAAAAGGTCACCATGGCGCTCGACTGGACGCCCAACACCAATCACATCGGCCTCTATGTGGCCAAGGCCAAGGGCTTTTATGCCGAGGCGGGGCTGGATGTGAGCATCCTGCCCTATAGCGACACCTCAGCCGGTGCGCTGGTGGCCAATCACGTCGCCGATTTCGGCATTTTCGGCACCATATCGCTAATGAGCCAGCGCACCGCCGGCGCCGATCTGGTTGCCACCTATGCGGTGGTGCAGACCGAGACCGGCCGGGTGGTGTTCAACGACGATCGCACCGATATCCAGAGCCCCAAGGACCTCGACGGCCTCACCTATGGCGGCTTTGGCAGCGATTGGGAAAATGCGCTGATCGGCACCATCATCCGCCACGATGGCGGCAAGGGTGAATTCGAAACGGTGACCTTGGGCACCTCCGCCTATGAGGCGCTGGCCAATGGCGCGGTCGATTTCACGCTCGAAGTCTATACCTGGGAAGGGGTCAAGGCCGAGCTCGACAATGTGGCACAACGCGCCTTCCGCTATGCCGATTTCGGCGTGCCGGACGAGCACACGACCTTTATCGGCTCGAGCCAGGCCTATCTCGACGCCAATCCCCAAACCGCCGCAGCTTTCATGGCTGCAACCCAGCGCGGCTACACCTTCGCCGTCGAACATCCCGACGAGGCAACCGACATCCTGCTGGCGGCCAATGAAGGCATGCTCGACCGCACCCTGATCCGCGCCTCCCTGCAGGCCCTGATCGACGGCCATTACCTGCAAACCGCAGATGGCGTGATCGGCACGATCGACCCGGCCAAGATGGACGCCATCGGGGATTATCTGTTCAAGGCGGGGATTTTGCGCGACGCCGATGGCGCGGTGGTGGCCGAACGGCCCGACTTCACGCCGTACTACAGCAACGCCTACTTGCCGGAGTAAGCACCAAACAAAAAAGGGGGCGCTTTCGCGCCCCCCGCTGCCTTGATCCCAAAACCCCTTAGAACGGGCTCTTGTCGTCCAGGAATTCGTCGGCGTTTTCCGAGGTGATGACGGTGGAGTCGAGGATATAACGTCCCGACACCTGCACGCCGCTGACCAGGTGCGACGTGGTCAGCTCGATTGCCGTGGCGATCATGGCCGGGCTATAGCTCACATCGATCGGGGTCAGCTTGTCGCCGGCCTTCACGCGCTGCAGGATCTGCTGCATGCCGGCGCCGCCCACCACGAACATTTCGTCTTCGCGGCCAGCCTGCTTGATCGCCTCGATGGCGCCCAGGGAGATGTCGTCGTCCTGGGTCCACACGCCCTTGATATCGGGGAAGCGGGTCAGGAAATCCTGCATCACCTTGAAGCCGTCATCGCGGTTCCAATTGGCGAATTCATCATCCAGCACCTTGATCTGGGTGCCTTCGATGCCGCCCATGAAGCCGTCGAAGCGCTGCTGATCGATCGGGATCGGCAGGCCGCGCAGGATGACGATATTGCCGCCTTCGGGCAGTGCTTCCTTGAAATAGGCCGCAGCATTGGCGCCCAGGCCCGGATTGTCACCGGCGACATAGAGGTTTTCGACGCCAGTGATCGAGAGCTGGCGATCAACGACGGTGACGAACTTGCCGGCGTCCTTGACCTGCTTGATGGCCGAAGTCATCGCATCCGGATCGCCCGGCAGGATGACAAGGGCGTCGATATTGCGGGTCGAGACCATGTCTTCGATGTCAGCGATCTGCTTGGGCGCATCGGCCGCCGAAGCAAAGACGAATTCGACATCGGGATAGGTGGTCTTGAGGCGATCGATCGCCTGCTGGGCGAAGTAGTTGACGCCGCCGGTCCAGCCATGGTCGGCCGCCGGAACGGAGACGCCGATGGTCACCTTATCCTGGGCAATGGCGACGCCGCCAATGCTGGTTGCGACGACAGCCGCAGCCAAAAAGGATTTAGCCAGTTTCATTTCAGTCCTCCCTAAATGCCCTTGCTGGGCGATGTAAACTTGAACCTCTAAGTCGTGCGGCGGCCCCGCTGCAGCAGCACGGCGAGAATGATGATGACGCCCTGGAACGCCCCATTGAGGTAGGGGCTGATCAGGCTTTGCAGGTTGAGGATGTTGCCGATGAGCCCCAGGATTACCACGCCCACCACCGTGCCCCAGACGCGGCCATAGCCGCCCTTGAGGGTGGTGCCGCCGATGATCACGCCGGCAATGGCTTCGAGTTCCCAGAGGACGCCAGTGGTGCTCGAGGCCGAGCCGAGGCGCGGCACATAGAGCAGCACGGCAACGCCCACCAGAATGCCCTGCAGGATATAGGTCAGCAGCCGGACATTATCGACATTGATCGAGGAATAGCGGGCCACCTGCTCATTGGAGCCGATGGCGGCGCAATAGCGGCCGAACTTGGTGCGGCGCATGACGATTTCGCCGGCAATCGCCACGAGGGCAAAGACGATGATCGGATAAGGCACGCCCAACAGGCCATCGTAATAGACCGGGCGATAGACGTCGGCGACGTTGAAATTGAGAGACAGCGTGCCGCCATTGGCGAGGAACGTCACCAGCGAGCGGAAAATGCCCATCGTGCCGAGCGTCACGATGAAGGCTTCGATGCGCCCCCGCGTGATCATGATGCCGTTGAACACGCCGGCCACCCCGCCCAGCAGGATGCCCGCTGCCATGCCGGCCAGCACCACGCTCCAGCCAATGCCCAGCGAGGGGATCAGCCAGTTCATCACCATGATCATGACCCCGGCGATCACCGCCGCCATCGAGCCGACCGAGAGGTCGAGCCCGCCGGCGGTGATGACGAAGGTTGCGCCAATGGCGATGATGCCGATGAAGGACGAGCGCGCCAGCACATTGGTCAGATTGCTGTAGCTAAGGAAATTCTCGTTCAGCGAAATGCCCAGCAGCACCAGCAGCGCCAGCGCCAGCAAGGGACCCACGGTCTTGAGATCGAGGCGGAAACCGCGTGCGGACCTGGCCGCTATTTCAGGCGCTGATGTGCTCATCACGTCCACTCTGTTTGATGCCCGCGGCGTACCGCATGATTTCGCCTTCGGTAATTTCGGCGCCTTCCAGGGTGCCCGCGAGGCGCCCTTCGCGCATGACGACGACGCGATGGCTCAGCCCGATCACTTCC
The DNA here is from genome assembly GCA_900470445.1 of Hyphomicrobiales bacterium. Classification (GTDB taxonomy): domain Bacteria; phylum Pseudomonadota; class Alphaproteobacteria; order Rhizobiales; family Devosiaceae; genus Devosia. The sequence goes on along the minus strand of UCAU01000025.1, from coordinate 15,829 downwards.
TGCAATTCCGAGGAAATGACGATGATCGATTTCCCCTCGGCCGCCAGCGCCGCGATGATGTGATAGATCTGCTGCTTGGTGCCCACATCGATGCCGCGCGTCGGCTCATCCATGATGATGATGTCCGGCTCGCTTTCCATGGTCTTGCCCAGCATCAGCTTTTGCTGGTTGCCGCCCGAAAGCTGGCCCACCCGCACCGAGGCATCACGCGCCCGGATGTCGAAGCGCCGCACCGCCCGCTCCAGCGCCCGCGCCTCGCTGGCGCTGTCGAGGAAGCCGGCTTTCAGGTGCTTGCCCAGGGTCAAAAGTGTCAGGTTCGGCTGCAGCCCCATATTGAGCAGCAGGCCCTTGCCCTTGCGATCCTTGGTCATGTAGGCGAGGCCCGCATCGACCGATTGGGCCACCTGGCCAAAATTGACCGGCTGGCCGTTGAGCGCGATATCGCCCTCGCTTTTATGCGTCAGCCCCACCACGGCCTCGGCCACCGCCGTACGGCCCGAGCCGATCAACCCGGCAAAGCCCAGGATTTCGCCCTTGCGCAGGTCAAAGGAAATGTCCTTGACGCCCGGCGCCTTGAGCCCGCGCACCGACAGCACCACCGGCGCATCGACATCGGGCTCGTGCTTGGGCGGATAGAGATTGGAAAGTTCGCGGCCCACCATCATCTGGGCGATGGAGTCCGGCGTCAGCGCCTCGGTGCCAACCGTGGCGATCAATTGCCCGTCACGCAACACGGTGACGCGTTGCGCCAGTTCCATGATTTCGTCGAGCTTGTGCGAGATGAAAATCACCGCCACGCCGCGCGCCGTCAGCCGCCGGATCTGCTCGAACAGGGTCTGGGTTTCGCCCACCGACAGCACCGCGGTGGGCTCGTCCATGATCAGCACCCGCGCATCGCGGCTGATGGCCTTGGCGATTTCCACCATCTGCTTGTCGGCCACCGAAAGGGTGTTGATGCGCGCATCGGGATCGACATGCACATGCAGCATTTCCATCACCGCGACAGCGCGGCGGCGCATTTCGGCGACGTCGAGGAAACCGAATTTCTTGAGTTCGCGGCCCAGGAAGATCGAATCGGCCACCGTCAGGTGCTCGGCCAGGTTCAATTCCTGGTGGATGAGCACGATGCCCATAGCCTCAGCCTGGCCGTTGGGCGGCAGGATGACGGTCTGCCCGTCATAGCTGATCGTGCCCGAAGTGGGCTGTTCGATGCCCGACAGAATCTTGATGAGGGTGGATTTGCCCGCGCCGTTTTCGCCGATAATGGCGTGCACTTCGCCGGGCTTGATATCGAAATCAATGCTGAACAGGACTGGGATTTCGCCAAAGGATTTGGAAATCCGGTGCGCGGACAGGATGGCTGGCGCTGGCGTGCCTTCGGCACTGGTCATCTCGTAAATCCCCCTGCCGGACGTGGAGGGTTCAATCCCGCTCTTCGTCCATGAGCAGTGATGTAAAGGTTTTCATGATTGATGTAAAGGTTTACACAATGGCAAAACTGTATAAGCGTTGCGGGATGGATATGGCGTAATCCGCGCCTTCTGCTAAAGGCAGCAAGCGGGTCGCCGAGCCGGATCGCGCGGGGCGGAGCGCCAATTGCAGCATCACAAGCTGGCCACGATAGAAGACGTTGCGGCAATCGCCGGCGTATCCATCGCTACGGTCAGCCGGGCCATTAACGATCCGGGCAAGGTCGCCGACGAAACGCGGCGCCGCGTCACCCAGGCCGTCGCCCAGACAGGCTATACGACCAATGCCATGGCGCGCTCGCTGCGCATGCGCCGCTCCAAGATGATTCTGATTCTGGCGCCCGATGTGGGTGACCCGAACTTTTCCAATATTCTGGTGGGGCTGGAAACCGAGGCCAGCAAGCGCGGCTATGGCGTGCTGATCGGCAATACCCAGAACGATCCGGCGCGCGAGACCGATTATCTGCGCTTCATCAGCTCCAACCAGGCCGATGGCTTGATCCTGTTCACCGGGCACCTGCCCTATGGCTTTGGCAATGAGGGTGGCGAGTCGCGCCTGCCGCCCATGGTGGCGGTCAATGAGCCGGTCTCCAATAGCGACGTGCCGTTTGTGGGCGTGGACAATTTCGAGGGCTCGCGCGTTGCGGCCGAACATCTGATTTCCCAGGGGCACCGCCGCATTGCCTTTATCGGGCGCTCGACCAGCAAGGCGGTCAATATCCTGCGCGAAAAGGGCTATCGCGCTGCGCTTGAGGGCCATGGCATCACCATCGACCCCCGCCTGATCCTGGATGGCGACGGCACCACCGAAAGCGGCCGCGCCGCCGCCGAGCATATGTTCGTGCGCGACGTGCTGCCCACCGCGTTTTTATGCGTCAACGACGTCACCGCGCTCGGCGTCATCATCGCCCTGACCGCCCGGCGCTACGAACTGCCCCGCCAGTTCTCGGTGATGGGCTTTGACGACATCACCTTTGCCAGCTTCGTGTCGCCATCGCTGACCACGATGAAGCAGCCGCGACTGAAGATCGGCGAAGAAGCCATGGACCTGCTCTTGGCGCTGCTCGAAGGCAAAAGCGTCGAGCGCAAGCAGGTATTGCTGCGCAGCGAATTGATCGTGCGCAATTCTGTTGGGCAGGTTGGGCGATAGGCCACTTGGCCTGCGTCAGTCGATCAACAAAGCTGACGTAACCTCAAGGCTTCGGTCCTCGCGGACCTGCTCCGGCTCCCCTGCCCGCTCGCCCAACACCTGATCACGCTCGCGGATCAGCGCCTCGATTTCCGGCTGGTATTGGGTGACGATGGCCGTGAGCCAGCGATTGACCAGATAGGACGGCTTGGCCAATTGCATGTCGAAGCGGGGCAAGAGCGCAATGGTCGCCTCGGCGGGCAGCCACGCATCCCCCACCACCCATTGGTTGACCGTGAACAGCCGATGCAGCTTGCCGAAGGCGTCGACACCGATGGCGATCAGGTGATGCACCGGGCCATTGGCGCCGTCCGGCCGGACGAAGCAATGGTAGTGGCCATGCTCGGTGCCGTCGGCGGCGGGCAGATGGCAATGGTAATACCATTGCCCACCGCTTTCGGGGTCGAACACATCGCCGGGCGGATAATGCGCCCAGGCCTCCACCGAGGCCGCATCGCGCAGGGTTTCGCGCAACATGTTTTCACCGGATTTGGCCAGCAGCCGCTCGCAAAAGGCAGCTTCCTGCGCGGCGCGTTCGCGTTGCTCGTCCATCCTCGCTCTCCGCTATTGCGCCCCGGCGGCGCAGGGATTGACTGCAGCACAGGGGGCGGCAGCCGCGCAAGGCGCTGCCGCGGCGCAGGGCGCAGCAACCGGCGCCGGAGCGCCCGCCGCACAGGGATTACCCACGGCTGCCGGGGCCCCGGCAGCACATGGATTGGCCACGGCAGCTGGAGCACCCGCAGCGCAGGGATTGCCAGCGGCGCATGGATTGGCCGGCGCTGCAGCAGCACAGGGATTAGCGGCCGGAGCCGCAGCGGCGCAGGGGGTTCCGGCCGCACAAGGATTGCCCGCGGCACAGGGATTTGCCGCAGCACTGGCGGCCGGAACGGGCGCCGGCGCGCGATTGCTCGACGCCACATGGTCGGCGGCAACGGCGGCGGTGGCGACCAGGGCGGCGGCGCCAAACAGCAGAGTATTACGAGCGCTCATTTGGCTTTGAATCCGTCCAGACCGAAGAGGGGCCGCAGGGCGATACCGCCGAAGCTGCCGACGAAAGCGGCGGCAAACCATAGCCAACCATGCACGCTGCCCGAGGCGATGCCGCTGAACAGCGCGCCGATATTGCAACCAAAGGAGAGCCGCGCGCCATAACCCATCAGCACGCCACCAATGGCCGCGGCCAGCAGCGACAGGAACGGAAGAGCCGCCTTGGGGGCGAATTTGCCGGCCAGGCCTGCGGCCAGCGCGGCCCCCAGAATAAGCCCGAAATCCATCACCGAGGTGCTGTCCTGGAGCACGCTGGAGCGCAGGGCTTCGGCTTGCGCCGGCCAGGTCCAGAATTCCCAGCTGGCGACCGGCACGCCCACGGCCTGCGCAATCTTGGCACCCCACAGGCCAAAGCCATAGGTGATCGACCAAGGATGCCCGGCCACCAGCAGCGTCAGCACGTTGAGCCCAGCCAGCGCCAGCCCCGCGCCGATCAGCGGCCAGGGGCCACGCAACAGCCGCGACCAGCCGCGATTGGCCGGAGCCTTGATAGTTTCCAGGCTGCCATGCGCCCGGCGCTCGATCAGCACCGTGACGAGGGCCACCGCGCCGAGGCCAAGCACCGTCACCAGCAGCGCCAGCGGCACGCCAAGGCTGGTGCCCAGGCTGATGGCCGGCAGCGACGGCTGAGTGAGCCAGAACGGCAAATGAGCCGTGCCCAGCAGCGCACCGACGATGAAGAAAGCCAGTGTCACCAACATGCGCGCGCTGCCGCCACCCACGGTGAACAGCGTGCCCGAGCCGCAACCGCCGCCCAATTGCATGCCCAGCCCGAACAAAGCCGCACCCAACAATACCGAGACGCCAACCGGAGCAGTGGCGCCGGCCAGCGGCTGCCCGAATGGATTGCCCAGGGTCAGCAGCGGAATGAAAGCCAGCGCCGCGACGCCGATCATCAGCATCTGCGCGCGCATGGCATGGCCGCGCTTTTCCACCACGAGCCGGCGCCAGCCGCCGGTGAAGCCGAACGAGGCGTGATAAAGCGTCAGGCCAAGCAGGCTCCCAATCAGGAATAAAGCCGCCTGCCGCAGATCGACCAGCTGCCAGATGGCAAGCGTGCCAATGGCCAAGGCGAGGCTGGCGAACCAGACCGGGCCGCGATCGAAGGGAATGGCTGGGCGGATCGAGCCCGCAGTTGCGTCTGTCATGAAAGCACCGAAAAATAGTCTTGCCCGGACCATGGCCCGGGCAAGTAAAAAAATCTGCTAGAAAATGTCAGTTGGTGACGACGGGGCGGCTCGGATCGGCAGTCCATTCGGCCATCGAGCCATCATAGAGCCGCACGTTTTTCAGCCCTTCGACTTCCGACAGGCCGAACCAGGCGATGGACGCCAGATGGCCGGTATTGCAGAAGGCGATGAAGTCGGATTTGTCGGCAACGCCGGCGGCCTCAGCCAGCTGCTTGATGGTCTCGGGGCTGGCAAACGAGGCGTTCTGGGCGTCGTAGAACTTGTCGAAATTGATGTTCACCGCAGTTGGGATGTGGCCGAGCGTCTGCACGGTATTGGTCTTTTCCTGGCCGATGAACTGGGCAACGGTGCGCGCATCGATCAGGTTGGCATCGCTTTCGATGGCGGCGGTCACTTCCTCGACGCCGGCCAGCAGCTCGGGCCGGAACTCGGCCTTGAAGTCGCCCGCTACAGGGGTGACCGCATCGGTCGAGACTGCGCCATTGGCCTTGGTCCAGGCGGCATAGCCACCGTCCAGAATGGTCACGGCGTCATGGCCGAGCACCTTGAACGTCCAGTAGACGCGGGTGGCGCCGCCGAATTCGGAGGCAGAGGAGCCGGCTGGGACGATCACCACCTGGCTGTCATTGTCGACGCCGAGGGCGGCAATCGTCGCCTCGATCTGCTCGGGGGGCGGCAGCATGCCGGGGACATTGTTGACCGGCACGCGCCAGCCGGCTTCCGAATAGCGGGCGGCGATGGCGCCGGGGACGTGGCCGGCAGCATAGGGGTCGACGGTTTCGGCGACGTCGCGGATATCGAGCACGACCAGGCTTTCATTGCCCAGATGTTCGGTCAGCCAGGCCGCATCGACCAGCGGCTTGTCGGTGAGGCGCTCGGCCTGGGCGGCGCCGGTCAGCAGCAGCGCGGCAGCCATGGCGGCGCCAGCAAGGTTGATACGCATTCGAGGTTCCTTTGAAGTTCGATCGATGATTTTGGCACTATAGTGCCACGTCTTCCCGCCCAATGCGGCCCCGCGCCAATCCAAAGCGGGGAGCCGAGTTAAAAAATCTATCTAACAGGTCGGGTATAGATCGAAGGATTGTTCTCCCGGCGCGCTGGGCAGCGTCGGCTCAGGGGGCGATACTGAGGCCCATCAGATGCTTAGAGAATTCCCCATGCGCCGTTTCGCCCGCCTGCTCATCGCCGCCCTGCTCGCTTTGGCACCCATTGCCAGCCTCGCCCAGGACGCCCCTGCCCCGGCGGCTGAACAAGCAGCCCGCGCCACAGTGCTCGATTTCGAGAACGAGGCCCAGCTCAATACGCTGGCGGCCGCGGGCAAGACCGTGGTGTTCTTCTACGCCGCCTGGTGCCCCAATTGCCGCGCCACCGTGGCCGAGCTCAACGCGCGCTGGGCGGACGTGAACCCAGACCTGACGCTGGTTATCGCCGATTACGACAAGGAAAGCGCGCTCAAGGGCAAGTTCGGCGTGACCTATCAGGACACCTTCGTGCTGCTCGACACAGAGGGCAACTCGGTCAAATCGTGGAATAGCGGCGGCGTCGACGGCCTCAACGCCAATAGCCAAAGCTGATGCTCCTCACCATCGGCTTTGCCTTCATGGCCGGGGTGATCACGGTGCTGTCGCCCTGCGTGCTGCCGCTGCTGCCGGTCATTCTGGGCAGCGCCACGCAGGAGGGCAAGGCCCGGCCGATCGGGCTGATCGTCGGCTTTGTCGGCACCTTCACCGCCGCGACTTTGGCATTGAGCTTTCTGGTGCGCGCGCTGGGCGTGCCGCCCGATCTCAATCGCGTCCTCGCCGGCGCCGTGCTGATCCTGCTGGGGCTGGTCCTCGCCATCCCGCGATTGCATCTGGGCTTCGAGCGCCTGGCCGGCGCCCTGGCCAGCCGCGCTCCGGCGGGCGGTCCATCCTCCGGCTTTGGCGGTGGGCTGGCGGTCGGTGCGGGCCTCGGCCTCGCCTGGAGCCCCTGTGTCGGCCCGATCATGGCGTCGGTCATTACCCTGGCGCTCAACCAGCAGGTCAATGCGGGCGCCATCGCGGTAACGCTGGCCTTTTCGCTGGGCACGGCCCTGCCCATGGCGGCGATCATGCTGGGCGGGCGGCAATTGGTGCGGCGACTGGGCTGGTTTCAGGCCAATGCCGGCCGCATCCAGCAAGTGCTCGGCATCATTCTCGTGCTGACGGGCCTTGCCATCTTCCTGGGCTGGGACCGCCAGATCCAGATCCTGCTGCTGACCTGGTTTCCCGATTGGGAACTGGCGCTGACCGGTTGGGAGCCCCGGCCAGCGCTCTGAGCCAAATGGGCCGCCTCTTGGGGGCGGCGGCCCGTCCGGCTTACTGTGCGTCCGTCTTGGAAACGCCATCCACGCGGGTCATCGACGAGGGATGGCCGGAATAGCCCTGCACACGCGCGCTGACCACGATGGGCTCGAAGCGCTCGAACATGGGCAGCACGGCCGGCTTCTGCTCGATGAAGACTTCCTGGATCTGCTGGATCAGCGCCAGGCGCTTGTCGTCATCGCGTTCGCTATTGGCCTCGACCCGCAAGGCGTTGAGCTCGGGAATGTCCCAGGCCGAGCGCCACACGAAATTGCCGGCATTATTGGCTTCCAGCGAATTGTCCGGGTTGGAAGCGAAGTTATCCAGCGATCCCAAAGCCGTCGGCATGAACGAGCCCGTCTGGGGGATCAGCAGGTCGAAATCACGCGCCCGGTGCGCGGCGACGATATCGGCGCCATTGCCCTGCTGGATGCTGACGGTGATGCCGATTTCGGCAAGGCTTGCCTGGATGGCAGTGGCCATGTCGACGCGCGGCGTCTGGGAAATGGTCTTGAGTGTCAGTGAGAACCCATTGGGATAGCCGGCTTCCGCCAGCAATGCCTTGGCCTTTTCGGGCTGCAGCGACCAATCGGGATTGGGAATAGCGCCCAGCCAGTCTTCCGGCACCGGCACATTGCGCACGCGGCCATAGGGCCCCAGGATCGTATCGGCAATGCCCTTATAGTCGATGCCATAGGCGATGGCTTCGCGCACCAGCGGATTGCTCAGCGGCTCCTTGCCGGCATTCATCGCCAGCACGTAATAGCCACCGGTCTTGACCTGGTCGATGACAAAGCCGGCCTTGTTTTCAAAGGTGCGCACATCCGAGGCGGTCAGGGCATTGGCCACGTCGATATCGCCGCGTTCGAGCATCAGACGCGCGGCCTGGCTTTCGGGCACGTGGCGCATCAGCACGCGGCGGATGGCCGGAGCCTCGCCCCAGAACTGGTCATTGACTTCGAGCATGACGATGTCGTTCGGCGTCCAGCGGCGCAGCACATAGGGGCCCGAACCGGCCGTATTGGTGCGCAGCCATTCATTGCCATAGTCGTCATTGCTCACGTGCTTTTGCACTTCGACGCTATCGACCACGCTGGAAACGCCCACGGCCAGCCGATAAAGCAGCGCCTCGGGGATCACCGCATCGGTGAGTTCCATGCGGAAGGTCTTGTCATCCACGGCCGAGACCATGGATTCGATATTGTCGGCTGAATAGCCGGCGGTCTTGAAATTGGTGGCGGCGGATTGGTCCAGCTTCATCAGCCGCACCAGCGAGAACACCACGTCATTGGCCGTCACCGGATTGCCCGAGGCGAATTTGGCGTCGCGCAGGTGGAAGGTGATGCCGGTATCGTCGATATCCCAGCTTTCGGCCAGCTGCGGCTTGATGGCATTGCCGTCATTCTGGTCCGAGAAGACCAGCCGGTCATAGGTATTGGCCAGGATTTCCTGAGTTTTGACCTCGGTGCCCTGCTGGGGGTCGAGCGACAGGACCTGGGCCAGCGAGGTGCCGATGACCAATTGGTCATTGGGCGTCGCGGCAAAAGCCGCAGGCGCGGTGGCGATCATGGCGGCCAGCGCCACGCCCGCCGCCAGGCGGGAACAGAAATGCTTCATTGAACTTCCTCCGTTTGATACGGCACAACATAATATGTCGGTTGTATCTCGTATTATGATTATGGCTTTTGCAGGAAATGGCAAGAGGGCTGTGCTAAAAGGTCGTGCGAGCGACGGGGAGGTCGAGATGGATAGAACGGCAACAAGGCGGCGGCCACGCATGGCGCAGACGCTGGTGGATACACTGCGTCAGCAGATCGAGGCGGGCGCATTGCCCGTGGGCGCACAATTGCCCACCGAGCCGCAATTGGAAGCGCAATTCTCGGTGAGCCGCACCGTGGTGCGCGAGGCGATCACCGAATTGCGGGCGGCCGGGCTCGTCACGCCCATCCAGGGCAAGGGCATGTTCGTCACCGACAGCTCCCAAACCCCGGCCATCGTGCTGACGCCGCGCGAAATCCAGAGCATCCCGCAAACGCTGGAAATGCTGGAGTTTCGTATCGCCGTCGAGACCGAAGCGGCGGCCATTGCCGCCCATCGCCGCTCCGCGCAGCAAGAAGAAGCCATCCGCGCCGCCAATCACGACATGGCCAACCAGATCGAGGCCAGCGGCGACACGATCGACGCTGATTTCGCCTTCCATCTGGCCATTGCCGAGGCCACCAACAATTTCTATTTCGCCGATACGCTCACCCGCTTCGGCAAGCGCTCGATTCCCCGCGGGCAGTTCCCCACCCTGCCCGACGCCAATGACGAGAGCTATCTGCAGGGTGTTTTGGCCGAGCATGAGCGAATCCTCGAGGCCATTGCCGACCAGGAACCCGAGGCGGCACGCGCCGCCATGCGGGATCATTTGCTGGGCAGCCAGAAGCGGTATCGCCGTCTCAAGCGCTGAGATCGCTGGACAGATCGCCAATTCATAGTATGTCATACTTTTGATTGTGACCCCGCCAGAGCGGGCAGGTCACCCATGCAAGCCGCCGACCGGATAAGGACGAAAAGACCATGTTTTCACACAAGCGCGCCGATTTCGGCCCCGATTTCCTGTTCGGCGTCGCCATGGCTGCCCACCAGATCGAAGGCGGACAGCAGGATGGCCGCGGCCCCTCCATCTGGGACACCTTTGCCGCCACGCCGGGCAATACCAAAAATGCCGATAACGGCACGATCGCCTGCGATCATTATAATCGCTGGCCGGAAGACCTCGACCTGATCCGCGATGGCGGCTTTGACGCCTACCGCTTCTCCTTCTCCTGGTCGCGGCTGATCCCCGAGGGGACCGGCGCGCTCAATCCGGCGGGCTTTGATTTCTACGACCGGCTGATCGATGGCATGCTGGAGCGCGGCATCAAGCCGCTCGCCACCCTCTATCACTGGGACCTGCCCAGCGCCCTGCAGGATCGCGGCGGCTGGATGAACCGGGACACCGCCAAGGCCTTTGCCGATTACGCTGCAATCGCCGCGCAGAAATTCGGCGATCGACTGACCAGCATTGCCACCTTCAACGAGCCCTGGTGCATCACCGTGCTCAGCCATTTCCTGGGCGCCCACGCCCCCGGCTATCGCGATGTGCGCGCCACTGCCCGCGCCATGCATCATGTGCTGCTGGCCCATGGCATGGGCATCAAGGCGATGCGCGAAGCCGGCTTCAAGGACAAGCTGGGCATCGTCGTGAATATGGAAAAATGCGATCCGGCCACCGATGCACCCGAGGATATCGAAGCGGCGGCCTTGGGCGACGCCATCTTCAACCAATTCTTCCTCGATGGCGTGCTCAGGGGCAGCTATCCCGAAAAGGTCACCGACATCCTCGAGCCATACCTGCCGAAAAACTGGCGGGATGATATGACCATCCTCAACCAGAAACTCGACTGGATCGGCATCAATTATTATACGCGCTTCCTCTACAAGGCCGATCCCAGCGTCCCCGTCTTCCCCTTCACCCAGGCGCGCGGTCCGCTGGAAAAGTCCAATCTGGGCTGGGAAATCATCCCCGAGGTACTGACCGAATTCCTCGTCCGCGCGTCAAAGCGTTATCCGGGCCTGCCCATCTACGTCACCGAAAACGGCATTTCGGAAACCGACGAAACCAAGCGCACGGCCTTCTTCGACAAGCACTTCGCTGCCATGATCGAGGCCCAGAAGCAGGGGGTCGACCTGCGCGGCTACATCGCCTGGACCCTGATCGACAATTTCGAATGGGCCGAAGGCTTCAACCCCAAATTCGGCATTGTCGGCATGGACCCGGTCACCCGCGACCGCCTGCCAAAAGACACCTACTACGCCTTCAAGGACATGCTGACGCGCAAGGGCTAGCGCCGATCTGGAAGTGTCCAGTCGGCACCCTCCCCGTTCCAATCACAATGTCATTCCCGCGANNGGAACCTCCGTTTTCTTCCTAGCATCCCGAAACGGAGGTTCCCGCTTTCGCGGGAATGACACCGTGCAAGGTCAAGTTGTATGGATGCACACACCCCCAAAATTATGATCCTCACACTCTTGTTTTTCTCCCGCATGACTTGATACATGGCGCGCGAGCCGGCTGCCTCCCGCGCAGGCTTGCTGCCAATAGGATCTTTCATGCTTGCTTCCATGTTCGCCAACCAGGCGCGGAACTCTCTCGCGTCGGGCATTCTGCTCTCGCTCATGCTGGTTTCGGCCCCGGCCTTTGCCGCGCCGACCAGCTATCCGCTGACGCTGGAGAATTGCGGGGTCGAGGTGACCTTCGACAAGGCGCCGGAGCGGGCTGTGGCCCTGGGACAGAACAGCGCCGAGATCATGCTGATGCTGGGCCTGGAAGACCGCATGGTGGGCACCGCCTTCTGGCCGACCAAGGTGCTGCCCGAACTGGCCGAGGCCAATGCCAAGGTCAAGCTGCTGACCGTGGAATCGCCCAGCCTTGAAGCAATCCTGGCCGAACGCCCCGATTTCGTGGCGGCGCAATTGCCGATCCTGCTCGGCCCCGACAGCAAGGTTGCCAAGCGCGACGACCTGAACAATCTGGGCATCGGCAATTACCTGGCCCCCGGCATCTGCAATACCCGCCAGGATACTGGCGACGCCTATGGCAGCCGCGCAGCGCTGTGGAACATGGACCTGCTCTACCAGGAGATCGACGAGCTTTCCCAGATCTTCGACGTCGCCGATCGCGGCCAGGCAGTGATCGCCCAGTTCAAGGCGCGCGAAGCGGCCCTGCGCGCCCGTGTGGCCGGCAGCGATACCGATCCGTCCTTCGTGTTCTGGTTCTCCAGCCCCTCCCCATCCGACGATGCTTATCTCGGCGGCAAGAACGGCGCTTCGGGCTATATCGCGGACCTTCTGGGCGGCCACAATGCCATCACCACCGAAGCCGAATGGCCGACGGTGAGCTGGGAGGGCATCATGGCCGCCAATCCCACCGTGCTGGTCATAGCCAGCCTTGATCGCAACCGTTGGGAACTCGACAATGCCGAGACCAAGCGCACCTTCGTCACCACCGATCCGGTGGTCAGCCAGCTCGAGGCTGTGCGCGAAGGCCATATCGCGGTGATGAATGGCGCGGCGATGAACCCGACTATCCGCACCATTTACGGCGCCGAGGAGCTGGCCAATCAGCTTGAGGCCTTTGGTCTGATCAAGTGAGCTTTATCAGCCGTAATTTTGGTGGGCAGGCCGCTCTGGGCCTGCTCGCTCTGCTCGCCCTCGTGCTCCTGGCCCTGGCCATTGGCGCGGGCGTGGGCATTGGCGAATTGCCGATCCCGCTCAACACCACTTATCTCGCCATCACCAATCGCCTCGGCTGGACCGCGGTGCCGCTCGATCGCATTCATGAAAGCGTGATCTGGGATTATCGCCTCAGCCGCGCTTTGGTCGCGGCCTGTTGCGGCGCCGGCTTGGCGCTGTGCGGCGCGATCCTGCAATCGCTGCTGCGCAACCCCCTGGCCGAGCCCTATGTGCTAGGCGTATCGGCCGGCGCCTCCACCGGCGCGGTCGCCATCATCGTGCTGGGCTTTGGCGCGGGCACGATCAGCATTTCGGCCGGGGCCTTTGCCGGCTCGCTCGCCGCTTTCCTCTTCGTGGTGCTGCTGGCCAGCGGCGCGCGCGGCGGGGCCGATCGCACCATTCTGGCCGGTGTGGCCGCCTCGCAATTGTTCAACGCCCTCACCTCCTACATCGTCAGCACCTCGGCCAATGCGCAGCAGGCGCGCGATGTGATGTTCTGGCTCCTGGGCAGTTTTGGCGGCGTGCGCTGGCCCGAATTCCAGCTCGTGCTGGTCGTGGTGCTGATCGGCTTTGGCGTCTGCATGTATTATGCCCGCGCGCTGGACGCCTTCGCCTTCGGCGATGACGCAGCCTCATCCCTCGGCATTTCGGTGGGCCGGGTGCGCGTCATCCTGTTCGCCATCACCGCCATGATGACCGCCACCATTGTCAGCATGGTGGGCTCCATTGGCTTTGTCGGCCTCGTCGTCCCCCATGCCGCCCGCTTCATTGTCGGCCCGCTGCATTTGCGACTATTACCCGCCTGTGTCGCCGCCGGCGCCATTTTCATGGTCTTGGCGGACATCGTCTCGCGAGTCATCCTGCCGCAGCAGATTCTCCCCATCGGGGTGGTCACGGCGCTGATCGGGGTGCCGTTCTTTTCGGTCATTCTCTATCGGGCACGGCGCGCAGTATGACGATCAAGGCAGAAAATCTCAGCTGGAAAGCCGGCAAGACCACCATCGTCGACGATGTCTCGCTGGCCGCCGAGCCCGGCAAGATGCTGGGCCTGCTCGGCCCGAACGGCTCGGGAAAATCCTCGCTGCTGCGGCTCCTGGCCGGGCTGCGGCGCGCCCATGGCGGGCAGGTCACGCTGGACGGCACCGATCTCGGCCGGATCGGCCGCCGCACGCTGGCCCGCCGCGTTGCCCTGGTCGAACAGCATGCCAATACCGACGCCAATGTCACCGTGCTCGACGTGGTCCGGCTGGGCCGTACGCCGCATCGCTCGGCCCTCTCGCCCTGGACCATGGCCGATGATACGGCCGTCGAGACCGCCCTGGGCCGCGTCGGCCTTACCGAACGGCGCAGCCAATATTGGCAGACTTTATCGGGCGGCGAACGCCAGCGCGTGCATATCGCCCGCGCCCTGGCGCAGGCGCCCACCGAGATCATCCTCGACGAGCCGACCAATCACCTCGATATCCAGCACCAGATCGAAATCCTCAAACTGGTGGCGAGCCTGCCGGTCACCAGCATCGTCGCGCTGCACGATCTCAACCACGCCGCCATGTTCTGCGACCGGCTGGCGGTGATGAACAAGGGCAAGCTCGTCGCCCTCGGCACGCCCGAAGAGGTGCTGACCGAAGACCTCTTGCGTGAGGTCTTCGGCATTCGCTGTCACATCGAAACCTCGCCGCATAGCGGCAAGCGGCACATCCACTACCTGTTCTGATCAGGCCGCCAGCTTGAGGACATGGGCCGCGTTATTGCGCAGCCGCTGCAGATAAAGTTCGGCGAAATCGGCCGGCGCCGCCTCGCGCACACTGGGCCGCGCCGCCAGCGCCCGCCGCCAGGCCGAAACCTTGGGCAGGCCGGCCGTCAGCCCGGCAGGGGCCACGGTTTCGAGCGCATCGATCTGTCGGAAAGCCGGGGCAAAGACCGCGTCGACATAGCTGAACCGCTCGCCGGCAAAGAACGGGCCGGCCACGATCCCTTCAAGCCGCGCGAATTTGGCGGTCACCGCCTGCTGCGCAGCATCCAGCTCGGCCTGATCCTTGGCCACGCTCAGCCGCCACAGATCGCCCAGCACCTGCGAGCCAAACTCGATCCATGAGCGATGCTGCGCCCGCTCCAGCGCATCTTCGGGATGCAGCCGGCCCGGCGTCGTCTCTTCCAGATATTCGAGGATGACCGCGCTTTCGAATACGATGGCCGGCTCATGCCCCTCGCGCTCGACCTTGAGCACCGGCACCTTGCCGAGCGGGGAAATGGCCAGGAACCAATCGGGCTTATTGGCCAGATCGATATAGACCACGTCGAAATCGACCTTCTTTTCCTTGAGCGCAATCACCGCGCGCTGCACATAGGGGCAGGTCGGGAAGCTGATCAGCGTCAGTTTGGTCATGGGACTCTCTGCAAATGGCGTTTCATCGTAATTTTACGATAACAAGCCAGCGGCAGCAGAGCGAGCAAAGCTGATGCGAAGGTGAAGGGCGAGAGGCAAAGAACGCCCATGGAAAGCGCGCGCGACGCAAAGATTCGCGCGGCGGACCTTACCCCGTCCAACCGCCATCGATGATATGCACCTGCCCGGTCGTATAGGTCGCCCCGGCCAGATACACCGCCAGGTCAGCCACTTCATCGGGCCGCGCGATGCGGCCAATGGGTTGCCGCGCAATAAAGGCCTTCTTGGCCCCCTCGAAATCGCCGGTGGCCTGCCAGCGCTCGTGCAGCGAGGGGCTTTCCACCGTGCCGGGGCAGATAGCGTTGACGCGGATATTGCTGGTCACATAATCGGCGGCAACCGATTTGGTCAGCCCCACCACGGCCGCCTTGGAAATCGAATAGGCAGCGCGATTGGGCACGCCCTTCACCGAGGAAGCGACGGTGGCCATATTGATGATGGCGCCATCCCGGCGCTCCAGCATTTGCGGCAAGACCGCACGGATGGTGCGGATTTGCGCCCGCACATTGAGATCCAGCGCGAAGTCCAAATCCTTGTCGCTCATCTCGAGCACAGTGCCCGAATGCACCACGCCGGCGCAGTTGAACAACACGTCGATATGGCCGATCTCGGCGACTGCGGCCCTGACCGCGTCTTCCGACAGCACATCGAGCAGGCGCGTGGTCACGCCCGCCAGGCCATTGAGCTCACCCAGCTTTTCCGCATTGATATCGGTGGCGATCACCCTGGCCCCCGCCTTGACGAAAGCCTCCACCGAAGCGCGGCCAATGCCTTGCGCCGCAGCAGTAATGAGCACGATTTTTCCGGTCAGGTCGGCCATGAGTTTGTCCTAAAAGTCATCGATGTCAGGGCCTTCAGACCCATCCGTGGCAGGAAGCATCGGCTCTCCCCCTCCCTCCCCCTTGAGG
>UCAU01000017.1 GCA_900470445.1 Hyphomicrobiales bacterium | reverse complement strand
CCTCGGGCTTGACCCGAGGGCCTGCCGGGTTAGCGGCGGGATTGTGCTTGGGGCGAATGGCCCTCGGGTCGAGCCCGAGGGAGATGCGGTGGATGGTCTGCATCTGCGGCTCCCCCAAGACACAGCTTCTTTTCCCCGATTTCCCGTGGACGTAACCCCCGTGGAGTGGCAAAAAGCTATTCCCGCCAGGAGCTGTCGCTTGCGCGCGCTCACCGCATCAAAAACAAATCGGGCATCAATCCGCCCCTGGGAGAAACGTCTATGACTGGGAACAGTTTTCTTGTCCTTGTCGTCTTGGTCATATTGATCGCCGGCATCGTCTGGTATCTGCGCGGTCGCAACCGCAATGGCGCCAATCTGCCGGCCGCCATGGGCACCAATCCGACCATTCCCGCCGCCGTTTCGCAGGGCAGCCTGCCGGTCATGAAAACGCCCAAGGCCATGGGCTGGCAGCCCGGCCACAAGCCGACCGTCGCCAAGGGCCTGGCGGTCACCGCCTTCGCCAGTAAGCTGATCCATCCCCGCTGGATTTACGTCCTGCCCAATGGCGACGTGCTGGTCGCCGAATCCGCGTCCCTGCCGCAGCAGGTCAAGGGCGTGGTCGACTGGTTCCGCAATCGCGTCATGCGCCGGGTCGGCGCGCTCGAAATCAACGCCAACCGCATCACCCTCTTGCGTGACACCAATGGCGATGGCGTGCCCGAGGTCCGCGAAATCTTCCTCGAAGGCCTGAGCCAGCCCTTCGGCATGGCCCTGGTCGGCGACACGTTCTATGTCGGCAACACCGATGGCGTCGTGGCCTTCCCCTATGTTGAAGGCGAAACCCGCATCACCGCGCCCGGCCGCAAACTGCTCGATCTCAAGCCCGGCGGTCACTGGACGCGCAGCCTGCTCGCCAGCCCCGATGGCACCAAGCTCTTCATCGGCGTCGGCTCGCAGAGCAACATCGCCGAAAACGGCATGGCGGAAGAAGAGGGCCGCGCCGCCATCCACGAGTTGGACCTGGTCACCGGCAAAAGCCGCATCTTCGCCTCTGGCCTGCGCAACGCCGTCGGCATGGCCTTCGAGCCGACCACCGGCGTCCTGCACACAGTCGTCAATGAACGCGACGGCATCGGCGACGAAACCCCGCCCGATTACCTGACCTCGGTTCGGGATGGCGGCTTCTATGGCTGGCCCTATTGCTATTGGGGCCAGACCGTCGATGATCGCGTGCCGCAAGACCCGGCCATGGTCGCCAAGGCCATCACGCCCGACTATGCCCTTGGCGGCCACACCGCCTCGCTGGGTCTCTGCTGGGTGCCGGCCGGCACGCTGCCGGGCATTCCCGAAGGCATGGCCATCGGCCAGCACGGCTCCTGGAACCGCAGCATCCTCAGCGGCTACAAGGTCATCCTCGTGCCCTTCGCCGACGGCCGCCCCACCGGCAACCCGGTCGAACTCCTGAGCGGCTTCCTCGCCCCCGACGAAAAAACCTCCTACGGCCGCCCCGTAGGCGTAACCCTCGGCGCCGACGGCAGCCTGCTGGTTGCCGACGACGTCGGCGACGTCGTCTGGCGCCTGACCGGCGCCTGAGGGCAGGGGCCTTGCCCACTAGCCTCCCACCCACCGCATCTCCCTCGNNCCTCGGGCCTGACCCGAGGGAGAGCAGTACTTGGGACGGATCAGTGACCTCAATCATCCACCCCCACAATGTCATTCCCGCGAAAGCGGGAACCTCCGTTTACTTTCCTTGCATCGAAAAACAGAGGTTCCCGCTTTCGCGGGAATGACATTGTGGATGGGACCAGATCTCGCCGGTGGCATTAGCTCTCTCCGTACCCACCGCATCACCCTCGGGCCTGACCCGAGGGCCATTCCCAGCCCGGCACAAGTGGTAAGCGGCCCTCAGGTCAAGCCCGAGGAAAAACGGTGCTTGGTCCCACCCCACCATCCTCACCCACAATGTCATTCCGGCGCAGCCGGGAATCCATGCTGAAGGCCATCCCCGCGCTGGATGGTGCGAGGCGTCAAGAACGGCTCCGCCGGAATGACATTGTAATTGGCTGCGTGCCCCACCGCCCAAACCCGCCCAATTTGCGGCCATCTCGCGGCACGAGATTATTTTTTGTTTCAACACACAAATAGAGCGTCGCTTCCAGCGGTTCGAAAGAACATGCGCGAACAAAAGTTCAATATCAAATGTGTCGGCATTAGTTGATCTGCAAAGAACTGACGCGCCGTTTCTTCTTTAAACTGGCAAGTATTGTCCGATTTGACACATAGAGACTGTCTCCCTATGGTCCGGCCATCACATAAATCCAGGAGACGACCTGATGATATTGAAATCCGGTGGCATTGCCGCCGCGATCGCACTTGCCTTTTTGTCTGCCGCTAGTGTACCCGCCATGGCCCAGGATAGCGCCGAAGCGGCCTGCGGCACCGACCGCACCATCGACATTGCCGAGATGACCTGGCCCTCCGCGGCCGCCTTGGCGCACATTCACGCAAAAATTCTGGAAGCCGGTTTCGGATGCGATGTCGCCATCGTCACCGGCGATACGGTTCCCACCACCAGCTCCATGGTGACGCGCGGTTCGCCCGCCGTGGCGCCCGAGCTGTGGACTAGCACCGTGCAGGACCAGTGGGATGCCGCCCTGGCCGATGGCTCGGTGACCAAGCTGGGCGAGGCCATCACCGATGGCACCATCGAGGGCTGGTTCATTCCGCGCTACACCCAGGAAGCCCACCCCGAGATCGTCAGCGCCGAGACGGCCATCGCCAATCCCGGCGTCTTCCCCGATCCCGAGGATTCGAGCAAAGGCCGCCTCTATTCCTGCCCGCCCGGCTGGGGCTGCGAACTCGCCACCACGGCTCTGTTCGACGCCTATGACATGAGCGAAAACTGGACCCTGTTCTCGCCCGGCTCCGGCGGCGCCCTTGACGCCTCCATTGCCCGTGCCTTCACCCGCGAAGAGCCCATCCTCTTCTACTATTGGGGCCCCACCGCGATCCTGGGCAAATTCGACGCCGTGGCGCTCGACATGGGCGAGACCAAGCCTGAAGTCTATGCCTGCAACACCGATCCCGATTGCGCTGAGCCCGCCGGCATCACCGCCTATCCGTCCTCGCCCGCAATCGTCGGCGCCGCCGCCTGGCTCACCGAAGAAGCACCCAATGTGGCGGACTATTTCACCAAGGTCGGCCTGACCAATGCCGAAATCAGCGAGTTGCTGGTCTATGGCGACGAAAACCAGGCCGACGCCGCCGCCACCGCCGACAACTTCCTCAAGACCAAGGAGGACGTGTGGACCGGCTGGGTGCCTGCCGAGGTCGCCGAAAAGGTGAGGGCGAGCCTCTAAAGGGCGAGCTTTCGAGAGCCCCGATCCGCCTCCCTCCCCCTTGTGGGGAGGGATTGAGGGTGGGGGTGCTGCGCCCTCCAAGTGCACCGAGCCGACATCCCCCACAATGTCATTCCCGCGAAAGCGGGAACCTCCGTTTCGGGATGCCGGCAAGAAAAACCGAGGTTCCCGCTTTCGCGGGAATGACACCGCGGTTGGGGCCCGCTCCCTCACCCACCTCACCCCGCTTTCCGCGTGATCCCCAAGTGTGCCTCTCCGGCGCCCTTCGGGATCGTGCTGAACAAATTTGCCCCTTTCGGGCCAGAAGAAAGTGACAAACCTTGTTTCCGCAACTGATTGATACCAAGCCCTTGCGCCGGGCCATCGACGACGGCCTCAATTGGGTCGTGCGCAATTGGGGCGATGGCTTCGAGACCGCCGCCTATCCGCTGCTCATGCTGCTCAAGGCCATCGAAGACCTGCTGATTGCCACCCCATGGTGGCTGATCGTCGCCCTTCTTACCGGCATCGCCTGGCTCGCTTCGCGCAGCTGGAAATTGCCGGTCATCGTATTGTTCTCGCTACTGTTCCTCGGCGTGATGGAACTGTGGAAGGACGCCATGACCACCATGGCCCTGATGCTCGCCGCCACCATCACCGCCATCGTTATCTCGATCCCGGTCGGCGTCTCGATGTCCCGCTCGGCGCGGGTGCGTCAGGTCATCACTCCGGTGCTCGATCTGATGCAGACGCTGCCCGGCTTCGTCTATCTCATCCCCACGGTGATGATCTTTGGCCCCGGCAAAATCCCGGCGCTGATCGCCACCGTCGTCTATGCCGCCCCGCCTCTGGTGCGGCTGACGGATCTGGGCCTGCGCTCCGTCGATCCGGCGGTGATGGAGGCCAGCCGGGCCTTCGGCACCAATCCCACCCAGCGCCTGTTCGGCGTGCAGATCCCGCTGGCGCTACCCACCATCCTGGCTGGCATCAACCAGACCACGATGATGGCGCTCTCCATGGTCGTCATCGCCTCGATGATCGGTGCTGGTGGCCTCGGCTACCAGGTGCTGCAGGGCATTGGCCGGCTCGAAGTCAGCCGCGGCCTCTTCGCCGGCCTGGGCATCGTCGCCCTCGCCATCGTCTTCGATCGCATCACCCAGTCTTTCGGCAAACAGCTTCAGGGCCGCATCGGCCTGGCGGAGGCCAGATAAATGAACGCCATGACATCCATGCAAACCGAGACCAGGACCGATCTGGCAATCGCCATGCGCGGCGTCACCAAGATTTTCGGCAGCGACCCGCAGGCTGCTCTCGCGCTGCTCCAGTCGGGCAAGTCCAAGGCCGAGGTGCAGGCCGAGACCGACCACGTTGTCGGGCTCGACAATGTCTCGCTCGATATCGAGCGCGGCCAGATTTTTGTAGTCATGGGATTGTCCGGATCCGGCAAGTCCACCCTCATTCGCCATGTGAACCGCCTGATTGAACCAACCGCGGGCGAAATCGTCGTCGAGGGTAACAGTGTGTTAGCACTAAGCCTCGACGAGTTACGCAAATACCGCCGCACCAAGGTGGCGATGGTGTTCCAGAAATTTGGGCTTTTGCCGCATCGCTCGGTCATCGACAATGTCGCCTATGGCCTCGAAGTCCGTGGCGTTGGCCGCGAGGAACGGCTCGAACAAGCCGCCAAATGGATCGCCACAGTCGGCCTCTCCGGCTACGAAAACAGCCGCACCCGCCAGCTCTCCGGCGGCCAGCAACAACGCGTCGGCCTCGCCCGGGCGCTGGCCATGGACACCGATATCATCCTGATGGACGAGGCTTTTTCAGCCCTCGATCCCCTGATCCGCTCGGGCATGCAGGACCAGTTGATCGAGCTGCAACAGAGCCTGAACAAGACCATCCTGTTCATCACCCACGACTTCGACGAAGCCCTTAAAATCGGCAATCGCATCGCCGTGCTGAAAGATGGCGCGGTGCAACAGGTTGGAAAACCTGAAGAAATCGTGCTCAAGCCCGCAAACGCCCATATCGAGGAATTCGTGCGCGAAGTGAACAAGGCCCGCGCCATCCATGTCCGCTCCATCATGCAACGCGGTGACGTGGAGCCCTGCGAATACTCCGTCCCGATGAACGCCCGCTGCGAAGATGTGCTGCCCCTCTTCGCCGAGCATGAATGGGTCGGCGTGCTGGACGACGCCGGCCACCAGATCGGCCGCGTCACCGCCAAGCAGGTGATCAAGGCACTGGCCCGGCATAGCCCCACATAAAGATGACAAACGCACTCGACTTTATTGCGAAAAACAGGCTAAAGGACCGGCGGCAGCGCAAAATGCTGCCGCCGAACTCGCGAGGGTCCCATGCCACACAATTCCGAAAAGCCCGATGCCGCCTTCACCGCCATCCGCGCGGCGCTGATGGCATCCTATTCCGGCACGCTGGCAACCACCCGTCTGTCACCCCTCGATGCGCTGGAATATCTGGCCGCCGCCATTGGCTCGATCTATCGCGAAGTCGCCGACGCCCATCTTGATCCCGACGGCTGCCCCTGCGGCTGGGAGCCGTGCCATGTGCTCGATATAGTTGCGCTGCAGCAGGCAATCGCGGCAAATGCCAGCATTGCCGATGAGGCGGACCCGTTCGACCTGCGCATGCTGGCGCCCGTCGGCCACGGCTGAACCGCCGGACTGAATTGACCTGATCTATGCTGGCTCGCTTTTTTTCCTATTATGCCCCCTATAAGGGCCTGTTCGCGCTGGATTTCGGCTGCGCCATTGTCGCGGGCCTGCTCGAGCTGGCCTTCCCCATGGCGGTGGCCTATTTCATCGACCAATTGCTGCCCCGCTCCGAATTCGGCTTCATCCTGATTGCCGGAGCTGCGCTGCTGGCCATCTATGTTTTCAATGCGGTCCTCATGGGCGTGGTCAATTATTTCGGCCACATGCTGGGCATTAGCATCGAAACCGACATGCGCCGCCAGGTCTTCGACCACCTGCAAAAGCTCAGCTTCCGCTTCTTCGACAACAACAAGACCGGTCACCTGATCACCCATGTGACCAAGGATCTCGAAGACGTAGGCGAGGTCGCCCATCACGGCCCCGAAGACGTCTTCATTGCCATTATGACCTTCCTCGGCGCCTTCGCCCTGATGTTCACGGTCAACTGGCAGCTGGCGCTGATCACCACGCTGATCGTGCCGGTCATGACCTGGCTGGTCAGCCGCTACGGCGCCAAGATGACGCAGAATTGGCGCACCCTGTTCCGGCAGGTCGGCGAATTCAACACCCGTATCGAGGACTCGATTGGTGGCATTCGGGTGGTCAAGGCTTTCGCCAATGAGCCGCACGAGGCCAATCTCTTCGCCGGCAACAACAACAATTACCGCAAGACCAAATTGCAGGCCTATGCCTATATGACGGCCAGCATCACCATCACCTATCTCAGCACGCGCCTGGTGCAGCTTGTGGTCATGCTGGTCGGCGCCTGGCTGGTGGTAGAGGGCGATCTGACCAATGGCGGCTTTGTCAGCTTCCTGTTGCTGGTCAATGTGTTCATGCGTCCGGTCGACAAGATCACCGGCGTGCTGGAAAGCTATCCCAAGGGCATTGCCGGCTTTCGACGCTTCACCACGCTGATCGATACCGAGCCCGATATTGCCGACCGCCCCAATGCCAAGGCGGTGCGCAATCTCAAGGGCGACATTGTTTTTGCCGACGCCGGATTCTCGTACGAGCACGGCCGCCAGGTGCTCGACGGGCTGAACCTGACGATCAAGGCGGGGGAAACCGTAGCCGTGGTCGGCCCATCGGGCGCGGGCAAGACGACGCTCTGCTCGCTGCTGCCGCGCTTTTATGAACTCGATAGCGGCTCGATCAGCATCGATGGCATGGATATCCGCGACATGACGCAGGCCTCGTTGCGCAGCCAGATCGGCATTGTGCAGCAGGACGTGTTCCTGTTCGGCGGCACCATTCGCGAGAATATCGCCTATGGCCAACTCGGCGCTTCCGACGAGGCAATCATGGCGGCGGCGCGCAATGCCCGCTGTGACAAGGTGATCGAGCGGCTGTCCGAAGGGCTCGATACCGTGGTGGGCGAACGCGGCGTCAAACTCTCGGGCGGGCAGAAGCAGCGCGTGGCAATCGCCCGGATCTTCCTCAAGAACCCGCCCATCCTGATTCTGGACGAGGCGACCTCGGCGCTCGACACAGCGACGGAAGTCGCGATCCAGCAATCCCTCGCGGAATTGTCCAAGGGCCGCACGACACTGGTGATTGCGCACCGGCTGGCGACCATCCAGCATGCCGACCGGATCGTGGTGCTCGATGAGACGGGCATTGTGGAGCAGGGCGCTCATGCCGAACTGCTGGCGCGGGGCGGAGCCTATGCGCGGCTGCACAATGCCCAATTTGGATTCCTGCCGGGAGCGTGATCGCCGCCCGCACCCATCAAGCCCAAACTCTTAAACAAATCTCAACGCTGCAAACGCCCGGTCCGCGGGGCATACCGTTACCTATGCGCCTGGCGGCCATCGGCTACGCGGTGGGCCTGCCCTAAACCTGCCCCAAACTTTATCGACATATCACGACAACGCGAGCAACCCTTGCCGTCAACGGATCGTTAAGGGTTCGCGGTGGGTCACCGGGAGCCATGCGGTAGTTGCATGGCGCCCATGCGTCAACTTTTACGGCTATCCGGCGTTCGAATTAAGCCGGAAACCATGCAATACAACACCGAACGGGTAGTGTTTACTTGAAGCGTCACATCAACAGCCTGCCGAATCGCCGCGATGTCCTTTTCGGGATAGGCGCAGTCGCCCTCTTGTCGACCACTGCGCTCAGCACCAAAGCCTTCGCCCAGGCCGAACTGCCCGACCAATTCGCTTTCGATTTCGACTCCTTCAGCGCCCGCATGAAGGATTTGGCGGCCAGCCCGTTCCAGCCGGTGACGTTCGAACTCCCCGAAGGGCTGCAGGGCCTGGATTATGACGCCCATATGCGCATCCAGTTCCGGCCTGACCACGGCGTGTGGGCCAAGGATAACCTAGGTTATCAGGTACAGGCCTTCCACATGGGCTGGTTGTTCAAGGAGCCGGTTAAGCTCTACGAACTGATTGATGGCCAAGCCAAGCTCGTGACCTTCACGGCCGCCGATTTCGATTACCATGACGCCGAGACTGCAGCGCGCGTCGCCACCGTGGGCGAGTTCCCCGGTGTCGCCGGCATTCGGCTCAATTATCCGCTCAATATCGCCGACAAGTATGACGAGCTCGCGACATTCCTTGGCGCCAGCTATTTCCGTGCGCTGGGCCGCAACAATGTCTATGGCCAGAGCGCCCGCGGCATCGTGCTGAATTCCTGGCTCGATGTGCCAGAAGAGTTCCCGGTGTTTTCCGAATTCTATGTCGAAAAGCCCGCTTCGGCCGATGTGCCGATGACGCTTTATGCGGCCATGGAAGGCCCCAGCGTGACCGGCGCCTATCGTTTCGTGATCTCCCCGCCGCATGGCGAGCAGCAGGAAACCATCATGGAAGTGACGGCGCGGCTCAATTTCCGCAGCGATGTCAAGGAGCTGGGCGTTGCCCCGCTGACCTCGATGTTCCTGTTCGGCGATGCCAATCGCGGCAGCTTCGACGACTACCGCCCCCAGGTGCATGACACCAATGGCCTGCTGATCGAGCGGGAAAATGGGGAAGTGATGTGGCGCGCGCTCAACAATTCCACGACCCTGGGCAATTCCTATCTCTGGGAAGCCAATCCCAAGGCGTACGGCCTCTATCAGCGCGGCCGCGACTTCGAGACCTATCAGGATGCCGGCGCCCATTACGAGCGTCGCCCTTCGCTGCGCGTCGAGCCCACTAATAATTGGGGCCAGGGCCATGTGCGGCTGATCGAAATTCCGGCGCGCTTTGAAGCGGACGATAATATCGGCGCTTTCTGGGTGCCGGAAGCCCCTGTAAAAGCTGGGGATGAACGGGAATTTGGTTATCGTCTTGTGTGGGGTGACCTTAATCCCGACAAGAATTCGAGTTTGGCTTATGTGGCCGAGACGCGTGCAGGGCAGGGTGGTGTATCCGGGGTGGAGAACGCCGCCAACCTGCGCAAATTCGTGGTCGACTTTGTCGGCGGCGAATTGTCGGGCCTTTCAGCTGAAACGCCGCCAGATGTGGTGGCAACGGTCGCGGGTGGCGTAGCGCAACATACTGCGCTCTCGCGCATTGATGCCAACGGTGCATGGCGTCTGGTCTTCGATGTGGAGACTGACGGCACGACACCGTTGGAACTGAGGGCCTATCTGGTGGGGTTAGGCCGTCAACTTACTGAAACCTGGCTCTACCAGTGGAGACCCACGGCATGAAACATTCGAGCGAATTTCTCTACGCCATCGCCCTACCCGATGCACCCCTAGCTATGCCCAAGCAACGCCTGGAGCGGCAAAAGTCGCTGATGGACGTTGTGCGCAACGCCTTTCTGGTCTTGTCCTGGCGCTGATGCGCCAGCCTTTTGTCTGCAATTTTTGACTGATTGAGACCAATGACCCGGCCGATCCTGATACGGTCCCTAACGCTGCTGGTAGCCGTCACGCTCAGTGCAGCGGGGGGATATCTCTTTCTCCGTTTTACCGGGGAAGGGGGGCTGACGACGCTCGATATCGTGCGCGCCATCCTCGTCACCTTCACCAGCTTCTGGCTGGTATGGGGCGCGGCGGCGGCTGTGCTGGGCGTATTTGCGCCCGCGCGAAAGCCAGATTTCGATCCCAGGGAAAAGCCCGAGGGGCTGACCGCCATTCTGGTGCCGATCTATAACGAGGACCCAGTCGCGACATTTTCGCGCATCGCGGCGATGAACCGGAGCCTGGTGGCGCTGGATATCGCCGACCGCTTCCACATTGCCGTGCTGTCGGACACCACCGTTCTGGAGACGGCGGCGCAGGAAATCGTGTGGTTCGAGCATCTGTTGCGCGAGCCGATGAGCGCAGGCCGCATTTTCTATCGCCGCCGCGAGAAGAATACCGGCCGCAAGGCTGGCAATATCGAAGATTTCATCGCCCGCTCGGGCGGCGCCTATGATTATGCGCTGATCCTGGATGCCGATAGCCTGATGGAAGGCGCAACCATTGGCGAGATGGCGCGCCGCATGGACCGGGACGATAATCTCGGCCTATTGCAGACCGTGCCGCAGGTGATCAATGCCGCAACGGTATTCGGCCGTTCCATGCAGTTTTCCGCCTGCTACATGTCGCCGTCCTTTGCGCGGGGCGCCGCCCTGATGCAGGGCAGCGAGGGCCCTTATTGGGGGCACAATGCGATTGTGCGCGTCTCGGCCTTTGCCGCCTCATGCGGGCTGCCGGTGCTGTCGGGCAAACCGCCCTATGGCGGGCATATCCTCAGCCATGACTATGTCGAGGCGGCTTTGCTGTCGCGCGCCGGCTGGACCGTCAAGGTCGATCCCGAACTGGGGGGCTCCTTCGAGGAAGGCCCGGAAAACCTGATCGAATATGCCAAGCGCGACCGCCGCTGGTGCCAGGGCAATCTGCAGCACCGCCGGCTGATCGGCGCGCCAGGACTCAAGTTCTGGAGCCGGTTCACCTTCATCCAGGGCATCATGGCCTATATGGCCTCGCCCCTGTGGCTGACGCTGCTGTTCACCAGCGTGCTGGCGGCCTTGTTCCCTGACCAGCGCTCGGCCTTTTCCGGCTTCGGCGTCGAGCACCCCGTGCCGATCTGGGCGGTGGGCGTGGCCGTGGCTGTCGTATTGGTGGTGCCCAAGCTGATGATCCTGGTGCGCGGCGCCATCGATGGCCGCAACCGGCATTTTGGCGGCACCCATGTCGTGCTGCTCTCGATCGTTACCGAGGTGGCGTTTTCCACGGTATTGGCTCCGGTCATGCTGATGCTGCAGAGCCGCGCGGTGATGCAGGTGCTGCTCGGGCTTGATGGTGGCTGGCCGCCGACGCGGCGCGGTCAGAACTGGATCAGCATCAACGACGCCTTCCAGGCCAGCTGGTGGATCGTACTGACCGGTGTGCTGGCGCTCGGCTCGACAGCGATCTTTGCCCCCTCGGTGGCGCTGTGGCTGGCTCCGGCTGCCCTCCCGGCGATCTTTGCGCCGCTGCTGATCTCGATGAGCTCGCACCCCTCTCATGCCAAGCGGCCGCTCTATTTCCGCACCGATAGCGAAATTGCGCCGACCCCGGTGATGGCCGAGCACCAGGCCATCATGGCGAGCTGGACCATCCAGGGTAATCCAAGCGACGTTTCGGTCGCCAGGTCGGCCGAACATGTCGCTGCCTGAAGCCGTTCCGTTCCGCGCCGCCGGGCTGCTGGGCCCGAGCTGGGTGCGGGCCATCTGGGCACCCATCGCCGGCGATAAAGCCGCCGCGCCGCAGTCCGGTCGCGATGAGCGGCTGGACATGTTCCGCGGGCTGGCGCTGCTGATGATCTTCATCAATCACGTGCCGGGCACGTTCTACGAGGGCCTGACCAGCCGCAATTTCGGCTTTTCCGATGCAGCCGAAGCCTTCGTCTTCATGTCCGGCATGGCCTCG
Source organism: Hyphomicrobiales bacterium (assembly GCA_900470445.1). Lineage (GTDB taxonomy): Bacteria > Pseudomonadota > Alphaproteobacteria > Rhizobiales > Devosiaceae > Devosia. The sequence goes on along the minus strand of UCAU01000017.1, from coordinate 13,203 downwards.
GGCCTCGCCTATTCCAACCGCTTCCGCACCGGCTCGCTCTGGGCCGCCACCGCCAAAGTGTGGGCGCGGGCGCGCCAGCTCTATTTCGTTCACATCACCATCACCATCCTGAGCCTTGCCATCTTCGCGGCGGCGGCCAAGTGGCTGGGGCTGGGCGAATTGCTGGCCAAGAACAATATCGCCCCGCTGTTCCAGCAGCCGCTGGGGACCATGGTGGGCATTCCGCTGCTGACCCACCAACTGGGCTATCTCAATATCCTGCCGCTATACATGACGCTGCTGCTGGTAACGCCGCTGCTGATCATCGTGGGGCTGCGCTGGCCCGTGCCGTTGGCGATCGCTTCCGTATTGCTCTGGGCCATCGCCGGCGAGTTCCGCCTCAACTTTCCGAACTTTCCCAATGAAGGCGGCTGGTTCTTCAACCCGTTTTCCTGGCAGCTGGTTTTTGTGCTCGGCCTGCTTTCAGGCATGGCAATGAAGGTCGGCAAGCGGTTCATTCCCTATCAGCCGGTGCTGTTCGGCCTGGCCGCTGCCGTCCTGGTGTTCACCCTGATCTGGATGAAAGTGCCGCCGATCGGCAAGGCGATGAATGGTACCATGGGCTGGTTCGGCAGCATGGGCACGCCGTTTTACCTGATCTGGTTCGACAAGACCTTCCTGACCCTGCCGCGGCTGCTGCATGCGCTGGCGCTATTCTACGTGCTGGGGCACCTGCCAATCATGCGGACCATCGCCCAATCCTGGATAGCGGCGCCGTTCCGGCTGATGGGCCGGCAGGGGCTGGCCGTGTTCGCAGCCGGCACCGTGCTGAGCATGGCGCTACAGGTGGTCAAGGCACCGATGGACGCGCATCCGCTATGGGATGGACTGCTGCTCGGCGGCGGGTTGTTGTTCCTCGTGGGACTGGCCTGGGTGTTGACCAAGACGGCAGAGCTGTCGCGGGCCAAGGCGGCCTAGCTACAACCCATCCCGGCCGCGAAAGCGGCGTTGGTAATCCGGATCGTACAGCGCGCTTTCGCGGAAGCCTTCGGCGCCCAGCGTGCGGCCGACAAAGATGATCGCCGTGCGCTCAACCGGATCGGCAGCGAACGCAGCCTCGATCGTGCCTAAAGTACCGCGAATGATCTTTTCATTGGGCCAACTCGCATGGGCGACGATGGCCACCGGGCAATCGGCGCCATAGAGCGGCGTCAGCTCGGCCACGACACGATCCAGCGCATGAATGGCCAGATGAATGGCGAGCGTAGCGCCACTGGCGCCGAAGCCGGCGAGGGTTTCGCCCTCGGGCATGGGGGAGGCGCGACCTGAGACGCGGGTAAGCACCAGGCTTTGCGCTTCGGCGGGAATGGTGAGTTCGCGGCCGAGCGTTGCGGCGGCGGCGGCAAAGGCGGGCACGCCGGGCGTCAGCGTATAGGGAATGCCGAGGCGGTCGAGCCTGCGCATCTGTTCAGCAACGGCGCTCCACATCGAAAGGTCGCCGGAATGCAGCCGCGCCACGTCCTGCCCGGCCGCATGGGCGGCCCGGTATTCGGCTTCGATTTCATCGAGCGAGAGCGGGGCGGTGTCCACCAGGCGCGTGCCGGGCGCGCACCAGGCCAGCATCTCAGGCGGCACGATGGAGCCGGCATAGAGGCAAACCGGGCAGCGGGCGAGCAGATCGCGGCCGCGCACGGTGATGAGATCGGCTGCGCCGGGGCCGGCGCCGATGAAGTGGACTGTCATGGAATATGCCTGATGTCGTTCATCCCTTCACCCACGCCCATTGCGTGATCGGCATGGCGGGGCGCCAGGCGGTCATCGAGCCAACCGGGCTGGGGCGCGCGATGTCGATGCGGGTGAGGCTGCCGCCATATTCAGCGTGACGGGCGAGGAGCAGGGCTTCCATTTCGAGCGTTACCGCATTGGCGACCAGGCGCCCACCGGGGCGGAGGGCAGCGATGGCCGCGTCGAGTACACCGGGATCGGAGCCGCCGCCGCCAATGAAGATGGCGTGGGGGGCTTCGAGGCCGGTGAGCGCCGCAGGTGCCGTGCCCTCGACCAGTTGCAGATCGGGGACGCCGAAATTGGCGGCGTTATGTCTGATGCGGGCGCAGCGCTCGGGATCGACTTCCACGGCGATGGCCTTCATCGAGGGGTCGGCGAGGATCCATTCGATGGCGATGGAACCCGAACCGGCGCCGATATCCCACAGCAATTCGCCACGACGGGGCGCGAGGGCCGAAAGGGTGAGGGCACGGATTTCGCGTTTGGTGATCTGCCCATCATGCTCGAACAAGCCATCGTCCAGCCCCGGCGTCAGCGGCAGGATGCGCGCACCGGGCAGGGGAACAACGGTAACAGCGCAGACATTGAGCGGATCGATATCGCCGAGCGCAAAGCTCATGGCGACCTGCGAGCGGATGCGCTCGCGCGGACCGCCCAGGGCCTCGAGCACGGTGAGAATGGAAATACCGAAACCGGCCTCGGTCAGCAATTTTGCCAGCGCCGCAGGGCCATGCTCGTCGGAGGTCAGCGCGAGAATGCGGGCGGCAGGATGCAGATGCGGGCGGATAAGATCGAGCGGGCGACCGTGCAGCGATAGGCTCGTAATATCCTGCAATGCCCAGCCCAGCCGACCGGCCGCGAGGCTGAAGGCGGACGGGTGCGGATAGACGGCCATTTGCGAAGCGTCGAGATGGCGGGCCAGCGTGGCGCCGACGCCATAGTGGAAGGGATCGCCCGAGGCTAGCACGCAGACGGGGCGGCCGCGTTCGGCCAATACGGCTTCGATGGACGCGGAAAAAGGGCTGAGCCAAGGGCGGGCTTCGCCGGTGACGGCGGGGGCGGCGAGCTCAAGATGGCGGGCGCCGCCGAAGACGATCTCGGCCTTGGCAATGGCGTCGCATGCCGCCTGGCCGAGCCCGGCAAGACCGTCCTCGCCAATGCCGACCACCGATAGCCAGCTCATTGCGGGCCCCCGGTCGAGCGCGGCGAATAAACGATGGGCGCGCGGCCGGGGCGCTCGATGACGCGGGTTTCGGGCGAGCCGATAATGACGCAGGTGGCCATGTCAGCCTGTTCCGCCTTGGCTTCGGCTAGACTGGCCACGGTGATGACTTCGTCGCTGCGGCCAGCGGCGCGGCCAAAAATCACCGGGGTAGTCCAGGGCAGCACTTCGCGCAGGATGGCAAAGGCCGTGCCCAGCTGCCAGGGGCGGGCCTTGCTGATGGGATTGTAGAGCGCGATGACCAGCCCCGCACCGGCCACAGCACGCAGACGCTGCTCGATGACGGTCCAGGGTTTGAGATTATCCGACAGCGACATGGCGCAGAAATCGTGGCCGAGCGGCGCGCCGGCCTTGGCGGCGACGGCAAGCATGGCGGTGACGCCGGGGACGATATTGAGATCGAGATTGCGCCAGGTGGGCGGGCCTTCTTCGATGGCCTCGCAAATGGCGGCGGCCATGGCGAAAACGCCGGGGTCGCCGCCCGAGACGACGCAGACATTGTTGCCCGCAGCAGCGGCTTTGAGCGCGGCCTTGGCGCGACTGAGTTCTTCGCGATTATCCGAGGCGATGCGTTGCTGATCGGAGCGCAGATCGAGGCGGTCGAGATAAGGGCCATAGCCGAAGAACTGGCTGGCGGCGGCGATGGCGGCCAGCGCCTCGGGCGTGGTCTGATCGGGATTGCCGGGACCGGTGCCGACGACAGTGAGGCGTCCGGTCATGGGCGAGAGCTCCAGCCGGGAACCAGCACCAGGGCAAAATAGGGGGCGATGTCGTCTTGCTTGTCGATCAGCTTTATCGAGTGGCCATTCGCCATCGTGCCGCGCTCGACATAGACGGCATCTTCGAGCTTGCCAGCTTCTTCGATGGCGCGGCGGATCTTTGGCAGATTGCGGCCCACCTTCATGATCACCGCGGCGTCGGCTTCGACCAAGCGCCGGCTGAGTTCGACTTCGTCCAGCGTGCCAGGCAGCACCGAGAGCACGTCATCGCCCTGCACCAGTGGCAGGCCGGCGCTCGACCAGCAGCCGGACATGGCGGTGATACCAGGAATGACTTCGGTGTCGTAGCGATGAGCAAGGCGGACATGCAGATGCATATAGGAGCCATAGAACAGCGGATCGCCCTCGCTGAGCACGGCGACGCTGCGGCCGGCATTAAGATGGGCGGCGACGCGTTCGGCGGCGGCGGCATAGAAGGCGTTGGTCGCGGCTTTATAGTCGGCGTGGCGGCGGTCGATCTCTGTGGTCACCGGATAGTCGAGCGCTTCCTCGATCTGGCCGGGCATGATGTGCTCGGCGACGATGGCACGGGCATTGCTGGCATTGCCCGCCTTGGCGAAATAGGCAACCACATCAGCCGCCGCGATGGCGCGCACGGCCTTGAGCGTGAGCAGTTCCGGGTCGCCCGGGCCGGTGCCGACGCCAATGAGTTTGCCGCTCATATGCCGGGCCTCGCCAAAGCGTTGAGCGCGGCCGACGTCATGGCCGAACCGCCCAGCCGCCCGCGCACGATGGCATAAGGCACGCCATAGGAATTCTCAGCCAAAGCGGCCTTGGATTCCGCCGCGCCGACAAAGCCGACTGGCATGCCCAGGATTGCAGCGGGCTTGGGCGCGCCGTCGCGCAACAATTCGAGCAGGTGGAACAGCGCGGTGGGCGCGTTGCCGATGGCAACAACAGAACCGGCGAGGCGCGGCAGCCAGAGCTGTAGCGCCGCGGCCGAGCGGGTGGTGCCAAGCTGGGCAGCAAGATCAGGCGTTTGCGGATCGCGCAGGGTGCAGATGACGTCGTTTTTGGCGGGCAGGCGGGCGGCAGTAATGCCGTGAGCGACCATTTCGGCATCGCACAAGATCGGCGCGCCATTGGCCAAAGCCGCGCGCGCGGCGGCGGCAAAGCCGGGGCCGAATTCGAAATGCTGCGCCGCCTCGACCATGCCGGCAGCATGAATCATGCGGATGGCGATATCGGCCTCGTCGGGCGCGAAGGCGGACAGGTCGGCCTCGGCCCGGATGATGGCAAAGGACTGGGCGTAAATGGCCTCGCCATCCCTGATATAGTCGTAGTCGGTCATGCTCATTCCTGCCGGAACAGTCCGGCGTTTGTCGAGGCGCCCAGCCGGGTGAGGCACGCGGCGCTGGTTTCGCCGGGCAGGCGCTGCTGCACGAGGCGCGCAAACGCCGATTCCAGTCGGGCCGGAGCGATCTCGACCAGCGGCGTATCGCCCGCCAGCCCGTTTGACACAAGGGCGCAATTGGTCGCCGTGCCCACAAGAGTGAGCGAAGCGGCACGTGGATGCGCACAGCCCTTGGTGCAGCCCGAGACGTGGAGCGTCACCGAGCCGTCGAACAGGGCGGCGTGGCGCTCGGCCAATCGGGCGGCAAGCGCGCGGGCGGCGATATGGCCGGAGGCGCAGCCATCGCTGCCGATACAGGCGCTGATGGCGCGGCGCGGATCATCTGGAGTGGTGATGAAGCCCAGATTAGCGGCTTCATCGCGCCAAGCGTGGAGCGGCGCAGTATCGGGCGCCAGTGCAATCAGGGCGCGGTGGGGGGCCAGAAGCAGTTCGGTGATGCCCAAGCCTTTAGCGATGTTGGCGAGTTCGATAAGGGTTGAACTGCTGACCGAGCCGAAGGGCAGGGCGATGCCAGTGGCGAAGGATGCGTTGAGAGTGAAATCACCGACGGCGTTTGTCGCCGGGCGCGGGACAGCCGCGACATCATTTGCAAGAAGAGGGGCGAGAGCCGTTCGGATTGTCTCGGGGGCGAGGTCGCGGCCACGGGCGGTTTCGCCACGATCGGCTATGAGCTCCAGGATGATGCGCGCTGCATCGACTGCGTCGGTGGTGGCGACGGTGCCGACAGTCTTGGTGTCGACGCGCAGGTGCCAATGATCGGCGCCGGCGGCAGCAAGGCGAATATCGGCGCCGAGGGCGTTGAGATCGATCTGACCACTGCCATCGACCACGACGGTGACCTTGGGGCCGAGGCCGGTGGTGCCGAGCGCACGAATGGCCTGAGCGAGTGGGCGCGGATCGGCGCGCTCAAGTGGCTCCTGGCCGGCCAAGGGCGGGGTTTCGACGACAAGGCCGCGTTCAATGGCGGTGATGGCCTGGATGGCGGTGGCGAAATCACCCGTGGTCTGGGGTGTCAGGCCGCGGACCTGGAGATTGCCGCGGGCGGTGATTTCGAGCTGGCCATTGCCGTGTTGGGCGGCGTTTTTGGCTATGGCCTGCAATTGGCGAGGCGTCAGCCGGCCATTGGGAATGCGGAGACGGGCCAGCAGACCATCGCCGGTCTGCATCGGCTCATCCAGGCTCGGGCATGCGCCACGCCGCAGCGCGGGGAGCGCTTTTGGTGCGGCGGCGATGGAGAGGGCCTGGGACAAGTCGGGCTCGTGATTGGTGAGCGATGATCTTTATACGATCCGGGGCGGGTTATCACCCCTCCCGCTTGCGCAACAGATAGGTATCCATGATCCAGCCATGCTGGGCGCGGGCCGCCTTACGGGTTTCGATGATCTTGTCACGCACCTCCAGCAGCGGCCCCTCGATGAGGATTTCATCCGGCGTGCCAAGATAGGCGCCCCAGAAAATATCGAGATCGGGATTGTCCAATGCAGCGAAGGCGGTCTGGCCGTCCAGCATGACCACGCTGTCGCTGCGCACACCCTCGTCGCCGAGCTTACGGCCGGTGGTGATGTGGACGGGCTCGCCAATGCGGTTCAGCGCAATGCCATGGGCGGCGGTGAGGGCCTGGATCGCGGTGATGCCGGGGATGATCTCGATTCTGAAGGCGGCGCCGTCGAGCCGCTCGATGATGCGGATCGTGCTGTCGTAAAGGCCGGGATCGCCCCAGACGAGGAAGGCGCAGGCGCCATTGTCTGGCACTTCAGCATGGATCAGTCGGGCAAAGATGGCGGCGAGGGCGTCGTGCCAGTCATGCACGCCCGCGCCATAATCGGGATTGGCGGCGTCGCGCTTGGGCACGCTGTATTCGACGCGGCGGCTGGCGGGACTGGTGACATAGCGATCGCAGATGTCGCGGCGCAGATCGGCGAGATCGGCCTTGCCCGTACCCTTGTCGGGAATGAACAGCACATCGGCGCGGTTGAGCGCATTGATGGCCTGGATGGTCAGGTGCTCGGGATTACCCGCGCCGATGCCCACGATCAGGATTGTTTTCATCGCCCGCTCCTTTGGCGGCAGATGACGCATAAGCGCAGTGGTTGACAAGCCCCGCCAACACATATATTAAACCAACTAGTATTATACAAAATAGTTGAATAATGGACAGCTTGAGCATCACGCTTTCGGCGCTGGCCGATCCGACGCGGCGGGCCATCCTTGCCCGGCTGGCGCAAGGGGAGGCGAGCGTCAACGAATTGGCCGAGCCGTTCGACATGACGCTGGCCGCTGTGTCCAAGCACATCAAGGTGCTGGAAAGCGCGGGCCTGGTCAGCCGGAGCAAGCAGGCGCAATGGCGCCCCTGCAAGCTGCAGGCCGGGCCAATGCGCGACGTGGCGGGACTGGTCGAAAGCTACCGCCGGTTCTGGGAGCAGAACCTGGACCAGCTCGACGCCTATCTCACCAAATTGCAGACGCCCAAAACCGACAGCAAGAACTAGGAGGAATGATCATGAGTGCCGCTCAACAGAACCTGTTCAAGACCGAATTGCCGGCCGACGAGCCGATCATCATCATGTCGCGCACCTTCAATGCGCCGCTCGATCTGGTCTGGATGGTTTGGACCCAGCCCGAGCATGTCGCCTATTGGTGGGGGCCGCGCGAGGACAATGAGATTGTCGAATATGATGTGCGCAAGGGCGGTAAATGGCGGATCGTCTCGTCCATGGGCGACGGCACGGAAGTGGTGTTCTTCGGCACCTATCTCGATGTTCAGCCCAAAAGCCTGATCAAGAACACCTTCGTGGTCGAAGGGCAGTTCGAAGAGGATGACCGCTTCTACGAGGAGCACCATTTCGAAGCGCGGGACGGCAAGGTGTTCTATCGCTCCATCGCCCGGCTCGACAGCTTTGAGACGCGCCAGGGCGTGGTGGATAGCGGCATGGAATGGGGCGCCAACGCGTCTATGGCGAAGTTCGACGAGATCCTGCAGCGGTTGCAGCACGGGTGAGCACCCAGGCTGTCAGGTCCGTGTCTCCGGCTCCGTCTCGGCCAAAAACTCGCCCAGGCGATCAAGCCGTCGAACCCAGGTGGTGCGGCGGTCATTGATCCATTGCTCGGCGAGGCTCAGCGCCTCCGGCTCGATCTGGCAGGTGCGGACGCGGCCGACTTTTTGCGAGCTGACGAGGCCACTGGCCTCCAGCGCCTGCAGGTGTTGCACGACAGCAGGCAGCGACATGTCGAAGGGCTTGGCCAGTTCGCTGACTGAAGCGGGGCCGCGGCTGAGGCGATCGACCATGGCGCGCCGCGTCGGATCGGCCAAGGCCTGGAACATGAGGTCGAGATTGGATTGTTGGTTAAGCATAGAGTTAAGTAACAAATTGGTGGGCCGTTTGTCAATGCGAAGACGTGGCCTTGACCTTCCCATTGGGTAAAGCCGCAGAACAGGGCATCCAACATGAGGAGAATTCCAATGAAGACCCTGCTGCTTGTTTCTGCCCTGCTGTTGGCCGTTGCCACGCCCGCCTTTGCGCAGGACCATTCCGGCCACGGCGCCATGGCCGCCGGCGATAGCCCTGCGACCGAGGCCTATAAGGCCGCCAACATGGACATGCATGGCCAGATGGAGATCGACTATTCCGGCGACGCCGATGTGGACTTCATCCGAAACATGATTCCGCACCACCAGGGGGCCGTGGCGATGGCCAAGATCGTGCTGGAATATGGGAGCGATCCCGAGGTGAAGAAGCTGGCCGAGGGCGTCATTGCCGCGCAGGAAAGCGAGATTGCCTGGATGGAGGAGTGGTTGGCGAAGCGGGGAGAATAGGTCGCGACGGCCCTTCAATAGTAAAACAGAGGTCCCCGCTTTCGCGGGGACCGACGTTATGGTTAGGCCGCTTCCGGCGTATATCCAGCCTCGCGGATGGCCTCTTCCCCCACGCGGCGATCGCCGGTGAATTCCACCCGATGGCTGGCCAGGTCGACCGAGATATCAGCGCCGGGCAGGGCCTCTTCCAGCGCTTTGCGGACGGTGCCCACGCAATGGCCGCAGGTCATGTCGTTGACGGCAAAGACGGTTTTTTCGCTCATTCTCAGTGTCCTTTATGTGCAGGTGTTCCAGCCAGATCGTCGAGGATCGGGCAATTGGGGCGGTCGTCGCCGGAGCAGCAATGGGCCAGGTGCTTGAGAGTTTTGACCATGGATTGCAACTCGGCGATCTTGGTTTCCAGCGCCCCGATATGGGCGGTGGCGATATCTTTAACTTCGGCGCTGGCGCGGGTCTTGTCCTGCCAGAGGCCCAGCAGCGTGGCCGTTTCCTCCACCGAAAAGCCCAGCGTGCGGGCGCGTTTGACGAAGCGCAACGTATGTACCTCGTCGGCGCCATAGACGCGGTAATTGCTTTCGGTGCGGTTGGGCGGGCTGATCAGGCCGATGGATTCGTAATAGCGGATCATCTTGGCCGAAACGCCCGAGGCGCTGCTGGCTTGCCCGATATTCATGCAGTTTCTCCTTGCAGATGGGCCGGCTTCACACCGCGCAGGCGCTGCGCATTGCCGACCACGAAGACGCTGGACAGCGCCATGGCGCCGGCCCCGATCATGGGGGAAAGCAGGATGCCGAAGCTCGGATAGAGCACGCCGGCGGCCACCGGGATCAGCAACACATTGTAGCCAAAGGCCCAGAACAGATTTTCCCAGATGTTCTTCATCGTGGCGCGGCTGACGGTGAGGGCATTGAGCACCCCCTTGAGGTCGCCGCCGAGCAGAACCACGTCGGCGCTTTCGATGGCCGCATCCGTGCCGGTACCCACGGCGATGCCGATATCGGCCTCGGCCAAAGCCGGGGCGTCATTGATGCCGTCGCCGACATAGGCGATCTTGCCCAGCTGACGCAGCGACTTGATGGCCGCCACCTTGTCGGCGGGCAGCACTTCGGCGCGGACTTCGTCAATGCCCAACTGGCGGGCGATGGCCTCGGCCGTACGCTTATTGTCACCCGAGATCATCGCGGTCTTGACGCCCATGGCGTGCAGCGCGGCAATGACCGCCTTGCTGGTCAGCTTGATCGTGTCGGCGACTACGATGGCTGCGGCGAGCTTGTCGTCGATGGCGGCAAAGACGGGGGTCTTGCCTTCATCGGCCAGCTTGTCGATGGCCGCGGTGAAGTCAGAGAAGTCGAGATGGCTCAGATGACGCTGCGAACCGATAGTGACCAGCCGCCCATCGACGCGGGCGCGCACGCCATTGCCGGCAATGGCTTCGAACTCGGTGACCGCATCCAAGGCAAGGCCCTGCTTTTCGGCGGCAGTGACAATGGCCTCGGCGATCGGGTGTTCCGACTTGGCCTCCACGGCGGCAATCAGGGCCAGCACTTCGTCATGCTCGAAATCATCATCGAGGATGAGATCGGTCAGCGTGGGTTTGCCTGATGTCAGGGTGCCGGTCTTGTCGAAGGCGACGATCGCGACGTCACGCAATTGCTGCAGGGCTTCGCTCTTGCGGAACAGCACGCCCAGCTCGGCAGCGCGGCCGGTGCCCACCATGATCGAGGTGGGGGTGGCCAGGCCCATGGCACAGGGGCAGGCGATGATCAGCACGGCGACCGCATTGACCAGGCCGAACACATAGGCGGGCGTCGGCCCCCAGAGGGTCCAGATGGCGAAGGTTGCAATGGCCAGCGCGATGACGGCAGGCACGAACCACATGGTGATCTGATCGACCACCTGCTGGATCGGCAGCTTGCCGCCCTGGGCTTCCTCGACCATACGGATGATCTGGGCCAGCATGGTATCGCCGCCAACCTTGGTAGCGCGGAAGTTGAAGCTGCCATTGGTGTTGAGTGTGCCGCCGATGACATTGGCCCCCACGGTCTTGGACACGGGCAAGGGCTCGCCCGAGATCATGGATTCATTGATATTGCTGGCGCCTTCGACGATCTCGCCATCGACGGCGATCTTCTCGCCGGGGCGGACGACGACGATGTCGCCGGCCTTGACCTGCTCGATGGGCAGCTCGATCACCTTGCCATCGCGCTGCACGCGGGCGGTCTTGGCCTGTTCGCGCACCAGGCGCTGGATGGCCTCGCCCGTGCGGCCCTTGGCCATGGCCTCGAGCCACCGGCCGACCAGGATCAGTGTGACAATGACGGCCGCAGCTTCGTAATAGACATATTGCGTCTGCGCCGGCAGCACCTGCGGCGCGAAAGTGACGACCACCGAATAGAGATAGGCCGCGCCGGCGCCGAGGGCGACCAGCGAATTCATCTCCGGCACACCGCGCAGCAAGGCCGGAATGCCGATCTTGAAGAAGCGCCAGCCGGGCACGAACAGCACGATGGAGGTGGCGATGAAATAGCCCACATAGAGCACATCCATCGAAACGACGGACATCAGCCACATGTGGAAGGGCATGTAGAGATGGCCCAGCATTTCCAGCACGAAGACGGGCAGGGTGAGGATTGCGGCGATGATTACGTCGCGGCGCAGCACCGCGGCGTCCTCGTCGTGATGCTGGTGGCCGGCGTGATTGTGGTGGTCGTGATGCTCGGGCGTCTGGCTGCCCTTGTAGCCGGCCTTGGCAATGGCGGCGACCAGCGCATCGGTGTGGGTCGGCTCGTGCAGTTGCACGGTCGCGCGCTCGGTGGCCAGATTGACCGAAGCCGAGGCGACGGACGGAACCTTGAGCAGGGCCTTCTCGACGCGGGCGACGCAGGACGCGCAGGTCATGCCTTCGATATCGATGGAAACAGGCTTGGTGTGGACGTGTTCATTCATGGCTTTTTACCTCGTCCCACAGCATATAAGGCTTCCCATCATGGGAAGGTCAAGGGGCGATGTGGATGCCACGATGTGTGGGTGTAAAAGGCCTCTCGATATTAGGCTTTTGGCGTGTGAGACCGAGTTTGACGACCATCCAAGCCCTGCGCGAGCAGCATTGGCTGCATGGCTCGTTTCAGCGTGGTTACCAAAGCGTCAATTTGAGCGCCTCGTGAAAGGCGGCCATTTTAATGATGAATATCAAAGGCTTGATGGTCATCGCCTGTGGATTATTAGGCATTTGCCTAAAATTCAACCTGACGCGAATATGAATGTTCTGCCCATTTTGTTTGCACTGAGTGCATAACGGATGTGCATAGAGTCCATCTTCTAATCACGACTGGCTGGCTATACATAAGGGTCATCAAACGAAGGGGAAACCAAAATGACCATCCGCCAGAAAATCGCACAGTTTGCTCAGTACCAGCGCACCCTGCGTGAGCTGAACGCTCTCGACACCCGCCAGCTCAACGACCTGGGCATCACCAAGGGCGACATCAAGAACATCGCTCGCGGCACCTTCGGCAACTAAGCCGAACTGTCGACATAGACTTGAGATGAAGGCGTCCAATCGGGCGCCTTTTGTCTTTTCTGAGACACTGCAGAGACCTCATGGTGAGCTTGTCGAACCACGAGGTCGAGCGAGTGGAGGCTTGGGTGCCACGACCTCGTCCTTCGACAAGCTCAGGATGAGGTCTACTGGTGCTAGCGGATCAAATCCGCCGCTTTCCCACCCAGCGCGGCAACCAGATCATCCGGCTTCATGCGGATCTGCAGGCCTCTCTGGCCGCCATTGAGGAAGATTTCGTCTTCCAGCGTCGCCAATTCTTCGACCGCCGTGGGCACCGGCTTTTTCTGACCGAACGGGCTGATGCCACCCACCTTATAGCCCGTCAGGCGTTCCGCGTCGGCGGGCTTCATCATATGTGCTGATTTGCCCCCAAAGGCTGCGGCGAGCTTTTTCATGTTCACTTCCTCGTCGGAGGGCACGACGACGCAGACTGGCTTGCCATCGACCTCGGCCATCAGGGTCTTGAGCACGATGGAGGGTGGCACGCCCATGGCCTCGGCCGCCTGCAACCCGACGCGGTCGGCGTCGGGGTCATAATCATAGGTGGCGGTGGCGAAGGGGATGCCGGCCTTGGTGAGGGCCAGCGTTGCGGGCGTGGTCTTGGACATAGGAGGAAACTAGTGAAATCCCCTTGCGACGCGCAAGGCGAAAAAAACTTATCCCCGCCCCCAATTCCCTCCTGCATACTCCGTCCATTCCCGCCAGTTACGC
>UCAU01000033.1 GCA_900470445.1 Hyphomicrobiales bacterium | reverse complement strand
GCCCATGCCCGCCCGCCCCTTAACCGCTTGATAAATCAGGCAACTCCGGTGCTGCGCAGCTTCGCACTACAGGCCGAACAGGCCGTGCATCTGGTCATCCGCGATCGCAATATCCTGGTCGTCGTCACCCAGGTGGACAGCCCCGGCTACTGGAATGTCTCGGTCCGCGTCGGCAGCCGGCTCGGCCTGCTCCACACCGGCTCAGGCCATGTTTTCATGGCCTTCGCGACGCCCGAAGAACGCCTGCTGATGCTCGAAGAACAAGACCCCGGCCATCCCGCCAGCCTCACCGCAGACCTCGAAAACCGCCTCGACCTGGTTCGCCAGCAAGGTCACGAAATGATGCCAAGCGCCCAGGTTTCCGGGGTTTTTAACATCTCCGTGCCGATCTTCGGACCGCTCGGCACCGTCATCGCCGCCCTCACCTGCCCCTATACCCAGCGCCTCGACAAGCAGGGCACGCCCGACATGGAACAGGCGCTAAATCTGCTCAAGCAAGCCGGCCGGGAACTCTCGCAGCGCCCCTAAATCCCGACCACCATTTTCAGCCCCACAAGGCCAAGAAACGTCAGGATCAACCGGTCAAAAGCCCGCCGGCTGAGCCTGCCGGCAATCGCCTGCCCCAGCGGCATGAAGATCAAAATCGGCACCAATGCCAGCACGCCCTGCAACAGCCACTCGCCCCGCATCAGCCCCGCGATCCACATCGAAGGCAGCTGCGTCAACGCATAGACCAGGAACATCGCCGACACGGCAAAGACATGGGCATTGCGATCCAGACTCATCGAATGGATGAACGTCACCCCGATCGGGGCGGAAATGCCCGTGGCGCCTTGTAAAATGCCGCCCCCTGCCCCCGCCAGCGGTCCGAACCTTTTGGCCGCCCGCAGCGACAAGGCGAAGTGCGGATTGAATAGCCGCAGCACCACATAGGCGATCAAGATGATGCCCAGCGTGAGCACCAGCAATCGCTCCGGCAGCGTCGCCAATAGCCAGACTCCCAGCACGATACCGGCCACGCCAGCAACCAGGAACAGCGGCAAAAACGCCATGCGCTCAGACCGCGCTTCCTCGCGAAACCGCCAGACCTGCCAGGCATTGGTGACGATCAGCGGAATGACCATCAACCCCACCGCATGCTGCAGCCCAAAGACCGTGGTCAACACCGGCAAAGCGATCAGCGGCAGCCCCATGCCGGTGGCGCCCTTGACGACCGCACCGGCAGCCAGCGCCAGTCCCATCAGCAGATAGCTCGAAAGATCCATCGGCAAGCAGCTCCCCCATCCCACGCTCCATCTATAGCGGCGCGCGGATTAACCGAACAGTTCTTTGTTGGATTTTCGCGCCAGCGGGAGCACGATGCCCGCCAGTCCTGCATACATTTACTCTGCACCAAATGGTTACTTGCCTGTTGACAGCTTTTGCATCGCGGCACAGTCTAGCGGCAAGGACCTCGGAGGATATGGTCCGAAAAACAATATTGGGAGGGAAGGATGTATCTTGCATCGTGGCGAATTCTGGCTGCCAGCACGGTCGTGCTGCTGGGCGGTACGGCTGGCTCAATGGGCCAGGAATGGAAGCCTGACCGGCCGATCAATCTGATCGTGCCCTGGGGCGCTGGCGGCTCGACCGATCAGGTGACCCGCGTCACCGCGCCCATTCTCGCCGAAGCGCTCGGCGTCGATGTGGTGGTGGTCAACCAGCCCGGCGCCTCGGGCGCCATCGGCACGCAGGAAGTGCTCAACGCGGCCAAGGACGGCTATACCTGGACGGCCAATGCCATCGCCAACAACGCCACCTATTCGGTGACCGGGCTGCTCGAAGGCACCGATATCGACGACTGGCACATCTACCTGTCGGTCGCCAACGTGCCGGTGGTCAGCGTACCGGCCGACAGCGAATTCCAGGACTTCGGACAATTGCTCGAGGCGCTGAAGACCCGTGGCAATGAGGTTACCGTGGCAACGGCCGGCATCACCTCGTCAGGTGGTACCGCCATTGCTGCGCTCGCCGATACCGGCGATTTCGACTACAACATGATCACCTATGATGGCGGCGGGCCGGCGGCCATCGCAACCGCGTCCGGCGAAGCCATGGTCACCACCCAGCTCGCGGTGGAACAGACCGAACTGATCCGCGGCGGACGCCTGCGGGCACTGGCCGTACTGTCGGCCGAACCGCTGGTGCTCGAGGGCGTCGATCCGATCCCGCCGATCACCCAATGGCTGCCCGATATGGAACTGGCGCCGGATTATTTCGGCATCTTCATTCCACGCGGCGTGCCTGAGGAAGTGGTCGCCACCGTCGACAAGATCTGGGCCGAACAGGTGCTGAATGCGCAATCGCTCAAGACCTATGCCGAGACTTTCGGCGCGGTTTTTGCTCCGTCCTATGGCGCGGATGCGCGCGAGAAAGCCATGCCGGTCGTGATCCTTGAAGCCTGCTCGTCGGTCGAGCGTGGCGAGGCGGTCAACGATCCCTCGACCATCGGCATCGATTGCGAAACCCGCACGGAAGTCGGCACGCCATAAGAAACGGGCCTCGCTCCCCTGCGAGGCCTGACAATTGCCGTGACCAAGCGGGCGGAGCTATCCGCCCGCCGCCTTCAAGGACCAAGCATGCTGGATGATTCAAACGCAAGAGAAGCGGGCGGGCGCGCTCGCGCCGACCTTTTGATGGCCGTGGTTTTGCTCGCCCTGGGGCTGGCGGTCATCTATCTGTCCTGGACGATGCCGCGGCTCGAAGCGCGTCGCATTCACCCCTCGACCATTCCTGGCCTGGTGCCGCTCTTTCTGGGCATTGCGCTCACCTGCTGCAGCGGGCTGCTGTTGTGGCGATCGTGGCGGATCGAGGCGCCGGGGGGCTGGCAGCACCTGTTGGGCCTGTTCAGAACCCGCGAGGCGCTGCGCATCGGCGCAGTGTTGGGCCTGGCACTCATTCACACGCTGGTGCTGGTCGGTCTCGTCCCGTTCTGGGCAGCGGCCATGCTGTTCATCTTTGCCTTCATCATGGTGTTTGAGACCTGGCTCAATGAAGGGCCTGCCGAACCGCTCAAGAGTTTTTGCTGGGCGCTCGCCATAGCGGTGGTCGGTGGCGGCGGGATTTATCTCGTCTTCGAACGCATTTTCCTCGTCCGTCTGCCTTAGGAGAGCCGAATGGAAGGATTGGTCCTCCTCGGGCAAGGAATTGCCCATTTCCTCACCCCCGGGTCGCTGTTCAACGTCGCCTGGGCGACATTACTGGGCGTCACCATCGGCATATTGCCCGGGCTGACGGCCACGATGGGCGTCGCGCTGCTGGTGACGCTCACCTATAAGATGGCGCCAGACCAGGCGATCCTGACCCTGATGTGCGTCTATCTCGGCGCCATCTATGGCGGCAGCCGCACCGCGATCCTGCTCAATATTCCGGGCACGCCGGCCAACGCGGCGGCAACGCTCGATGGTTATCCGCTAGCCCAGCAGGGCAAGGCCGGCTTGGCCATGGGCTTGGCCACTACGTCCTCCACGCTGGGCACCATGGTCGGCATTTTCTTCCTGGCCATCATCGCGCCGCTGCTGTCCGAAGCGGCGCTGAAATTCGGCTCCTACGAATTCTTCTGGCTGGCTTTGTTCGGCGTGGTGATTTCTGGACAAATGACCGGAAGCGACACCCCGCTCAAGGGCTATATCGCCGGCATTCTGGGCCTGCTCGTCGCCATGATCGGCATGGAGACGCTGCACGCCCATCAACGCTTCACCTTCGGCATTGCCGCACTTGGCGGCGGTATTGATATCATTCCGGCAATGGTTGGGGCGTTCGGGCTTGCCGAAATCCTGTCCGCGATGAAGCGCAAAATCGTGGGCCATGTGGTGCCGGTCAATGATCGGGTGGTGCCCACGCTGCGGGAAATTTTTCAATATTGGCGCACCATTATCCGCTCGGGAATCATCGGCACCTTTATCGGCATCATTCCCGGCGTGGGCGAAGACGTCGGCTCCTGGTCGTCCTATGCGGCGGCCAAGCGCGCCTCCAAGCATCCGGAGGAATTCGGCAAGGGCAGCCAGGAGGGCCTGATCGCCGCCGAGACGGGGGACAATGCCGTGGTCTCGGCCGCCATGATCCCGACGCTGACGCTGGCCCTGCCCGGCTCGGCCGCGGCTGCAGTGCTCATTGCGGCGATGCTGATCCATGGCATTCGCCCCGGCCCCATGCTGATGGTCGAGAACGCGCCGTTCCTCTACCAAATCGTGGCCATGCTGCTGCTGGCGACCATAGCCAATTTGATCTTTGGGCTGTCGCTGACCAAGATATTCATCAAGGTGCTGGCGGTGCCACGCGAGCGGCTGATGGCGGTCATCTATATTCTGTGCGTCGTCGGCTCATTCGCGATCACCCAGCGCATGTTCGACGTTTACGTCATGCTGATCTTCGGCGTTGTCGGTTTCCTGCTGCGCGAGATGAAATATCCCATGGCCCCGTTGGTGCTGGGGATCGTGCTTGGAGACCTGCTCGATCTCAATCTGCGGCGGGGACTGGCCCTCACCCAGGGCGATCCGAGCCCGTTCTTCACCCGTCCGATCAGCGCCATCATCTGCCTGATCATCGTGGTGACCATTGCCATGTCGATCCCGCCAGTTAACCGGCGCGTCAAGGCGCTGTTCGGGCGCAAGGGCGTGGAACAGCCGTCCGGTCTTTAGCCAATATTCTCCAGCCCGCTGACGACCAGGGCGGCATCGGCGCGAGCGAGCGTGACCAGGGTCAATCCTGCCCTGGCGGCCCGCTCGACGGCCAGGGTGGTAGGCGCGGAAATGGTGACCAGCATGGGGCAATTGGCGCGCACGGTCTTTTCGACCAGCTCATAGCTGCAGCGCGCGGTGAGCAGAAAAAAGCCCGTCGCGGGGGCGATCGACTTTTGCGCCAAGGCGCCGATAAGCTTGTCGAGGGCATTGTGGCGGCCGACATCTTCTCGCGTCAGCACGATCTCGCCGGCCGGCGTGCAGAAGGCTGCAGCATGCACGGCGCCGGTGCTTTGGCTGAGCGGCTGATGGTCGGGCAGCGCCGCAAGCGCCCGCGAAATGGCGCTGCGCTCGACCGAGATGCGCGCCGTCACTGGCGGCAGGGGTCGCAGTACCTGTTCGATATTGTCGATGCCGCAGAGGCCGCAACTGCTCTCGGTAACGCGGACGCGCGCCCGCGCCATCGCCTTTTTGGTTCCCTCGGGCGGCAGCATCATGCGGATGATCCAGCCGCCTTCGACGGCGTGGGTCTGGATGTTCAGGATGTCATCGGGCGTGCGCGCCAGCCCTTCACTCAGGGCAAAACCGATGGCGTAGTCGACCAGGTCCGATGGCGTCGCCATCATCACCGCATAGCCGATCCCGCCGATTTCGATAGCGATCGGCGCTTCGACCGGCACTGCGCGGGCGATCCGTGCATCGGCTTCCCGGCCCAGGCTCAGGCCCAGGCGATCAAGCGCGGTTTCCTGTGCTTGCGGGCCAGACACGACTTGGTCGTAAACCCGCATCAGGCAACCGCGCCGGGCAGCACAACCCGGACCGGCACGGATTTGGCCGCCGGCGTGCCGCTGATGCGGTCGTAATAGTCGAGCGGCAGCAATGGATTGAGCTCGGGATAATAGCCGGCGACGGAACCGGGCGACATTGGGTAATCGATGATCGTCAGCCCCTGGACACGCCGTTCGATACCATCGGTGGCGATGGTTTCGAGCGTGATGCGCTGGCCTGCTTCGAGGCCCCGCGCCTTGCGGTCATCTTCGTTCATGAACAGCACCATGCGGTCGTTATAGACGCCCCGATAGCGGTCGCTATGGCTGTAGATGGTGGTGTTGAATTGATCGTGCGAGCGCACTGTCGCCAGGCGCAGCATGGCTGTGTCAGCCACTTCCGCATCGACATGCAGCCCGGCAAAGACCAGGAAATTGGCCTTGCCGCTGGGCGTTGGCCAGCTCCGGTGACGGGGCGGAATGTCGAGATGGAAGCCCCTGGGGTTTTTGATGCGCTCGGAGAAATCTTCGTAGATCTGCGGGTAGACCTCGGCGATCTTGTCGCGGATAGCGTCGTAATCGTGGATGTAGCCGGCCCAATCCACCCGGCTCTGCGGCAGGGTCGCCATGGCCATGCGGCAGACGATCTCGACTTCTGGCAGCAGATCGGCGCCGGCCGGCTCCAGCACGCCGCGCGATGCGGTGACGTTGGACATGGCATCTTCGATGGTCACGAACTGCTCACCGGCTTCGGTGTGGATGCGTTCGGAGCGGGCCACCACGGGCAGGATGAGCGCGTCGCGCCCATGCACCAGATGGCCGCGATTGAGCTTGGTTGCGATGCCCACCGTCAGTTCCAGCTTGCGCATAGCGGCATAGGCCTGCTCGGTATCGGGCACGGCGCGGACGAAATTGCCACCCAGGCCGATAAACACCTTGGCGCTGCCGTTCTTCATTGCCTCGACGGATTCCACGGTGTGGTGGCCGTGCTCCCGCGGCGGCTCGAAACCGAACACGTCACGGACCCGGTCGAGATAGGCCTGGGATGGTTTTTCGTCGATGCCGACGGTGCGATCGCCCTGCACATTGGAATGCCCGCGAATGGGGGCGATGCCGGCGCCGGGCTTGCCGAAATTGCCGCGCAGCAACAACAGATTGGCCACCTGCTGCACGAGCTTGGAGCCCTGCTGATGCTGGGTGACGCCCATGCCATAGCAGATCATGGTGGCGTTGGAGCGGATATAGATCTCGGCGCAGCGCCGGATCTGTGCCTCGTCGATGCCGGAGACCGCAACGAGTTCGGCCCAATCCTGGCTCATCACGTCAGCGCGCAAGGCATCGATGCCGGTGGTGTGCTCGGCGATGAAATCGTGGTCGATGACCGCCTCGCCCTCTGCCTCGCGCTCGAACAGCACTTTCATGATGCCCTTGAGCAGCGCCAGATCCCCGCCGATCCTGATATGGACGAACTCGCTGGCAATCGGGGTCGACCCGAACGTGGCCATCTGCACCAGGTCCTGCGGCTCGGTGAAGCGGATCAGCGCCCGTTCGGGCATGGGATTGACCGCAACGATCGGCACACCGCGCTTTCGCGCTTCGACCAGATTGGTCATCATCCGGGGCGAATTGGTGCCGGTATTCTGGCCGATGATGAAGATGGCTTCGGCATGCTCGAAATCCTCGATCACCACCGTGCCCTTGCCCACGCCGATGGATGAGGGCAGGCCGCGGCTGGTGGGCTCGTGGCACATGTTCGAGCAATCGGGGAAATTGTTGGTGCCGAATTCGCGGACAAAGATCGAATAGAGAAACGCCGCCTCATTGGGGGTGCGGCCGGAAGTGTAGAATTCGGCCTGATGCGGGCTGTCGAGCGCCTGCAAATGCTTGCCGATCAGCGCAAAGGCTTCGTCCCAGGAACAGGGCACATAATGGTCACTCGCCGCGTCATAGCGCATGGGCTCGGTGAGGCGGCCGTGCATTTCGAGCGCGTAGTCCGATTGCTCCATGAGCTCGGAGACGGTGTGCTGCGCGAAGAATTCGCGGGTGACGCGGAACTTGGTCGCTTCATGCGCCAAGGCCTTGGCGCCGTTCTCACAGAATTCAAGGGTCTTTTTGCATTCCGGGTCGGGATAAGCGCAACTGGGGCATTTGAAGCCGCCGGGCTGGTTCATGGCGAGCAGCGCCCGCGAGCCCTTGGTGATGACGCTCTGCTCCATCAGCACCTTGGCCGTCGCTGCGGCCGCACCCCAACCGCCCGCAGGATGGCGGTAGGTCTTGTAGTGCGGTTGCTTGTCGCTCATGGCCATGATCCCTCGCCGATATCACCGGCAAGGGTAAGCACGCGTCATTTCAGGCGCAATGCCGAAAGCGGCTGTGGTCCCGGATTGCATGACGCGCGACGTTCCAGGCAAATGGTTTTTCCTGGCGCGGGAGCAGACCGCGGCGAATTTATCTACTTGTCCGCACCTGGGCGGGCGTTCGGCCGCGATAGCGTCGCATGGCGGAGGTCAGATGGCTTTGGCTGGAAAAGCCGCTGTAATGGGCCACTTCCTCGATCTTCATATTGCCTTTGCGGAGCAGCGTTTCGGCGAAGTCGAGGCGCAGGTTGAGTACATATTGATGCGGCGGCCGGCCAAAGGTCCGGGTGAAGCCATGTATGAAATGGCTGGGCGACAGGTTGCATACCGCAGCCAGTTCGGCGACCGACATCGGGGCGACAAAATTGGCGTGCAGAAACTCCTGCACCCGGCGCGCATTCTGCGGCGACAGCCCGCCAATTCTGGTGCCCGCCGATAGCTTGGTGGTATCGGAATAGTTGCGCAGCACGTGCATCCCGAAAAACGTTACCAGTGAATCGACATAAAGCTCGTTGGGCGTAACCCGTTCCGTGAGCTCCGCTTTGAGGAGCCTGGCCATGCGCAGGGCTTCCTGATCAACCGTGCCGAAGGGCGGCGAGTAAAGTTCCACCTTGCCCAGGTCAGCCTCGTGCGCGGCCAATTCGAGCAGGCTTTCAGGTCTTATCGCGATGATGGCATTTTCTTTGGTCGATGCCCAACTGGAGCGGCTATCGACATTGGCAGGGCTGACAACGATCATGCCGGCCGGGGCATCGAAATGCCGCACCTTGTCGCCACCGAAAGCCGCGGCCATGTTCGCCGAGGGGGCAAGCATCACGCCGATGAAATGTGCGTCTGCGCTAAAAGTCTGGGATCCCGGCGGGCGGGTCGAATGCACTGCGCCACCGCGAAAGGTGGTCACCCGTGGGCCGGCCTCAATGGGAATGGGCCGCAGGATATCACCGGCTGGCGCCCCTTGATCAACTCCGAGCCGTCGCCGCGCCTCGTCGGAGTCATTTAGCATTCGGCGGCCCCTGTCCCGAGTCGTCCATGAGGTACGTTCCGCACCTTGGGAACGATTCGCAACTTGTTTGATGCAAACAAAGTTAGCTGTGGCCTAACGCAAAATTTCAAAACGCTGGGATCGCCGCAACCTTCCCACAGCCCGTCAATTGTGTATTCGTATATTTTATGGGACGACGAAAATCGTCATACGTATTATCATGTCGGAACAAGCAGAAATCTGCACAATTTTTTACGTCAACAATATTTACCTATATTCGCTTAAGCGAATTAATTCATATTTCTAAGTCAATCATTGCTCTATACAATATCTATTTGATATCTATTTACGCAGGTCGCTCACGTGTGCAGATTGCCGTATCAGCGAGCCTTTTTGTTGACGCGTTTTCGGCCAAGTTATTTCGCATGCACATTTTGCATGACTGAGCTTCAGGAGCTGCGCCACCGCGCCCATGGTGACTAGATACAACAAACGTCTTCAGGACGAAGATCTGTGGCAGGTCTACGAAATTTCGAGCGACCGCGTCATTGTGATTGCGGGCCATCCCTATGAGGGCATGGCCCAGCATGAAGCCGCGGAAATAGTAGCACTGCTGGAAAGCGGCGATCTGCGCCCCGACGAAATTGCCGAAACGCCATTGCCCACTGAGTCTGCGTCTCAGCACGCGAACCCCGCCGGCACCATAGCCGCCGCTACTGATCCGGTTCCGTCGGACAAATCTTGAAATCTGGCGGCTGCGGTCAGGAGGAACCGTCAGTTTCGTTGCGCGTTGGCTGGCCAGGAGGCTCCGATGCGCTGGACCGGTGGCTGCCTATGCGGCAGACGACGCTATCATTTCGACGCCGATCCTGTTGCGGTCGGATTATGCCATTGCAACATGTGCAAGAAGGCGACGGGCGGCCCCTTCGCCATCCTGGTGCGCGTTCGGCAGGCCGATCTGCATTGGGAAGCTGACCCGCCGGCTATCTATCGATCATCGCCAATCGCCGTTCGTGGCTTTTGCCCGGACTGTGGCTCGCCGCTCTTGCTCGACTATGACGGCGACGCCTATCTGCGCTTGACTGTGGGGTCGCTTGACCAAGCCGAACAGGTTGAGCCCGAGGGCCATTACGGCATCGAGAGCCGCCTGCCCTGGGTCAATTGCTGGGCAGCCCTGCCGGGGGAAGAAACCCAAGAGCGGTTCTAGACCGTCCTACTTGCCGCGTTGCGCTTCAATGATACCCCGCAAGGTGGCGCGTTCGGCGTCGGAGAGAGCGGGCACGCCCGGCAGGCGCACGGCACCGACATCCATGCCCATCATGCCCAAAGCTTCTTTTACCACGGTAACGTTCGATCCGTTCCGGTAATGGGTGCGCAATTCCTCGAATTGGGCGAGCCGGTTGATGAGCTTGCGGGCAGCCGCGAAATCGCCACCAACCAGCGCCGCATGCACCTGCAGCGAAATTTCGGGGAAAACATTGACGAAGCCGGAGGTGAAGCCCTGGGCGCCAATGGCATAGAAGGCCGGGGCCCAGGCTTCGGCCAAGCCACAGACCCAGATGGCGGGCAAGTCTTCGGTAGAACGGATCACCTCAGCCAGCAGCATCAGATTGGTCGAGGCGAATTTGACGCCGGCGACATTTTCGTGCGCGGCCAGCCGGCGGAAGTCTTCGACCGAGAAGGTATCGGTCCGGACATAGGCGATGAATGGCACGCTCGAGGCGTCGGCCAATTCCAGGAAATAATCGGCTTGTGCGGCCGGGCCCGCAAAGGGGTCCATCGGATGATGCCCCATGATCGCGCCTGCGCCGGCAGCAATGGCATCGCGGGCCAGCGCCTTGGCTTCAACCAGTGAGCGGCCGACCGCCGCGCTGATCAGGCATTTGCCCTCTGCGGCCGCGATCGTGGTCGCATGCACCCGGCGGATTTCATCGAGCGAGAGCGAGAAGAACTCGCCGGTATTTCCGGCGGCCATCAGGTTGTGAATGCCAGCCCCGGCCAGCCGCGCAATCAATGCGGTGAGGAGCGAAATGTTCACCTCGCCATTGGCGCCATAGGGGGTTACCGGAACCCCTGAAATCCCCTTGAGGGCCGCCCGTACTGAAGCCATCCGATCGGTCACTATCGTAGTCCTTGCTTAGTCTTGAAACGAGATTGAGATAACTTCGGCCGGTCCGCAACACACAGCCCCACCTTCCAGCCTGTATTCAGAGCCGTCGCGCATTGCCGCGGCAAGCGCGTATCCGGCGAACAAAATGCGCATCGGAATGACTTCCGAGGCATCACCGGGCGGCATCGTTCTTTCCAACAAATTCGCGGTCTCCAGTTGACGCGACAACCAGTATGTGAAATCTGATATACCAGATCTGATATGGTGTCGATGACAAACGAGCGCCGCTGGATCGAAAATGGGAGGAAAATCGATATGTATAGACGTCAGTTTCTGGCCGGCGTTGCCATGGGCGCTGTTGCCGCCGCGATGTACGGTTCACCTGCCTTTGCGGCCACGCCGCCCGATCAGCTCGTCATCGCCATTAATATGGGCTCGATGCGCGGTCTTGATCCGCATGAAGCCAACCAGATTGAATCCGCGGAAATACTGGCCAACCTTTACGACCGGCTGGTCTATTTCGAGCCCGATGCGCTCAATGAAGCCAAGCCGCAGCTCGCCGAAGCCTGGACGATTTCCGAGGATGGCAAGACGTTCACCTTCACCCTTCGCGAGGGCGTTACCTTTCACTCGGGCAATCCGCTGACGGCGGAAGACGCCGCCTGGTCGTTGGCGCGGCTGGTTAAACTGGGCCTCGCTCCCGCCATCGACCTGCGCCAATGGGGATATAACGAGAGCAATGTCGACACCCTGATCCGCGCCACCGATGCGCGCACGCTGGTGGTCGAAACGCCCGAACCCTGGAGTCCGGGTCTGATCCTGGGCTCGCTGGCCAGTTCGGCCTGTTCGATCGTCGATCGCGCTTTCCTCGCTGACAAAGAGGAGGATGGCGATCTGGGCCGCGCTTATCTGCAGGCGTCCGACGCGGGTAGCGGTCCGTTTTCGCTGCGCACCTGGCGTGCCAACGACATCATGATGGCCGACGCCTTTGCCAGCTACTGGAACGGCGCTCCGGCCATGCGCCGCGTTATCATGCGGCACATGCCGGAATCTTCGGTGCAGCGCCTGCAACTGGACACCGGTGATCTGGACGTGGCGACCCGCCTGTCCTCGACCGATCTCGATGTCTTTGAGAAGGCCGGCACAATCGATATCCAGAAGGTGCAGGGCTTCGGGTTCTACTATGTCGCCCTCAACCAGAAGGACGACATCCTCTCGATCCCGCAAGTGCGCGAAGCCTTCCGCTACCTCATCGATTATGACGGGCTCGCCAGCACGATCATGCGGTATTACGGCCACAAAAGTCAGACCGTGGTTCCCGGCGGACTGCCCGGCTTCCTCGAGGACATGCCCTATAGCCTCAACATCGACAAGGCCAAGGAACTGCTGGCCGAAGCGGGATATCCGGATGGGTTCTCCAAAGTGCTCTATATTGGGCCAGGCACACCCTATTTCGAATTTGCGCAATCGTTGCAGGCCAATGCCGCCAAGGCCGGCATCACGCTGGACTTGCAGATGGGCGACTATCTCAGCCGCTTCCGCGAGCGCAATTTCGATATCTTCATGGGCCGCAGCGGTGAACGCCTGCCCGATCCGCATGCCATCCTGCAATCCTATGCCACCAATGCGGACAACAGCGATGGCGCGCCTCTCAGCGGCCTTCTGGCCTGGCGCTCGGCCTGGGATGTGCCCAAGGAATTGCAGGAACTCGTCGTGGCTGCTGCCCGCGAAACCGAGCCAACGCGACGCGCCGAACTCTATGCCGAGGTCAACGCGCTTTACCTCAAGAGCTCCCCGGCCCTCATCACCTCGTTCGAGCGCTTCGACGTGAAGGCGGTGAGCAAGCGCGTCAGCGGCTATGTGGGCCATCCCACCTGGCTGACGCGCTGGGACACGGTCAGCAAGAGCTAGGCCAAGTGCAGGAGACCGACGTGAGCAGCCCTGAACTGACCGCACCGAGCCGCAAGGCCGCAGATAATCCGCTGCCCGACATCCTGCGGAAGATTGCGACTTCGGGTGCGGCAATCCTGACCACGCTGTTCGGTCTCCTGCTGCTGACCTTCATCATCGGCCGGATGATCCCGGCCGATCCGGTCCTCGCCATTTTGGGCGATAACTACGATCAGGCTGCTTATGACCGCGTCTATAGCGAACTGGGTCTCGACCGTTCGGTGCCGGAGCAGTTTTTCAGCTATCTCCAGAGCATAGCGCGCTTCGATTTCGGCCAGTCCAATGTCACCCGCAATTCGGTTGCGGCAGATTTGGCCAGGGTATTTCCGGCAACCCTGGAGCTAGCGATCCTGGCGATCGTCATCGGCACCGTTCTGGGCGTGCCGCTTGGCATTGCCTCGGCAGTCAAGCGCGGCACCTGGGTCGACCATCTCGGGCGGATCGTGGCGCTGCTCGGCTATTCGGCGCCAATTTTCTGGCTCGGCACCATGGTCATGCTGATCTTTTATGCGCGGCTGGGCTGGATACCCGGCGGCGGGCGCATCGATCTCTACAATGATGGCCTCGTTGTCGGCCCCACCGGAATGCTGATCCTGGACGCCGTGCTGGCGGGCGAATGGGAAGTGTTCTGGAGCGCGGTTCACCACATTGCCGCCCCTGCCCTGCTGCTGGGCTATGCCGCCATGGCCTATCTCAGCCGCATGAGCCGCAGCTTCATGCTCGAACAGCTCAACCAGGAATATATCCTCACCGCCCGCGCCAAGGGCCTGGGCGAGCGCCCGATCATCTGGAAACACGCCTTTCGCAATATACGGGTTCAGTTGCTGACTGTGATCACCCTGGCCTTTTGCGGGCTGCTTGATGGCGCCGTGCTGATCGAGACGGTGTTCGGTTGGCCCGGCCTGGGGCAATACCTGACCGCGGCGCTGTTCTACGCCGATATGAACGCCATTTTGGGCGCCGTGCTGCTGATCGGGCTGATCTCCATCCTCATCAACCTGCTGACCGACGTGGTCTATCGCTTCGTCGACCCGAGGACCCGCTGACATGAGCGTGACGCATAAATCCCAAGGCCTGCGGGACTGGCTTCTCAACGAAGATTTCAGCTCGCCGGCCCAGGCGCGAGCCCATCAGGCCTATGTCACCTGGCTGCGCTTCAGCGCCAATCCGCTGGCTTTGGGCGGCTTGGTCTTCGTAATCCTGCTGACGCTGGCGGCATGGCTCGCGCCTTTTGTGGCGACGCATGACCCCTTGCAGCAGGATTTGGCGCGGGCGCTCTTGCCGCCCTCCGGGCAGAATTGGTTCGGCACGGATGAACTCGGGCGCGATGTCTATTCGCGGTTGGTCTGGGGCGCCCGGACGACGCTCTATATCGCCATTCTCGTCACCGTTATCGTGGGCCCGATCGGCTTCGTCATCGGGGCAGCGGCCGGCTATATCGGCGGCTGGGCCGACACGGTATTGATGCGCATCACCGACATTTTTCTGGCCTTCCCCAGCCTGGTGCTGGCATTGGCCTTCTCGGCAGCGCTGGGGCCGGGCATCGAAAACGCTGTTATCGCCATCGCGCTCACCGTGTGGCCGCCGGTCGCCAGGCTAGTCCGCGCGGAAACACTGACCTTCCGCAAGGCCGATTTCGTGGTCGCTGCGGAGCTGCAGGGCGCGGGCGTCTTGCGCATCATGTTCCGCTACATCGTGCCGCTTTGCGCCCCTTCGGTGGTCATCCGGCTGACGCTGAACATGGCTTCGATCATCCTGACGGCTGCCGGCCTGGGCTTCCTCGGTCTCGGCGCGCAGCCACCCTCCCCCGAATGGGGGGCTATGGCCGCACAGGGCCGTCAATATCTGCTCGATGCCTGGTGGCTGACCGCCATTCCCGGCATGGCCATCCTGCTTGTCAGCCTGGCTTTCAACCTGCTCGGCGATGGCCTGCGTGACATTCTGGATCCCAAACATGCCTGATCAAGCCACGCCCCTCCTGTCGGTCCGCAATCTCACCGTCACCTTCCCGTCGCTGCATGCCAGTGCGCCGGCGGTGCGCGGCGTCAATTTCGATGTTGGTCGGGAAAAGGTCGGCATTATCGGGGAATCCGGCTCAGGCAAAAGCACGACGGGCCGCGTACTGATGCGCCTCCTGCCCAAGGCGACCCGTATCACGGCGGACCGCCTGCAGTTCCGCGGTGAGGAAATCCTGCCGCTCAGCGACCGGCGCATGCGCGAAATCCGCGGGCACAGCATGGCGATGATCCTGCAGGACCCCAAATATTCGCTCAATCCGGTGATGACCGTGGGCGAACAGATCGCCGAAACCGCGATCCTGCATGAGAAACTATCGCGGCGTGCGGCACGCGAACGCACACTGGAAATGCTGGAAAAGGTGCATATCCGCGAACCCGAGCGCGTTATGGGGCTCTACCCGCATGAGGTCTCCGGCGGCATGGGCCAGCGCATCATGATCTCGATGATGCTGATCACCAAGCCGGCGCTCATCATTGCGGATGAGCCGACCTCGGCGCTCGACGTTTCCGTCCGCCAGCAAGTGCTGGCCATTCTCGACGAATTGGTCAGTGCCAATAATATGGGCCTGCTGTTCATCTCGCACGACCTCAATCTGGTACGCAGCTTCTGCGATCGTGTGCTCATCATGTTCGGGGGCCGCATTGTCGAGGAATTGCCAGCCAGCCAGCTTGAACAGGCGTCACACCCCTATACGCGCGGCCTGCTGGAAGCCTTGCCCAGCCTGCTGCACCCCAAGGACCGGCTGGCCGTGCTGCGCC
Organism: Hyphomicrobiales bacterium; assembly: GCA_900470445.1. Lineage (GTDB taxonomy): Bacteria > Pseudomonadota > Alphaproteobacteria > Rhizobiales > Devosiaceae > Devosia. Next base: position 8,802 of record UCAU01000033.1, on the reverse strand, counting down.
GCGATCCCGCCTGGGCGGAGGGTTAGGCCGTGACCGAAGCCATGATCACCATCGAAAACCTCACCATTTCGTTCGGACGCGGCTCGAAAACCAGCCATGTAGTGCGCGGCATCGACATGGCCGTGAGCAAGGGCGAATGTTTTGGCCTGGTCGGGGAATCCGGCTGCGGCAAATCCACGTTGCTGGGGGCAATTGCCGGCCGGGTGAAGAACTGGCAAGGCGCCATCAGCATTGCCGGCGAACAGGTGCGCCCCGAGAAGCGGAGCCATGCGCAATTGCGCCGCCAGCAGATGGTGTTTCAGGACCCGTTCGGTTCACTGCATCCGCGTCACACGATCGGCCGCATCCTGCTCGAACCGCTGGTCATGCACGGCATCGGGGACCGCCACGCTCGGGTGGAAAAGGCACTGGAGCAGGTCAGCCTGCCCACGCGCTTCCGGTTCCGCTATCCGCACCAATTGTCGGGCGGGCAGCGCCAGCGTGTTGCCATTGCCCGGGCGCTTATTCTCGAGCCGGAAATCCTGTTGCTCGACGAGCCAACTTCGGCGCTCGATGTGTCAATTCAGGCGGAAATTCTCAACCTGCTCAAGGATCTGCGGGAGCGCGCCGGCCTCACCTATCTGCTGGTCAGCCACGATATGGCGGTCGTCGCCCATCTTTGCGACCGCATCGCGGTGATGAAGGACGGGCAATTGGTAGAAATTTCCAGCCGGCAGGCCATGATCGATAACGAGGTACAACATCCCTATACGCGCATGCTGCGCGAGGGGAGCCTGGGCTACCGACCGCAGGGCGCTGCGATCACCGCATAACAGATGACGAATTTCTGGCCGCGCCCTTGCAGCCCGGCCCACTACAAGGAGACTGCCATGAAAATCGACCGCATGCGGGTATTCGTGACCCGGGACAAGGACCGGCCACGCGTTATCGTGGCGCTGGACACCGATGACGGCCTGACCGGCTGGGGCGAATGCTACAATCACGGTCCCGACCTCGCGCTGCCCCCCATCCTCGACTATCTCTACAATTTCCTGGCCGGGCAGGATCCGTCGCGGGTCGACTATTTGGTCAACTACATGATCCAGCAATGCCGCTTCCCGCCGGGCGCGCTTGGGCTGGCGGCTATTTCCGGGCTCGATCATTGCCTATGGGACCTGGCGGCCAAGGCGCGCGGCGTGCCGGTCTACAAGATGCTGGGCGGAGAGGTGCGCGACCGCATCAAGGTTTATGCCGGCGTCTATACCGCACCTGACGTGCCCGCCGCCAAGGAGGAACTCGACCGCCTCAACACGGAATGGGGCTTTACCGCCTTCAAGCTCAGCCCGTGGCGGCTCGAGCTCAATAGCCATCGCTGGGGCGAAGTGGTGCGCACCTCGGCCGAATATTTCCGTGAGGTGCGCGAAGCGGTCGACCCCACCTACGAAATCGCCTTCGACGCCCATGCCAAGATTTTTGACGTCAAATCCGCCCGTCAGCTCGGCAACGCCTTGGCGCCCTACGATCCGCTGTTCTACGAAGAGCCGCTCCGCCCCGAAAATATCGAGCTTTATGGTGATCTCAACCAGGGCCTGAACTGCACCCTGGCCACGGGGGAATCCCTCTATAACCGCAACGAATTCCTGCGCCTGCTGCAGGTCAAGGGCGCCGATCTCATCCAGCCCGACATTTGCGTGGTCGGCGGCATTTCCGAAATGCGGCGCATCGCAACCCTGGCGGAGGCTCATTTCGTGGGTGTCGCCCCGCACAATCCGATGGGTCCGCTGGCCACCGCGGTCAACGTGCACTTCGCGGCCGCTCAGCAGAATTTCAGGATCTTGGAATACCGCCTGCCAGTCGGCCAGTGCTATGTCTATGGCGGCACGGAAGTAGAAAGCCGCGAGGACGCCACCCGCTATGTGGTCGACCCCTACCTTCCCAAGGACGGCTACCTGGAACTGCGCCCGGATCGTCCGGGCTGGGGCGTCGAAATGGATGAAAAGGCCATGGAAGAGGACAGCTACGTGCATTGGCAGCGCCGCGTGCCCAAGCGTCCCGATGGCTCCTACGCTTTCGCCTGATCAAAGACGTGAGAGGCCCGAACGGCCTCTCACCCCCACGGCGAGGAGCGGTTGAAGTAGCGGTCAGCATTGGTGTCTGGTTTTAAAACCATGTAACATCCCATGCACCAAGACTTCGACGAATAGCGGGATTGTTCCTTCATGCGACAAGACAGCCGCCTGTCCCGGGTGCTGCATGCGCTCCTCCATTTGCATGGGATGAAGGCTCCGGCAACCTCGGACCTGCTTGCGAGCATGCTTGGAACGAACGCGTCCGTCGTGCGCCGGACCATGGCGGGCCTGCGTTCGGCAGGCATCGTTGCCGCGACCAAGGGGCATGGCGGCGGCTGGTCACTGGCGCGTCCGCTGGACCGGATTTCGCTGCTGGAAATCTACCAAGCGCTGGGCTCACCCGAATTGTTCGCCATCGGCAATGATGAGGACGAGCCCACTTGCCTGCTGGCCCGCGCTGCGAACGCTGCGACCAATAGGGCTTTGACGGAGGCTCGCCAGCAGTTCGAGCTCTCCCTCAAGGCCGTCTCGGTCGCCGACCTAACGGCTGACTGGCGGCCGGAAATGGCCAGGCACTAACTATTGTTCTCAGCGCTAGAATCGCGCACCGATTACCTCCCCGGCACTCAACCCATAGAAGGTGAGGCCGGGAGACATGGGGGTGATGATGACGGCGATTATTGCCGCGAGCGGCGTCAGCAAGACTTTTCACCAACCCAAACGCTTTTCCGGGCTGGGCGGGGCGCTCAAGGGCCTGTTCAACCGCGATTATACCGAAATCCACGCGGTCGCCGATATCAGCTTCACCATCGCGGCCGGTGAGGCGGTGGGCTATCTCGGGCCAAACGGCGCCGGCAAGTCGACGATGATCAAGATGATGACCGGTATTCTCGTGCCCAGCGGCGGCGTATTGAGCGTACTTGGCCGCGCGCCGCACAGCCATCGCATGATCAATGCCGCCGAAATCGGCGTGGTCTTCGGCCAGCGCAGCCAGCTCTGGTGGGATTTGCCGGTGCGCGACAGTTTCGAGCTCAACCGCCACATCTACGACATTCCGGCGGCTCGCTACGCCGACAACCTCGCCTATCTCAGCGACATGCTGGCCATGGGTGGGTATCTCGATCGCCCGGTGCGCCAGCTTAGCCTGGGCCAGCGCATGCGCGCCGAGATCGCCATGGCGCTGCTGCACGATCCCAAGATCCTGTTCCTGGACGAGCCCACGATCGGGCTAGATGTGGTTGCCAAGGATGCGGTGCGCAAATTCCTGTCCAAGCTCAATCGCGAGCGTGGCACCACCATTATCCTCACCACCCATGACCTGCAGGATATCGAGGAAATCTGCCCCCGCCTCATCATGGTCGATGAGGGCAAGCTGTTGTTCGACGGCGAGGTGACGCGGTTGCGTGCTGCACTCGGTTCGCGCCGCCGGCTGACGCTGACCTTCGGCACCGATCCCGGAGCGATTACCCTGGCCGGGGCACAACTGGTCAGCGACGAAGGCGCCGCCAAGCATTTCCTGCTCGACAGTGAAGAGATCTCCATCCTCAATGTGCTGACCGAGCTCGGCTCGGGCTATGACCTCAGCGACGTGGCGCTCGAAGAGCCCGACATCGAAGAGGTGATCCGCACCTTTTACCAGAACAAGTCCAAATTGGCCGGGGCGTAGCCATGAGGGCGAGCGCCTATCCCGCTTTCACCGCCAATGCTTTCCAGGCGCGGCTGGCCTATCGCAACCAGGTCTGGGCCGGCATGTTCGGCGAACTGGTCTTTATCGTCGCGCGCATCGCCATCTGGGCATCGGTGTTCGGCGCGGTTGGCACTGCCAGCGTCGACGGCGTGACGCTGCCGCAGATGATCACCTATGCCCTGTTGGCCGGGCCGGTGCTGTATTGGGATTATTCCCGGCTACTCAAGGATGTCGGCACCGCCGTCAAATCGGGTGACGTCGCTGTCTACCTGCTCAAGCCGCTGCATTATCCCGGCTATCTGCTGGCCAGTCACTTCGGCAACTTCCTGTTCGATCTTGTCGCGATCACCCTGCCGGTTGCCATCGTTGTCGGTTTTACGGCGGGTCTCGTTGCTCCGGCCAGCCTGTTCCATGGCTTGGCTTTCCTGCCATTCTGGGCGCTGTCCTTCATGATGCTGTTTGTGCTCACCACCCTGTTGGGGCTGGCCGCCTTCTGGCTGATGACCACCGACTCGCTGGACTGGTTCTTCAACAGCATCATGACGCTGCTGTCAGGCGGGCTGGTGCCGCTCTGGTTCTTCCCCGGCTGGCTGGCAGCCATTGCCGGCCACCTGCCCTTTGCCTGGGTCTCGTACTATCCGGCGGCCGTCTATATCGGAAAGCTGGGCGTGGTGGAGACACTGCTCTATTTCGGCATCGGCCTTATCTGGTTTGCCGCGCTCCTGCTGTGCCTGATCTGGCTATGGGGCCGAGCGCGGCACCGCCTCATCGTGCAGGGAGGGTGACGTCATGGCGCGTCTTCGCGTGATCATTCCGGCTCTCGTGCGGACCTTCATCAAGAGCAAAACCGAATATCCGGGTGCCATGATACTGGGCTGGCTGTCTCAGTTCGCAGCTTATGGCTCCATGTATACGGCCATCTCCCTCATCCTGGCTCGCTTTGGCGCGCTGGGCGGCTGGATCTGGCCGGAAATGGCCCTGCTCCTGTCCTTCCATCTCCTCGCCTACTCGCTTGGCGCCTCGCTCAGCTTCGTGCAGTTTCGGGAGATGGAGGAAAAGGTGCGCATGGGCACCATGGACGCCATCCTGGTCAAGCCAATTGGCGTCTGGACCTATATCGTTTTTTCGGGCCTCAACATCGGCTACGCCGGCCATATCGTGCTGGCCGTCGGGCTGATGGGTTGGGCCCTTACCCAGGTGGATATCGCCTGGACGCCACTGTCCTTGCTGCTATTTCTCGGGTGCCTCGTCAGCGCGGCCATGATCGTGGCTGCCGTGATGACCATGATCGGCGCCACGGCGCTGATCTGGGTCAAATCCAACCATCTCTACCAGATTTTCTTCGGCTTCTGGGAGTTGGCTCGCTACCCCCTCACCATCTTCCCACTACCGCTGCAAGTGCTGATGCTGAGCGTGGCTCCCCTGGGCTTTATGAGCTATGTCCCGGTCGCGGTTTTCCTGGGCAAGGACGTGGCCTTGCTCGGCGCCTGGGCCGGCCCGGCGGCGCTATTGGCCGGGCCGCTTGCTGCTGGTCTTGCCATGCTCCACTGGCGCTATTGCCTGCGCAATTACCAGGGTGCCGGTGGCTGATTAGCGGAGCTCGTCCATCTCGATTTTTTCGACATCGGTATAGTCGACATTGTCGCCGGCCATGGCCCAGATGAAGGTATAGGCGCCGGTGCCGGCGCCAGAATGGATCGACCAGGGTGGCGACAGTACGGCCTGCTCATTGCGCACGATCAGATGGCGGGTTTCTGTGGGCTCGCCCATCAGATGCACGACGAAGGCATCGGGCTTGAGATCGAAATAGAGATAGGCCTCCATGCGCCGGTCATGCACGTGGGCGGGCATGGTGTTCCATACAGAACCGGGCGCGAAACTGGTCAGGCCCACCACCAATTGGCAGGTCTTGACGCTGTCGGCGTTGACGAATTGGAAGATGGAACGCTGGTTGGCGGTTTCCTGGCTGCCCAAGTCGAGCCGCTTGGCATCGCTCTGCCGGATCAGCTTGGTCGGATGGCTGGCATGCGCCGGCGCGCTCAACAGGTAGAACTTGGCTGGTGCGCCGGCATCGGCCGAAGCAAAACTCACCTCGGCGGCACCCATGCCGATATAGAGCATGTCGCGGGGCGCAATAGGATGGTCCGTGCCATCTACCGCAATCGTGCCGGCCCCACCGATATTGACGGCAATCAGCTCCCTTCGGTCGAGGAAGCCGGCCGTTCCTGTCGGCTTGATCGTCTCCAGCGGCAGCGCCTTGCCGCCTGGCATGGCCCCGCCCACCGCCATGCGGTCATAATGGGTATAGGTCCAGTTGATCCCGCCCAGGGTGAACAATTCCTCGATCAGGAAATGCTCGCGCAGCTCATCGGTATTCATGGTTCCGGCGCTTACCGGGTCGATGGCAAAGCGGATGTCAAAATCGGTGGTCATGGTCAGTCCTGTTTGGTCGTGGATTGTTGGCGGAGCCGCTGGCGATAGCGTTCCTGGCTCAGCGACAGATGCTGCCGCATTGCCTCGCGGGCCGCCCCGGCGTCTTGCGCCGAGATAGCCCGAAGAATGGCGAGGTGCTCGCGCTGCAGCCCCGCCTGGTATTCATAGGTCAGCACGGTCTCAGTGCCCCATGGCGAAGCCACGTCGCAGGGAATGGTCCGGCTTCCCAGCCCGTCCAGCACCTCGATGTAGAACGGATTGTTGGTTGCTTCGGCTATGGTCCGGTGAAAGGCGAAATCGGTCTTGCCGGTGGGAATGCCCAGCTTCAGCAATCGGCCGAACTCGTTCCATGCCTCCTGGATTGCCGCTTCCTGGCTGGCGCTACGTCGCAGGGCCGCAAGGCCGGCCGCTTCAATCTCGATGCCCATGCGCACTTCGAGCACATTGATGGCCACCGAGATCTTGTTGGATTTGTCCGCCCCGATCGCGTTGAACGGCGTCACCGCATTGGCGACCACGAACACCCCGGCGCCCTGCCGCGATTGCACCAGCCCATCGGCCGCCAGAGCCGCAATGGCCTCGCGCACCACGGTCCGGCTGACGCCGAATATGGTGGTCATCTGGTTTTCGGTCGGCAGCTTGCCGCTGGCATCATATTCGCCCGTGCTGATGCGCTTGCGCAGTGTGTCGATCACCAGATCCGCCAGCTTGGGCCGGCGCGCCGCGACAGCATCACTCCCCGAAAGGCTCATCGCTATCCCCTGAACAAGGCCGGCAGCCACAGCGACAGCGCCGGAATATAGGTCACCAGCCCCAATACGATGATTCCGGCCAGGTAGAACGGCCAGATGCTCTTCATTGCCTCCATTACGGTGATCTTACCGACGGCGGCAGCGACGAACTGCACCGGCCCCAGCGGGGGCGTATTCAACCCGATGCCCAGATTGAGGATCATGATCACCCCGAAATGCACCGGATCGACGCCGAAAGCCTTGACCATGGGAAGGAAGATCGGGGTGGTGATGATGATCAGCGGCCCCATATCCATGAAGGTGCCGAGCAGCAGCAGCACGACATTGATCATCAGCAGCACCAGCAGCGGATCGGACGAGATCGTCGCCATTCCCGCCGTGAGGATCGTCGCCACTTTGAGATAGGCCATGAGCCAGGCGAAGGACGCGGCGGCGCCGATGATGAACAGCACCATGGCCGTGGTGCGCACCGCGCCCAGCACCGAATGGACGAACTCGCTCCAGTTCAGCGATCGATAGACGACCAGCGTCACCAGCAGGGCATAAAGCACTGCGATACAAGAGCTTTCTGTCGCGGTGAAAATGCCCGAGCGCACGCCGCCGAAGATGATAACGATCAGCATCAGCCCGGGGATGGAGACGAGGAAGAAGTAGCCGGCTTTACGGAAACCGGGGAAGGGCTCGGTCGGATAGCCCCGTTTGACCGCCACAAGATAGGCTGTGACGCTCAATACTGCAGCCAGCAGCAGGCCCGGAATGATGCCCGCCGTGAACAGGTCCGCGATGGAAATATTGCCGCCGCCCGAGAGCGAATAGATGATCATGTTGTGGCTGGGCGGCAGCAAAAGGGCGATCAATGCTGCCATGGAGGTAACGTTGACCGCGTAATCGGCGCCATAACCACGCGCTTTCATTTGCGGGATCATGATGCCGCCCACAGCCGCGGCTTCCGCCACGGCGGAGCCGGAAATACCGCCGAACAATGTCGAGGCCGCGATATTGACCTGCCCCAGCCCGCCGCGCACATGCCCGATGATGGAGCCGGCAAACGAGATGATCCGCGCCGCGATGCCGCCGCGCATCATCAGGTCGCCGGCGAAAATGAAGAAGGGGATGGCCAGGAGGCTAAAGGCTGAGACGCCCGAATTGAGCTGCTGAAACACCACGATGGCCGGCCGTCCGAGATAGACGATAGTGGCGAAGCTCGCGATACCGAGGCAATAGGCGATCGGGGTGCCGATCACCATCAGCCCCGTGAATACGCCGAAGAGAATCCAATATTCCATAAGGGTCAGGCCTCGGTGATCGTCGGATCGACCGGGATGTCGTCGACCGGTTCACCAGCCAAGCGCAGCAGGATGCGCTCGGCGGCGAACAGGCACATCAGCGCGCCCGAGATCACAATGGGGAAATAGGTGAAGGCGGTCGGCAGGCCGAGCACCGGGATGCGCGTCGACCAATAGCGCACCGCCAGTTCGCCACCATAAAAAACCATGCCGAAGGCAAAGCAGAACACGGCGATATCGCTGATGGCCCGCAGCCACGGCTTGGCTGATGGCGGCAGCACGTAGAGCAGCACGTCGAAGCCCATATGGAAATTCTCACGCACGCCTACGGCAGCGCCGAGAAAGATGAACCAGGTCATGATCATGATCGATCCCGCCTCGGTCCAGGCCGGCGACTGGTTGATCACGAAGCGCATGAACACCTGATAGGCGACGATGGCGGTCATCGAAACGAGGCCGACGCCGGCAATCCAGAGCATGGCGTTTGAAAGCTGCCCCAGCACGCGGCTGGTCGGCATAAGCCAGGATTTCATCTTCAGTCTCCAGCATCGCTGATGCTCGCGGGCCTCGATCAGTTCCCTCCCCCCTGAGGGGAG